>NZ_BAABKB010000005.1:0-411551 GCF_039543605.1 Streptomyces siamensis | reverse complement strand
ACCCGGAAGCTAAGCCTTACAGCGCCGATGGTACTGCAGGGGGGACCCTGTGGGAGAGTAGGACGCCGCCGAACTAATATTGAGAAGAAGCCCCAATTCCTGGGTACAGCCCAGGAATTGGGGCTTTTTCGCGTTCCCTGGACAGTCATGAGCGCGTCAGGCCCGCCCGGCCCCGCGCGGGAGCAGCCTCAGCCTGGTCGGGATCGGCTTCCGGCAGTTCGTACCGGCTGCCGGCGCCCTGGTGACGGCAGCCGGACCCTCCTGTACCGGCGCCGGACCACCGTGCGACCGCTGGAGGCAGGGGTGCTGTGCATTGGTCGGGAAAGCCGCGGGCCCGGGACCAGGTCCTGAACGCGGAGAGCGACAAAAGCGGGGGCGGCCTCGTCATGAGGCCGCCCCCGCTTCCCGTTCCCGGGCGTTACGCGCTACTTGAGGCGGGACGACGCGACGATCGAGACGATGTGGGCGGGAACCAGCAGCCACACGATCGCCGTGATCGCGACGGTCGCGATCCTCGTCGCCGTCAGATCGCCGAGCGCCAGGTCGACGACCGCGGTCACGAGCAGCAGCAGGGTGCACTCGATGCCGTTGACCAGCCGGTGGAGACCGACGGCCGAGGCCAGTCGGCGGACCCGGGCCAGACCGGTGGAGCGCGGCACGACGGACTGGTCGGTGGCCTTCTCCATACCGCTGTCGGAGCGAGCCACGTGGACGAGGTCGGAGGAGGACTTCAGGAGCAGTACGCCGATGGCCGCCGCGAGGCCGGCCACCAGGTAGGGGTCGAGGCCCATCTCCGAGGCGCGGATGCCCATGCCGACCATCACGGCGGCGTCGGCGAGATACGCGCCGAGGCGGTCGAGGTAGACACCGAGCGGGCTGAACTGGCTCCGCCAGCGGGCCACTTCGCCGTCCACGCAGTCCAGCAGCAGGTACAACTGCATGAAGACGACGGACAGGACGGCGCCGCCGAGGCCCGGCAGGGCCAGGGCCACTCCGGACAGGACGCCCGCGCCCACCATGATCACGGTGATCTGGTTCGGCGAGATGCGGGTGTCGAGCAGGTGGCGGGTCACACGGAGGGAGAGGGACCTCATGTAGAGGCGGCCGGCCCAGTGCTCCGCCCGGCTCTCCAGCTTGCCCGGAGGGTGGATCACATGGCGGAGTTCGTCGAGTTGGACCTTGGGCATGCGGCTTTCTCCCTGGCGCGCTGGCAGTTGGTTGTGCGGTGTCTGTCCACCGAAGTGCTGCGTCGTACAGGGAAGAGCATGACGGGGGCCCGAACGGCGGGATGCGGCAGGGTGGATAACCGGTGGGGAGAGGGCGCATGCGGGGTCTACCGTGGCTCCCATGAGTCACGTGATCCGTTCCATACGCTCCGACGAGTGGGCCCTGGTGAAGGAGCTCCGGCTCGCCGCCCTTCAGGACCCGGTGGCGCACCTCGCGTTCCTTGAGACGTACGAGGACGCTGCGTCGAAGTCCGACGCCTTCTGGCAGGAGCGGGCCGCCGGAGCCGCGGAGGGGACGACGGCGCGGCAGCAGATCGTCGCCGAGGCCGAGGACGGCGTGTGGGCCGGCTCCGTGACGGTGCTGGTCGAGGAGGCGGGGACGCAGGACCCGTTCGGGACGGCCGTCGAGCAGAGCCAGGGGCATCTGGTGGGCGTGTTCGTGCGGCCGGAGCACCGGGGGAGCGAGGCCGGGGTGACGGGAGCGCTCTTCGACGCCGCCCTCGAGTGGTCCTGGGGGATCGGGCTCGACCGCGTCCGGCTCTTCGTGCACGAGAAGAACGCCCGCGCCGAGGCGTTCTACCGCAAGGTGGGGTTCGTGGCGACCGGGGGGACCGCGCCGGTGCCGGGCGCCCCGGGGGAGCTGGAGCTGGAGTACGTCATCGCGCGGCCGTAGCGTTCGCGCGGCGATGTGGTCCGGCGTCTTTGCGTCAATCGCCGGGATTCCGGGGCTGGTCGGAGCGGATCTTCATAGCGTTGCTGATCGACATCAGTGATCGGGCAACACAAGTGGGAGGGACCGACCCCATGGCAGAACTCTTCGGCGCGCTCGGACGTGGGTCGCGCAAGGCATGTGTGTTCGCCGCGAGCGCGGTGATGGCGGGTACGGCGCTCGTCGTGAGCGCGCCGACGGCGTCCGCGGCCTCCTGCGGGCAGGTCGGGGTGGACCGGCAGCCGGGCCAGGGCACGGTGACCGCGTCCGCGCTCGCGCGCCGGAGCGGACCGTTCACCTCGTGCACCGCGCTGGGCCAGGTGTCCAAGGGCACGAAGATCAACTACTACTGCTTCGAGATCGGCACCGCGGTCAACGGCAACAAGCTGTGGACGTACGGAGAGGTCGCCGGCACCGGGCAGAAGGGCTGGTTCGCCAGCGCCTACCTCGACGACAACGGGGCCTCGCTGGGCTGCTGAGGCCGTCCCGGCCGGCGGGGTGCGGAGCCGGGGCGAGCCCGTCGGGCGCGGGCCGCAGGGCTTGCTCCCGGCCCCGCATCACGACGGGATCAGACGGCTCCGTCGTAGTGCGGCCAGCGGGCGCGGAGTTGCTCACGGGAGCGGAGCAGGGCCAGGGTCGGCAGGCCGCGGTCGGCTCCGCCGGTCAGCAGCTCCGGGAGCTGGGGGAGCGGTGCCACGGCCGCGACGTCGTCGAGGACGAGGGTGATTGGTGGGTCGAGGCGACCGGAGGATGACCGTTCGGCCATGCGCCGGCCGCGCTCGACCACGCTTGAGGCGAGGGCCGTCAGGAGCGGCATCGCGCCGGGCTTCGCCTTGGGGTCCTCGATGGGTTCACCGACCACATAAAGCGTGCCCCCTTCGTTGACGAAGGAATCCAAGGCGAGGCTGTCATTTCGGTTCGCAGTGCAGGATTCGCGGATGTTGACCGTGAAGAGCGAGGCCAGCGCGCGGGACGTCAACTCCTGGGCGATGTCCCGTCGTTCGGGATGCGAGGTGAGAGCGGCCTCCAGCTCGCCGCCGGAGCCCGGCGCGGCCTTCGGGTTGGTGCGCAGGACTCGTACGGCTTCCTGCACCTGGGTGCCCTGGGCCCAGCGGTGGACGTGGCGGAAGGCCTTGCCCTCGACGGCGGCGGCGTGCAGATAGCTCCGCAGGAGCGTTTCGGCGACGTCGGCCATCGGCTGGTCCATCTTGGCGGTGGGGCGTACCGGGGCGAGCAGGGCGGCGGCTCTGGCCACCGCGGTCGCCTTGTCCTCGCAGCCCGTCGAGGGGGACCAGTGGAGTCGGGCCGGGGTGTCGCACAGGTGCGTGGGGTCGTAGAGGAGGACGGGGCCGAGCTTGGCTCGTGCGTCCTTGGTCTCCGACCAGGTCCGGGGATTCGACGTGACGACCAGGACGGGGCCCTCGGCGTCCCGTACGGCCTGTGTCGCGGTGAGGTGGCGGGAGTCGGCGGGGGCCAGGACGAGCGGCCGCGTGGCGGGCGGCTTCTCCCAGTCGCGCAGCTGTTCACGACCCGCACGGTCGGCGACCGCGGCGGAGGCGGTGGGCGTCGACGCCGTCGGCGGGACGTCCGCTATGGGCCGGGGGGCCGCGGCGCGCGCCGCGTCCGGTCCGCCGAGGTGCTCGCCGCCCGCCGCGAAGGGAGCGGGTGACGACACCCCCCGCTCGGCTCTGGCGGGCGGAACGGTCGTCGTGTCGGCCGCCTCCGTCCCGCCGCGGTGCGGGCCCGCCACGGCCTCGCTCAGACGTGGAGCGGGCGCCGTCCTGCCGGCGCCGTAGGACGCCTCCGTGACGCCCGAGGCCGCCTCGGCGCGGCGCCGGGCCCGGCCCGCACGCCATCTCGCGACCGTGCCCATCACGAACACGGCCAGGACGAGCAGGACCATCAACTGCCCGATGAACAGGCCCCAGAAGAGCCCGTACCCGGACAGCTGCCCGGCGGGGGTCTCCGGCCAGGCGCCCGCGATGTCGTGCGGCCGGCCGATCAGATGCCGCATGGCCAGCGGCGTCCGGGTGAAGGTGACCGCGTCCGGCCAGGCACCCCGCGCCAGCCGGGCCGCGAGCCCCGTCGCCGTCCACACCATCAGCGTCATGCCGAGGAGGAAGGCCAGCACCCCGATCAGCAGCCCGTCGGGGATGCCGCCCTCGCCCTCGCGCCGGTGGTCGTGCCGGTCCTGTCTCATCTCACGCCACCGTGGACTCGGAGGAGCCGTCCAGATCGGCCAGATGCTGCTCCACGAAGGCCGCCGCCCGTTCCTCCGCCTCCAGTTCGGCGGCGCGCAGCGCGTCGTCGGAGAGGAAGTCGGCGGAGGACTCCGTCATGGCCCGGTCCGTGAAGACGAGAGGGCGCTCGGTCTCGGTGATGAGGTGCTTGACCACCTGGACGTTGCCGTTGACGTCCCAGACGGCGATGCCCGGCGTCAGCGTCGGGATGATCTCGACCGCCCACCTGGGCAGGCCGAGGACGCTGCCCGTCGACCGTGCCTCGTCCGCCTTCTGGGCGTAGATCGTCCTGGTGGACGCCATCTTCAGGATCGCCGCGGCCTCCTTCGCCGCCGCGCCGTCGACCACGTCGGACAGGTGGTGCACCACCGCCACGAAGGACAGGCCGAGGCGTCGGCCGAACTTCAGCAGCCGCTGGAACAGCTGGGCCACGAAGGGGCTGTTGATGATGTGCCACGCCTCCTCCACCAGGAAGATGCGCTTCTTGCGGTCCGGCCGGATCCAGGTGTGCTCCAGCCACACGCCGACGATCGCCATCAGGATCGGCATGGCGATGGAGTTCCGGTCGATGTGGGACAGGTCGAAGACGATGAGGGGCGCGTCGAGGTCGATGCCGACCGTCGTGGGGCCGTCGAACATGCCCCTCAGGTCACCGTCGACCAGGCGGTCCAGGACCAGGGCGACGTCCAGGCCCCAGGCCCGTACGTCGTCTATGGCGACGTTCATCGCCTCGGCGGACTCCGGCTCGGGGTGGCGCAGCTGCTCGACGATGTCGGTCAGCACCGGCTGGCGCTCGACGATGGTCTCGTTCACATAGGCGTGCGCGACCTTCAGGGCGAAGCCGGACCGCTCGTCCAGGCCGTGACCCATCGCGACCTCGATGATCGTCCGGAGCAGCGCGAGCTGGCCGGTCGTGGTGATCGCCGGGTCGAGCGGGTTGAGGCGGATGCCGTGGTCCAGGGCTGCCGTGGGGTCGAGGCGGATGGGAGTTATTCCCAGCTCCTCGGCGATGAGGTTCCACTCGCCGACCCCGTCCTCGCCCTGCGCGTCCAGGACCACGACCTGCCGGTCGCGGAACCTCAACTGCCGCAGGACGTACGTCTTCTCCAGCGCGGACTTGCCGTTGCCGGACTCGCCGAGGACGAGCCAGTGCGGCGCCGGCAGCTGCTGCCCGTACAGCTGGAAGGGGTCGTAGATGTAGCCCTTCCCGGAGTACACCTCGCGGCCGATGATGACGCCGGAGTCGCCGAGGCCGGGTGCCGCGGTCGGCAGGTAGACCGCCTGGGCCTGGCCCGTGGAGGTGCGGACGGGCAGACGGGTCGTCTCGACTTTGCCGAAGAGGAAGGACGTGAAGGCGTCGGTGAGGACGGAGAGCGGATCCCGCATCAGAACATCAGCCCCTACCTGCGGATTCCGGTGGCGAACGGCAGCGTGTTGACGAAGGCGCGGTGGTGCTCGCGGTCGCACCACTCCAGCTTCAGGTACGACTTGCCGGCGGAGGCGCGGATGGTGCGCTTGTCGCGGGCGAGGGCCTCGGGGGAGCGGGCGGAGACGGTGATGTAGCCGACCAGGTTCACGCCCGCGGCGCCGCTCGCGAGGTCCTCGCCGCGCTGGTCGAGGCGGTTGTGCGAGGCGATGTCACGCGGGTCCACGGTCCGGTTCATCTTGGCGGCGCGGCTGGCCTCGGCCTCGTCGTTCGTCTTCTCGGTCAGCATCCGCTCGATGGCGACCTCGGTGGGTTCGAGGTCCATGGTGACGGCGACCGTGCGGATGACGTCCGGGGTGTGCACTAGGAGCGGGGCGAGGAAGTTGACGCCGACCGGCGTCATGGGCCATTCCTTCACCCAGGCCGTGGAGTGGCACCAGGGCGCGCGGGTCGAGGACTCGCGGGTCTTCGCCTGGAGGTAGGTGGGCTCCATGGCGTCCAGCTCGGCCGGCCAGGCGTTGCGCTTCGTCATCGCCTGGATGTGGTCGATGGGGTGATCGGGGTCGTACATCGAGTGCACCAGGGAGGCGAGCCGCCCCTGACCGAGCGGCTGCCGCACCCGGATGTCGGCCTCCTGCAGACGCGAGCAGATGTCGGTCAGCTCGCGTGCCATGACGACCGCGAGCCCCGCGTCCCGGTCCAGTTTCCGGCCGCTCTGCGGGCGGGCCGCCCGTGCCATCGCCTGTGCCTCGGCGGCCAGTTCACGCGAGTAGTGCATGCAGGCGACGAGATACGCCCGGTGCTGCTCGCTGCTGGTGGACACCATGGACTGGAGCTGGTCGTACGACTGCTGGAGCCAGCCCGGGGCGCGCTCGTCGCCGCGTACGGCGACGTCCTTGGCGTGCGCGTCCGGGTCGGCCGGGAGGGTGCGGGCGAGCATCTGGATGCGGGTGACGAAGCCGTCGCCGTTCGCCACGTGCTTGAGGAGCGTGCCGAAACGGTCGACGAGGGCCTCCTGGTCCTCGCTGTCGCGCAGGCCGACGCCGGGCCCCTCGATCTCGATGGCCGCGGTCACCGTGCGACGGTCGGCGTGCAGCAGCACGGCGATCTCGTCGGGTCCGAAGGGCGCGGCGAGCCAGGAGATCCGCCCGATGCCGGGCGGCGGCCCGATCTCGACCTCGCGCCCGTCGAACGCCGTGCCCGCCTCCATCACATTGCTGCGGTACGTGGTGCCCTGGCGCAGGGTGCGCTTGTAACTGCGGTTGATCTCGAACCACTTGTAGAACGTGCGGCGCTTGTACGGGACGTACACGGCCGCGAGCGCCAGCAGCGGGAAGCCCATCAGCAGCACGATCCGCAAGGACAGTACGGGGACGAGCAGGCCGCACATCATGCCGAGGAACGCGCCCGCGATGATCAGCGCGATCTCGCCGGACTCGCGGTTCCGGCCGACGATCGCGTTCGGCCGGGCGCGGCCGATCAGATATGTACGGCGGGGCGTGACCGGATGGGACATGTGGGACTCGGTCGTCAACGCCCTTCACCTCCCGTGCGGTTGGTACTGCTGTTGCGGCTGTTGCTCGCGTGCGGGGTGTTGGCCGGGCTGCTGCGCGGTGGGGGTGCGGCGGAGGGGACAGATCCGCCGCCTCCGTTCGACGTGCGCGTGCTGTGCGCGGCCACACCGCCGGACGCGGGATTGGAGGGGCGAGGCTGCTGGCTTCCGCCGCTGCCGCCGCCGTTGTTGTCGGCGCGGGCGCTGTGGGTCTTGATGCCCTGCGCGACCAGGGTCGCGGGCGAGCTGATGACGGCCGCGGCCTTGCCCTCGGCGCCCTGCATGATGCGGTTGCTGCGGGAGTTCGCGATCTCGTCGCCGAAGCCGGGGACGAAGCGGTAGATCATCGCGCTGGCGAAGATGGCGAGCAGGATGATGGCGAGGCCGGAGACCACGGCGGAGAACGCGTCCGGGCCGCTGTCGGTGGACAGCGCGCCCGCGAGGCCCAGCACGATCACGATCACCGGCTTCACCAGGATCACCGCGATCATGATGCCCGCCCAGCGGCGGACATGGCCCCACAGGTTCTTGTCGACGAGTCCTGCGTACACGACGGTGCCGAGCAGGGCGCCCACGTAGAGGAGGGCGGCCCGGATGACGAGCTCCAGCCACAGCACGCCGGCGGCGAGGATCGACACCAGCGACACGACGATGAGCATGATGGGCCCGCCGCCGATGTTCTCGCCCTTGTCCAGGGCGCCGGAGAACGTCCCGAAGAACGTGTCCGTCTGGTTGCCGGTCGTCTTGGCGAGGACGTCCGTGACCCCGTCGGTGGCCGACACGACCGTGTAGAGGATCAGCGGGGTGAAGGCGCTCGCCAGCACCGTCAGCCACAGGAACCCGATCGCCTCCGACAGCGCGGTGGTGAGGGGGACACCTCGCACCGCCCTCTTCGCCACGGCCAGCAGCCACAGCAACAGGGTGAGGATCGTCGACGCCGCGAAGACGACGGCGTACTGCTGGAGGAACTTGGGGTTCGTGAAGTCGACGTTCGCCGTGTCGTTGACCGCGGCGGAGAGCTTGTCGATGGTCCACGCGGCGGCGTCGGCGCAGCCCTTGGCCAGGGAGGAGAGGGGGTCGAGCGTGCCGGTCGGGTCGAGGGACCCGCCCGTCTTGTTGCTGCCGCTGTCGCCTTCGCAGTAGTTCTTGGCCGGCCCGTGGATGAGGCCGCAGGGATCGCTGCTCTTCGACGGCGACGGTGTCGGTGCTGCTGCGGCCCGTGTGGCGAGCAGCAGCACCGTGGCCTGTACGGCACCGACGGCTGCGGTGAGCTTGAGTACGCGGTGATTACCGGGCATACGTGAACCCTCCGTACTCCTCCACGGCCTTCGCGATTTCGTCGGCGCCGGAGGCGCGGTCGTCACCCGGAACGGGCGCGGGGCCGTCCTTCTGGGAATGCGCGACGATCTTCCAGTCGTCACCGGTCCACTCCAGCTGCATGGTGATGGTGAACCAGCTGCTGGTGACAGGGTTCGTGGAGTTCTGGCCCGCGAGGCCGAGCAGGCCGCCGCACCAGACCTCGACGGTTGCGGTGTCGCTCGAGGACTCGGTGATCTTGGTGCCGATGGGGCTCGTCCGGGAGACGAACGTGTAACCCTTGGGCGCCGAGCCGTCCTCGTTCAGCCCGACGTTCTTGTTGAACTGCGGGGTGTACGCCTTGTCCAGTGTCGCCTCGAACTCGCTCACCCTGGACGGGGTGATGATGGTCGAGAGGATCTGGTCCCGCCTGACCTTGCTGAACATGTCGGTCGAGCCCAGCGCCACCGCATAGTTCGCCGCAGCGCTCTGCGCCCCCTGGGCGTTGTGCGTGTAGCCCGAGGGGATGCCTGAGGTCCGCGTGTCCACCGGGCGGTCGCCGGAGGCCGCCGTGGGTGACGTTCTCGCCTTGTCGCCGTCGCCGTTCCCCGAGGAGGAGTCGTCCCCGCCGCGGTTCGCGAAGGCGATCGCGGCGATGAGCAGCACGACGACGCCGACGACCGTGACCAGGCTCCGGGAGGAGGACCCGCGGCCGCGCCGCGCCCCGCCGTAGACGTCCCCCGTGCGGTCGGGGAGCCGGGTACGGGTCTGGCCGGAGCCGCCGTACCCCCGGTCCTCGGCGTGTGAGGTGTCGCCGTAGCCGGGTTCGTCACCGGGACTCATGTCGCGTACGCCCCCTCAACCTCTCGCTGAACCAAGTAGTACGACGGTAGCCGTGCTGGTTCCCGCGCGGGCGCGGTGTGGTGACTCGACATCAGGGAAACGCAACCTCAGCCGGTGGGCACGACGGACGGGTGGGTCGGAGGGGAGGGAAGGTCCGGGCGCGCCCGGCCGGGCATGGCTCAGGGGTGTCCCGCACCCCTTACACGGCCATGCCGTACACGATGGTGAAGAGCGTGCCGAGGGATCCGATGATGAAGACTCCGGTGAGGCCCGCGATGATGAGGCCCTTGCCCTGTTCGGCGCTGAAGGTGTCGCGGAGAGCGGTGGCGCCGATGCGCTGCTTGGCCGCGCCCCAGATCGCGATGCCGAGGCAGAGCAGGATGGCGACCGCCATCACGACCTCGATCATCACCTTCGCCTCGTTGCCGAGGCTGCCGAAGGGGCCCCAGTCCGGAGCGATCCCGCCGATGATTGTGGTGATGTCGCCCTTGTCGGCTGCGAAAAGCATGTAAGTCACCGCCCCTAGTGGGTAGTTCTGCACCCCCTGCCACTGCGCAGAGGTCGGGCCCATTCTCGCCGACAATGGTGCCGTCGTATGTCGACTTGGCGTCATTGATTGGCGGGTTTCGTACGAATACCTTGCCGCCGCCCCGCGCGAGCCCCTCACGGGGGTGCGGGACGGTATACGAAGGGTCGTATGGTCACTCTGTGTATCACGGCAGGTCACGCCGGGCAATGAAGTCGATGCGGAACCTGTCGTGTGGTTCCGTCGTTAATCCCTTCTACGAAGCGCACGCTCCGCCCTTCCCGTACGTACGCCGCGCGCGCCGCCCGTTTCTGACGGGTCGTCGCGCCGATGTTCCCCGGGTCGCCGTGTCTGCGGGAGGTGGACGCCGGCCGACGGCCCCGGACGAGGCACAGGCTAACCCCCGCCGTGCCGCGCGGAGGAACGGGCCGGGGCGAAGCCCGAGGGAGCGAGCCATGGGGCCGAATGGGGGTCTGGGTGCTGGCTCCCGGTCCCGGGGCGGGTAGGGGCGCAGGAGGCGGGAGGCCGTTCCCGGGAAAAGTCCCGGCGGCCGTGACGGATCGGTTGCGAGGAGCGCCCCATGTTCGACGTCACCCAACAGATCGACGCCGTGCGGCGACAGGTCGGCGCGCGTGAGTACCAGGGGCGCACCGCGAAGGTGGTGACGGTGGGCCAGACGTACGGTGCCACTGTCGAGGACGTCTGGGACGCCTGCACCAACGCCGAACGCATCCCCCGGTGGTTCCTGCCCGTCACGGGCGAGCTCCGGCTCGGCGGCAGGTATCAGCTGGAGGGGAACGCGGGCGGCGTCGTCGAGCGGTGCGAACCGCCCCTGAGCTTCGCCGCGACCTGGGAGTTCGGCGGCGAGGTCAGCTGGATCGAGGTCCTGCTGGCCGAGGAGCCGGAGGGCGGCACCCGTTTCGTGCTCCAGCACATCGCCCACGTCGACGACGAACGCTGGGCGGAGTACGGCCCCGGTGCCGTAGGTGTCGGCTGGGACCTCGGCATCATGGGCCTGGCCCGCCACTTCGGGGCTCCCGGCGACGCGCTGGACCCGAAGGAGGGCACGGCCTGGCTCGCGTCCGAGGAGGGCCGCCGCTTCGTACGGGAGAGCAGCGAGAGCTGGTACGAGGCGAACGTGGCCGCGGGCGAGGACGAGGCCGCCGCCCGTGCGGCCGCGGACCGCACGACCGCCGCCTACGGAGGGACCGCGCCGGAGTGAGGGCGGCCCCTGCGGCGGGGACGGGCGGTTCGGTGGAATCGACGCGGAGCGGGGCCGCCCGGCCCCGCGCTCGCCCACGTACGGACTCCCGGCGCACGGCGTGCGGACCTGTCGCGGTTCCCCTGTCGATTCCTGGCGCGGGCCCGGGGTTTTCCGCCTCCGTCTCGGGCAAGGTGGGGTGCGATGAAGCGCATCGCAGGCCTCGCCGCACCCCGCCGGTACGCGCTGCTGGGCTCCTTCGCGCTGCTGGCGGCGACCTCCTCGTCCCTGGCGGCGGCCGACGACGGGCCCGGGCCGTTCGGTGTGACCGTGCGGGCCGCGGCGACCGCGCAGAGCGCGCGGGTGGGGGCGCTCTTCGGCGGGGGGCCGGGCGGACGGCACTTCTGCACGGCGTCCGTGGTGCGCAGCGCGGCGCACGACCTGATCGTCACCGCCGCGCACTGCCTCGGCGGCGGCGGAAAGCCGGTGTTCGCGCCGGGCTACCGGGACGGCAGGGCGCCGTACGGGCTGTGGACCGTGCGGAGGACGTACCTCGGCGACGGCTGGAGCAGCGGGCGGGACGAGGACAGCGATATCGCCTTCGCCGTCGTGGCCGACAAGGGCGGCAAGGGGATCGAGGACGTCGTGGGCGGCAACACCTTCGCTGCGGGCCGCGCCACCGGGGCCACCGCCGTCACCGTCACCGGCTACCCCGGCGCCCTCGACGCGCCTCTCACCTGCACCGACAAGCCGACCGCCCGCGGCCGCACCCAGCAGCGCATCGCCTGCCCCGGTTTCGCGGGCGGGACCAGCGGCAGCCCCTGGGTGAACGGTGACGGCGAGGTCGTCGGTGTCATCGGCGGCCACCAGCAGGGCGGCGACACCGACGACGTGTCCTTCAGCGTCGTCCTGCGGAGCGAAGCCGCGGCGCTCTACCGGGAGGCGACCGGGTCGGGCCGGTCCGGCGAACCGTCCTAGCCCGACATCTCGTTGAAGACGTACGCGGTGAGCCAGAGCGCCGGCAGGAGCAGCACGACGTAGGCCAGCGGGCGCTGGAGGACCGGCTTGCCCTGGTCCATGACCACACCGGTCGGCGAGGGCGTCGTCGGGTGCGGCAGCTTGCGGATCCGCGTCCGGACGTAGAGGTTCCACAGCAGGGTGAGCGGGGTGAACAGCGCCAGGGACACCGGGCTCCACCAGCCGCCCGCCAGGGTCTTGGTCGTCATCTCCCGGTGGATCGCGGTGGCGCAGGAACGGCAGAACGGGCCCTCCATCTTGGAGAACCGCATCGCGACGAGCAGCCCCGTGTGCTGGCGGACGGTCATGTCGCCGGCCGGCTGCGCGGCACATATGCGGCAGCCGGGGGTGAGGGGCGGGGCGACCGCCGGGTCGTATCCGCCCGCTGGGGCGAACGGGTTCTGTCCATGCGGGGCGAACGGGTTCTGTCCGTGCGGGGGGTGCGGGGCCTGTGCGGCGCCCGGTGCGGCGTAGGCCGCGCTCTGGGCGTACGGACCCTGCGCGTAGGGGCTCTGCGGGTGCGGGCCCTGGGCGTACGGGTTCTGCGCGTACCCATTCTGGCCATGTGCCGGCGCACCGTTTGGCGCGTAACCGCCTTGCGGGGCAGCGGGGTTGCCCTGGGGCGCGTTCGGGTGCGGGGGCGGGGTCGCCACGTGCGGTTTCTCCTCGTGTGTGATCGTCCCGCCGCGCGGTGCCCGCCTCTACACTGACGTCGGCGGACTCCTGGGCGACGAGGGGCGGTTGACGGTGCGTAAGGCATGGATCGTAGCGACCGCTGCCGTCGGGGCCGCGCTCAGCTTCGTGATGCTGCTCGTCGTCGGCGTCTACATGGTCGCGGGCAACCTGGCCAACGGTATCGGCGGGGGCTCCGTCGGCCTCGCCAAGGGTTCCGTGCCCGCCGCGTACCAGACCCTCGTGCAGAAGTGGGGAAATCTGTGCGGCGCCATCAACCCGGCCCTGCTGGCCGCCCAGTTGTACCAGGAGAGCGGATTCAATCCGAATGCCAGGAGTCCGGCGAAAGCGGAAGGGATAGCGCAATTCATTCCGGGGACCTGGGCCACGCACGGAGTCGACGGCGACGGTGACGGCGACCGCGACGTATGGGACCCGAATGACGCGATTCCATCGGCCGCCTCGTACGACTGCCAGCTCGCCTCGTACGTGAAGGACGCGCCGGGGAACGTCACGGAGAACATGCTCGCCGCCTACAACGCGGGTGCCTACGCGGTCATCAAGTACGGCGGCGTACCGCCGTACAAGGAGACCCGGAACTATGTGAAGACGATCACCACGCTGGCGAAGAGCTTCGCCGCGCCGGTGACCCGCGTCGACCCCTCCAAGCAGGCCGCCGCGGCCATCACCTACGCGCAGAAGAAGCTCGGCACGCCCTATCTGTGGGGCGGCAACGGCACGTCTGACCAGGGCGGACGCTTCGACTGCTCGGGGCTCACCAAGGCCGCGTACGAGAGCGTGGGCGTCACCCTCCCGCGGGTCGCCAACGACCAGTACAACGCGGGTCCGCACCCCAGGCGCTCGGAGCTGCTCCCCGGCGATCTGGTCTTCTTCTCGGACGACCCGACCGACTCCCGGGCCATCCGCCACGTGGGTATCTACGTGGGCGGCGGATACATGATCGACGCGCCCCGTCCGGGGGCCGTGATCCGCTTCGACCCCGTCGACACCCCCGATTACTTCGGGGCGACCCGAGTGACCGAAGATGGCGCGAAAGCATTGCCGACTACTGTATGAACCCACCCCCTGAGCTGCGGCGATGTGTCTCTCTTCGATAACGTCTGCGTGATCATTCCGTGGAGGGTGGAACGTAGTAGAGGGGACTGTGCGTTCCTTTTCATGTAGCGCCGGGCCGGGTACGGGTTCCGGCGGTTTCTACGACCACGGGGGTGGATCGAGCGGGCGCGCGAAAGGGCGTGCCCGCGGGAAAGACGACGAAGGGGCCGCAGCACCATGGCTGGACTCGCCGAATCCGGTTCGAACCCCGACGTCGACCTGCTCTACGACATCAATGGCCTGGCCAAGGACGCGCCCCACTGGTTCGACCGGATCATGGAGTTCGTCGGCGAGTACGGACTGCTGCTCGGCATGGTCCTGCTCGTGCTGTGGTGCTGGTGGACCGTGCGGCGCCGCGGGGACGACTCCGCCGCGTCCTCCGTGGCCGCCCTCGTGTGGGCACCGCTCGCGGCGGGCATCGCCGTCCTGGTGAACGTGCCGATACGAGGTTTCGTCGAGCGGCCCAGACCCTTCGTCGACCACCAGGGCCTGGACGTCCTCGTCTCCGGCAAGACCGACTACTCCTTCGTCAGCGACCACGCCACGCTCACCATGGCGATGGGCGTCGCCCTGTTCGTCGCGAACCGCAGGTTCGGGCTCCTGGGGATCGGGCTCGCCCTGCTCGAAGGTTTCTGCCGGGTCTACATGGGCGTGCACTACCCGACGGACGTCGTCGGAGGCTTCGCTCTCGGCACCGCGGTCGCCCTGCTGCTGTCCCCCCTGGCCATGGCGCTGCTCACCCCGGTGATGAAGGCGGTGGAACGCTCCCCGCGCGCCGGCCTGCTGATCCGTGCCCGGGGCACGGGGCGCACCGGGCACGACGCGCTGATCCCGGGATCGCGGACGGAGCGGTCCGAGGAACGGGACCTCGCCGCCTAGCCGCGTCCCCGGTGGGGGAACGGGCCCGCGCCGAGCCCCTCTCCCGCCCCGCGCCGCTTTTCGTCCCGCAGGTCAGAGCGCCTGCGGGAAGGAGAAGAAGTGCTGGGGGTCGTACTGCTTCTTCAGGGCCGTGAGCCGGGTCGCCGCGTCACCGTAGTACGCCTTGCGCCAGTCGGTGAGGGTGGCGTCCGTGTAGTTCTGGTAGGCGGCGCCGGAGGCGTACCGGCCCATGGCGGAGTGCGCGGTGCCCAGCCAGGACTGCGCCGTGCTGCCCGAGGTGCCCGCCCGCCAGGAGACGATGTACTGCGCGAGCATCCGTGAACGGCGGTGCACGAAGGCGGTGGCCGTGGGCGACACCCGGTTCACGGCGCCGCCCAGCGCCGTCAGCGCGATGCTGCCCGCGCCGCCGCGGACGCCGGTCATCTGGTTCAGCAGCGCCTGGATGCCGGCGGCCGGGATCGAACGGTCGAAGAAGTCCGAACGCGCCGCGTAGGTCTCACGGCCTAGAGCGCCCTGCGCGCTGCGGCCCGGCGTCGAACCCGGCAGGTGGCACTGCGCGTCCGTCGGGAAGGAGGAGCAGCCCGCGTACACCTCCATCGACTCCTCGTACGAACGCCTCTTCAGGGAGACGGTGCGTGCCGGGGCACCGATCCGGTCGGCCAGTCGGTCCACGGCGTTCTGGAGTTCGCCGTAGGTGCCGAGCGAGAACGCGGCCACGGACACCGTGGGGGTGCCGCCCGCCGCGTTCGCGAGGTGGCACGACGACCAGATCTCGTCGGGCTGGTCCGGGCCCCATTCCTGCCATGCCTTCAGCACGGCGGCGGCCTTGGCCCACGGCCAGGTCATGTACGCCGAGACGCCCTGCGGGGCCGGGTGGGTCTTGAAGCGCAGTTCGGTGACGACGCCGAAGTTGCCGTTGCCTGCGCCGCGCAGGGCCCAGAACAGGTCCTTGTGGTCCGTGGCGTTCGCGGTGAGCTGCTTGCCGTCGGCGGTGATCAGCGTGGCCTGCGTGAGACTGTCGCAGGTCAGCCCGTACGCCCGGGACACCACCCCGTGGCCGCCGCCCAGGGTCAGTCCGGAGACGCCCACGGTGGGGCAGGAACCCGCGGGTATGGTGACGCCCTTCGCGGCCAGCGCGCGATAGACGTCGATCAGCTTGGAACCGGCGCCGACCACCGCCTCGTTCCCCGACGCCCGGATCTTGTTCAGCTTGGAGACGTCGATCACCAGGCGGCCGTTGCCGGAGGACCAGCCCGCGTACGAGTGGCCGCCGTTGCGGATCGACACCTTGATGCCGTGCGCGCGGGCGTAGTCCATGGTCGTGCGGATGTCGTCCGCGTGTGCGACGTACGCGACGGCCGCGGGCTTCAGCCCGTCGAAGCGCGTGTTGTAGAGCTGGTGGGCGGCCGGCCAGCTGCGGTCGCCGGGGCGGATCAGCGCACCGTCCAGCTCCCTGGACAGGGCGGTCCAGTTCGCGGCCGCGCGGGTGCTGGTGGGGGCCGTGCGGACCGACGTGCCGGTAGCGGCACTCTCGGAGGCGCCCGCCGCCTTGGTGCCGCCGCTGCCGCCGCCGTCGCACGCGGACGTCGCCGCCGCCGCGAGTACGGCGGTGGCTCCGCCGATGAACGTACGCCGTTGCATGTGCGCCTCCTGTGGGTTCCGTGGAACGAGACGGGCCGCCGGGCCCCGGGGTTCCACGCGCGGACGTCGCAGAACGGCTACAGCGCGCCCGGGCCGAGCACGCCTTCGGAATGGTTCTCCGCGTCCGTCCGGGCCAGACTGCGCGCGCGGCGCGCGGGGCCCCTCCAGCCGCAGGTGCACCGGGCCACACAGAAGCGGCCCTGTTCGACCGTCGTCGTGCGGTGTTCGGGGAAAGGGCCGTCGTCGTCCTGCTGCGCCACGCCGACAACGTTACCCAAGGCAAGTGAATGGACGGGAGCCGCGTGACGGCCGCCCCTACCCGTCGTTAACCGGAACGACAGGGAGGGCCCAGGACGGACCGGCTGGGGGTCGGCGAGGCGATGGTGGCGCAGGTGGTTCAGACGGAAGGGCGGACCGGCCTGCTGGTCGTCGCGGCCGTGACGGCGGGACTGGCCGTGTGTGCCACGGGATGCGCGGGCGGAGGTGCCGCCGCCGACGACGCCCGGACCGGCTCCGGCACCGTCGAGGCGCTGCACCGGGCCGCCACCACCCTGGAGCGCGCGGGCAGCGCCAAGGCCCGTACGTCCATGGAGATGGCCACCGGCGGGACCCGGGTCACCATCCGCGGGCAGGGCGTGTACGACTTCAGGAAGCAGCAGGGCGAACTCAAGGTGCTGCTCCCGCAGGATCCCGCCGGCACGGCCGAGCACCGGCCGATCACCGAGCTGCTCGCGCCCGGAGCCCTGTTCATGAAGAACCGCGGCGCGGGGGTGCCCGTGGACAAATGGGTCCGCGTGGACACGGCCGGTCTCTCCGACGGGAACCTGGTGACGGGCGGTGCCACCGACCCGTACGCGGCGGCGGAACTGCTGCGCGGGGCGCGGACGGCGACCTTGGTGGGGGAGACGGAGGTGGCCGGGACGCGGGTGCGGCACTACCGCGGGACCGCCGATCTGCACGTCGCCGCCAGTGGCGCATCGAAGGGGCAGCGGTCCGCGTTGAAGGCGGCGGCGAAAGGGTTCGCCACCGCGGAGGTGCCGTTCGACGCCTACCTCGACGAGCAGGGCCGGCTGCGCAAGGTCCGGCACCGCTTCAGCTTCGTCAACGGCCACCAGAAGGGCACGGTGGCCGTCGCGTCGACGACGCTGCTGTACGACTTCGGGGTGCCCGCCGACGTACGGCTGCCGCGCCCGCGGGACATCTTCGCCGGGAAGATCGCGGAACAGTAGCTTCCAGGGAGGGGCCGGAAATGGCCCTTCCGTGCCATGCGCGGTGTGTAGGCCGCTCCCTACTCTAGGAAGTCGGTGACGGCAGGAAGAGGTGATGCACGTGGCTCCGGTCGGCGGTACGGCAGTTCAGGACCACGTGGCCCTCGCCGAGATCGAGCTGTGCGGGGAACTGATCATCGCGGCCTCGGCCGCCCACGAGGACCGGCTCAGTCTCGAGAGCATCGACGAGGTGCTGAAAGTGGCCGAAGAACGTGCCCACGAACGGGGCGCGCGGGAGGCGTAGGTCACCTCCCGCCGCGCGGAAACGGAATGCGGGTACGGCCGGAACCGTGTCCCGTCGGCGGCCGGCCCGGTCCGGGTCAGGTGCGCAGCAGCCGGCCGATCGCCTTGGTCGCCTCCTCGACCTTCGCGTCGATCTCGTCACCGCCCTTGAGGGCCGCGTCCGCGACGCAGTGGCGCAGGTGCTCCTCCAGGAGCTGGAGCGCGAAGGACTGCAGCGCCTTCGTGGAGGCCGACACCTGGGTGAGTATGTCGATGCAGTAGACGTCCTCGTCGACCATCCGCTGCAGGCCCCTGATCTGGCCCTCGATACGGCGCAGACGCTTGAGGTGCTCGTCCTTCTGCTTGTGGTAGCCGTGGATCCCGCGGTCGTGATCCGTCACGGCCTCCGGGCTCCCTCCGGCAGGTCCCTCGACGGCCTCGGTCTCGCCGGAGGGTGCCGTCGCGCCGGCCTCTGTGGTCGTCATCGCGTCCTCCCGCCAACTGATACCCCTGGTGGGTATATGGTATCGAACTTTGCTGGGTATGGAGCCCTTGCCCGAAGCCGGAACCGGACCCTGTGCTGATCACTGTGCCCGATGGGCGACACTGGGGGACGGCCCATTAGCCGTGGCCGGATGATGCGCCTAGCATCAGCCTGACCGAACCGAAGCACCCCGAGGACCCCAAGTGCGCTTTCGTCTGACCCCCAGGGAGACGAGCTTCTACGACATGTTCTCCGCGTCCGCGGACAACATCGTCACCGGCTCGAAACTCCTGATGGAACTGCTTGGGGCGGACGCCTCCGCCCGGGCCGAGATCGCAGAGCGTATGCGGGCAGCGGAACACGCCGGTGACGACGCGACGCACGCGATCTTCCACCAGCTGAACTCCTCCTTCATCACGCCGTTCGACCGCGAGGACATCTACAACCTGGCCTCGTCCCTCGACGACATCATGGACTTCATGGAGGAGGCCGTCGACCTGGTCGTCCTCTACAACATCGAGGAACTGCCCAAGGGCGTCGAGCAGCAGATCGAGGTGCTGGCCCGGGCCGCGGAGCTGACCGCGGAGGCCATGCCGAGCCTGCGGACCATGGACAACCTCACCGAGTACTGGATCGAGGTCAACCGTCTGGAGAACCAGGCCGACCAGATCCACCGCAAGCTGCTCGCCCACCTCTTCAACGGCAAGTACGACGCCATCGAGGTGCTGAAGCTCAAGCAGATCGTGGACGTGCTGGAGGAAGCGGCCGACGCGTTCGAACACGTGGCGAACACCGTGGAGACCATCGCGGTCAAGGAGTCCTGAGGCTTCGTGGACACCTTCGCACTGATCGTGACCATCGGTGTCGCGCTCGGATTCACGTACACGAACGGCTTCCACGACTCGGCGAACGCCATCGCCACGTCGGTGTCCACGCGGGCACTGACCCCGCGGGCCGCGCTCGCCATGGCCGCCGTGATGAACCTCGCCGGTGCCTTCCTCGGCAGTGGTGTCGCGCACACCGTCAGCAAGGGGCTGATCGAGACGCCCGAGGGCGGCAAGGGGATGGGCATCCTCTTCGCCGCGCTCATCGGGGCGATCGCCTGGAACCTCCTCACCTGGTACTTCGGGCTTCCGTCGTCCTCCTCGCACGCGTTGTTCGGCGGGCTCGTGGGGGCGGCGCTCGCGGGAGGCACGACCGTCCTCTGGTCGGGCGTCCTCGACAAGATCGTCATCCCCATGTTCCTGTCGCCGATCGTCGGTCTGATCGTCGGCTACCTGGTCATGTGCGCGATCATGTGGATCTTCCGCAGGGCCAACCCGCACAAGGCCAAGCGCGGGTTCCGGATAGCCCAGACCGTGTCGGCGGCCGGCATGGCGCTCGGTCACGGTCTCCAGGACGCGCAGAAGACGATGGGCATCGTGGTGATGGCCCTCGTCATCGGTGACGTGCAGGGCGCCGACGACCCGATCCCGGTGTGGGTGAAGATCGCCTGTGCCGTGATGCTGTCGCTCGGCACCTACGCGGGTGGGTGGCGCATCATGCGGACGCTGGGACGGAAGATCATCGAGCTCGATCCGCCGCAGGGGTTCGCCGCGGAGACGACGGGGGCGTCGATCATGTTCGTCACCGCGTTCCTGTTCAAGGCGCCGATCTCGACCACGCATGTCATCACCTCCGCGATCATGGGTGTCGGGGCGACGAAGCGGGTGAACGCCGTGCGGTGGGGGGTCGCCAAGAACATCGTGCTCGGGTGGTTCATCACCATGCCGGCCGCCGCGGTGGTGGCTGCCGCCAGCTTCTGGGTCGTGAACCTGGCGTTCCTCTAGGGTTCGGCGTCCGGGGCGGGGGTGGGTTTCGCCCCCTCCGCCCCTGCCCGTCCCTTGTTCCCGGGGGCTCCGCCCCCGGACCCCCGGATCGGCCTGGACGGCCTCGTCCTCAAGCGCCGGACGGGCTGGAGCCCCCCGCGTTCGGAACGGGCTGGAGCCCCCCGCGTTCGGGACGGGCTGAAGCTCCTCGCGTTCGGGACGGGCTGAAGCCCCCCGTGTTCCGGACGGGCTGTAGCCGACTGTTCGGGTCAGGAAAAGAATCGGGCCCGCCCCCCGGGAGCCAGGGGGCGGGCCCTTCTTCTTCCTCGCGGTGGCACCGCCATGCAGCACCGCGAGGGTTCTCGGGGAGGACGGGCCGGTCAGCCGAAGCGGCCCGAGATGTAGTCCTCCGTGGCCTGGACCGACGGGTTGGAGAAGATGCGCTCCGTGTCGTCGATCTCTATGAGGCGGCCGGGCTGGCCGACCGCGGACAGGTTGAAGAACGCGGTGCGGTCGGAGACGCGGGCGGCCTGCTGCATGTTGTGCGTCACGATGACGATCGTGAAGCGCTCCTTGAGCTCCCCGATCAGGTCCTCGATGGCGAGGGTGGAGATGGGGTCGAGGGCCGAGCAGGGCTCGTCCATGAGGAGGACCTGGGGCTCCACGGCGATCGCCCGCGCGATGCACAGACGCTGCTGCTGACCGCCGGACAGGCCCGAGCCGGGCTTGTTCAGGCGGTCCTTGACCTCGTTCCAGAGGTTGGCGCCCTTGAGGGACTTCTCGACGATGTCGTTCAGCTCGGACTTCTTGTAGGAGCCGTTCAGGCGCAGGCCCGCCGCGACGTTGTCGAAGATCGACATCGTGGGGAAGGGGTTGGGGCGCTGGAAGACCATGCCGATGGTGCGGCGCACGGCGACCGGGTCGACTCCCGTGCCGTACAGGTCCTCGTCGTCCAGGAGCACCTTGCCCTCGACGCGGCCGCCGGGGGTGACCTCGTGCATGCGGTTCAGGGTGCGCAGGAAGGTCGACTTGCCGCAGCCGGAGGGGCCGATGAAGGCCGTCACGGAGCGGGGCTCGACCGTCATGGAGATGTCTTCGATCGCCCGGTGGGCGCCGTAGTAGGCGGTGAGCCCGCTCACGTCGATGCGCTTGGCCATGTCTATCACTGCTTCTTTCGCAAGGTTTCGGGTCGCTGATCGGCCGCGTCAGCGGCCCGTCTTGGGTGCCTTCCAGCGCGCGATGCCACGCGCCGCCAGGTTGAGGATCATGACGAAGGCGATGAGCGCGAGTGCCGCTGCCCAGGCCCGGTCGTAGGCCACTTCGGTTCCGGCGGCGTACTGCCGGTAGATGTAGAGCGGAAGTGAGGCCTGCGGGCCCGAGAACGGGTTGTTGTTGATGAAGTTCGTACCCCACACCAACAGCAGCACGGGAGCCGTCTCACCGGTGATACGTGCGACGGCGAGCATCACGCCCGTGGTGATACCGCCGATGGACGTCGGCAGCACCACCTTGATGATCGTGCGCCACTTCGGGACGCCCAGCGCGAGGGAGGCCTCGCGCAGCTCGTTCGGAACGAGCTTGAGCATCTCCTCGGTGGAGCGGACCACCACGGGCATCATCAGGATCGACAGGGCGAGCGCGCCGGCGAAGCCGGAGTAGCCCATGTCCAGGATCAGGATCCAGAAGCTGAGGATGAACAGACCGGCGACGATCGACGGGACGCCCGTCATGACGTCGACGAAGAAGGTGACGGCGCGGGCGAGCTTGCCCCGCCCGTACTCGACGAGGTAGATCGCGGTCAGCACACCGATCGGCACGGCGATCAGGGTCGCGATGCCCACCTGCTCCAGGGTGCCGAGGAGCGCGTGGTAGATACCGCCACCGGGCTCGTTGTCGGCCACCACGCCCATGGAGTGGCTGAGGAAGTAGAGGTCGAAGGCCTTCACGCCCCGCTTGACGGTCTCCCAGATCAGGGAGGCGAGCGGGACGACGGCGACGATGAAGCAGACCCAGACCAGGCTGGTGGCGACGCGGTCCTTGGCCTGCCGGCGGCCCTCGACGCGCGCGGCGATGCCGTACGTGCCGAAGACGAACAGGAGCGCGGCGATCAGGCCCCACTGGACCTTGCTGTCGAGCCCCGCGGCCAGGCCGATGCCCACGGCGAGGGCGACGGCTCCCGCGGCGATGGCCCACGAGGACCACTTCGGGAGGCTGGCGCCGCGCAGCGTGCTGGGGCGCTTGTCGGTGAGGGGTGCGGTGCTCATGCGTTGGCCCCCGAGTACTCCTTGCGGCGGTTGATGATCATGCGCGCCGCGCCGTTGACCAGCAGAGTGATGACGAACAGGACGAGACCCGAGGCGATCAGGGCGTCCTGGCCGAACGTGGTGGCCTCGTTGAACTTGCTCGCGATGTTCTGCGCGAACGTGCCGCCGCCCGGGTCGAGCAGGCTGGCGCTGATGTCGAAGGTCGGGGAGAGCACGGTGGCGACGGCCATCGTCTCGCCCAGCGCGCGGCCGAGGCCGAGCATCGACGCGGAGATCACGCCGGAGCGGCCGAAGGGCAGCACCGACATGCGGATGACTTCCCAGCGCGTGGCACCGAGGGCCAGCGCGGCCTCCTGGTGCATCTGCGGCGCCTGGCGGAAGACCTCACGGCTCACGTTGGTGATGATCGGAAGGATCATGATCGCGAGCAGGATGCCGACGGTGAGCATCGAGCGGGGCGCTCCGCCCTGCCACTCGAAGATGCCGGTCCAGCCGAAGTAGTGGTCGAGCCAGCCGAACAGACCGGTCATGTGCGGTACGAGGACGATGGCGCCCCAGAGGCCGTACACGATGGACGGGACGGCGGCGAGCAGGTCGATCACGTACGCGATGGGGCCACCGAGCTTGCGGGGCGCGTAGTGCGTGATGAACAGCGCGATGCCGACGGCGACCGGGACCGCGAGGGCCATGGCGATGATCGCGGAGACCACCGTGCCGAAGGCCAGGACCGCGATGCCGAAGGTCGGCGGCTCGAGGTTGGTGTTCCACTCGAAAGCGGTGAGGAAGTTCGCGTCGTCCTTGCTGATCGCGAGGGCGGCGCGGTAGGTGAGGAAGACCGCGATGGCGGCCATGATCACCAGGAGGAGGATGCCGGACCCGCGGGAGAGGCCGAGGAAGACACGGTCCCCGGGGCGGGCGGCGCCACGGGCCGTGCGCTTGTGCACGGCGGTGGGACGCGGTGGGGTGGGGGGAGGCGCTTCAGTGTTCTGAGTCGATATGTCCATCGTGAGTCTCCGGTCTGCGGAGCCGGATGGCGGCTCCAGGCGGCGGTGCACCGGACGGTGCGGCCCGCCTCGGTGAGGCGGGCCGCACACTCGGGTCAGCTCAGGTTCGAGACGGTGGAGCGAACCTTGGTGATGATCTCGGCGGGGATCGGCGCGTACTGCGCGTCGGTCAGGAGCTTCTGACCGTCCTCGCTCGCGATGTAGGTGAGGAAGGACTTGGTGGCGGCCAGGGTGTCGGCCTTGTTGCCCTTCTCGCAGACGATCTCGTAGGTGACCAGCGTGAGCGGGTAGGCGCCCTCGGCGGTCGGCTTGTAGTTCAGCTCCAGGGCCAGGTCGTTGCCGACGCCGGCGACCTTGGCGGTGGAGATCGCCTTGGTGGCGTTCTCGACGGTGGCCTTGACCGGGGTGGCGGCCTCCGTCTTGAGGTCGACGGTGCTGATGCCCTCAGCGGCGTAGGAGAGCTCGAAGTACGAGATCGCGCCCGCGGTCTGCTTCACCTGCTGGGCCAGGCCGGAGGAGCCCTGAGCGGACTGGCCGCCCTTGGCCTGCCAGGCCTTGCCGCCGGAGTACTTCCAGTCCGACGGGGCGACGGCCTTCAGGTACTTGGTGAAGTTGTCCGTGGTGCCGGACTCGTCCGAGCGGTGGAACGCCTGGATCTTGGTGCTGGGGAGCTTCGCGTCGGGGTTCAGCTTGGCGATCGCGGAGTCGTTCCACTTCGTGATCTTGCCGTCGAAGATCTTGGCGATCGTCGAGGCGTCCAGGACGAGGTTGTCGACACCCGGGAGGTTGTAACCGATGGCGATCGGGCCACCGACCATGGGCAGGTCGACCGCGGCGTTGCCGCCGCACGCCTTCTTGGCCGCGGTGGCCTCTTCGGGCTTGAGGGGCGAGTCCGAACCGGCGAAAGCGGTCTGGCCCTGGGTGAACGCCGTGACGCCGGCGCCCGAACCCGTCGGGTTGTAGTTGATCTGGACGTCCTTGCAGGCGGCCGTGTAGGCCTTGACCCAGGCGTCGATCGCGTTCTTCTGGGCGGAAGAGCCGGAGGCCTGGAGCTGGCCCTTGGCGCCGTCGCACTTGATGGCGCTGTTGTTGCTGGCCGCCGACGAGCTGCCGCCACCGTTGTCCTTGCCGGTGTCGTCCGAGCCGCACGCCGTGAGGGCCAGGGCGCCGGAGACGGCGACAGCACCGAGCGAGAGGGCGCGAAGCCGGTTCTTGCGCTGAAGCTTCACTTTCGGGAGTTCCTTCCAGGAGCCGCCGTCAGGTTGGCGGCGTGCGAGGTTCGGTGTCATGCGGAGGCTCCGTCGAGAAGGCGCTCCGCACCGGGTAAGGCCGAAATTAGGCAGAACAGGTGAAGCCGCCGATGGCCATAAGTGAACGGGGGGTGAACCCCTGCGGACGGTGCGGTGAGGTCACGGAACGCTTACGTCGAGGACACAGGCCGGTTTCCGGCAACTCGGGTCCCACCGACAACTCTAGGCATATGCACGGAATCATTCAGATTTCGCTGTGAACAGCTCATATCTGTACAGAGCGGCGATCGCCCGGCACACGCACGCCGGAGAGGGCGGTACGTACCGGGCGGAAGGTCGGTCCTCGGGCCGGGAGCAGGAGCCCCTAGGCCAGGTGCAGCACGTCCGGCAGGGCGTCGACCAGGTCGCGGTCCCGGGACTGGGTCAGACGGTGACGGGCCGCCGTGGGGGAGAGCCACAGGACGCGGTCGACCTCGCGGTTCGGCGTGAAATGGCCGTCCACCGCCTCGGCGGCCCAGTAGCGGACCTCCTTGGGACGGCCGGCGACGAGGTAGCGGAGCGCGGGGAGGGCGGCCCCCGGGGCGGCGACGTACCCCGTCTCCTCCTCCACCTCGCGGACCGCCCCCGTGAGCGGGTCCTCGCCGCGCTTCAACTTGCCCTTCGGGTGCGACCAGTCGTCGTACTTCGGCCGGTGCACGAGGCAGATCTCCAGCTCCCCGTCGAACGGGGAACGACGCCACAGGACGCAGCCCGCCGCCCGGATGGTGTCGTCTGCCGTGGGTGCCATGGGGCCTCCCTCAGGGGGTGCGTACGGCTTCCTTCTGCCATGCCTGCTGGAAAGCGAACCGGGCCGCCTCCACCTCGTGCCGCTGGTCGGCGTGGAGCACACCGAGCGCGTACGCCGTCGCCGGGGCGATCCGCGGGGTGCGCGCCGCCGCGGCGGCGGCCGCTGCCGCCTCCGCCGCGTCCCGGTGCCGGTTCAGCGCCTGGCCCGCGGCGAGCAACCGCACGTCCACCGGGCACTCCTCTCCGTACAGCACCTCGCGGGCGTAGCGGTGCAGCCGCAGCAGCAGCCGGACCTGGTGCCACGGCGCGTCCTGCGGCTGCGGGGCGGTGTCGGCGGACAGGCCGTGGACGAGTGCCTCCGCGTTGTAGGGGTGGCCCGCGGTGACCAACGGCAGCGCGGCGACGGCGTCCGTCAGCCGGTCCTCCGCGGCGGCGGCCGAGGGGCGCAGGTCGGTGCCGGCCGCGCCGGGCACCAGCGGGACCTCGCTGGCGAGCACGGCCACGCTGTCGGCGACCGCGTGGAAGCGGGAGGAGCCCAGTGCCTGGAGGGCCGCGGAGTGCGCGCGGGTGCGGGCCAGCGTGAGCTGACGGTCCAGCAGGGCGCCGGCCTTCGCCGCGCCGACGGTCAGGTTCCCCTTGGGGACCGCGGGGGCGCCCGACGCGGGCAGGGCGGCGCCGGAGAGCCGGTTGAGGGCCCCGAGCAGCCGCTCCAGCCGGGCCCCGTAGGCGTGCTCGCGCGCCAAGGCCCCGGACAGCCAGGCCAGTTCGGGGCGCATGCCCTCCGACCAGTCCGCTTCGAGCAGGGGACGGAAGGTGTGCAGGCTGCCGCTGATGCGGCGGGCCGAGCGGCGCAGGGCGCGCACCGCGTCGACCGACTCCTGCGAGCCGTTCGCCGCGCCGCCGGTCTCCCGGTGCTGGCGCAGCGAACGGAGGAACTCCGTGGCCTGGGCCCTCAGATAGGCCGCGAGGTCGTCTCCGGTGGGTGTGCCTCGCTGCGCGAGCGGGGCCGGGAGCCGGGGAGAGGACCGGGCCGCGGGGTTGGTGGGGGGATCAAGGTGCTGCTGTGCCACGCCGGCGCCTCCGGGCGTCTATGAGCATCTCCTGGACGTTCCGCAGGGGCTGGCCGTCCGCGTCGGTCGCGTGCCGGGTCCACTCTCCGTCGGGGCCGAGGTGCCAGGAGGCGGTGGTGTCGGACATACCGGTTTCGAGCAGCCGGTTGAGGGCCGCCCGGTGGGCCGGGTCCGTGACCCGGACCAGTGCCTCGATCCGCCGGTCGAGGTTGCGGTGCATCATGTCGGCGCTGCCGATCCACACTTCGGGCTCACCGCCGTTGCCGAAGGCGAAGACCCGGGAGTGCTCCAGGAAGCGGCCGAGGACGGAGCGGACCCGAATGTTTTCGGACAGGCCCGTGACGCCGGGGCGCACCGCGCAGATGCCGCGCACCCATACGTCGACCGGGACGCCGGCCTGGGAGGCGCGGTACAGCGCGTCGATGATCGCCTCGTCCACCATCGAGTTGACCTTGATGCGCGCGTAGGCCGGGCGTCCGGCGTTGTGGTGCTGTACTTCCTTGTTGATCCGCGCGACCAGGCCGTCGCGCAGGGACTTGGGGGCGACCAGGAGCCGCCGGTAGGTCTCGCGGCGGGAGTAGCCCGAGAGCCGGTTGAACAGGTCGGAGAGGTCCGCGCCGACCTGCGGGTCGGCGGTGAGCAGTCCGAGGTCCTCGTACAGCCGGGCGGTCTTCGGGTGGTAGTTGCCCGTGCCGACGTGGCTGTAGCGGCGCAGGGTGTCGCCCTCCTGCCGCACGACGAGCGACAGCTTGCAGTGGGTCTTGAGCCCGACGAGCCCGTACACGACGTGGCAGCCGGCCTCCTCCAGCTTGCGGGCCCACTTGATGTTCGCCTGCTCGTCGAAGCGCGCCTTGATCTCGACGAGGACGAGGACCTGCTTGCCCGACTCGGCGGCGTCGATGAGCGCGTCGACGATCGGGGAGTCGCCGGAGGTGCGGTACAGGGTCTGCTTGATGGCGAGCACGTCCGGGTCGGACGCGGCCTGCTCCAGGAACGCCTGCACGGAGGTGGAGAAGGAGTCGTACGGGTGGTGCAGCAGGACGTCGCGCTCGCGCAGGGCGGCGAAGATGTCGGGCGCGGAGGCCGACTCGACCTCGGCGAGGTCGCGGTGGGTGCCCGCGATGAACTTCGGGTACTTCAGCTCGGGCCGGTCGAGGGCGCCGATGCCGAAGAGGCCGGTGAGGTCCAGGGGACCCGGCAGCGGGTACACCTCGGCCTCGGAGATCTTCAGCTCCCGGACCAGCAGGTCGAGGACGTACCGGTCGATGGACTCCTCGACCTCCAGGCGCACCGGCGGTCCGAAGCGGCGCCGCATGAGCTCCTTCTCCAGCGCCTGGAGCAGGTTCTCGGCGTCGTCCTCCTCGACCTCCAGGTCCTCGTTCCTGGTGAGGCGGAAGGTGTGGTGCTCGAGGACCTCCATGCCCGGGAAGAGCTCTTCCAGGTGGGCCGCGATGACGTCCTCGATGGGGACGTAGCGGTTCGGGGAGGCCTCCAGGAAGCGGGAGAGCAGCGGCGGGACCTTGACGCGCGCGAAGTGGCGGTGGCCGCTGACCGGGTTGCGCACGACGACGGCCAGGTTCAGCGACAGACCGGAGATGTACGGGAACGGGTGCGCCGGGTCGACGGCCAGCGGCGTCAGGACGGGGAAGATCTGGTGCCGGAAGAGCGTGAACAGGCGGGCCTGTTCCTTCTCGGTCAGCTCGCCCCAGCGGACCAGGTGGATGCCCTCCTCCGCGAGCGCGGGGGCGACGTCCTCCTGGTAGCAGGCCGCGTGCCGGGCCATGAGCTCGCGGGAGCGGGCCCAGATCATCTCCAGGACCTCGCGGGGCTGGAGCCCGGAGGCGGACTTCGTGGCGACGCCGGTGGCGATGCGGCGCTTCAGGCCCGCCACCCGGACCATGAAGAACTCGTCCAGGTTGCTGGCGAAGATGGCCAGGAACTTGGCGCGCTCCAGCAGGGGCGTGTCCGGGTCCTCGGCGAGTTCGAGGACGCGTTCGTTGAACGCCAGCCAACTGCGCTCCCGGTCCAGGAAGCGGCCCTGCGGCAGGGTGACGCCGTCCTGCGCCGAGTCCTCGTAGGCATCGAGGTCGGCATCGATGTCGGGCTCGAGGTCGGAGACGTTCGCCGCCACCGTGTGCGGGCGGTGCGCGGCTATGGAGCCGACGGACGGCTGCGGGTGCTTGACCGGTGCCTGGGCGCTTGGCTGGTTCATGGACCCATTCTTCCGCGCCGAGGGCGAGACCGGCGCGTCGGAGAGGGCGGGTGGCAGCGCGGCGATGCGGATGATCCGGTTCCGCACGACCGGCGTACGCTCACTCCCCGTCGCCGGCGTGGGATCGCTGTCCGGCGCGAGCTCGTGGTCCGGCGGAGGCGAAGGCTCGGGCACGGCGGGCTTCATTGCTCGAGCGTCGCAAGGTCGTCTGAATCGATGGTTAAGACGACATGACGTGCGGGATATGGCGGAGCGGCTCCCGGACGTCCGCATGCCCGGGAACCGCGCACCGGCCCGCCCCCGTGCGGCGGGTGCCGCCGGGGGCGGGAGGGCTACGGGGTGCGGCGGCGCAGGAGCCGGAAGGCGCCCGCGGTGGCCAGGCCCGCGACGGCGAGGACGATGCCGGTCTCCACCAGCTGGAGCGGCCAGAAGTGGGACTCGGGGTGGTAGGTGGCCCAGAAGTCCTTCAGGCCGGAGTGCCGCATGCAGTCCTGGATGTCGGCGGTGCTGTCGGAGCCGACGCAGGTCAGGTCGCCGCCGATGCGTCTGCCGGTGGTGGTGACCACGCCGTGTTCCAGGTCCAGGGAGCTCACCGGAAGGCGCAGGGCCGCCCGGCCGGTGACCGTGTCGGCGGGCCACAGGCCCGTCCGCACCTGCTCCAGCACGGTGTGCAGCACCAGGACCGCGGCGAGGGCCGCGCCGACGGCGGGCAGCGCCTTTCGGGTCATCAGCCCGGCGAGCGCGCCGAGGGCCAGACCCGCCAGGACGAGGGCGACGGCGACCGGGCCGGTGGAGACGAAGACGTCGGGCTCGTACCAGGCTCCGACCAGGTCGGGGTTGCCGTCCTGGCGGGCCCAGACGGTGAGGAGCACTGCCGTGGTGGTGCCGGCCGTCAGCAGGACCGCGGGCAGGGCGAGCTTCGCGGCGAGCCAGCGCACCGGCGTCACGGACTGACTCCAGGCCAGCTGCGCGGTGCCGCTCTCCAGCTCGCGGCCGATCAGGGCGCCGCCCGCCCAGGCGGCCACCGGGAACATCAGGTACGACAGGACGGTGCCGACGGAGTCGATGCCGGCGCCGTACGTCTCGTCGGTGCCGATCGCCCGCAGGGCCGAGCAGCTCGGCAGGCCGCTGCCCGGCGAACCGCACGGGCCGACGGCCGCGCGGGCGTCCGCGCCGATGGCGTACATCCAGACCAGGCTCGCCGCCACGGCGAGCAGGGCGGCGCCCCCGGCGACCAGCGCCGCGCGGTGCAGGCGCAGCACGGTCCAGGTCAGACCGGACGGACGGCGCAGGCTCGGGACGCTCATGGGGCGGACCTCCTCTTCAGGACGCCGAAGGCGACGGCGACGAGGACGGCGGTGGCGGCCAGCAGGACGCCGGTCTCCAGGAGCTGGCGGGGCCAGTAGTCGGGGGACGGCAGGTACTCGCGGCTGAAGCGGACGACGTCGTGCCGGTCGAGGCAGGCGCGGTCCGCGTAGCAGCCCGGGTCGCGGATCTCGGCGCCGGTGGAGGTGATCGCCCGGCTGCGGACGGACAGTTCGGGCTGCTGGTAATGGCCCTGGAAGGGCCAGGAGTTGGCGCGGAACGTGGTGACCAGGAGCTGTGCGACGCCGGCGACCGCGAGGGCGGGCAGCGTGCGGCGCAGCACGAGTCCGGCGACCGCGCCGACGGCCAGGCCGAGGAGCGGCGTGGCGACCGTGGCCGGGCCGAGGGAGAAGCGCAGGGCGCGCGGTCCGATGCCGGCCATCAGGAGGTTGCTGTGGGCGGACCAGAGCAGTTCGTAGAGCACCACCAGCAGGCTCGTGCCCGCGGTGACGATCAGCGCGGGCACCGCCAGCTTGGCGGCGAGCCAGCGGGCGGGCGTCACGGACTGGGTCCAGGCGAGCTGCGCGGTGCCGGTCTCCAGTTCGCGGGCGATCAGCGCCCCGCCCGCGAACACGGCCACGGCGAACGAGGCGAGGTCCAGCAGGGAGGACGGGGCGTAGAAGAGGTCGTTGTAGGTGCCCGAGAGGTAGGTGGAGGTGATCCCGGAGGACCAGGCGGCCTCGTGCACACCGGAGTATCCGAGCGTGTCGAGCTTCTCCTGCGTGGCGCCGGCGCCGGGCCCGTACAGCCACAGCAGCAGTCCCGCGGTGAGGACGACGAATCCGGTCCAGATCCACAGCGCGGTGCGGTGCAGCCGCAGGACGGTCCAGACCAGGCCGCGGGGGCGCGGCAGGGCGCGGCGCGCGGGGGCCGCGAGGGCGGTGGCGCTCACGCGGTCACCCCCGCCGGGGCCGCGGTCGTGCCCGGGGTGAGCAGGGCCGGGGCCGAGGGGGAACGCAGGTGGGCGAGGAGCAGTTCCTCCAGGGACGGCTCCGAGGTCTCCCAGCCGTCACCGACCGGCCCGTCGCGGCGGATCAGCGCGGTCAGGCCGCGGCCGGTGACGCGGGACTCGACGACGGTGTGCGGGGCGAGGTCGGCGGGGGTGCCGCGGCCGGTCACCACGCTGTGCGCGTGCAGCAGGTCGTCGATGCCGCCGCCGAGCCGTATCCGGCCGCTGCCCAGGAGCAGCAGGTGGTCGCAGGCGTCGGCGAGTTCGGCGACGATGTGCGAGGACATCAGCACCGTCGTGCCGTGTTCGGCCGCGTCCGCCATGAGCGTGCCCAGCAGTTCGTGGCGGGCCAGCGGGTCGAGGTCGGCCATCGGCTCGTCCAGCAGCAGCAGTTCGGGCCGCTTGCCGAGCGCGAGGGCGAGTGCCACCCGGGTGCGCTGGCCGCCGGACAGGCCCCGGACCCGGGCCTTCGGGTCGAGGGAGCCCTGCTCGACGATCGCGGCGGCGTGCGCGGCGTCCCAGCGGGCGGGGTTGAGCTCGGCACCCATGCGCAGCGTCTCGGCGACGGTGAGCTGGGGGTGCAGGGGCTTGTCCTGGGAGAGGTAGGCGATGCGCCCGCGTGCCTCGGCCGGTGCGGTGCCGAGGACGGTGAGCGTGCCGGAGGTGGGCCGCAGCAGTCCGGCGGCGGTGGCCAGCAGCGTCGACTTGCCCGCCCCGTTGGGGCCGACGAGGGCGCTCACCCGTCCGGTGGGGAGGCGGAAGGAGCAGTCGTCGAGGGCTGCCGCGGAACGCCTGCCGTACCGCAGGGTGAGCCCGTGCGCCTCGACGGCGACGGTGGGCGGGGTGGTGCTGGTGGAACTCACTGGTCCCCCTTCGGGAAGTGCGCGTCCAGTACGGAGCCGAACAGCGCGGCGACGTCCTCGCGGTCGAGTCCCGCGGCGTGCGCGTCCTTCGCCCAGGCGTCGAGTTCCGCGCGCAGCGGAGAGTCCGCCGGGGCGGCACCGAGGGTCCTGCGGACGAAGGTGCCGAGGCCGCGGCGTGCCTCGACCAGTCCCTCGCGTTCGAGTTCGCGGTAGGCCTTGAGGACGGTGTTCGGGTTGATGGCGGTGGCCTCCACGACCTCACGGGCCGTGGGCAGCTTGTCGCCCGGCTCCAGCAGGCCCAGGCGGAGGGCCTGCTTGGTCTGCTGGACGATCTGCAGGTAGGTGGAGACGCCGCTGCGGCGGTCGATGCGGTACTCGATGCCGTGGTCCCCCATGGCGAAACCCCCTTTCACTAATTGAGTAGTGAAAGGGTGGTGCAAGATGGTCCCCGGAGTCAAGGCGAAAATTTCGCGGACCGATCCGTGAACCGATCGGCGGGGCTCGTCCGATGAAGGGGCGTGAGGGAAACGAGAAGCGACGGAGAACTGCTGCGGGCCATCGCGGTGGACGAGGACCGTCGCGCCTTCGAGGAGCTGTACCGGCGCTACGCGCCGTGGCTGACCGCGCGACTGCGCGGCCGGTGCGCCGACGCCTCGGTCGTCGACGACGTCGTGCAGGAGACGTTCCTCTCGGTGTGGCGCGGCACCGCCCGCTACCGCGAGGAGGGCGACCCGGCGGGCTGGCTGTGGCGCATCGCCTCGCGCCGGCTCATCGACACACTGCGCGGGGACGGCGCACGCGGCCGGCTCCGGCAGGCCCTGGCCCGGCTGCGGCACCGCGACGAAGCCTCCGCCGAGGAGCGCGTCCTCGCCGGTGTGGAGCACGGCGACCTGGCCGGCGCACTGACCCGGCTGTCGCCCGAACTCCGTGCGGTCCTCCAGGCCACGGTGATCGACGGACTCACCACCAGAGAAGCGGCCGTCCTGCTGGGGATTCCGCCCGGCACGGTCAAGACGCGGGCGCTGCGTGCCCGCAAGCAGCTGAGGGAGGCGCTGGCATGAGCGCACACGGTACGCCCTGGCACGTGCCGGAGGACGACCTGCGGGCCTACGCGCGGGGCGAGGCCGCACCTCCCCGGCTCTGGTCCACCGACACGCACCTCGCCTCCTGCGCGCGGTGCCGCGAGGCGCTGGCCGCGATCGGCGACCCGGTCGCCCTGGACGCCGGCTGGGAACGGCTCGACGCCGAGCTGGACGCCCCGCGGCCGGGCCTCGTCGAGTCGCTGCTGGTGCGCGTCGGCGTCGCCGAGCACACCGCGCGGCTGCTGGCGGCCACGCCGGTGCTGCGCCGCTCCTGGCTGGGCGCGGTCCTCGCCGTGCTCCTCATGACGGTGGCGGCGGCCGACGCGGTGCGGACCACGGCCACGCCCACGACGTTCCTGGCGCTCGCACCGCTGCTGCCGCTCGCCGGGGTCGCCCTGTCCTACGGGCCCGCGCTCGACCCGACGTACGAGATGGCGGTCGTCTCGCCGATCCACGGCTTCCGGCTGCTCATGATCCGCACGGTCGCGGTGCTCGCGGTGAGTCTCGGCCTCAACGGTGTCGCCACCCTCGCCCTCCCCTCCTACGGGCTGCGCGCGCTGGCCTGGCTGCTGCCCGCCCTCGCCCTCACCGGGAGCGGCCTCGCGCTGACCCCCCGGCTCGGGCCGGTCCTCGCGCCCTCCCTGGTGGGCGGCGCGTGGATCGCGGTGCTGCTGGCGGCACGGTCGGAGGCCGGGGCGCACACGACGCTCGCGCCGTTCACCGCGGCGGGCCAGGGCGTCGCCGCGGCCGTCGCGGTGCTCGCCACGGGCCTGCTCTACCTCGTGCGCGACCGGTTCGACGCCTCCCGCGTACCCCTCACCGACACCTTCCGCGGCGGCACGGCGTGACCACGCCGGGCACCGCCGCCGACCGCTCCACCCACGTCTCCCACGGGCGCGCCGCGTGACCACGCCGGCCACCGCTGCCGACCGCTCCACCCACGTCTCCCACGGGCGCGCCGCGTGACCGCCGCTCCCGTCCACCTCACTCCTCCGACAGGGGCGCCGCGTGACCGCCGCCCCTGACCACCACTCCGACAGGAGCCCCCTGCGCATGCCGCCCACCGTCTCCGCCTCCGGCCTGACCCTCCGCTACGGCGGAACCGTCGCCCTCGACGACGTCTCCCTGCGACTGGGTGAAGGCGTCACCGGACTGCTCGGCCCCAACGGCGCGGGCAAGACCACCCTGCTGCGGGTCCTCGCCACCGCGGTGCCCGCCGACCGGGGGGCCTTCACCGTCCTCGGGCACGACCCCGGCAGCCCGTCCGGCCGCCTGGACGTCCGGCGCCGGCTGGGCTACCTGCCCCAGACACCCGGCTTCCACCAGGACTTCTCCGCCTTCGCGTTCGTCGACTACGTGGCGATCCTGAAGGAGCTGACGGACCGCACCGCCCGGCACCGCGAGGTCCGGCGCGTGCTGGACGCCGTCGACCTGTCCGACGTGCGCGGCAAGCGCATCAAGAAGCTGTCCGGCGGCATGCGCCAGCGGGTCGCGCTGGCCGCCGCACTCGTCGGCGACCCTGGCTTCCTCGTCCTCGACGAGCCGACCGTCGGCCTCGACCCCGAACAGCGCATGCGCTTCAGGGAGCTGATCGCCCAGGCGGGCGAGGGGCGCACCGTCCTGCTCTCCACCCACCAGACGGAGGACGTCGCGATGCTCTGCCACCGCGTGATCGTCATGGCCTCGGGCCGGATCCGCTTCGAGGGCACGCCCGCCGAGCTGACCGCGCGGGCGGCCGGCCGGGTCTGGAGCAGCACCGAACGCGACCCGGGCGCCCGCGCCGGATGGCGTACGGGCACGGGCAGCTTCCGCAACGTCGGCGACCCGCCCCCGGGCGCCGAACTCCTCGAACCGACCCTGGAGGACGGCTACTTGCTCACCCTCGACGGCGAGACCGCGGAGGTGGCCGCATGAGCGCCGCCGGCACGATCGAACGGACGGCCCCCACGGGGGTGGAGCCGTCGGTGCCCGGACAGGGCTCCAGGACGCGCGCCGTCTTTGCCCTGGCCCGCTTCGAGGCCCGTGAACTGCTCCTGCAGATACCGGTGTTCGCCTTCCTCGTGCTGTACGTCGTCTACACCGGCTGGCAGATGTTCTCCGGCCGGGACGGCATGGACGACTTCCCCGTCCTCCAGGACGTCGACCGCGACACCCAGTCGGGGCCCATCCTCCTCGGCGTCGCGCTCTTCGTCTGCGCCAACCGGGCCGTGCTGCGCTCACGCCGGCGGGACACCGACCGCCACCTCGACGTCCTCCCCATGGAGCCCTGGCGGCGCACGATCGCCCACGGGCTGTCCATCGTGCCCTTCGCTGCCGTCACCGCGCTGGTCGTCACCTTCCAGTTCACCTGGGCGGCGCTCAAGCCCGGCGCCATCGGTCACGGATCGGCGGCCGAACTGGCCGTGGGCCCGCTGTCGGTGCTCCTCTCCGGTGTCCTCGGCGTCCTGGCCGCCCGGCTGGTGACCAGCTCGTTCGCCGCACCGCTCCTCGTCGTCGGCATCGTCGCCTTCGGCACCCTGGTCTCCGTCGGGGCGAGCGACGCGCACTGGGAACGGTGGCTGTGGCCGAGCGTCTCCGAGATGAGCCACACCGCGCTCCCGTCCGACCTGATCGGCCGCCCGGCCGCCTGGCACGCCCTGTACCTGTCCGGGCTCGTGGTACTGCTGCTGTGCCTGGCCGTGCTGAGGGGAGGCGGCCGGACGCGCACCATCGTGGCCGTGACGGCTCTCGCCCTCGCCGCGACGGGCGCCGGGGTCGCCGGGCAGTCCCCCGGCGACCCGGCCTCGCTCGCCGCCGCCCGCACCGAGGCGACCGTCACCCCGCAGAAGGTGCAGTCCTGCGTCACCCACGGCAGGTCGACGTACTGCGCCTATCCGGAGTGGACCGGCCGCACCGCCGACTGGGCACGCGTCGTCGACGGCGTCCAGTCCCTCGCGGGCGGAGCGGCCGGCGGTGAGCGGCTGACCGTGCGCCAGCGGGTCGACGCCCGCTACGGCCTGGACGGCGACGCGGCGCTCGCCCCGTCCACCACCCGTGGCACCGTCACCGTCGGCACCCGGTGGGGCGGCAACCGCACCCCCGAGTTCGCGGTCGGCGTCGCCTCGGTCCTCGTCGCCGGCGACGAGGAGTCCGGCGGCACGATGTGCGACGCCCGCGGCGTGACGGCCATGTGGCTGGCGCTGGGCGCGCTGCCCCACCCGACGACCGCGTTCACGAACGTCACCCTCGACGACCACGTCGACGGCGCCGAGGTCATCCTGGCCCCCACCAACCCGGTCTCCCTGACCTCCGAACAGACCCGGATCGTCCAGGAGTTGCTCCGGCGTCCCCGCTACAGCGTCGTCCCCAAGGTGAAGGCGCACTGGGCGGAGCTCACCTCCCCCAAGACGTCCACGGCGCGGGCGGCCGAGCTCCTCGGGGTCCCCGCCGGCCACGGCGGCACGCAGACCTCGGACGGTGACTCGTGCGGGGGCTAGGGACGGCCCCCGCGGCGGGGCCCGCGCCTTCCCCTGGAGGAGGCGCACCGCCCCCCGCGGGCACGACGCCCGGCGCGGGCCCGTACGCCGTGGCCGGTGCGCTGCTGCCGCCGCTGTGGCGCGCCCTGCCCCGGTCGGCCCTCACCACCGGTGCCGTCCTGGCGCTGCTCCTGGTCGCGCTGCCCCGGCTGCTGTCCACCGAGCCCGACCCGTGGCTGAGCCTCAACCTGCTGCGGGCCGCCGCACTCACCCTCGGTCTGGGCCTGGCCTTCCTGCTGGACGACCCGGCCCGGCACACCACCGCGCCGGTGCCGACCCGGCGGCCGGTACGCGCCGGGCTGCGGGTCGCGCTCGTCGCCCCGCTCGTGGCGCTGTGCTGGACCGCCGCGCTGCTCCTGACGCCGGCGCGGGTGCGGCCCCCGGTCGGCGCGGTCACCCTGGAGGCGGGCGCCCTGGCCCTCCTCGCACTGGCCGCCGCCTCCGTGGCCGTGCGGTGCACGGACGCCGCCGAACCGGGCGTCGTGGTGTCCGCCGGGCTGCTGGGCACGGTCTGCGCCGCGGCCCTGCTGCTGCCCTACCGCTGGACGCTGTTCCCCTCGGCCGGCGACCCGGCCTGGGGCGACGCGCACCAGCGCTGGGCGTGGCTGCTGGCCGGCGCGGCCGTGACGGTCGCGTACGCCGGCACGGAACCCGTCCGCCGCCGGCGCGTCCTCAGGACTCGGTCCGGTACATGAGGTCCGTCTCGTGCGTCACGAAGCCGAGCCGCTCGTACACCGTCACCGCCGCCTTGTTGTCGGCGTCGACGTAGAGCATCGCGGTCGGCAGGCCCTGGGCGGCCAGGTGACGCAGACCGATGGTGGTCAGCGCCTTGCCCAGGCCGCCGCCCTGGGAGCCGGGGCGCACACCGAGGACGTACACCTCGCCGATCTGCTCCTCGGCGTGCACCTTGGTCCAGTGGAAGCCGACCAGCTCGCCGCTCTGGAAGGCCAGGAAGAACCCGGAGGGGTCGAACCACGGCTCGGCCATCCGGTCGTCCAGGTCCCGCTGGGTGAGGGAGCCCTGTTCGGGGTGGTGGGCGAAGGCCTCGGAATTGACGGCCAGCCAGGCGGCGTCGTCCCGGCCGGGCACGAAGGCCCGGACGTTCGTACCGTCCGGGAGCTTCGGCTCCTTGAGGTCCATCCCCTCCAACGGCCGCCGCATCTGGCGCAGTTCGCGGAACAGCGTGAGTCCGAGGACCTGCGCCAGGTGCCGGGCGGCGGAGTGACCGCCGTGTGCCCACACCCGCAGCCGCTTCCCCGACTCGGCCAGCAGCGCGGAGCCGAGCGCCCGGCCGTGCCCGTGCCCGCGGTACGCCGGGTGCACGACCAGCTCGGCGGCGGGGGCCTCCACCGGATCGGTGTCCTCCAGTTGCGCGTACCCGACCAGTTCGGGACCGACGGTCAGCAGCAGATGCCGTACACCCTCCCGGGGCCCGCCCTTCAGCTGGAGCCGTCCCTGCTCGGACACCGCCTGCTGGCCGTCGGACCGGGCGGCCTCCGCGAGCAGCCCGAGCACGTCCTCCGCCTGGGCCGGGGTGAGCTCGGAGAAGGTCTGGATGGAACGCGAGTGCGCAAACGGGGCGGTGTCGTCGCTGGTCATGCATACGAGGGTACGGCCCGGTGATTTCCGGACAAGGAGTTGAGCGCGGCGGATGTCGGTCGTGGCGGGCCGTCCGGGCGGCCGCGGTCGGGCGGAGGCCGTCTCCCGGTGAAGCGATGGCAACCAGTCCGTAACCGCTAACCCCCTGTTGCGCTACGCGCGTTGAATCTAAGGTGCGTGCACAAGCCACAGCCGTCCCACAGTTCTCGTGGTTCCGGCGGACCGCCCCCGCGGCGGTCCTCGCTCCCGCAGCACTCACCGGTCTCCAGGGGGGATCCCATGCAGCCGACGCCCCGGCTCAGACGTACTCATCGCATGCTCGCTGCAGCGGCAGGACTGGCCACCGTCGGTGCGCTGGCCTCCGCGATGCCCGCGAGCGCCGGCCAGGACACGGCGACTCCGTCGCACCACAAGGGCAGCGGCCGCTACCAGGACGTGCAGTTGCTGTCCTTCAACGACCTGCACGGCAACCTGGAGCCGCCGTCCGGCTCCTCCGGCCGCGTCACCGAGCAGCAGGCCGACGGCACGACGAAGACGATCGACGCGGGCGGCGTGGAGTACCTCGCCACCCATCTGCGCGAGGCCCGCAAGAACCACAAGTACTCGATCACGGCCGGGGCCGGGGACATGGTCGGCGCCTCCCCGCTGATCTCCGGGCTCTTCCACGACGAACCCACGGTCGACGCGCTGAACAAGCTCGACCTGGACGTGACGAGCGTCGGCAACCACGAGTTCGACGAGGGCGCAAAGGAGCTCGCACGGCTCCAGAACGGCGGCTGCCACCCGAAGGACGGCTGCTACGACGACCACGCGAAGTTCCGCGGCGCCGACTTCCCCTACCTCGCGGCGAACGTCACCGACGAGAAGACCGACAAGCCGATCCTCAAGCCGTACTGGGTGTGGCGGAAGAACGGCGTCAAGGTCGGCTTCATCGGCGTGACCCTGGAGGGCACCCCGAACATCGTCTCCGCCGAGGGCGTCAAGGGCCTGAAGTTCGGCGACGAGGTCGAGACGATCAACAAGTACGCCAAGGTGCTCCAGCGCCAGGGCGTGAAGTCGATCGTCGCGCTCATCCACGAGGGCGGCGCGCCCGTCTCGCAGTCGTACAACTACGACTGCGACAGCCCCGGCCCCGGCAGCGGCATCTCCGGCCCGATCGTCGACATCGCCAAGAACGTCTCGCCGGCCGTGGACGCGCTCGTCACCGGCCACACCCACCAGGCGTACGCGTGCACGATCGACGACCCGGCGGGCAACCCCCGCATGGTCACCTCGGCGTCCTCCTTCGGCCGCCTCTACACGGACACCACGCTGACCTACGACCGCTGGACCGGGGACATCGCCCGTACGGCGGTGAAGTCCGCGAACCACGTCGTGACCCGTGACGTGGCGAAGGCCGCCGACATGACGGCGCTGATCGGCAAGTGGAAGACCCTCTCCGCCCCGATCGCCTCGCGTCCCATCGGCTACATCGCCGGAGAGATCGGCAACGCCGGCACCGAGTCCCCGCTCGGTGACGTGATCGCCGACGCGCAGCTCGCCCACGCCAAGTCGCTCGATCCCGAGGCCGATCTCGCGCTGATGAACCCGGGCGGCATCCGCGCCGGTCTCACCTACGCCGCGAGCGGCGGCGAGGGCGACGGCGTGGTGACGTACGGCGAGGCGTATACGGTGCAGCCCTTCTCCAACACCGTGAACCTCGTGAACCTGACCGGCGCGCAGCTGATCACCGCGCTCCAGCAGCAGGTCAGCGGCGCCAACGAGGCCGCGCCGAAGATCCTCCAGATCTCCTCCGGCCTCACCTACACGCTGGACCTGACGAAGACGGGCGCCGCCCGTGTCGTCACCGACTCGATCAAGCTCAACGGCGCGGCCATCGACCCGGCCGCCACCTACCGCGTCGCGATGAACTCCTTCCTCGCGGGCGGCGGCGACGGCTTCGCCGAGCTCGGCAAGGGCACCGGTGTCCTGGTCGGAAGCGACGACCTGGCGGCCTTCGAGTCCTTCCTGACGGCCAACTCCTCGGCCACCAACCCCTACCCGGTGCCCGCGGCGAACCGGATCACGATTCTGAAGTGACGGCACCGGTCATGGAATGCGCCTGGGAAATGGATGTCCGTTTCCCAGGTAAGTTCCAAGTGAGGCCGGTAATAAGTTCTGTGTGAGTGGCGGCTCAGTTCCGCCGCCACTCTGAGAATTACTTTCAGTCGTAATTCATCGAGGTCTCAGCAGAATTGGCGATTTCAGGGTCCGGGCTCCCGTAATGTTTTCCATGTCGAAAGCGAACAGCGCGAACGACAAAGGGAATTCACCCACAGGGAAGAAGGAGAACCCATGAGCTTCCACAAGATCGCCCCGGTCAAGAAGCACCGCAAGGCCGCTCCCAAGCCTGCGCCGAAGCCCGTCGAGAAGAAGGCCGCCGCCGCGCCGAAGCCGCGTCCGGTGGGTCGGCAGGGCCGCTAGCAGCAGCCGCGAGGCGGGGTCCCGGAATTTTTCCGGTGACCCCGCCTCGGCCGTTTCCGGGGTTCATTCCGGGGTTCCGAAAGGGAGTTGAGGATTCATGCGGGAAGTTCGGGAGGCGTTCGCGCGGTTCTGGCCGCTCACGCGCGGGGACCGCACCTGGCTGGTGCTGATCACCGGCTGCGTGGTGCTGGCCGCGCTCGCCGAGACGGCGTCCATCCTGCTCTTCGCGGATCTCACCGACCACGCGCTCGGGGCGGGGTCGGTGTCCGCGTTCTGGGGCCCCGCCGGCGCCTGGCTCGGTGTCGCGGTGCTCGGCGCGCTCGTCGGCTACCTCGGCAACTCGCTCGCCGTGTGGACCGCCGAGAGATTCGTGCTGCGGCTGCGTGCGGCGGTGTTCCGGCACGTCCAGGAGCTGCCCCCGCACTTCTTCCGGCGCCACCGGCGGGGCGACCTGGTCGAACGGCTCACCGGCGATGTCGAGGCCATCGAGCGGATGGTCGTGTCGGGCGTCGTCGGGACGGTCTCGGCCGCGTTCTCGGCACTCTTCTACGCGGCCGCCGCGCTCTGGCTCCGCTGGGACCTGGCGCTCGTCACCTTCGTCCTCGCGCCGCTCTTCCTCGTCGCGGCACGCCGCTTCTCCGGGCGGATCAAGGCCGCCTCCCAGGAGGAGCGGGCCGCCGACGGCGCGATCACCTCGGTCGTCGAGGAGGCGCTCGGCAACGTGGTGCTCACCCAGGCGTACAACCGGCGGCGTGCCGAGGAGAGACGGCTCGACCGTGAGGCGCGCGCCTGGATGCGGGCGTCCGTGCGGGGGGCGCGGGCGAGCGAGAAGTACGAGCAGCTCGTCGAGGTCCTCGAGACGCTGTGCGTGCTCGCGGTGATCGGCCTCGGGGCCTGGGAGATCTCCCAGGGGCGGATGTCCCTCGGGCAGTTGCTCGCCTTCGCCGCGTTCCTCGGCTACCTGTACCCGCCGGTGCGGGCCCTCGGCCAGCTGGGGCTCACCGTCACCGCCGCCACCGCCGGGGCGGAGCGGCTCCAGGAGATCCTGGACGCCGAGCCCGCCGTCCGTGACCCGGCCGAACCGGTGCGGGCGTGGCCCGTGGGCGGCTGGGTCGGGCTGCACCGCGTCTCGTTCCGTTACCCGGGGGACGAGCGGGACTGTCTGCGCGACGTGACCTTCACGGCCGGACCCGGTGAACTCGTCATCGTCACCGGCCCCAGCGGCGCCGGGAAGTCCACGCTCTCCAAGCTGCTGACCCGCTTCTACGACCCGACGGACGGGGTGATCCGTCTCGACGGCGTCCCGCTGGGCGACATGTCCCTGGAGTTCCTGCGCGAGAACGTGACGCTGCTGCCCCAGGAGACGCTCGTCCTGCACGGCACGATCCGCGAGAACATCGCCTGCGGTCGGCCGGGGGCGTCCGTGGCGGCGATCGAGCAGGCCGCGGTGGATGCTTTCGCGCACGACTTCATCAGCGCGCTGCCCGACGGGTACGACACCGAGATCGCGCCCGGCACGGCGACACTCTCCGGCGGCCAGCTGCAGCGGATCGCCATCGCCCGCGCCATGCTCCGCGCCGCGCCGGTCCTCGTCCTCGACGAGCCGACGGCCGGGCTCGACTCGGTCGCCGCGCGCCGGGTGGTCGGGCCGCTGCGCCGCCTGATGGCGGGCCGGACGACCGTCATGATCACGCATGACCTGTCGCTGGCGCCCGACGCGGACCGCATCCTCGTCGTCGATGGTGGACGCCTGGTGGAGTCGGGTACCCACGAGGAGCTGATCGCCCACGGCGGCACGTACGCGCGTCTCGCTGCACCGGACCTCGCCGCCGCCGCTCCGGTGGGTGGGTCGGGTCCGTGCCGGTGATCCGCCCGTTGCAGCCCTCGTGCGGGGCGGTGCTGGTAGGACCTCGGTGGGTGCGTGGCGCCGTCCGCAACGGGCATTTGATTCACCGGCACGGCCCCTTCCGTGAGAGGGCGGGTGCGGGTGTGATCGGGGCCGAGGGCCGGCCGTTGGCTTGACCGGCGGCAGCGCCCGTGCCGTCCGGCGCCGGCTCACGTCCCGTCCGGCGCCCGCTCCCGACCCCGACCCGCGGGTGGTTTCCCCTGCCGTGGTCACCCGGCCGCGCGGCAGCCGGGTCAGCTCGCCGGGCTGGCCAGGATGCAGTGCGGGTAGTCGTTGTCCGGATCGCCGACGGGGGCCCAGAGCTTCAGGACCTTGCCCTGCCTCAAGGCGGCGTAGGAATCGGGCCGCCGCTCATCCCTTTCGGGATGAGCGGCGTCGTAGGAGTGAGCGGCGTGGAAGGTCACACCGACGAAGCTCTGCTTCTTGTCGGAGCCTTGCTCCCAGGTGCCTGTTCCGGACCAGGCCAAACTGTCGTACCAGCCGACCGCGACGCAGACTTTGTCGGCGATGAACGTCCCGTCCTGCTTCAGCGTCAGGGTGCCGCCGTCGGCATCGGTCCACGTGGTCGCAAGTTCGGCTGGTTTCAGCACGACCGGTTCGCCTTCGGGCGGCGGCATGACCGTGAACCTTCCGCAGGCCGTGAGAGCAAGGGCCATGGCGAGCAAGATCAGCGCACTACGGCAGCGACGCAACACACTCCACCCCCAGCGGGTTCCGCAGGCCGCGTGCGCGACCGGCGGGCGGGCTCAAGAACGCATGCCGCACCCTGACATAGATTTTGAACGTGTTCAAATCACTTCCGGCCCGTCCGGCGTTTGAGGACGAGGCCGTTCAGGTCGACGGGCCGGGCAGGGGCGGTGGGGGCGGCGAAGCGTCGTGGGCCGACCGCGGCGTTGGGCGCGACGGGCAGGGAAGCAGGGAAGCAGGGAATGCCCAGGTGAGCCAGGGTGGGCCGGGAGTGCCCGAGGGGGACGGGGTGGGCCGGGAGTGTTCGCGGGTGCCGGGGTGGGCCGGGAGTGTCTGCGGGTGACGGGGTGTCCCGGTGAGCTCGATTACTCAGGTGAGCCCAGGGTGTCATTCCGTTTCGTAGGGCTCGAACTTCTCGTACGTGCCGAAGAGTTCCGGCGGCGGCGTCGGCGCCCCGGGCAGCCGAACCGTCGCGACCGTACCGCCCCCCTGCGCGGGCCCGAGCGACACCTCGCCCCCGCACTGCTGCACCGTACGGGCCACGATCGAAAGACCGAGCCCCGACCCGGGCAGCGCGCGGGCGGACTGCGAGCGCCAGAAGCGGTCGAAGACGTGCGGGAGCTCCTCCGCGGGGATCCCCGGCCCATGGTCGCGGACCGTCAGCTCGCCTTCCTTCAGCACGACCTCGATCGTGCCGCCCTCGGGGCTGAACTTCACCGCGTTGTCGAGGATGTTCACGATGGCCCGCTCCAGCGCGGCGGGCTCGGCCTTCACGAACCAGGGCTGGAGGTCCGCCGTGATCGTCAGCTCGGGCCCGCGCAGCCGGGCCCGGCGCAGTGCCGCCTCGACGGTGTCCTCCAGGGCGACGAATTCGAAGCGGTCGGAGGGCTGTCCGGAGTCCGACCGTGACAGCGTCTGGAGGTCGCCGATCAGTGCCGCCAGCTCGGTCATCTGCGCGGTGACCGAGGCGAGGAGCGCCTTGCGGTCGGCCGGGGGGAGCGGCCGGCCGGTCTCCTCGCTGCGGGAGAGGAGCTCTATGTTCGTCCGCAGCGAGGTGAGCGGCGTCCGCAGTTCGTGGCCCGCGTCGGCGATGAGCTGCTGCTGGAGGTCGCGGGAGCTGGCGAGGGCGGACGTCATCGAGTTGAAGGAGCGGGACAGCCGGGCGACCTCGTCCTCGCTGTCCTCCTCCACGGGGATGCGGATGGTGAGGTCCTCGGTGCGGGCCACGTGCTCGACGGCCTCGGTGAGGCGGTCCACGGGGCGCAGCCCGGCGCGGGCGACGGCCAGCCCGGCCGCCCCGGCGCCGACCACTCCGACGCCGCCGACGACGAGGAGGAACACGGCCAGCTCGCTGAGCGTGGAGTTGGTGCCGCTGAGCGGCAGGGCGTTCAGGACGGCGGCGTCGGCCACCACGGTCGGGTGGCCGTTGGGCCCGTCGATCGTCAGGGGGGCCGTCAGTACGCGTACGGGGTTGCCCTTGGTGTCGACGCCGTTGCGGAGGATGCCTTCGTCGCGGACCGGGTTCTTTGCCAGGCCGGTGTCGCTGTCGGTGACCTTGACGGTGCCGAAGGAGTTCGAGGAGACGCAGGACTCGCCGTCGACCTTGACCACCTGGAGGTAGTACTCGGTGTTCGCGCGGAGCTCGCCCGGATCCGGTGCCTGGTCGCTCTGGTCGGTCTGGCCGCAGTTGGCGATGCTGTCGACGATGGCGGGCCGCATGGGGTGGCTCGCCTGCGACTTCAGCTCGCTGTCGACCTGGTCGTACAGCTTGCCGCGCACGATGAACCAGCACGTCACGGACACGGCGGCCACGGCGAACGCCACTGCCGCCGCCACCAGCAACGCCAGTCGCGACCGCAGCGGCAGGGCCCGGAACCTGCGGATCACTCCGCGCCGCCCGACCTGAGGACGTAGCCCACACCCCGCACCGTGTGCACCAGGCGCGGCTCGCCGCCCGCCTCGGTCTTGCGGCGCAGGTACATGACGTACACGTCGAGGGAGTTGGACGAGGGCTCGAAGTCGAAGCCCCAGACCGCCTTCAGGATCTGCTCGCGGGTGAGGACCTGGCGCGGGTGGGCCATGAACATCTCCAGCAGGGTGAACTCCGTGCGGGTCAGCTCGACGGGACGGCCCGCCCGGGTGACCTCACGGGTCGCCAGGTCCATCCGGAGGTCGCCGAAGACGAGTGCGTCGTCCTCCTGGCTGCCGACCGCCGCCGCGGCGTACGAGCTGCGCCGCAGCAACGCCCTGACCCGGGCGAAGAGCTCGTCGAGCTCGAACGGCTTCACGAGGTAGTCGTCGGCGCCGGCGTCCAGGCCGGTGACGCGGTCGCCGACCGTGTCACGCGCGGTGAGCATCAGGATCGGCGTGGTCGTGCCCGCGCCGCGCATCCGGCGTGCCGCCGTCAGCCCGTCCATGCGCGGCATCTGGATGTCCAGGACCACCAGGTCGGGTCGGCAGGCCGTCGCCTTCTCCAGGGCGTCCGCGCCGTCGACCGCGACCTCGGTCTCGTACCCCTCGAAGGCGAGGCTGCGCTGGAGTGCTTCGCGCACGGCCGGCTCGTCGTCGACGATCAGGATGCGCTGGGGGTCACGGTCGCCATCGGCGGGGCTCATGGGCGTCGGTTCCTAGGGGGTGCGACGGGACGGGGCTCGACTCATTCAGCCTCGCACGTTTCCGGGCGGGCGCGGAGAGGACCGGCGGGCCGCCGGGGGCCCGCCGGCCGGGGCGTGCTGCCCCCGGTGCGTACGGCGGACCGGTCCGGCGCCGGCTGCCTGGCGGGCACGGTCAGCCCCGCAGGGCGTCCAGCCGGTGCAGGCGCACGCGGCGGCGGTGGGTCCGGGTGGCGGGGGTGCGGAGGCCCATCAGCTGCGGCGCGATCTCGGGCGCCCGGGTCGTGGAGGGGGCGTGCAGTTCCCCGACGACCGCCAGGGCCAGGTCCAGCTTGGCCGGATCGATGCCGGCGACCGTCGCGTGCGCTATCTGCTTGATCATGACGAACCTCCTGGATCGGTGCCCCTCGGGGGCGGTGGTGCACGCTCGTCCGGGCGTGCGGTCAGCTGTCCGAGCCACCTGCCCGCAAATCGGCCAGGTCTGCCTTGACGGTGTTGATCGGGATGGCGAAGCCGAGACCGACGCTGCCCGCGCTCGACGAGGAGGACGAGTCCGAAGCGGCCGAGTACATCGCCGAGTTGATGCCGATGATGTTGCCGTTCATGTCGATCAGGGCGCCGCCGGAGTTGCCCGGGTTGAGCGAGGCGTCGGTCTGGAGCGCCTTGTACGTCGTCGTCGACGACCCGGTGTCGCCGTTGAACTCGCGGCCGCCGAACTCGAACGGCCACCGGCCGCCGCCGTCGCCCTGCTGCTGGCCCTGGCTCTCGTCGGTCGAGACGGTCACGTCACGGTCGAGCGCGGAGACGATGCCGCTGGTGACGGTGCCGGTCAGGCCCTCGGGGGAGCCGATCGCGACGACCTGGTCGCCGACCTGGACGCCGTCGGAGTTGCCGAGCGTCGCGGTCTTCAGACCGGACGGCGCGTCCTCCAGTTTGATCAGCGCGAGGTCCTTCTTGCTGTCGGTGCCGACGACCTGCGCGGTGTAGGACTTGCCGTTGCTCAGCTGCACCTTGATCGACGAGGCGCCGGAGACGACGTGGTTGTTGGTGATGATCTCGCCGTCGGTCGTGATGATCACGCCCGATCCGGTGGACGAGCCCGCGTTCGAGGTCGCGCCGATCTCGACGATGCTCGGGCTCACCGCCTTGGCGACCCCGGCGACCGTGCCCTTCTGGCTGGTGGGCACCACGTTGGTGCTGGTGCTGCTGGAGGCCACGGTGTCGTTGCCGGTGAGCTCCTGGATGCCGTACGCGGTGCCGCCGCCGATGGCCGCGGCGACTATGGCGACCGCCGCGAGCAGGGCCAGGGGGCCCTTGGCGCGCTTCTTCGCGGGTGCGGCCGGCTCGGCCTGGACGGTGGCGAACGCCGCGGTGGGAGCGGAGTCCGGCTCCGGGTACCCGGTCCAGCCGCCGCCGTGGCCGTCGCCTCCGTCACCGCCCTGACCGGTACCCGGCCACACGGTGGTGCCCGGCTCGACGGCGTACGGCGCGGCCGGCTCGTACGCCGGCGGGGGAGGCCACTCGGGGTTCACCGGTGAAGAGGTGTGCTGCCGGTGATGAGCCGCCCCCGGGTGCAGGGGGTGTGCCGGCTGGTGGTCGTCGCCCTGGGGGTGGTCGCCGCTGCGGCGGAAGCTCTCGGTCATGCAATTGAGAGTGTCCCGGGATCATGAGAGCTCCCTGAGTGTGCCCTGAGAAGCCCGACAGAACCTCGTATGCCCGATATAAAGGCCCGCGCGCCCGGGAAACAGCGGGTTGCGTGAGGGTGATGACACGGAGGGCGACGGACGAATACTTGTCCGACCGCTGTGGAGGGCGTGTGCACAGGGACTCCTGAGGCCTACGCTCTCCGCGCCGGAGGGGGGCTCCGCGGTAGGCCTGAATCGATGCAGCGACTGCTGTCGCGTCATTCGGGCCGGTGCGTCGTACGCCCTTTTCGGGCCTCTCACGACACGGAACACCACCACACGCACCCACCTCAGGAGCCCCGAGTGATACGTGCCCTGCGCGGTCGCTTCAGACGCCCCGTCACGGCGTTGCCCACGGCCGCTCTCGCACTGGCGCTGACCTGCGCCGGTGCGGTCGCGGCGCAGCCCGCGACCGCCGCCGACAACCCGGCCGGACTGCCCGACGCGAGCGTCGCCCAGTCCGTGAACCCCGCCCCGACCGCCCCCGACAAGGAACTGCACCGCCGGGTGGTCGAGGCGGCGAAGGACCAGGCGACCCCGGAGACGGCCCCCAAGAAGACGCCGTTCATCATCGGCGGCAGCGAGACGACGATCTCGAGCGCCCCGTGGATGGTCCAGCTCGCCTACTACGACGACACGACGGGCGCGGGCTACTTCTGCGGCGGCACGCTCGTCGCCCCGAACAAGGTCCTGACCGCGGCGCACTGTGTCGCGGGCCTCGACTGGAAGAAGAACGGCGCGGTCGTGGCCGGCACCGCCGACCTGTACGACGGCACCAGCGGCACGGTCGCGGGCGTCTGGCGCCAGTGGAACCACCCGCGCTACAACGAGGACACCATCCAGAACGACATCGCCGTCCTCACCCTCGACCGCCCGCTGGACCAGCAGTGGATGCGTCTGGCCGCCGCCAACGACACCCCCTGGTACCACCCGGGCAGCACCGCCACCGTCTACGGCTGGGGCCTGACCTCCGGCGCCGAGGGTGCCGATCTGTCGGCCAAGCTCCGCAAGGTCGACCTGACCCTGCGCGACGACGCCACCTGCGACTCCGCCATGAGGGCGGTCCTCGGCGAGGACGACTTCATCGAGGGCTCGATGTTCTGCGCCGGCACCCCGGCCTCCGGAACCGACGAGGGCACCAAGAGTCCCTGCAACGGCGACTCCGGCGGCCCGGTCATCGTCGCGGGCAAGGTCGTCGGCATCGTCTCGTGGGGCGTCTCGGGCTGCACGGCCAAGGGCGCCTTCCCGGTGTTCACCAAGGTGTCCTCGTACACCTGGGCCGCCCAGCCGCGGATCGACGACACCGACCTGTCCTTCGACGGCAAGGCCGACATCCTGGAGCGCACCCCTTCCGGCGGGCTGTTCGAGCAGGACAGCAAGGGCACCTCGCTCGCCCAGCGCGCCTTCCAGGGCAGCGGATGGCAGGGCATCAGCTGGGGCCTGCAGGCCGACCTGGACCGGGACTTCTACCAGGACCTGATCGTCCGCGACAAGGGCGACGGCAAGCTGTACCGGGACTACCTGGACCACTCCACCGGCGAGTTCACGTGGATGCAGATCAGCTCGGTGTGGGGCGGCTACAAGTCGTACGCCATCCCCGGCGACATGACCGGTGACGCCCGCCCCGACCTGGTCGCGGTGGACGCCGACGGCTCGGTCTACCTCTACCCGGGCAAGGGCAACGGCCAGTTCTACGGGCGCGTCAAGGTCGTCGACAAGTCCTGGAAGAACGTCAAGATCTTCGGCCACGGCGACCTGTCCGGCGACGGCCGTGCCGACCTGCTGGTCCGCAACAGCTCGGGCGTCCTGTACCTCTACCGGGGCACCCAGCAGGAGCACACCCCCTGGTCGACGCGGATCCAGGCGCGTACGGGCTGGAACTTCACCTCGTACGTCGCCAATGGCGACGTGACCGGTGACGGCATCGCCGATGTCGTCACCCGCGACTCCGGCGGCAAGCTGTGGCTCTACCCGGGCACCAACAAGGCCTCCAGCAGCCTCTTCGGCTCACGGATCGGCCTGGGCAGCGGCTTCAACCAGTACAACCTGCTGTTCTGAGCCGTCCCGGACGCGCCGGTCCCGCGATCCCCGCGGGGCCGGCGCAGCCGTGCGGGCCGCCGCGGGCCGTACGCGGCCGTGGCAGCTATTCGCAGCCGCAGGAGCGGCGGACCACCAGGCGCGACGGGAACTGCTTCAGCCGTTCACGGCGGGAGCCGGCCACCCGCAGGCCGTCGTCGAGGACGAGGTCCACGGCGGCGCGGGCCATGGCCGAGCGGTCCGATGCGATCGTTGTCAGCGGCGGGTCCGTCAGGGCCGCTTCCTTCACGTCGTCGAAGCCCGCCACGGCCAGCTCGCCCGGCACGTCGATGCGCAGCTCGCGGGCCGCGCGCAGCAGACCGATCGCCTGGTCGTCGGTGGAGCAGAAGATGGCGGGCGGCCGGTCGGGCCCCGCCAGCAGCTCCAGGGCGACCTGGTACGCGTCGTAGCGGTTGTACGGCGCCTCGAAGAGCCGGCCCTCGGTGGGGATCCCGGCCTCCTGCATGGCGCGCCGCCAGCCCTCGACGTGGTCGGAGACGGGGTCGCCGACCGCGGGCGTCTCGGCCGTGCCGCCGAGACAGGCGACGTACTCGTACCCGTGCTCCAGCAGGTGGCGGACCGCGAGCTGCGCGCCGCCCAGGTCGTCCGTGACGACCGCGACGTCGTCGATCGCCTCCGGGCGCTCGTGCAGCAGCACCACGCGGGCGTCCCAGGCGTCGATCTCGGCGGCCGCGTGGTCGTTCAGCGCGTGGCTGACGAGGATCAGTCCGGAGACCCGCATGCCGAGGAAGGCCCGCAGATAGTGGACCTCGCGCTCGGCGATGTAGTCGGTGTTGCCGACGAGTACCATCTTCCCGCGCTCGGCGGCGGCCTGTTCGACCGCGTGCGCCATCTCGCCGAAGAACGGCTGACGCGCGTCCGGGATGATCAGGCCTATGAGTTCGGTGCGGCGCGACGCCATGGCCTGGGCGACCCGGTCGGGCCGGTATCCCAGCTCCTTGATCGCGGCGAGGACGCGCTCGCGCGTGGCCGGGGCGACCGGCCGGGGTCCGTTGTTGATGACATAGCTGACGACCGCGGTGGAAGTCCCCGCCAGTCGCGCCACATCATCCCGAGTCACCTTGGCCACGCGCGGAGTCTACGCGGATGGACCGCCTCTGGGCAGGGCGTACGGGAGGCTTCTAGGCCTCCGCGGTCACCTCGGTGGCGTCCACGGCGTCCAGGCGAGCCGTCTCGTCCGCATCATCCGCCTTTGGCCGGGCCGCCTTGGCCTTCGCCTCGTCCGCCGAGCGGTCCAGCTTTTCGGGCGTAACGAATCGATAACCGACGTTCCGGACGGTGCCGATCAGCGACTCGTGCTCGGGTCCGAGCTTCGCGCGGAGCCTTCGCACGTGGACGTCGACCGTCCTCGTGCCGCCGAAGTAGTCGTAGCCCCAGACCTCCTGGAGCAGCTGGGCGCGGGTGAAGACGCGGCCCGGGTGCTGCGCGAGGTACTTCAGGAGCTCGAACTCCTTGAAGGTCAGGTCGAGGACCCGGCCCTTGAGCTTGGCGCTGTAGGTCGCCTCGTCCACGGAGAGGTCGCCGTTGCGGATCTCCATGGGGGAGTCGTCGTTGACGATCTGCTGGCGGCCCATGGCCAGGCGCAGCCGCGCCTCGACCTCGGCCGGCCCCGCGGTGTCGAGCAGCACGTCGTCGATGCCCCAGTCGGCGGTGACGGCGGCGAGGCCGCCCTCCGTGACGACGAGGATCAGCGGACAGCCCGGTCCCGTGGAACGCAGCAGCTGGCACAGGCTGCGGACCTGGGGCAGATCACGGCGGCCGTCGATGAGGATGACGTCGGCGCCGGGGGTGTCGACGAGAGCGGGGCCTTCCGCCGGAGCCACTCGCACGTTGTGCAGGAGCAGGCCGAGAGCGGGAAGCACCTCCGTCGACGGCTGGAGGGCATTGGTGAGGAGCAGCAGAGAACTCATCGCGCCCCTCCTGCCCGGGTCGTCATATGTTCGTGCACGGTTCGCTCGCCCATAACGTCTCGTTCCTCCTCGGTCCCTGCGAGGACGTTTGCGGCACTGCTTCGTACGTGCGGTTCCCGCGCCCTGGGATCCGCTGCGCGTCCGACGCCCGTACACCTGCGGTTTCCCGCTTCGTATACAACGCTTCCGAAAGCACAAAAGGACCCGGGGGCTACGCTGCCCGAGTCCTCTGCCCAGCAGAATAGCCCACATGAGCTCAGGTCCGGCAGGTCAAGTGACGCGATCTTCCCGTCGTCCACCCCTTGAGACGGCGTCGCGCGGCCCGCTGCGCACGTTTCTGCGCACCACGGACGGAGTGTCCGTCGAAGCCGCGTACGACCCCGGAACGACGCCTTCGGGTGACCTCGCGATCGTCGTCGCGCACGGTTTCACGGGTGATCTGGACCGCCCCCACGTGCGCCGTGCGGCGGAGGTCCTCGGGCGCAGCGCGGCGGTCGTCACCTTCTCCTTCCGTGGTCACGGCCGTTCCGGGGGCCGTTCCACGGTCGGCGACCGGGAGGTCCTCGACCTGGCGGCCGCGGTCGCCTGGGCACGGGAGCTCGGACACACACGGATCGCGACCGTCGGCTTCTCCATGGGCGGCTCCGTGGTGCTGCGGCACGCGGCGCTGTACGGACCGGGCGCGGCGGAGCGGGCCGTGCGGCCGGGAGAACCGGGAGAACGGGACCAGGAGCACGAGGGGCGCACGGATGCGCGGACGGACGCGGTGGTTTCGGTGAGCGCACCGGCCCGCTGGTACTACCGGGGCACCGCCCCTATGCGGCGCCTGCACTGGCTGGTAACCCGCCCGGTCGGTCGCGTCGTCGGCCGCTACGGTCTGCGCACCCGCATCCACCACCGCGAGTGGGACCCGGTGCCCGCGTCCCCCGTCGAGTCCGTCCCCCTCATCGCGCCCACCCCGCTGCTGATCGTCCACGGCGACCGGGACGGCTACTTCCCGCTGGACCATCCGCGGATGCTCGCCGACGCGTCCGGCGGTCGGGCCGAGCTGTGGCTGGAGCACGGCATGGGCCATGCCGAGAACGCCAGTGACGACGGGCTGCTGGCCCGTATCGGCGACTGGGCCGTCACGCACGCCAGCTAGCCTGACGGTGTTCACAGGATCCACTGATTCTCACGAAGCCACTGATTGAGGAACGAGATGGCAAAGGGCACGGTGCGTTACTGGGCCGCCGCCAAGTCCGCGGCGGGCGTCGCGGAGGAGCCGTACGACGCGGGCACGCTCGCCGAGGCGCTCGACGCGGCCCGCGAGCGACACCCCGGCGAACTCGTCCGCGTCCTGCGGCGATGCTCGTTCCTCATCGACGGTGACCCCGTGGGTACCCGCGAGCATGAGACGGTACGGCTGGCCGAGGGCGGCACGGTCGAGGTGCTCCCGCCGTTCGCAGGAGGGTGAGCGAGACGATGAGCAACCAGCCGCACGAGGGCAGGTACGAGCATCCCCACGAGGGATACGACCCGTATCGGCAGCAGTCGCAGGCGTCGCAGCCGTCGGCGGGCCACCCGCAGCAGCAGAACGCGCCCGAGCCCGACTGGCAGCAGCACACCCAGCAGTGGGAGGGGCAGACCTGGGAGACCCAGATGCAGCCCCCGGTGCCGGCCGCGGACACGGCCTACCTTCCGCCGCAGGGGTATCAGCAGGCGTATCAGGGCCAGGGGTACCAGGAGCCGTACGGGTACGGGCAGGGGTACGGGCCGGGCGTCACGGCGCAGCCGCTTCCGCAGGTGAACGCGCACGGTGCGGCTCAGGGCTGGGACAACACCCAGGCCCAGTACCAGCAGCAGGGCCACCAGGCGCAGCAGCCCGTCCAGCACCAGCAGCCGCAGGCTCAGCACCACCAGCAGGCGCAGCAGCCGCAGGCCCAGTACCAGCAGCAGCCGGTCCAGCAGGCCCAGTACCAGCAGCAGCCGGTCCAGCCGCAGCACCAGCAGGCGCAGGCCCAGTCGACACATGTCCAGGCGCAGCCGCAGCAGCCCGGGGCGCCCGCCGAGGACGGGGCGTCCGGGTACGGTCCGCCGACCCTCACCGGCAACGCGCGCATCACCGACGCGCAGCGGGCCCGCGCCGAGGGCCGCTCGCCGATCATCGAGCCCGGGATCCAGCCCGCCGGGCTGACGGCGGCGCTCGGGCTCCTGATGTCCGGCACCGCGGCGGTCGGGGAGTACGCCCTGCTCGTCCCCCTCGTCCTTCTCCAGGCCGTCACCGCGGCGGGATGGTTCCGGCTGAACGGCATGTGGCCGGCCCGGCAGGGCATCGCCCTCGCCTTCCTGGGCGCGGTGACCGCCGACGTCGCCCTGCTCGTGGCCGGCCGGGAGAACGCGCCCGCCGCGATCCTCGGCACGCTCGGCGTGTGGGTGCTCCTCACCCTCGTCCTGCAGCTGCGCAGCCACGCCGACCCGGACACCCGGATGTACGGGCTGATGGCGACCGTCGCCTCGGCGGCGCTGTCGATCGTCGCGGCCGGACACCTCGCGGCCGAACCGGACGCCGTCACGGTGGGCGCGGCCGCGGTCGCCGTGGCGATCCTGGCCCGTGCGCTGCCGCTGCCGACGGCGGCCTCCGTCGCGGTGGCCCTGCTCGCCGCCGCGGGAGCCGGCGTCGCGCTGGGCGGTACGACGGACCTGGGCGCGAAGGGGGCCCTCCTCGGTCTCGGCGCGGGTGCCTGCGCGCTGATCGGCCACCGGGTGGCCAGCTACGACTACCCGTCCCGGTTCGTCCACTTCACCGCGGGTGTCGCCCTTCCGCTGGCCGCGGCGGCCCCGGCGGTCTACCTGTTGGGCAGGGCGCTGGGCTGAGGCCCGCCGCCCCGTCCGGCGGCCTTGTCACAGGTGATCGACAACTTCCTGTGGACCCCCGGCCCGCGCTCGGCCGGGGTTAGGCTCGCGCTGGACGGCCACCCGGGTCGTCCAGACCGACCGAGCCGGCCGAGGTGGGGGAACACCGAGCATGCGCGCGCTGCGAATAATCCTGATCGTCGTCGTGGTCCTGGGCGGCCTGTTCGTGATCGCGGACCGGGTGGCGGTCGGATTCGCGGAGGACGAGGCGGCCGACCGGATCAAGAGCACCGAGGGTCTGTCCAGCACCCCCGACGTGTCCATCGAGGGCTTCCCCTTCCTCACCCAGGTGGTCAGCGGCGAGCTCGACGACGTGAAGATCGGCATCAAGGACTACGAGGCGTCGACGGGCGGCACGAACGCCGCCACCGCCAAGATCCGGATCGACGACCTGAACGCCGAGATGCACGGTGTCGCGTTCAGCGGCGACTACAGCTCCGCCACCGCCGACAGCGCCACGGGGACCGCCACCATCTCCTACGACGAGCTGCTCAAGGCCGCCAAGTCCGAGCCCGCGCAGGTGGCCCCCGGTGTCACCGCCCAGGTCATCGGCCTCTCCGACGGCGGCGACGGCAAGGTCAAGGTCACGGTCTCGGCGACGGTCCTCGGCACCAAGCTGCCCCAGCCGGTCTCGGTGCTGAGCTCCGTCAGCGTCCACGGCGACACGGTGAGGGTGCACGCCGACTCCCTGCCCAAGCTGGGCGTCGAGCTCGCCGAGGGCCGTATCCGGTCCATCACCGACTTCCAGCAGAAGATCGACGAGCTGCCGGGCGGCATCGAGCTCGACAAGGTCGAGGCGGCCGAGGACGGCGTCGACATCTCGGTGAAGGGTTCGGACGTCAAGCTGGTCGGGTAGCCGGTCGGGTAGCCGGTCGGGTAGCCGGTCGGGAGTCGGCTGAGGAGCCGGTCGGGGAGTCGGCCGAGCAGCCGGTCGGGGCGCGGTGGCGTGGGCCGGGCAGGCGCGCCGACAGCGGCCCGAGGGCCTTGTGGGAGCCTCCTGACGGCCGGGTGTCCGATGGGCGAGACGGCCCGGTCCGTACAGCAGATGGGATGACGGATCCGCGAACCCGGAAACCGTGCGGGCGTGGCCTCGGCGGCCGTTGCGTCCCGCAGTGTGGATGATCGCATCTCAACATGCGACACACCGGTGACATGCCCGCCTGTCCGTCCCTACGATCGGACGCATGAAGCGACAGGCGGATCTCACGAAGCGGCGGGCAGTCGACCTGTGCCGCGTCGCCGCCATGCTCTGTCGCACCTTCTGAGCGGAAGCGTTCCGACTTCCGCGAGCCGGGCCCTCGACCTCTCTCGTCGGGGCCACCCCTGCGCCGCGCAGCCCTCACCGGCATGACCGCGCATTTCTCTCTAACGCCCCGCCCCGCCGCAACTGCCCCGGAGGAGAAAGAGCATGAGCCGCAGCGACGTCCTGGTAGACGCCGACTGGGTCCAGGACCACCTGGACGACCCGAACGTGGCCGTCGTCGAGGTCGACGAGGACACGTCGGCGTACGAGAAGAACCACATCAAGAACGCCATCCGGATCGACTGGACCAAGGACCTCCAGGACCCGGTGCGCCGTGACTTCATCGACCAGGAGGGCTTCGAGAAGCTCCTGTCGTCGAAGGGCATCGGCAACGACACGCTCGTCGTCCTCTACGGCGGCAACAACAACTGGTTCGCGTCGTACGCCTACTGGTACTTCAAGCTCTACGGCCACGAGAACGTGAAGCTCCTCGACGGCGGCCGCAAGAAGTGGGAGCTCGACTCCCGCGACCTCGTCGACGGCTCGCAGGTGCCCGAGCGCGCCGCCACCGACTACAAGGCGAAGGCCCAGAACACCGCGATCCGCGCCTTCCGCGACGACGTCGTCGCCGCGATCGGCTCGCAGAACCTGGTCGACGTCCGTTCGCCCGACGAGTTCAGCGGCAAGCTGCTCGCCCCGGCCCACCTGCCGCAGGAGCAGTCCCAGCGTCCGGGCCACGTCCCGACCGCCCGCAACATCCCGTGGTCGAAGAACGCCAACGACGACGGCACCTTCAAGTCGGACGACGAGCTCAAGGAGCTCTACGCCGACGAGCAGGTCGACCTGGCCAAGGACACGATCGCCTACTGCCGCATCGGTGAGCGCTCGGCGCTCACCTGGTTCGTGCTGCACGAGCTGCTCGGTGTGGAGAACGTCAAGAACTACGACGGCTCCTGGACCGAGTACGGCTCCCTCGTCGGCGTGCCGATCGAGCTCGGCGCCAACAAGTAACCCCCAAGGCCTGAAGGACGGAATCGAAATATGTGTGGAGCGAAGGCCGGCGGCCCCGACGCCTCGACGATCAAGCCCGGTGAGACCACGATCCAGGGCCAGGTGACCCGCGACGGCCAGCCGGTGACGGGTTACGTCCGCCTGCTGGACTCGACCGGCGAGTTCACCGCCGAGGTCCCGACCTCGGCGACCGGGCAGTTCCGCTTCTACGCGGCCGAGGGCACCTGGACCGTGCGCGCCCTGGTCCCGGGCGGCAGCGCCGACCGCACGGTCGTCGCCCAGACCGGCGGCCTCGCCGAGGTCGCGATCGCCGTCTGACGGCACCGCCAGAACGGCCGAAGGGCCGCACCCCCGGGGGTTGGACGCTTACCGGATCGGGGTGCGGCCCTTCGGCTTGCCCGGGGCCCGCGCATCCCTGCGCCACCCGGCTTCCACGGGCCTACGCTGGTGGTATGTACGCACGCAGGCGTCACGTGTACTTCGCCATGATGGGGACGTGCATCGGGCTCTTCGTCCTGGCCTGGGGAGTCGTGCGCCTCTGGTCGATTCCCGTGGCCGTGGGCATGTGCGTGGTGGCGATGGTGATTCCTCCGGTGGCCGCGATGGTGGCCAACCGGCGCGGCCCCGAGGACCGCTGGTGGGACGATCCCTCCGGCGATCCCGAGTCCGACAAGTGGTGGGACGAGCTGGACGGCAAGAAGCCGCGCCAGTGAGCCCGCGCCCCTGCCGCCCCCGGCGGTGTCAGTAGACGAGGGCCTGGGTGCCGTCCGCCATCGCCTCCTGGACGAAGACCTGCGCGCCCGCGATCCGGACGCCCTTGAGGACGTCGTCCTCCGTGATCTCCCGCCGTGCGGCGCACTGGGTGCACAGGGTGATGCGGCCACCCGCCAGGATCGAGTCGATCAGGTCGGGCAGCGGTGCGGCGTGCGGAAGCTCGAACTCGGCCGCGCGGCCCGGCAGGGCGAACCACGAGGACTCGCCGGTCAGCCACAGGGAGACCTCGACGCCACTGGCCACGGCCACCGCCGCGACGGTGAACGCCTGTGAGCAGCGCTCCGGGGCGTCGGCCCCCGCCGTCACCTTGATCACGAGCTTTTTCGCCATGGCCGAATGGTAGTCCGAATCGTAATCAAGTCCCGTACAACTCCATGCATGAGCCATGGGTCTCCTGTGCGCGCGGATACGGAATCTGCGCTTCACGTTCTGTGGGGGGACGTCATGGAAGTACCTGAAGGACCCGAAACACCTGAAAGACCGGTCGTACCTGGAGTTGTGCCGGTTGCCGATTCCGGCACGGCCGCTCCGGGCGGGGCCGGTCCGTCCGCGCCGGCCCAGCCGGCCGACGTACCGTCCGCCGAGCCGACGGAGTCCGCCGCCGTGCCGACGGAGTCCGCCAGCGTGCCGACGGAGTCGTCCGCCGTGCCGGCCGAGTCGTCCGCCGTGCCGGCCGGGCCGGACGGCACCACGGTGCGGCCCGCGCGCCGGCGCGGCCGTACGACTCTGCTCGTCGCCACGGCGGCCGTGCTCGGCCTCGTCGCCGGGACCTGCGCCGGCTATCTGGTGCAGGCCGACCGCGAGCCCACCAAGCTGCCGCCGCTGTCGCAGCCGGTGGTGGCGCAGGCCAAGGGCAAAGGCCCCGAGCCGCTGTCCGCCGCCCAGGACCGCCGGGTGAAGACCGACGGCGACCTGCGCAAGCTGCTGATCAAGCGGCCCAAGGGCACGAAGGTGCCCGATTGGGAGCCCGGCGAGGACGGCTGGCTGAACATGGCCGACTACGCCGACCAGCTGGAGAACTCGGGCCGCGAGTTCGGCGACCTCGTCAAGTCGGAGTACCGCCGGGCCGCCGGCACCAGCTGGCTGGTCGGCAGCAACCAGAGCGTCGAGATCCGGCTGGTGCAGTACCGCCAGGAGGAGAGCCTCGGGGCCTCCGACCGCGTCTCCTGGTGGAACACGGACGACACCAGCAGCTGGCCCATCCCGGGCGCGGGCGACGGCATGGTCTACCTCTTCAAGGTCGAGAGGAAGGCCGGCTACCTGCCCCTCTACAAGGCGCAGGCGTCCGCCTCGCGCGGTGACATCGCCATGGAGATCTGGATCTACGACACCAAGCCGATCCCGAAGTCCAAGATCATGGACCTGGCCAAGCGGCAGATGGAGCGGCTGTGACCGAGCAACCGACGACCCCGGAACCCCCGCAGCAGCCCGCGACCCCGGCGCAGCGGCCCGCGACCCCCATGGACAGCGCCCCGGCTCCCGCGCAGGATGTCGCCCCGGCTCCCGCGCAGGATGTCGCCCCGGCTCCCGCGCAGGATGTCGCCCCGGCACCCGCGCAGGATGTCGCCCCGGCACCGGCACAGGACCCCGCCCAGGAGCCCGCGCCCGCGAAGAAGCCCGTACGCCGTGGCCGTGTCGCCGCCGTCGTCGGCTCCCTCGTCCTCGTCGGCGCGCTCGTCGGCGGTGTCGGCTACACCGTCGTGACGGTCCAGGACGCCGACCGCGACGCGGGCGCGCCCACCTGGAAGTTCCCCAAGGGGCAGAAGGAGGAGGCCAAGGCGGCGAAGAGCTCCTCGTCCCTCGCCTCCATGCTCGTGCCGTACGACGACGGCTGGACCCGGGGCCCCGACATCGCCGGGTTCGGCTCGGACACCGCGCTCAGCGGCGGCGAGGCGGCCGCCCTGCGCAAGGAGTCGGTCCGCGATCTGCCCCGCTCCCAGCGGCGGCGGATCGAGAAGGAGATCGACAAGCAGCACACCAAGGGCATGGCGATGCGCAGCTACCTCTACGGGGGCTCCACGCTCGACGACGATGGCACCTACACCGTCAGCGTCGAGCTGGCGCAGATCGAGGACAAGCGGGCCGTGCGGAACATGTCGACGTTCCAGAACGAGTTCCTGGAGGCCCTCTCCGTCTTCCGGCACGGGCCGAAGATCGAGGGCCACAAGAACGCCAAGTGCTTCCTGCCGCCCAAGGACAAGGAGGAGAAGCTCGACATGATGGTCTGCTCCGCCTACCAGGGCGACGTGCTGGTCAGCGCCACCGCGTACGCGGCGAAGCCACTGAACACCAAGGGGGTCGCGAAGCTCCTGCGCGAGCAGCTCGACCGCATCGAGGAGCCGGGGGAGGCGGTATGACCGAGCAGACGACACCGACCGGGACGCCCGCGGAGCCGGAGGCCACGGCCGCTCCGCTCCAGAGCGAGTCGCCCGCCCCCGCGGAGCCGCAGGCCCCGGCCGCACCGCCGGCCGCGGTCCAGGCGCCGCCGGCCCCGGTGGCCCCGCCCGTGCCGGACCTGCCGCAGGCGCCGCCCGCCCCCGTCCAGGGCCAGGTGCCCGCGACGGCCGACGGACAGGTGCCCGTGCCCGTGACGGCTGAGGGCCAGGGGCCCGAGGCGAGCGCGGTGAAGGTGAAGAAGGACCGCAGGGTCCTGCGCGCCGTGCTGCGCTGGACGGCCGCCACCGTGGTCTTCGCGGCGGTCGGTACGGCCGCCGCGTACGGCATCACGCGGATGGAGCGCACCGACGTACCGGGTCTGGCGACGCAGGCCGACGGACGCTGGGACTACCCGACGATCAGCAAGCCGCCGCTGCCGTCCGGCAGTCCGGGTCCGTTCGCCGAGACGAACGCGAGCGGCAGCCACTACGCCGACCTGCGCGAGCTCGTGCTGCCCGCGCCCAAGGGCGCGAAGGCCGACGCGGCGCTGCGCGGCGAGGACGGCTGGCTGACGCGGAAGGCGTTCCTGGCCGAGTACGCCGAGAAGACCGACCGGGACACCGTCGGCCAGCTGCTGACCGACTACGGCCTGCGGCACATCGCCGCGCGCGGCTGGACCACGCCCGACGGCACGCGGACGCGGATCTATCTGCTCCAGTTCGACACCGCGACCGTCGCGGAGGACCTGGCCTCCACCCAGCTCGCGAACTACGACTCGGCGCAGTTCGCGGTGCGCGGTGTCACCGGCACCGAGCGGGACGAGAAGTTCCCGGATCGCGCCGCGGTCGACGAGATCACCCGGTTCGCGTACACGGAGAGCAAGCCGTACGGCGCCGAGCAGGTCCGGGAGGCGTACCTGTCGGCGGGCGACACCGTCGCCCTCGTCGTGCAGTCCCACAAGGGCCTTGCGAAGGCGGTCCCGTTCCAGCAGACGGTGATCCTGCAGAGTCAGCTGCTCCGCTGAGCCGGGCGGCCCCACGAGGGCGTACCTGACCGAGAGAGCCGGGCCCCAGCCGCGTAAGCTGGGGCCCGGCCTTGTGTACCGCCGATCCGCTCATCCGAGGAGCACCCTGTGGAGATCTTCTTCGAAACCCTGCTGGTCCTGGTCTGCGTCGGCGTGCTCGCCTTCGCCGGTCTGACCGTGAAGAAGCTGTACCAGGGCCAGCGCTGACCGCAGTCACCGAACTGACGCTACGAGACTTCTGAGCTGCTCATGATCGAGATCCCGTCGGACCTCCACAAGGACCTGGTCCCCCTCGCCTTCCTGCTCGGCACCTGGGCCGGCGCGGGCGTTCACGACTTCCCCGGCTCCGAGAAGTGCAACTTCGGGCAGGAGGTCACGTTCACACACGACGGGCGCGACTTCCTGGAGTACCACTCGCACACCTGGGTGCTCGACGCCGACGGGAACAAGGTCAGGCCGCTGGAGAGCGAGTCCGGCTTCTGGCGCGTCGACGCCGACCGCAAGGTCGAGGCCGTGATGACCCGTGACGACGGCGTCGTCGAGATCTGGTACGGCGAGCTGGCCGACAAGAAGCCGCAGATCGACCTGGTCACGGACGCCGTGGCGCGCACCGCCGCGTCCGGCCCGTACAGCGGCGGCAAGCGTCTGTACGGCTACGTGAAGAGCGACCTCATGTGGGTCGGCGAGAAGCAGACCCCGGACGTCGAGCTGCGCCCCTACATGTCCGCGCACCTGAAGAAGGTCGTCACCCCGGAGGACGTCGAGCGCTGGGCGAAGGCCCTGCCCGACGACATGCCGGACGACGGCATCGCGTTCTTCAAGTAGTCATCGTCTCCCGGAGTGGTCCTAGACTCTCTGGTGTGGTGAGCACCGACTGGAAGAGCGATCTGCGGCAGCGCGGCTACCGGCTGACCCCGCAGCGGCAACTCGTGCTCGAAGCCGTGGACACCCTGGAACACGCGACCCCCGACGACATCCTCGTGGAAGTGAGGAAGACGGCGTCGGGGGTCAACATTTCCACGGTGTACCGGACCCTCGAACTCCTCGAGGAGCTGGGGCTGGTCAGTCACGCGCACCTCGGACACGGCGCGCCGACGTACCACCTCGCGGACCGGCACCACCACATCCACCTGGTGTGCCGCGACTGCACGAACGTCATCGAGGCCGACGTGTCGGTCGCCGCCGAGTTCACCGCGAAGCTGCGCGAGACCTTCGGCTTCGAGACGGACATGAAGCATTTCGCGATCTTCGGGCGCTGCCGTGACTGCACCCTCAAGAGTTCAACTACCAAGTCGTAGGCTAGGCGCATGAAGAGCCCCCTGCTGTCCCTGCCCGGCGCTGTCCCCGCCGAGGGCGTGGACGAAGGCGTCGCCGCCCACTACGGCGACCTGTTCCGCGAGCAGCGCGCCCTCGCCGACGGCGCGGGCTTCGTCGACCTCTCCCACCGCGGTGTCGTCACCGTCACCGGGGAGGACCGGCTGAGCTGGCTGCACCTGCTGCTCACACAACACGTCACGGACCTCCCGGTGGGCCGTGCCACCGAGGCGCTGATCCTCTCCGCGCACGGCCACATCGAGCACGCGCTGTACCTCGTCGACGACGGTGAGACGGTGTGGATGCACACGGAGCCGGGCACCCAGGAGGCGCTGATCGCGTACCTGGAGTCGATGAAGTTCTTCTACCGCGTCGAAGTCGCCGACTCGACGGCCGAGTTCGCGGTGGTGCATCTTCCCGCCGGCTCCATCGCCGAGGTCCCCGAGGGCGTCGTCGTGCGTGAGACGCCGTACGGCCGTGACCTCTTCCTCCCGCGCTCCGACCTGGAGCCGTACGCCGAGGACGCCGCGAAGCACGGGCCGCCCGCCGGGCTGCTCGCCTACGAGGCGCTGCGGGTGGAGCACCACCGTCCCCGGCTCGGCTTCGAGACCGACCACCGCACCATCCCGCACGAACTGGGCTGGATCGGCACCGCGGTGCACCTCCAGAAGGGCTGCTACCGCGGTCAGGAGACCGTCGCCCGCGTGCAGAACCTGGGCAAGCCCCCGCGCCGCCTCGTCTTCCTGCACCTCGACGGCAGCGAGGTGCATCTGCCGCCGCACGGCACCGAACTGCGACTCGCGGCCGACGGCCCCGACGGCCGCAAGATCGGCTTCATCACCACGTCCGTACGCCACCACGAACTGGGCCCCGTCGCCCTGGCCCTGGTGAAGCGGAACGTGCCGGTGGACGCGCCGCTCATGGCGGACTCGACGGCGGCCGCCCAGGAGGTCGTGGTCGAGCCCTAGCCCGGCTCTCGGCTCCTGACCGCGGGGCGGTGCCCCGCGGTCACATTTCCAGCAGCACGGTGAACGGGCCGTCGTTCGTCAGCGAGACCCGCATCTGCGCGCCGAAGCGGCCCGTCGCCACCGTCGCGCCCAGCGCGCGGAGCTGGGCGACGACCTCGTCGACGAGGGGTTCCGCCACATCGCCGGGCGCTGCCGCGTTCCAGGTGGGGCGGCGGCCCTTGCGGGCGTCGCCGTACAGCGTGAACTGGCTGATGACGAGCAGCGGAGCGTCGACGTCGGAGCAGGACCTCTCGTCCGTCAGCATCCGGATGGACCAGAGTTTGCGGGCGAGTTGGGCCGCCTTCTCCTTGGTGTCCTCGTGCGTGACCCCGATGAGGACGCACAGTCCCTCACCGGTGATCTCGCCGACCGTCTCGCCCTCCACGACGACGCTCGCGCCGTCCACCCTCTGCACCACCGCACGCATGCCGCCCATGATGCCGTGCCGCCGCGCCGCGACGTCGCGCGGGCTCTCACGCGCCTCACCCGCATCGCGGGCCCCGCCTTCATCAGTCGCCTCCACGCGTGCCGTACGGGTCCCGTCACGCGCCTCGGGCCGCGCCCGAGAGGTGTCGCGCGGGTCGTCCCGCACGCCGCGCAGTTCTGCCACGGGCGCCGTGCGAGCCCCGCGTGGGCGCTGCGCGGACGTCCACGCGCGCCCGGCTCCCTTCGCGTGATTTCCGGGGGCGCTAACCCCCCATCTGGGGCCGATCGGGGGCACTCGGTCACATAGCGACCACTTGGGATGGCACGATGCAGTGTGTTGCGGTGCATACGTGGGGTGGACCGCGCCGGTCGAGGGGACGGTAGAGGCAGATGAGCACACCTGGTACCGGGCAGCCGCCCGCAGCCGTGTCATTGACCCGGACGAGCCCACGGGCCGGAAGGGCGGCCGCGCGGCCGCCGGCGCAGCGCACCGACAGCCCCCTGTCCGTCGGCCCGCCCCCGCACGACCTGGCCGTGCTCCGGTTGCCCGAACTGCGCACGCTGCGCCGGGACGCCCAGCGCGACGAGGCCGACCTCAGCTATGTGCGGCGGCTCCTGCAGGGACGCATCGACATCCTGCGGGCGGAACTGGCCCGCCGCGGCGGCCTGCGGATCCCCTCACCGGAGCCGGGCGGGCCCGAGGCTCCCGACTCCGTGGAGGTGTCGGTCGTCGCACGGCTCCCGGAGATCCTCACGGACGCGCCCGCCCGGCACCGCTCGTCGGCCCGCCACGTGACCGTGGGCACACCCCATGGCGAGGAGTACCGGCGGCTGGCCGCCGACATGCTCGCCGAGGTCGAGCTCTCCGACCTCGACGCCCGCACCGACGAGGAGCTCGCCGCGGGCCTGGGACGGCTCGTCCGCTACGAGCAGCAGGTCTCCCGGCGGCGCCAGCAGCTCCAGCGCACGGCCGACGACTGCAGCGCCGAGATCGCCCGCAGGTACCGTGAGGGAGAAGCACAAGTAGACGACCTGCTCATGTGACGCGGCGGCCCCGGTGATCCCGGGGCCGTGCGGCGGTCGCGGCGGCCCCCCGGGGCCGGCCGGGCCCGGGGACCTCCCGGCCGGCCGGACCGGATCCGGGGCTCCCGCGCCGCCGCCCGGGAAGACCCGGGGCCGCGGTGGCGGTGGTCGCACGCGGCCCGGTGACCGGGGCCGTGGTGGCGGTGGCCGAGCCCCCGCCCGGGAGATCCGGGACGTGGTGGCGGCGCCGTGCCCGGCCCGGCGGGACCGGTCCGCGTCCGCGACGGCCGCGACCGGGCCCGGTGCCGGGTTCCGTGGCGGCGGCGACCGTGTCCCGGCCCGAAATGCCCGGTGCGCGAGAGCCCGGCCCCGGATCCGGCGACGTTCCGGGTCCGGCCGCCTGAACGGGTCCCCGTCCCGGAAGGCCACCGCCGATGTCCGCCGTTCCCGCCCGCACCACCGCAGACCCCGCCATATCCCGCGAGCCCGCCCCGGCGCCAGCGCACCCCGTCCTCGCCGAGATCGTGCGCTCCGGATTCGTCGAGGGGCGGCACCGCGGCAGCCTGGTACTGCTCGCCGCGGACGGGACGGTCGAGCTGGCGCTCGGCGACGTGACCGCGCCGGTCTTCCCCCGCTCGTCGAACAAGCCCATGCAGGCGGCCGGCGTGCTGCGCGCCGGCCTCGACCTGGCCGGGGAGCGGCTCGCCCTCGCCGCCGCCAGCCACTCCGGCGAGACCTTCCACCGCGATCTCGTCCACAAGATGCTGGACGAGCACGGGCTCGCCGCCACCCAGCTCCAGTGCCCGCCGGACCTGCCGCTCGACCCGGCCGAGGCCGAGACCTACCTGGCCACCGGCGAGGTCCGCGACCGCGTCACCATGAACTGCTCCGGCAAGCACACGGCGATGCTCGCGGTGTGCGCACAGCGCGGCTGGCCCACCGAGTCCTACCTCGACCCCGCGCACCCCCTCCAGCAGCTGATCCACTCCGTGGTCGAGGAGGCGGCGGGCGAGCCCGTCGCCGCGGTCGGCACGGACGGCTGCGGGGCACCGCTGATGGCCATCAGCCTCACCGGCCTCGCCCGCGCCTTCCGCTCCTTCGTCCTCGCGGCCCCCGGCTCCGCCGAGCGCCGTGTCGCCGACGCGATGCGCGCCCACCCCGAGTACGTCGCCGGTACGCGCCGCCCCGACACCTGGCTGATGCGGGAGATCCCGGGCGCCCTGTCCAAGATGGGCGCGGAGGCCGTCCAGGCGGTGGCTCTGCCGGACGGCCGCGCCCTCGCCTTCAAGATCGACGACGGTGGGGGCCGCGCCCTGGGACCGGTGCTGGCCCGCGCGCTCGGCCTGCTCGGCGTGGACGCCCCGGTCGTCTCACGCATCGGCCGCTCGCCGCTGCTGGGCGGGGGCCGCGAGGTGGGGGAGATCCGGGTGGCGTTCTGACGGAACGCGCCCGGTCCGCACCGGGGCGGGACGCGGGCGGCGGGGTGGTGCGGTGAAAAACGTCGCGACATCCGCCGCGCCGTACACCTAGCGTGGCGCCATGAGCCCCCGCGACACCACAGACGTACGAGCGATCACCGAGGCCGAGATCGCGGACTGGATCCGCGCGCTGAACACAGGGTTCCTGCGGTCGCCGGCCGTGTCGGAGCGGGAGCTCGCGGACCGCAGCTCCTACATCGTGCCCGAGCGCACCCTGGGCGCCTTCGACGGTGCCCGGTGCGTGGCGACGTTCCGGTCCTTCCCGCAGGAGCTCACCGTCGTCGGCGGTGCCGCCGTACCCGCCGACGCCATCACGAACGTCACGGTCACCGCCACGCACCGCCGCCGCGGCCTGCTCAGCCACATGATGGCGGCCGACCTGGCGGCGGCGAAGGAGCGGGGAGACGTCGTCGCGACCCTGATCGCGGCGGAGTACCCGATCTACGGCCGGTACGGCTTCGGTCCCGCCACCAGCACCGCCCAGTGGACCATCGACGTACCGCGCACGGGCCTGGATCCCCGCTGGGCGGGCCCGGACGACGGCGGCCGCATCGACCTGGTGGACGGCGAGGACGTCCGCAAGACCGGCCCCGAACTGCACGAGCGGCTCCGCCGCGCCCAGCCCGGCGCGGTCAGCCGTGACGACCGCTGGTGGCAGGCCAACACCGGCGCGCTCGTGCTGGACCGCTCGCCGTGGACCGAGCCGTTCTACGCGATGTACCGCTCGGCCGAGGGCGAGGTCGAGGGCCTGGTCTCGTACGAGGCGGACGACAACTGGGGTGACGCCAAGCAGCCGTTGAACACGGCCGACGTGAACTGGCTCATGGCGGTCACCCCGCGGGCCGAGCGCGCACTGTGGCGGTACCTCTGCTCGATCGACTGGATCGCCCGGGTCAAGACGGGCTGGCGGGCTCCCGACGACCTGCTGCCGCACTTCCTGCCCGATCCGCGCGCCGCGCGCATCACCACCCAGTCGGACTGGCTGTGGGTGCGCGTCCTGGACGTCGTACGGGCTCTGGAGGCCCGCACCTACGCGGGTTCGGGGACGCTGGTCCTGGAGGTCACGGACCGGGACGGGCTGTCGGCCGGCCGGTACGCGCTCGACGCGGGGCCGGACGGCGCGTCCTGCGCGCCGACGACACGGGCCGCCGACCTCACGCTGGACGTGGGCGAACTGGCGGCGCTGTGGCTGGGCGACGAGTCGGCGGTGCGGCTCGCCGCGCTGGGGCGGGTGCGGGAAGAACGAGAGGGCGCCGCCTCCGTTGCCGACGCCCTGCTCCGCACGTCCAGGCGACCGTGGTGCCCGGACCTGTTCTGAGCTGATTCCGTACCTTCGTACCTCCTTTGAGGCCGGGGCCGTGGGCCCGATGGGCGACGACGTCGATCCGTAGCGATTCAGTTGTGGTGGTGCCGGGCGGTGCCCTGTCGTGCCGGGCGGTGCCCGTTGGTGCGGACTGACCGAGCTCCCGGCTCCCCTCCGGAAGGGAGCCCGGTCAGCCGGACTGCCGGACGGTGGGCGCCCGTCAGCCGGACTGGGCGAGCAGCATCACGAGGATCACGGCCCCGATGCCGCTGATCGCGGTGTTCTTGGCCTTGAGCCCGATGGACAGTGCGACGAACGCGATGATGCCCATCGGCCCGTACTTCCACTGGACGAGCTGCTCGAATCCGATGGCGAGGGCGGCGACGGCGAGGGCGATGAACGGCATGACGGTCCCTCCTTCGGGACGGAGCGGGCGGGACCCCGCTGAGGACCGTCCGTCCGGCCCACCTGGCTGACAGGTGTGACTCCGACGGCCAACCCCCCGGAAGTTTGACCATGTTGCTGAAGTTGGCGACCAACTCACTCTTACTTATCTCCGCGTTGGGTCGACTCATAACCACCTATCCGGTAACTGCCCAAAGATGGCGGGAAGTTGTAGTGTTTGGTCGTGGACCCGGAACATGCCCCCGTCAATGGGCGGAACAGGTCACCACGGCCACACGCGTCACACCGTGAGGTGGCCGACGAGCTGCGCAGGCGGATCAGGTCCGGTCAGCTGCGAGCAGGTCAGCGCATGCCCACGCAGGCCAAGCTGGCCGACGAGTTCGGCGTGGAGCGCGCGGCCGTGCGCCAGGCGCTGCGCATCCTGCAGTCCGAGCGGCTGCTCGTGAACATGTCCAAGGGGAGCCCGGCGACCGTCGCCGACCAGCCGGAGAAGGCCCTGACCGGCCCCGAGGCCAGGCCGCAGCCCACCACGGTGGCGCTCGGCGCGCGGATCACGGAGGCCTTCGCCGCCCCCCACGTGGAGATAGACGCGCTGTGCCTGACGTCGATCTCGCTGACCCTCGCCATGGGCGAGCCGCTGCGTCAGATCCACGCCGGGCGTATCAAACCGGCCAAGGTGGATGTCCGGGTGCTGCTCCCGAGCAGCGACATCGACCTGGCCTTTCCGGCTCCCGTCGACGCCTCGTCCGACGGCCGGCTCCAGCGCAACTGGCTGGCCAACCGCAACGCCCAGGGCCAGGTGCTGCGGCACAACCTGCTCGCCCTGCGCTCCACGCACGGCATCGACGTCAACGTCACCTTCCGCGCGCTCCCTTTCACGCCGCCCGTGAAGCTGTACCTGCTCAACGGCGCCGAGGCCCTCTTCGCGTACTACACCCTCATCAAGCGTGAAGAGGAGATCGACCATGTACATCTGGAGATGTACGACGTCCAGGGCACCCAGTCCATGCTCTTCCCGTTCACCCAGGGCGCCGGGCTGCGGGACACCACGTTCGTCGAGCAGTCCCACCTGTGGTTCAACGCACTGTGGGAGACCATCAGCTCGGAGCTGGTGCTCACGAGCTGAGGTCTCCCGGGCGGAGGTGTTGCGGGCGAAGGCCGTCGGGCCGGCGGTCCTCGTAGCTCACAGGGCAGGGCCGGCGACCATCAGGGCGAGCACGACGGCCCCGATGGAACTGCACGCGGGGCTCTTCGCCTTGAGTCCGATGGTGAGCAGCAGCAGTCCCACGATGCCCATGGGACCGTACTGCCACTGGACGAGCTGTTCGAAGCCGACGACGAAGACGGCGGAGAGGAGGGCGATGGCGGGCATGGTGGTTCCTCCTGCTTCAGGTCCTTCTTTCAGGGAAGACCGGTGCGGGGCCGGTGGGGGCGGCTGGAGCACGGCCGGGAGGGGAGGCAAAACTTCCGCCAACTTGACCGAGTTGGCTACCAACTATGTATAGGTTGTCCCCAGTTGGTTGATATCCATAAACAACTTCCGAACAACTCCCGGTAGATGGACGCAAGTTGTAACGTTTGGCCGTGACCCAGGAGAACGTGGCAGTGAACGGCAGCAGAAAGATCTCTCCCCAGGAGATCGCCGACGTGCTGCGCGAGCGCATCCGCGCCGGCGACCTCAGGGCGGGCGACCGCCTGCCCACCCAGGCGGAGCTGGCGGAGGAGTTCGGTGTCGAGCGCGGCACCGTCCGCCAGGCCCTCCGCGCGCTCCAGGAGGACGGTCTCCTCAGCAACGTCAGCAAGGGCAGCCCGCCGCGGATCGCCGAGGTCCCCCCGGTGCGGGACGAACCGCAGCCGACGATGGTGGGCCTCGCGCCGCGTCTCACCGAGGCGTTCTCCGTGCCCCACGTGCGCATCGACGCCGCTTGTCTCACCGCGGAGACCCTGATGCTGGCCCTCGGTGATCCGGTCCGCCAGATCCACGAGGGCAGGATCCGCCCGGCGTCGATCGACGTCCGGATCCTGCTGCCGTCGCGGGACATCAATCTGGCCTTCCCGGTTCCCGTCGAGGCCCAGGGCGAGGACGACCCCGTCCACAAGCGCTGGCTGGACCAGCGCAACGCCCAGGTCGTCGTGCTGCGCCACAACCTCCAGTCCCTGCGCTCCTCGCACGGCATCGATGTCAGGGTGACCTTCCGCGCCCTGCCCTTCACCCCGCCGGTGAAGCTCTACCTGCTCAACGAGGCCGAGGCGCTGATCGCGTACTACATGGTCACCAAGCGGGAGGAGGCCATGGACAGCGGCATCCTGGAGATGTACGACGCCCTCGGCTCCGCGTCCCTCCTCTTCTCCTTCGAGAAGCGGGCCGGCCAGCGGGACGCCGCCTTCGTGGAGCAATCCCAGAAGTGGTTCGACGCCCTCTGGGAAACCATCACCACGGACCTGACACTCTCCTAGTGACTTCTGATACGGCGCAGACTGAATCGGTGGCAACAGAGACAGAGAACCTTCGGGAAGTGATCACCCGCGCCCGCTACGTCCTCTTCGACTTCGACGGTCCCGTCTGCCGGCTCTTCGCGGGGCACTCCGCGGAGGACGTGGCGAAGGACCTCGTGGAGTGGCTGGAGCAGCACGGGCTGCTCGGGCTGCTGACCGAGGACGAGCGTGTCCACCCCGATCCGATGGCTGTCCTGTACGCGGTCAACCGGCGGGACCCGCGCAGCGATCTGGTGGCGGAGTTGGAGGAGCGGCTCACCTACCAGGAGCTCCAAGCGGTGCCCTCCGCCTGGCCCACCGCCTTCGCGGACCCGTTGATCCGCACCTGGAGCGCGGTCGGCGTCCGGCTGGCGATCGCGACCAACAACTCCCCCCGCACGGCGGCCGGGTACCTCGCGAGCCGGGGACTCACCGAGTGTTTCGCGCCCAACATCTACGGGCGTACGCGCGACCTGCACCGCCTCAAGCCCGATCCGCACTGTCTCAACCGTGCCCTGAACGCCCTGGGTGCCGCCCCGTCGGCGGCCCTCATGATCGGCGATGCCCCCTCGGATCTCGTCGCCGCCCGGCAGGCCGGTGTTCCGTTTCTCGGCTACGCGCGTAACGAGGACAAGGGGAAGCTGCTGCGGGACGCGGGAGCGGAGCATGTGGTGGATTCGCTGGAGCCGGTGCTGCGGCTCGTCCGCGACCAGGGCTGAGGGCTCGGCGCGCCGGATCGGACCTGACGGCCCATCGCCAGGAGCGGATCCGACGGCCCATTGCCGGGAGCGGATCCGACGGCCCATCGTCGGGCTCAGGCCTGAAGGCTCAGCGCCAGCAGACAGACGAGGAGCCCGAGCGCCCACCAGCCCGGGTGCTCCCGGAGCGTCCGCCTGATCGCCTTGAGCGCGAGCCGTATGAGCACGGGCGCGAGGGCCAGCAGGAACAGTCCCAGACCGCCGAGCGGTCCGAGCCGTGTCTGCACCACGTGACCGACCGCGAATTGAATGACCGTCCCCACCAGTTGAAAGAAGACCACGTCCCCCACCCCGTCCGCTTCAGAGAACCAATCAACCAGCCGTCCAATTGGACTGATTTCCCTGTGAGTGGTCTGCCCTGCCTGACTGATCGCTTAACGGGCAGGCGCCTGCCGGATATGCCGACCGGCACATCCGGCCGCCAATGTGACTGAAAGCGGTTTGCCCGAGCGTGGGGAGCGGTACGGTCGCGATGTGGGAGAAGAGCGCGGCGGCGGAGGCGGCACGGAGTTCGACCGTGTCCTCGGAGAGCTGCGCACCCGGATAGCCGATGGCACCTACCCGCTCGACTCCCAGCTCCCGCCGCAGCGTGAACTCGCCGAGATGTTCGATGTGTCGAGGGACACCGTGCAACGGGTGATACGGGAGCTCAACAGCGAAGGATGGATCAGGTCCCGTCAGGGCAGTGGCACGCGCGTCGTGAAGAGGCCGACGCACGCGGGTACGTCGAGCCAGGAGCCGCCGCGGGTGCGTGCGGCGCTCGGCACCTTCATCGCCCGGGCTTTCGCGCAACCGGTAGTCCAATTGGACGTGTTCACCCTCACCTCGGAGTCGCTGGACGCGCACATCCGTCTCCAGGCCGAGCGCATCCGCCTCGGGGAGATCCGGCCCGAGCGCATCGAGCTGCGCATGCTGCTGCCCGCAGAGTCGATCCACCTCCCCTATCCCCGGGCGCGGGTGACGGACCCGGAGGAGGAGCTCCAGGAGCAGGGCCGGCCGCACCGGTTGCAGGAGCGGCTGCGGGGCATCACGCGCCGGCACACGACCTCGCTGCGCGTCGCGCTGCTCGACCTCCAGGCGGAGGGGCTGGTCCCGTCCGCCGACGCCGTGATCCGTTACGTGCCGCTGGTCCCGACGTACAAGCTGTATCTGCGGCCCGGCGTCGAGGCGCTGTTCGGGCCCTACGAGGTGGTGGAGCGCCCCATCCTGCTGGACGACGGCACGGAGGTCGACGCGCTCGACGTCCTCGGTCTGGGCTCGACGCTGACCCGCCACGTCAATGACGACGGCGATCCCGACTCGCCGGGGTCCGTCTTCATGGAAAGCATGCAGGGCTGGTTCGACTCCTGCTGGAACCTCCTCGCCGAGACGCCCTGAAGCGATCTGACACACCATGGGGCGATCCGACCCGCGCGGGTGCAGGTGGGCACATCCTGAAACGCATTCGGAATCAAGCCGACTTCGAACGGCTTGAGGCTCCCGGGTGGTATCTCTCTCAGGTCGGTATCGAATGCAGCCGTCCGGGCGTCCGTAATCCCCGTCGAGCACTAAGGTGTGCTCACCTCTCTCGCGGCGCATGAACATCAATGGCGACGCACAGTTATTCAGGAGTGACCCGTGGGCGTTCCGCCGTTGCCTCTCAGGCCCGCTCCGGCAAGGGCGGCGGACGCCGAGTACGACGCATTCGTGCGCTACGCCCGGGCCCTGGGGTCGTTCGGTCGGGGGCACCACAACCTGAACTACATGGTGCATCCGCTGTCCGGGGGCCATTCCGCTCTCAAGGAGTGCGAGGACGGGGCGGCGGTCACCGTGCGGGAGCCGATCCCCTCCGCCCTGCCCGTCGTCATCAGGACCTGGCAGGACGAGGCGGAGGTCCTCGACAGGATCCGCCGTTTCCTGCCGCACGTGCCGCGCTGCCTGGTCAAGCGCGGGGACATGACCATCCTCAGCTATGTGGAGGGTGTGCCGCTCTCCAGCATCTGCCCGAACGGCAAGCCGGTCGACGCCGACCTCATCGCCGCGCTGGCGGGGCTGTTCGCCGACATGACCCAGGTGCGCAGACAGCACCTGCCGGAGTTGCCGCTGTCCTGGCCCCGCTCCAGCCGGAACAGCAGGGCATTTCTGCAGGCGCTGGCCCACGCGGCCGAGGAGCAGATCCGGCAGCGCAACTGGAGCGAGTTCGGCGGCCTGTTCGCCATGCTGGGCATCCCGGACGACGCGCTGGTGCGGTTCGCGGAACGCGTGCCCGCGCTGATCAGACGGCCCTTCAGTCTGCTCCACACCGACCTCCACCGGGACAACGTGATCGTCTCGTATCACGGAGACCCGCCCCTGATCTGCGTCGACTGGGAGCTGGCGTCCTTCGGGGACCCGCTGCACGACCTTGCCACCCACCTGGTGCGGATGCAGTACCCCGACTACCAGTGGTCCGAGGTGATCGAGGCATGGCGTGAGGCCATGGGCAGCCGGCGCAGCAACGCCGTCGACGGCCTCGACCGGGACCTGAAGCACTATCTGGCCTTCGAGCGGGCGCAGTCGGTCTACCCGGACGTGATGCGGGCCGCCACCCTGCTCGGCGACACCTTCGACCAGCGTGACCTGGACGCCGCGACGGGTGCGGTGCACCGGGCGCTGGTCGCCGCTGAGGAACCGTTGCGCCTCAAGAAGGTGCCGGACGAGGGGGAGATCGAACGCATTCTCTTCCGGTGGAACGAGTCCAACGGGGTCAAGGCCAGCCGTGAGAGGTCCGTCTTCCAGATCGTCTGGGAGCGCGACGCGCGGGTGCCGGTGCATCCCGAGTTCTCCGAGACGGCGGTGAACAACGCGCTGTTCGAGGAGGGCGCGGCCTCCGCGGACCGCGTGTTCAAGGGGACGGCCCATCTGAACACGGCGGTCCGCGTCCCCGGAGTCCCGTTCCCGGTCATGGTCCGGCGGAAGGTGGGCTCGGCCAACCCCAGGGAACGCCGGTTTCTCGACGAGCACGCCGTCCTGAGGGCCATCGAGCGGTCGGGAACGCCGGTGCGTGCGCCGCGCGTGCTCGCTCTCGGCACCAGCGGTCTGAAAGAACCATTCACCATCCACTCGTACGAGGGATCGGCGGACGGCTTCGGGCCGCCCGTCCATCCCGAGAGCGGGCTCCTGCCGCACGAGGCGGACGATCTGGTGTTCCAGCTCGCCGCACTGACCGACGTCGACTGCACCGAGCTGGACCCCTTCATGCGGGGGCAGGAGTTCTACTGGGAGTTGCAGTACGAGCTGGTCCGCATGGTGAACGCGCTGCCCAAGGCCACCACGGAGGTGGCGCGCGAGCTGGGACTGCCCAGCAGCTACCGGCTGATGGAGATCCTCGAACGCCACACCGTGGTTCCCCGCCGTCCGGTGCTGCTGCACGGCGACCTCAACCCGTGGAACCTGGTCCGGCGGGACGACGGGGGGCTGACCCTCATCGACTGGGAGATGGCGATGATCGGCGACCCGCTGTACGACCTGGTGCGCCACATGCACCTGACCCCGACCCGCTCCGAGATCCGCGAGCGCCTGTTCTCCCGCTGGTACCGGTCGCTGCCCGAGGACTGCACGAAGGGCTGGAACCAGGACTGGCGCGTGTACCGGTGGATGGAGGTCGTCCGGTCGGCGTACGTGGACCTCGACCGACTCGTGACCGGCGACAGCCTGGAGGCCCCCAACGTCCGCCGAGCGGTTGATGCCTACGCGATGACCCTGGCCGCGGCCACGGCCGCGCTGGGCCTGCCCAAGAAAAGGAAGGTGCCGGCGAACCCCTACCTTGCCCGTGCGTTGATGTCCCGCGACGATGGAGACCTACGGACGGCTGAGGTCTCCGCGGACGTCTGACGGGCCGGCCGGGCCGGACGGCGCCGCAGGACGCGTGGACCAAGCATCTCGACGACCTGTGGAACCTGTCGTTCGCGCCGGGTTGGCGGCGGGGGCCGGGAAGCTGAACCCCGCCACCGCCCCGGTCCGCACCCGTCGTCACATCTTCAGCAGCGCCTTCCCCACCAGCCGCCGGTCCTCGATGGCCGCGTGCGCCTCGGCCGCGCGGTCCAGCGGGAACACCTCGCCGACCACCGGGTGGAGGCGTCCCGCCGCGGCTGCCTCCAGGGCGGCGGCGGTGAAGCGGCGCAGGTCGGCGGGGGAGAACTGGACGTCCGCGATGCCGAAGAGGGTGATGCCGCGGCGGGCGGCCTCGGCCGGGTCGACGGGGGAGAAGGCGCCCGTCGGCGCTCCGTGGGCGGAGAAGCGGCCGCCGTCGGCGGTCAGCGGGAAGGCGGCGGCGCCGAGTGGTCCGCCGACGCCGTCGAGGACGACGTCCGCGGCCGGCTCCGGGCCGCCGAGGGCCTCACGTGCGGCGGCCACCCAGTCCGGACGCGTCACGTCGACCACCGCGTCCGCGCCCAACTCCCGTACCAGGTCCAGCTTCGCTGCGCCCCGGGCGACCCCGACCACGCGGGCCTCGCGGGCCCGGGCCAGCTGGATCAGGAGCGTGCCCATGCCTCCGGAGGCGCCGAGGACGAGGACCCGGTCGACGGCGCTGACGGCGGTCCGTTCGAGGAGGCCGGAGGCGGTGACGCCGTCGTGGACCAGGGCAGCGGCCAGGAGCAGGTCCACGGAGTCCGGTACGACCGTCAGGGCGGACACCGGGGCGACGGCCCGTGCCGCGTAGCTGCCCTGCACGAAGGACACCACCCGGCGGCCCAGCCACTCGTCCGGCACGTCCGTTCCGAGGGCGGCGACGACCCCGGAGACACCGCCCCCGGGAACGTACGGGGGTGTCACCGGGAAGAACTCGCGGCCCCAGCCCGCCCGTATCTGGGCCTCCACATGGATCGTGTCCGCGTAGGCGACGTCGATCACGACCTCGCCGGCCGCGGGCGACGGGTCCGGCAGATCCACGGGGGCGAGTACCTCGGGCCCGCCGAACGCCTTCACCTGAGCTGCTCGCATCGGTCACTCCTCAGCATGATCTTCCGTCGGGGTCGGCTCGGGACGAGCCGTCGATCACTGCCCGCAGTCTTCGACCTCAAGTCCGGTTGAGGTCAAGCGCCGTCCCTGGGGGCCCCGGTGGTGCGTACGCTCGTGACCATGGGTGAGACCGGACTGCGCGAGCGCAAGAGGCAGCGGATGTACGAGGACGTCTCCGAGATCGCGATCGGAATGTTCCTGGAGAAGGGGTTCGACGCCGTCTCGGTGGCCGAGGTGGCGGCCGCCGCCGAGATCTCCAAGCCGACCCTCTTCCGGTACTTCCCGTCCAAGGAGGACCTCGTGCTGTACCGGTTCGCCGACCACGAGACGGAGGCGGCCCAGGTGGTCGTCGGCCGTCCGGAGGGGCAGTCCGTGATCGGCGCGCTGCGTGCGCACTTCCTGGACGGGCTCGGGCGGCTCGACCCCGTCACCGGGCTCAACGACCATCCCGCCGTTCTCGCCTACCTCCGGCTGCTCTACGGCACGCCGTCGCTGGTGGCGCGGCTGTACGAGTACCTGGAGCGGTCCGAGGGGGCGCTCGCCGAGGCCCTGGGCGGTGGCCTCGACGCGCGGCTGGCGGCCGGGCAGATCACCGCGGTGCGGCGCATCCTCGCGCTGGAGAACTGGCGGCGGATCGCGGACGGGGAGACGGCGGCGCAGGTGCGGGGGGATGCCGTGGCCGCCGCCGAGCGGGCGTTCGCGCGGCTGGCGGCAGGACTGCCCGAGCTGGCCCAGCCTGCACAACCAAGTAAATAATGTAACTCGGTAACGCATTCCGCTATCCTGGGTGGAATGACGCCACCCGATCCTGCCCCCGCACAGCCCGGCGCCCCGTCCCTCCGCGGCTCCCTCGACCGCGAGCGCGCCTACCACGACACCTGCCGCACCGCCCTCGCCGCCATGGTCGAGGGCGCGCAGGAGCAGGTCTTCACCGGCGAGGACGTCTCCGCTTCCGGAGCCGACGCCGAAGTGCTCGGATACCAGCTCCGCAGCCGGGCGAAGGAGATGCGCGAACTGCCCCACGGGCCGCTGTTCTTCGGCAAGCTGGACTTCGAGCGCACCGGCGCGCAGGCCGGCGAGCACGCCGGGCAGAGCTACCACATCGGGCGGCTGCGGATCACCGAGCACCCCGCCTCCCCGCCGCTCGTCGTCGACTGGCGCGCGCCCGTCTCGCGCGCCTTCTACCAGGCGGGCGCCCACGACCCGCAGGGCGTCGCGGTCCGGCGCCGCTTCGGCTGGGCCCCCGGCAGCCGCGGCGACTCCACCGACCTCACGGGGCTGGAGGACGAGCACATCGGAGCGGGGCAGACGCGCGACAGCCGGATCCTCACGGGCGAGATCGAGCGCCCCCGCATCGGCCCCATGCGCGACATCGCCGCGACCATCCAGCCCGACCAGGACGATCTCGTACGCGGTGACCTCACGGACTCGGTCTGTGTGCAGGGCGCTCCGGGCACCGGCAAGACGGCCGTCGGCCTGCACCGGGCCGCGTACCTGCTCTACACGCATCCGCAGCGCATCCGCCGCGGCGGACTGCTCATCCTCGGCCCCAACCGCACCTTCCTCTCGTACATCTCGGAAGTGCTGCCCGCGCTCGGCGAGACGGGGGTGCGGCAGTCGACCGTCGGGGACGAGATCGCCCGGCACCCGGTGACCGGCCGGGACGAGGAGCGGGCCGCGGTCGTCAAGCACGACGCACGGATGGCCCGGGTGCTGCACCGGGCCCTGTACGGCGCCGTCGGCCGGCCCGTCGAGTCGCTGGCGGTGCCCGACGGCTCGTACCGCTGGCGCGTCCCGGCCGGTGCGCTCCGGCGCATCGTGGACGGCGTGCGGGCCGAGGAACCGCCGTACGCCGTCGGCCGTGAGCGTGTGCGGACACGGGTCGTGCGTCATGTGCGGGAACAGGCCGAGCGGCGCTCCGGACCGCAGACCAACGCGTGGGCACAGAAGATCGCGCGGGCCCGGCCGGTCACCGCCTACGTCGACGCGGTGTGGCCCCGGCAGCGCCCCGAGGAGGTGCTCACCCGGATCCTGACCGACGCGGACGCGCTGGCGGAGGCGGCCGACGGGATCCTCGCCGCCGACGAGCAGAAGGCGGTCCTGTGGGCGAAGCCGCCGCGCTCCCACAAGTCCGCACGCTGGTCCGCCGCCGACCTGGTCCTGCTCGACGAGATCGCCGGACTCGTGGAACACCCCGAGGGGTACGGCCATGTCGTCATCGACGAGGCGCAGGACCTGTCGCCCATGGAGTGCCGGGCCATCGCGCGGCGGGCCTCGTTCGGATCGCTGACCGTGCTCGGCGACCTCGCGCAGGGCACCACGCCCTGGGCGGCGCGCGACTGGGCCGAACTCCTCGCCCATCTGGGGAAGTCGGACGCCGCCGTCGTCCCGCTGACGACCGGCTTCCGGGTGCCGGGCGCCGTCGTCGAGATCGCCAACCGGCTGCTGGACCGGCTCGACGTGGCGGTGCCGCCCGCCCGGGCCCTGCGCCGGGACGGCGCGGTCACGATCCGGCCCGTGCCCGACGTGCTGCCCGCGACCGTCGACGCGGTGCGCGCCGCGCTCACGCAGGAGGGCTCCGTCGGGGTCATCGCCGCGGACGAGGACGCCGGGCGGGTGCGGGAGGCACTGACCGCCGCGGGCATCGGGGCGGCGGGCCCCGACGAACTGGGCGCACGCGTCGCGGTGGTGCCGGCCGGCCTGGCCAAGGGACTCGAGTACGACCATGTCGTGGCCGTCGAACCGGCGGCCGTCGCGGAGGCCGAGGCCCGCGGGCTGCACCGGCTGTACGTGGTGCTGACCCGGGCCGTGTCACGGCTGGACGTCGTCCACGCGCGGCCCCTGCCGTGGTGAGCCCGCCGCCGGCGCGTGGCGGCCACCGGGCAGGGGCGGCCGGTTCGGCTCACCAGGGCAGGGGGCGGCCGTCGCGGAAGAACCCGCCGGTCGGGCCGTCGTCGGGGAGGGTGGCCGCCCAGACGACGCTCGCGGCGCCCTCCTCGACGGGACGCCCGCCCGGGCCGCCCATGTCGGTGGCCACCCAGCCCGGGCAGACGGCGTTCACCAGTACGCCGTCGCCGCGCAGTTCGGCGGCGAACATGCGGGTGAGGGCGTTGAGGGCCGCCTTGGACGCGGAGTAGGCGGGCGTGCCGCCGCCCATGCCGGCAAGGGACGCGGCCTCGCTGGACACGTTCACGATCCGCGGGTGCGCGCTCGCGCGGAGCAGGGGGAGCAGCGCCTGGGTCAGCCGCCAGGGGCCGTAGAGGTTCGTCTCGGCGGCCTCCCGGACGACGTCGAGGTCGGCGGTGGTCGCCCGCTGCCAGGTGTCGTACGTGATCGCCGCGTTGTTGACGAGGACATCAAGGACACCGAGGGCGTCGAGGTCGCGGGCGAGGGCGGTGATGTCGGCCTCGGAGGTGACGTCGAGGCGCAGGGGGCGGGCGTCCGGACCGACGGCCCGTGCCGCCTCGGCGGCGGCCTCGGCCGAACGGGCGGTCACGAGGACCGTGTGCCCGGCGGCGGCGAGCTGCCGGGCGACCTCGCGCCCGATCCCGCGGTTGGCGCCGGTGACGAGTGCGATCACCGCGGCGCCCCCGGAGCGGCCGGTGTGGCCAGGAGGGGAATCAAGTGCTCCTCCTCGTAGGTCAGATGGGCTTCCAGTGCGGTCGTGAGGCGTTCCACGTCGGAGCGTACGCGGCCGGGCCCGGTGCCGGGGTCGGCGACGACCCGGCGCAGCTCTTCGAGGAGCTCAGCGATCCTCTCGTGTTCGCGGCGCAGCCGGTCCAGGACGGGGGCGAGCCGGGGGTGGCGGTCGGCGAGCATCGGGAAGATGCCGAGGCCCTCACCGGTGTGGTGGTTGTGCAGGCCCTGGCAGAGGGTGAGGCAGTTGACGCGCAGCTGGGCGCCCAGCGCCGCCCCCTGCCGTGCCACCTCCTCCCGGATCAGGGCGAGTTCGCGCCGGAAGGCGTCGTGGACCACCTTCAGCCCCTCGGCCATGGAGCCCGCGTTCATCTGCGGCGGGCCGTCCTTCGGGATCGCGCGGAGGGCGACGACGGGAATCACCCGGTCGGTCTTCGCCTGGTACTCCGCCCACCCCGGGTCCGCCTCCACCGCGCGCGCGAAGACACGGTCGCGTTCCGGGCGTTCGAGCACATGGGCCTTTGCCTCGTAGACGAAGACGCCGTCCTCGACGGTGACCCGGGGGCGTGCGAGGAGATTGCGGTACCAGTCCGGGTGGCGGGGCGCGCCGCCGGCCGAGGCGATGACGAGGACCTGCTCGCCCCCGTCGGGGTAGTAACCGAGGGGCGTCGTGTGCGGGGCGCCCGTCCGGACGCCGGTGGTCGTCAGCAGGAGCAGCCGGGCCTTCTCGAAGGGGCCGCCGACCCGTCCGCCGCCTGCTCGGAATTCCTCGACGATCCGCTGGTTGAACTCGTTGGGCATTCTTTTCCCACTCCTTTTTTCGGGCAGGTCGAATTGCCGCGTGGCGCATTCGGGCACGCGGTTGTGGAAATGCGTGTGAAGGCGCGCACCGAAGAGGACGGAGTCCTGCGCAGGGGGCGCGCGTGGAAGGCGTACGGAAGGGCCGTACGGAGACACCAGGGTCCGGGGACGCCCTGTGAGGACGCGGCCGGACGGTGTCGTACGGAGATGCCGCCGCAGGCGGAGGGCGTACGCGGACGGCGTACGGAAAAGAAGGGGAGGGCGGGGCTCTACCCCGCCCCGGCCTCACTCGGAGGCCGGGCAACCAACTCGCTCACGGCACAGGGCCGACCCGGCAGTCATGGGAGCACATTAAAGGAACGTGCCGCGCCGACGCAATGCCGTATTTCCGCACCGGGGCATTCCGGCCGGGCCGGCCCGCTTTTTCCGGGAGCGGTATTTCGCTGCGTCAGCTCCTCCCGGATCACGAGGTCTTCTCCCCCGCCGTGGGGTCTTCCGGCTGCGCGCGGTCCTGCGGAACCGCGACCTCGATCTCGCGCAGCCGGTCCGGGTCGGCGACGACGCGGATCGTGGTGACGCGGCCGTCGTCCGCGAAGTCGAAGGCGAGGACCAGGGCGAGGCGGCCGAAGGGAGCCATCGCCAGTCCGACCGTGCCGTCGAGGAGGGCGACGCCGGTGAAGCGGGCACGGCCGGTGGCGGCCATCGCGCCCTCGGCGACGGGGACGGCACCGCTGACGACGACCGGTGCGGGCGTGGGGATCACGGACGCGTCGGCGTGCAGGACCACGTCGGGGTGGAGGAGGGCGACCAGGGCGTCGAAGTTCCCGCCGCGGGTGGCGGCCAGGAAGGCCTCGACGACCCGCCGACGGCGCGTCAGATCGCTGTCCGGCAGGGGCGAGACGCCTTTCACCCGGCGCCGGGCGCGACTGGCGAGCTGCCGTACCGCGGTGGGGGACTTCTCCAGCATCGGGCCGATCTCGTCGAAGGGCACGGCGAACATGTCGTGCAGTACGAAGGCGAGCCGCTCGGCCGGGGAGAGCGTGTCCAGGACCACGAGCATCGCGACGCCGACCGAGTCGGCGAGCGCGGCCTCCTCCTCGGGGTCGCCGCCGTCCTCGGGCGGGACGGGTGCGTCGACCGCCCGGAGGTCGAGGGGTTCCTCGCGCCGCGCCTTACGGGTGCGGAGCATGTTGAGGCACACCCGCGTCACGATCGTGGTCAGCCAGCCCGCCGGGTTCCCCACGCCGTCGGTGCCGGCGCGGTCGGCCCGCAACCAGGTCTCCTGGACGGCGTCCTCCGCCTCGCTGACCGACCCGAGCATCCGGTACGCGACGGCCCGCAGATGCGTCCGGTGCTCCTCGAACCACTCGGCCGGCCATGCGCTCTCGCCCACCGTGTCACATTCCCTTCGCGCGGCGTGTCAGCGAAGTAGAACACCGAAAACCCGCTGAGGGCACCGGAATTCGATCGTCCCGGCCCTCATGGAACAAGGAGTGGCAATGGCTTCCGACACGTCGATCATCCTGGTCACGGGCGGTACCGGCACGCTCGGACGGCTCGTCGTCCCGCTGCTGCGCGAGGCGGGGCGCGAGGTGCGGGTGCTCAGCCGGCACGGCCGGCCCACCGGCAGAGCGGGAGCTGCGGGCGCCGACGGCGTCGACCACGTGGCCGTGGACCTGCTCGACGGCGAGGGGATCGGGCCGGCGCTGGAAGGGCTCGGCACCGTGGTGCACCTCGCGGGCGGTCCCAAGGGCGACGACGTCGCGACCCGCAACCTGGTCCGGGCCGCGCGGTCCGCGGACGTACGGCACTTCGTCCTCATCTCCGTCATCGGCGCGGACCGGGTGCCGCTGGCCTGGCTCAGGTCGAAGCTGGCCGCCGAACGGGCGGTGGCCGAGTCGGGGCTGCCGTGGACGACGCTGCGGGCGGCCCAGTTCCACGAACTGACCCTGAAGACGGTGCGGGCGATGGCGAAGTCGCCCGTTTTCCCGGTGCCGGGCGGGCTGCGCCTGCAGCCGGTCGACGCGCGTGACGTGGCGGCCCGCATCGCGGAACTCGCCCTCGGCGGACCGTCCGGGCTGGTGCCCGACCTCGCGGGACCCGAGGTGTACGGCCTCGGCGACCTGGCCCGCGGATATCTGAAGGCGTCCGGGAAGCGTCGTCCGACGATGCCCGTCCGCATACCCGGCAAGGCGGGCCGCGCCTACCGGGCGGGCGACAACCTCACGCTCGACGGGGCGGACACCGGGAAGCGGACGTGGGAGGACTTCCTGGCGGAGCACGTCGGCGGGGACGGTTCTCCGGCCTCGCGGACGGCCCAGGGCCCCGGCCGCCGGTCCATATGATCACCCCATGATCGAAGGCAAGTCGGTACGACTGCGGGCGCTGAGCGCCGAGGACCTGGACGCACACGTGCGCTGGCGGAACGACCCGGAGGTCGTGCACTGGGCCACCGGCGGCAATCCGCAGTTCGGCCCCGTCACGCGGGAGGCCCTGGCGTCCTTCCACGAGGTCCGGCTCCGCGACGACCCGCGTTCCGAGTGCACGTTCACCGTGGAGGACCTGGCCGACGGCCGGGCGATCGGCATGGCCGACTACCGCGACCTCAACCCGTTCACCGGCCGGGCGACGGTCGGCATCACCATCGGCGAACGGGACCGCTGGGGCGGCGGCTACGGCTCCGAGGCGCTGCGCCTGCTGCTGGGCCACCTCTTCGGCGCCTGCCGCCTGCGCCGCGTCGACCTGGAGACCTGGAGCGGCAACGAGCGCGCCATGCGTGCTTTCCGCGCGGCCGGTTTCGTCGAGGAGGGCCGCCGCCGGGCCGCCGTACGCGTGGGCGACACCTGGCACGACGAGGTGCTGTTCGGACTCCTGAAGGAGGAGTGGACGGCGTAGCCGTCCGGCGGCGGACGCCCGCCGGGCACGGCCCGGGAGGCGGGGGCGGGCCCTGAGGTGGGCATGGCCCGGGAGGCGGGGCGGACCCGGCGGCGGGAACGGTTCCTGGGACGAGGAGCTGTCCCGCAGACGAGAACCTGCCCGGGGGGGGAGAGAGAAAGGGTCCGGAGACGACAAAGGGCAAGGAGTACCTGCTCCTTGCCACTCTCAACGTATAGCGCACAGGGGGTCTTGCGGCAAGGCCCGGTCCGTGCCGCACAATCGTCCGCCGAGGCCAGGACCTGCACTTACGCAATCTCGTTGAATGGGCGTGCTGATGATGGACGTGATCGTGGTCGGCGGCGGACCGACCGGCCTGATGCTGGCCTGCGAACTGCGGCTGCACGACGTGAACGTGGTGGTGCTGGAGAAGCTGACCGAGCCGACCAAGGAGACCCGCGGGCGCGGTCTGCACGCGCGCAGCGTCGAGGTGATGGATCAGCGTGGCCTGCTGGACCGGTTCCTCGCGGTCAGCGACACGTTCCAGGTCGGCGGACTCTTCGGCGGTATCGTCAAGCCGTGGCCGGACCGGCTGGACACGGCGCATCCGTACGGACTCTCCACCCTCCAGCCGGCCACCGAGCGTCTGCTCCGCGAGCGTGCCCTCGAACTCGGTACCGAGATCCGGCGGGGCTGCGAAGTGGTCGGGCTGAGCCAGGACGACGACGGGGTGACCGTCGGGCTGGCGGACGGCACGCGGCTGCGTTCGCGCTATCTCGTCGGCTGCGACGGCGGCCGCAGCGTGGTCCGCAGGCTGATCGGCGTGGGTTTCCCCGGCGTGCCCGCCACGGTCGAGACGCTGCTGGGCGACATGGAGCTGGCCGAGGACCCGGCGACGGTCGAGGCTGTCGTCGCGGAGGTCCGCAAGACCCAGCTGCGGTTCGGCACCATCGCCAACGACGACGGCACGTACCGCGTCGTCGTCCCCGCCGCCGGTGTGTCCGAGGAGCGGGCGACCGCGCCGACCTTCGACGAGTTCAAGCAGCAGATGCGGGCCGTCGCGGGCACCGACTTCGGCGTGCATTCGCCGCGCTGGCTGTCCCGGTTCGGGGACGCCACCCGGCAGGCCGAGCGTTACCGGGTCGGCCGGGTGCTGCTGGCCGGCGACGCGGCGCACATCCATCCGCCGACCGGCGGGCAGGGGCTCAACCTCGGCGTGCAGGACGCGTTCAACCTCGGCTGGAAGCTGGCCGCCGAGGTGGACGGCTGGGCGCCGGAGGGGCTGCTGGACAGCTATCACGCCGAACGCCATCCGGTGGGCGCCGCCGTGCTGGACAACACTCGCGCGCAGATCACGCTGCTGGGGACCGATCCGGGCGCGATCGCCCTGCGGGAGCTGTTCTCGAAGCTGATGGACTTCGAGGAGGTGAACGCGTACGTGACCGGCATGATCACCGCGGTCGGGGTCCGCTACGACTTCGGCGAGGGTCACGAACTGCTCGGCCGGCGGCTGCGGGACGTGAAGCTGAGGCAGGGGCGTCTCTACGAGCTGATGCACGGCGGCCGGGGACTGCTGCTCGATCGGACCGGACGGCTCTCGGTCGCGGGCTGGGCGGACCGGGTCGACCATGTCGTCGACGCCGACGGGGAGTTGGACGTGCCCGCGGCGCTGCTCCGGCCGGACGGCCACGTGGCGTGGGTCGGTGAGGACCAGCAGGATCTGCTCGGCCGCCTGCCGAAGTGGTTCGGCGCCGCCGCCGGCTGAGAAGGCGGAGGGGGCGGCGCCGCCGCGGAGCCGGTGCACACGGACGGGGCGGCGCACGCCGACAGGGAGTCGGGGTACGCCGCCCTCGGGCGGTACGGGCCGCGACGGGCGGCCCGCGCGGTCGCCGCGGCTACTTCGGGTCGCGGTCGAAGACCGCCTTCGACCAGAAGTGGCCGAGTGCGCACAGAGCCAGGCACCAGCCGACCGCGAGCCATCCGTTGTGCCCGATCCCGGTGCCGAGCAGCAGCCCGCGCAGGGTCTCGATGGCGGGGGTGAAGGGCTGGTACTCGGCGATCGGCTGGAACCAGCCCGGCATCGCGTCGACCGGGACGAAGGCGCTGGAGATGAGCGGGAGGAAGATCAGCGGCAGCGCGTTGTTGCTGGCCGCCTCCGCGTTCGGGCTGACCATGCCCATCCCGACCGCGATCCAGGTGAGCGCCAGGGAGAACAGTACGAGCAGCCCGAACGCCGCGATCCACTCCAGTGCGGTGGCGTCCGTGGCCCGGAACCCCATGGCCACCGCGACGGCCCCGACGAGGAGCACGCTCATCACACACTGCAGCACGCTGCCGACGACGTGTCCGACGAGCACGGAGCCGCGGTGGATCGCCATCGTGCGGAAGCGGGCGATGATGCCCTCGGACATGTCCATGGAGACGGACACCGCGCTGCCGACCGTGGTGCCGCCGACGGTCATCAGCAGCACGCCGGGTACGAGATAGGCGATGTACGCGGAGCGGTCGGCACCGCCGCCGCCGATGCCCGCGCTCATCACGTCGCCGAAGACATAGACGAAGAGCAGCAGCAGCATGACCGGCGTGAGCAGCAGGTTCAGGGTGAGGGACGGGTAGCGCCGTACGTGCAGCAGATTGCGGCGCAGCATCGTGGTCGAGTCGCGCACGGCGAGGGACAGGGAGCTCATCGGACAGCCATGCCTTTCTTGTCGGTCCGGCCGGTGCCGCCGGTCAGGGCGAAGAAGACGTCGTCGAGGTCGGGGGTGTGCACGGTCAGCTCGTCGGCCTCGACACCCGCCGCGTCCAGCCGGTCGAGCAGGGCGCGCAGTGCCCGCTGGCTGCCGTCGCTGGGGATCTGGAGCGTCAGGGCCTCGTCGTCCCCGGTGATCTCGGGCAGCGCGGTGGCGGCGCTCCGGTACGCGGCCGGATCGGTGAAGCGGAGGCGGACATGGCCTCCGGGGATCAGGCGCTTCAGTTCCTCGGCGGTGCCGTGGGCGACGATCTTGCCGTCGTTGAGCACGGCGATGCCGTCGGCGAGTTCGTCTGCCTCCTCCAGGTACTGGGTGGTGAGGAAGACGGTGACGCCGTCGGTGACCAGCTCGCGGATGATCTGCCACATGGTGTGGCGTGAGCGGGGGTCCAGGCCGGTGGTGGGCTCGTCGAGGAAGATGATCCGCGGGCTGCCGACCAGGGTCATGGCGATGTCGAGGCGGCGCTTCATGCCGCCGGAGTAGGTGGAGGCGGGCTTCTTCGCCGCGTCGGCGAGGTCGAAGAGCTCCAGCAGTTCGGCGGTGACCCGTCGTCCCTCCCGCTTGGACAGGTGGTGCAGGTCGGCCATGAGGAGCATGTTCTCCTCGCCGGTGATCAGCCCGTCGACGGCGGAGAACTGGCCGGTGACTCCGATCGCGGCGCGTACTCCGTCCGGTGACGTGGCCACGTCGTGTCCCGCGACCTGGGCCTGGCCGCCGTCGGCGGTGATGAGCGTGGACAGGATCTGCACGGTGGTGGTCTTGCCGGCACCGTTCGGCCCGAGCAGCGCGAACACGGACCCGGCGGGGACGCGCAGATCGATGCCGTCGAGGACGGTCTTGTCGCCGTACGACTTGCGCAGACCGATGGCGGAGAGGGCGGCGGGCGACTGCGGACCGTCACCCTGCCTGGGCGTGGGCATGACAGAAGAAGGCATGGAGCCCTCCGTTCGAAGGCTGAAGTGGGCGGAGAGTGGGGTCGGTCGACGGCGTGGCGCTCAGGGCGGGTCGACGGGGCGGTGCTCAGGGCCGATCGACGGGGCGGTGCTCAGGCCTTGGCGCGGCGGACGTCGATGTTGCCGTGCCGGGTGCGGGCGCGGACCTCGACGGTGTCCTCGGTCTGCTCCGGGGTCTGGGACGCGGTGAGCGCGTTGCGGACCTGGCCGGAGCCCGAGCTGACGTCGAGCCAGGCGGCCGTGCCCTCGCGGACACCGACCTCGATGGCGCCGTAGTTGGTCTCCAACTGGACCGTGCCACGGGCCACTTCGCCCACACGCAGGGTGCCGTGCGCGGTGGTGGCGGTGACCGAGTTCTCGGCGCGCCGGATCTCGATGTCGCCGTTGGCGCCGCTCACCCGCAGTTCGCCGGTCGCGGCGCCGACGGTCGTGGTGCCGTGCGAGTTCTTCAGGACGGCGGGGCCGTCGACGAGGCCGACGCGCAGGCTGCCGGAGCTGGTGGTGATCTCGGCCAGGCCCTCGACGCGGTCCACGGTGATCGATCCGTGCGACGCCTTCAGGTGCAGCGGGCCCGTGGTGTCGAGTCGGACGTCGCCGGACGAGGTCTTCACACGGACCTCGCCGAGCCGGCCCTCGCCGAGCACCTGGGCCCAGGCGCCGGTCATGTCGATGTGCGAGCCGGTGGGCAGCTCGACCGTGACGTCGACGGTGCCGGTGCGGCCGAACAGGTTGGACTTGGGCGTCCTGACGGTCAGAGCGCCGCTCACGTAGGTGACCTCGGTCTGGTCGGCCGCCCGCACGTCCAGGTCCTTCTTCGGGTCGCGGGGCCGTACCTCGACGACGGTGTCGAGGCGGTCGCCCGCGGTGAACTGGATGGAACCGGCCTCCACGTGCGCCGTGGCCGAGATCGCTTCGGGAGTGTCGAAAGAAGGCATGGCTGTCCCGTCCTCTTGGGTCTTCAGGTCGTCCCCGCTGGTGGGACGCGGTGTGGGTGAGGTGGTGCGGGCGGTGGTGCGGTTAGCGCACCCAGCCCGTGAAGCTCTGGCCGACGGTCTGGGTCTTCTCCGTCGTACGCGGCCGGGGGCCGCTGTCGACCGCGGCCGACACGGCCCGCACCAGCCAGGCGTTGACCGACAGGCCCTCGCGGTTCGCGGCCTCCTCGGCGCGTGCCTTGAGGTGGGCCGGCAGACGCAGATTGACGCGGGCGGTGGCGCCCTCGTCGCCCTCGGCGGGAGCCGGGGTCCTGAGCGGTTCGAAGAGTGCGACGGGCTCCGCGGGGGCGGGGCCGTCGGTGGGCGGCGGTGTCACCACGAAGTCGGGGTCGAGCCCGCGCAGGCGTACGTCGACCGAGCCGGGGGCGAGCTCGCGGGTGATCTCGTCCATCGCGGCGGAGAGCACATTGAGCAGGGTCAGCCGGGTCGCCGACTCCAGGGGAGCGGTGAGCCGCTCGGCCAGCTCGCGGGCTTCGTCCCCGCCGGCTTCGGCGGCCACCGCGAGTTCGCGGCGGAGGGTGTCGACATACGGGGTGAGGTCCATGACGCCATCATGGCGCCATAGTGGTGCCATGTGCAAGCCCATAGCGCCACCTCTTCGGGATGGGTAGCGAGAGTGCGCTTCTGACCTGCGAAAACGTGAAGAAGGCGGTCTGATTCGTTGTGGTGTCAGGGGTGCTCACGTGCCTCGTGGGGGCATCGAATGGCGCCAGGTGGCGCCAGGTGGCGCCGAGTGGCACCGGGTGGCGCCGAGTGGCACCGGGTGGCACAGAATGGCGCCGCATGACATCGCACGGTGCCACCCGATGTCACGTGGCGCCACTCAGTGCCATCCAGTGCCATGTGGCGCCACCGTGCTCACCCGGGCGGACCGGGCACGCCATGGCCCGTGGTCGTCCGGTCCGCCCACGGTCCGGGTCAGTCCGTGGCGGCCGGCTCCGACGGGACGCCCGGACGTGCACCGGTGACGGCCGGCTGTCGGTCCTCGTGCCGGCCCAATGCCGCGAGGGTCAGGGTCACGGTGACCGAGCCGGCCGCCATCAGCGTCATCGCCGTGGCCGGAGAGGTCAGTTGGGCCAGCGTGCCCGCGAGGGCGGCGCCGACGCCCTGGAGGGCGGCCATGCCGCTGGCGTGCAGGCCGAGGGCCTGGCCCGCGAGGTCGTCGGGGGTGAGGGACATCAGACGTTCCTGCAGGACCAGGCTCGCGGCGAAGCCGACGGAGGCGACGGTGCAGGCCACGGCCGACAGCGCCACTCCCGGCCGCAGGACGAAGAAGAGGTAGGGAGCCGCGAGCAGCAGGCGCAGCGGGGTCGCGAGCCGGGCACGCGCCGCGGGCGGGACCAGGCGGCCCACCGCCATGTCGCCCACGAACATGCCCAGCGCCCCGCACGCGTACAGCGTGCCGGCGGCCGAGGGCGCGTAGGAGACGTAGAGCGAATCGCTGCCGACCACCAGACCGTTGGGGACCCACAGGCCCAGGTACGCGAGGCGGCGGGGGCGTGAGGACCACAGGAGGGCGTTGGTGCGCCAGGTCGCCGACAGGGACGGGCGGCCGGAGGCGCGCGGCGGGCGGGCGGTGAGGCCCAGGCGGGTCACGACGGCCGACGCCAGATACAGCGCCGCCGCGAGGAGCAGACAGGTCCGTGGGGACAGGAGCGCCAGCAGGGCGCCGCCCGTCGCGAAACCGGCCACCTGCGTCAGGCCCCAGAGCATGTTGAAGACCGAACGGCCCAGGACGTAGCCGTCCTTGGGCAGGATCTCGTTCAGCAGTCCCCCGCGGACACCGCCGCCCAGCGACGCGACCAGGCCCTGCAGGAGCACGACGGCGAAGACCGCCGCGACCGACAGACCGGGCAGCGCCAGCACCGCCGTACCGGCCGCGAAGGCAAGGGCGAGGCCGGACAGGATCGCGCGCGGGGGCAGGCGGTCGGCGCCCGAGAGCAGGAACGTGCCCCCCACGAGCTGCGCCAGCTGTGGGCCGAACATGCTCACCGCCGACAGCAGCGGGGAGCCGGTGGCCCGGAAGATCAGCGTGCCGAGGGCCAGTGCGCCGACCGTCTGGGCCGCTGCGAAAGCGGCGAAGGAGAGCAGGAACGGTCTGAACTCCGGTACGCGGAACAGGGTTCGGTAGCTGCGCATGCGACAGAGTCTCGGAGCGGCCCGGGGCCTTGTTTACTGTTTCGCCGAGATGCGAAAGGTCGTGGGCATGGGCCTGTGGCAGATCGACACCGACACCCTCGCCGGCAGCCGGTTCGTGCTCTCGCCGTTCGCCGAGACCTTCGCGAGCCTGAAGCTGCTGCACGCGGAGACCGGTGCCCATCCGGGCGAGGAGGCCTGGCTGCGCGCGCACCTGCCCGGCTACCGCGCGCGCCTCGCGGCCGACCCGGTGGCCGCTCCACTCGTGCGGGCGGCACTCGGCACCTCCTGGATCGCCGACTTCTTCTGCCCCACCTCGTGCGAGGGAGAGAGCTTCGAGGAGACCGTGACCCGGGTGCGGGCGGCCGGGGCCGGGGACGCGCGGGCCGACCTCCGCGTGTCCCTCCGGGGCCCGCTCCCCGCCGCCCTGGAACGGGACGACCTGCCCGAACGCGCGGCCGCGCTCCTGACGTACGTCTGGACGGAGACCGTGCGGCCGTACTGGGAGCGTCGGCGGCGCGTGCTGGAGGCCGACGTGGTCGCGCGGACCGCGCGCGTGAGCCGGGGCGGCTGGGCCGCCGTGCTGAACTCGCTCCGGCCGGGGACCCGCTGGCTCGGGGAGAGCCGGTTCCAGGTCAACCTGAACGCGTATCCGCCGCGGGAGATCGCCGCCGGGGCCGAGCTGCTGTTCATGCCGGTGACCCCGAGGACCGGGTGGGTGTCGTGGGAGGGGCGCGAGCGGTACGCCGTCGTCTACCCGTGCCTCGGCGTGCTCGCCGAGGACCACGACCGGCGGCCCGTGCCGGCCGGGCTCGGGGCGCTCATCGGGGCCGCGCGCGCCGGGCTGCTGGTGCTGCTCGGCACGCCCATGAGCACGACCCAGCTGGTCGCCGTGACCGGACAGGGGCTGGGATCGGTGGGGCGGCATCTGCGGGTACTGCTGAACGCGGGGCTGGTGGAGCGCCGGCGGTCCGGGCGGTCCGTGCTGTACGCGCGGACCGCGGCCGGGGAGGTGCTCATGGAGGCGTCGGGAGCCGGCACCGGTCACCGGGAGCCGGAACCGGGGTTCCCATAGCCGGGCCGGCCCGGCGGATACCTCCAGTGCGCCCTGGATCTTCCGTCTCACACAACGGTGGGGGGAGCGAGGTCCTGACCTGCGGTGCCCCCGGGCCAGGTTCCTCCTCGGCATCGACTCTCAGGAACGTGCCTGCAACATGCCCGGGACCCGGTCCCGCCTGCCCACAGAAGGGCGGGGATGCCCACACGTCGCGAGGACAGGACACGTATCGCTGTGTGACGGGGCGGTCGCCGCGTGGCGTGGCGCACTTTTGCAAGCGGGTGCTTGCAATTGTTAGCGGGGGTGCGGCAAGGTGGAGGCATGGCATCGCTCAACGTCGGCAATCTTGGTGAGTATCTGCGGGAACAGCGGCGCAACGCGCAGCTGTCGCTGCGGCAGCTCGCCGACGCCGCCGGAGTGTCCAATCCGTACCTGAGCCAGATCGAGCGCGGGCTGCGCAAGCCCAGCGCGGAGGTGTTGCAGCAGGTCGCCAAGGCCCTGCGGATCTCCGCCGAGACGCTCTACGTGCGGGCCGGCATCCTCGACGCCGAGCGGGACCGGGACGAGGTGGAGACGCGCGCCGTCATCCTCGCCGATCCCACGCTGAACGAGCGGCAGAAGCAGGTGCTGCTCCAGATCTACGAGTCCTTCCGCAAGGAGAACGGGTTCGAGATCGCCCGGCCGGACGAGGACGCGCGGAGCCCCGAGGTGCCCGGTGTCGATCTGCACGACGGCACCGGCATACCCGCAGCTCAGGACAGACCGGACAGCGCAGCCCGCGGCCCCCGCACGGCCGACGGCAGCGGTGCCGATCCGCAGCAGACCGCCAGTTGATCCGCAGATGAGCAGCACGAGCACCGCCGGAACGACCGTACGCAGGCCGGTCTTGCCGCGGACCACCAAAACCCTCAGCCGAACGCCACACGGGAGGACCATCGTCATGGCCATCACCGACGACATCCGCAAGGCCGCCACCGACCCGACCCCGCTCTACTTCCTCGCCGGCACCGCCGACCTGGCCGTGGAGCAGGCCCGGAAGGTCCCCGGCATCGTGGAGCAGATCCGTGCCGAGGCCCCGGCACGCATCGAGACCGTCCGCAACATCGATCCGAACGCCGTCCAGGAGAAGGCCGCCGCCCGCGCCAAGGAGGCGCAGGAGACGATCCAGACCCGGGTCACGGAGTTCATCAGCACCCTCGACACCGACCTGAAGAAGCTCGGTGAGTCCGCCCAGGACCTCGCTCTGCGCGGTGTCGGCGTCGCCGCCGAGTACGCCGTCAAGGCCCGGGAGACCTACGAGAAGGTCGCCGAGCGCGGCGAGCAGACCGTGAAGACCTGGCGCGGCGAGGTCGCCGACGAGATCGAGGACCTCGCGGTGGCCGTCGAGCCGAAGGCCGAGCCGGTCGAGGTCAAGGACGAGGGCAGGCCCGTCACGGCCGTGGCCGAGCCCGCCCCGGCCAAGAAGCCCGTGGCGAAGAAGGCCCCGGCGGCCCGCAAGGCCACGGCGAAGAAGACCACCCCGCCCGCGAAGTAGGCGGCAGCCCGCCGCCCGGCGGGCAGCAGCGCACGACGTGCCGGCCCGCTCGGGCCGGCACGTCGCGATGTGGGCACGGGCCGGGCACTCTCTGAGTTCCCGGCCCGTTCTCCGGGTACGGTGGCCGTAGAGACGACTCGACCCGGGCGGTGGGCATAGTGCTGATGACGGCATTCGGCGGCTTCATGTGGCTGATCTTCACTGCCATGCTGGTGCTCGCCGTGGTGGCGCTGGTGATGGCCGCGGTCGCCCGCGAGGACGCGTACCGCGCCGCCGACAAGCAGAACAAGATGTTCTGGCTGATCATCCTCGGCGTCACGGTCGCCGTGAACCTTCTGGTGCCGATGCTGTTCCTGCAGATCGCGGGTCTGATCGCCACCATCGTCTTCTTCGTGGACGTCCGCCCCGCCCTCCGCCAGGTCTCCGGCGGCGGCCGCCGCGGCGGAAGCAGCAGCGACGGCCCCTACGGCCCGTACAACGGCGGCCGGTGACCCGGCGGACCGGACAGCGGCGCCCGGTGACCCGGCCGACCGGATGAACGTCGGCCGGTGACCCGGCCGCAGCCGTGTCCCACCGCCCCGCCGCAGCCGTGTCCCACCGCCCCGCCGCAGCCGTGTCCCACCGCCCCCGCACGGCACAGGTGTGCGTGCCGCGGACCCCGTGGCCCGGGCACGATCCGACAGGCGGGCCTCAGGGCGTCCTGTCCAGCAGCAGCACCGCCACGTCGTCCGTCAGCTCACCGCCGTTGAGTTCGCGCACCTCGCTCACCGCGGCGCGCAGCAGTTCCTCTCCCTGGAGCCCCTGGGCCAGCTGACGGCGGACCATGTCCACCATGCCGTCCTGGCCGAGCCGGTCCTTGCCCTCACCTATGTGGCCCTCGATCAGGCCGTCGGTGTACAGCATCAGGCTCCACGCGGCGCCCAGCTCCACCTGCATGCGCGGCCAGCGCGCGTGCGGCACCAGACCGAGCGCGGGGCCGTTGTTGTCGTAGGGCAGCAGCTCGGCCTGGCGGCCGGGGCGGGAGATCAGCGGGGACGGGTGACCGGCCAGGCAGAGCCCGGCGCGGCGGCCGTCCGGAGCGATGTCCACGGTGCAGAGCGTCGCGAAGATCTCGTCGCTCTCGCGCTCGTGCTCCAGGACCTGCTGGAGCGTCGAGAGGAGTTCGTCGCCGCACAGGCCCGCGAAGGTCAGGGCACGCCAGGCGATGCGCAGCTCCACGCCGAGCGCCGCCTCGTCGGGCCCGTGCCCGCAGACGTCGCCGATCATCGCGTGCACGGTGCCGTCGGCGGTGCGCACGGTGTCGTAGAAGTCGCCGCCGAGCAGGGCGCGGGAGCGGCCCGGACGGTAGCGCGCGGCGAAACGCAGCGGGGAGCCCTCCAGCAGCGGGGTCGGCAGCAGGCCGCGCTCCAGGCGCGCGTTCTCCTGGGCGCGGAGCTTCGACTCGGTGAGCCGGCGCTCGGCCCGGTCGGAACGCTTGCGCTCCACCGCGTACCGGATGGCGCGGCTCAGCAGCCGCCCGTCGAGTTCCTCGCGCAGGAGGTAGTCCTGAGCGCCCACCCGCACCGCCTCGGCGCCGCGCTCGGCGTCGCCGGACGCGGTGAGCGCGAGGACGGCATGCCGGGGGGCGAGCTGAAGGACGTGCTTGAGCACGGTCAGCTCGTCGTCGCCCTCCGCCGCCCGGCCCGGCGCGGGCAGCGCGAGGTCGAGCAGGATGCAGTGGACGTCGTCGGTGAGCAGCCGCTCGGCCTCGGTGAGGTTGCGGGCGGTACGGACGCGGATCGGCTTGCCGGCCGCGTCGAGCATTTCGGGCACGCTGAGGGAACCGGCCGGATCGTCCTCGATGACCAGCAGGGTCAGATTGGTGGTGCTGTCGACCGGAGCGGTGGCGCGAGGCGCCGGGACTGACCCGGAGGGGCCTCCGGTCGCATGTCCGGATGGGCCGCCGGGTGAGAACACGGCTTGAGCCTGACCACTCTCCACGGCCGGGATCGCTCTCTGCCGCGGTACGGGTACGGGCATCGTGTGGGTTCCTTCCCTCCCCCCGAGGGCGTGGTGGGGCAAGGGACCTCGACCCACCGACGGGGACCATAGCGTCAGCCGGTGCCGCAGCGGAATGGCGTATGGCACGGCGTCCGGCAAACAGCCAGCGTCATATGCCGCATCCCGTAACGCATTTGGACAGGACGCGGCCTCACCGGGGATGACGAAGGTCACGTCCTCCGGGTTGACTCCCGAGGGCAACCGTGTGGTGGGTCACGTGCGACAGGTCACGCGGCTCCCCGGGGTGGGGTCCGGGGCGGGGCTTTCGGGGTGCGGTCCGCGTCACGTGGCTCCCCGGGGCGGGGTGTGGGGGTCACGCGTCGGGCCGGACGACCCCGAGGATCGGCATCGAACCGGCTCCGGTGATCGTCACCGTCCGGCCGGGCCGGGGGGCGTGCACGATCGCGCCGTCTCCTATGTACATCCCGACGTGGCTCGCGTCGTCGAAGTAGATGATCAGGTCGCCGGGGCGCATGTCCTTGATGTCGACGCGGTGGAGCTGCTTCCACTGCTCCTGCGAGGTGCGCGGGATGGGGTGGCCGGCGGACGCCCAGGCCTGGGAGGTGAGGCCCGAGCAGTCGTAGGACTTCGGGCCCTCGGCGCCCCACTCGTAGGGCTTGCCGATCTGGCCGGTCGCGTACTTCACGGCCTTCTTGCCCTGCGCGGACGCCTCGCTGTTGATCTCGGCGAGGACGCCGGAGCTCAGCCAGGCCGTCTGCGCCTGGTAGGCGGCCTCCTCCTCCAGCTTCGCCAGCCGCTCCTTCTCCTCCTTCTCCAGCTGGGACTCCAGCTTCTCGGCGTCGGAGATGCGCTGCTTGATCTTCTTCTTGGCCGCGGCCTTGGCCTTGCGGTTGGCCTCCAGCTTCTGCCACTGCGCGGAGGCGTCCTTCGCGTACTGCTCCAAGTCCTGCTGGGTGCGCGTCAGCTCGCCGAGCAGCCCCTTGGTCGCGTGCTGGCCCTGCCGCACGCGTCCCGCGCCGTCCAGGAACTCCTGCGGGTCGTCGCTCAGCCACAGCCGTGCCTCGGGGGGCAGCCCTCCGCCGCGGTACTGCGCCCGCGCCGCGGCGCCCGCCCGGTCCTTCAGTTTGTCCAGTTTGGCCTGGCCCTTGACGATCTCGCGGGCCAGGTCGACGAGTTCGGCGGACTGCTTCTTCGCCTTCTCCTCGGCCGCGTTGTAGGCATCCGTGGCGAGTGCCGCGTCGTGGTAGAGCTTGTCCAGCTTCGCGCGGACCGCTTCGAGGTCCTTGTCGGCCGCCGGCGTCGGGGTCGCGGTGGGTGTCCGGGTCGGTGTCGGTGTCGGACTCGCGTACGCCACGCCCGGTGTTGCCAGCACCGCGCAGGCACATGCGCAGGCCAGGGCCATGGCTGCCGTGGTCAGGCTCCGCTTGCCGGATCCCATGTACCCGCCCCCAAGCTGATTTACCGTCAGTAACTTACGGATGCATCGGGGATCGTGCCATGTCGGAGCGCAATGCGACAGAGGCGGGCAAGAACTCCCTTCCCCCGCACCCGCTTCCGCAAGACGATCTCCCCGCCGGTGTGACGAATCAGTCACCGAATTCGTTCCGCTCGCGCCGTGGTGCCGGAGCGCGGCAGGTCATGGCCCCCTGGCGGCCGTCGGGCAGAGCTCCGGAGCCGAGTTGTCCCGGTGTCAGAACCGGGCGGAGCAGGACTCCTGGGCCGTGCCCGGCGCCAACGCCTCCCAGCGCACCGTCACTTCGCCCTGCCGCCAGCGCGTCACGCCGTCGGTCACCGGCCAGTCGGCCTTCAGGTCGCGGACCGTGCGTATCCAGCGCTGTCGCGCGCCGTACGAGGCGTAGGGCGCGGCGGCCGCCCAGGCGCGGTCGAAGTCGCGCAGGAAGGCGTGGACGGGCTCGCCCGGGACATTGCGGTGGATGAGGGCCTTCGGCAGGCGCTCGGCCAGGTCGGACGGTCGGTCCAGGGAGCCGAGCCGGGTGGCGAAGGTGACGGTGCGGGGGCCCTCCGGGCCGAGGGCGACCCAGACGTGCCGGCGGCCGATCTCGTCGCAGGTGCCCTCGACGAGCAGCCCGCCCCGGCCGGCGGGTCCGGCCGGCGCGAGGCGGGCGCACAGGCGCCGCCAGACCTCGGCGACCTGCTCCTCGTCGTACTGGCGCAGCACGTTGGCGGCGCGGATGAGGGTCGGGCTGCCGGGCACGGGCACCTCGAAGCCGCCGTGCCGGAAGGTGAGGCCCTCGCGCTCGTACGGACGGGCTGCCGCGACGCGGGCCGGTTCGATCTCCACGCCCACCACGCGGGTGCGCGGTGCCGTGGTGCGCAGACGGGCCAGGAGCTCGACCGCCGTCCAGGGCGCCGCGCCGTACCCGAGGTCGACGGCCACCGGGTCGGTGGACCTGCGCAGTTCGGCGCCGTGGACGGCCGCGATCCAGCGGTCCATGCGACGCAGGCGGTTGGGGTTGGTCGTCCCGCGCGTCACCGTACCCACGGGGCGGGACGCGGCGCGGGTTGTCATGCGTACGAGAGTAGGCGCGTCCGGCGGGGGCCGGTCACGCCTGTGGACAACCTCCCGGCCCCTTGCCCACACCTGTGGAAAACATCCCGGCCCACCGCCCCTGGGCGCCCCCGGAGGGTGCCCGCCCCGGAGGACCGCCTCGGAGCGCGTACGCCCCCGGGGCGCGGCGGTGTACGCATCCAGCTATCGAACGGTTGAGCGAGCTGGGGTAATGATTCGGCAAAGAGGAAATGGAGCAGGCCGCTCCGGCGTTCCCCCTCTTCGGAGGGCGTGCCGCGTCCTCCGACCGGCATGCCCGCAGCAAGGAGGAACGCCACGTGAGCCAGTACGTCGGCAGGCTCGGGCGTCGCTCCCCGACGGCGTCCGCACGGCTCAGGCTGCACCGCAGGCCCCGTCGCGTCGCGATGCTCTCCGTGCACACCTCGCCGCTGCACCAGCCCGGCACGGGCGACGCCGGCGGCATGAACGTGTACATCGTGGAGCTCGCGCAGCGCCTCGCCGCGATCAACATCGAGGTCGAGATCTTCACGCGCGCCACCACCGGCGCCCTGCCGCCGGCCGTCGAGCTGGCCCCCGGCGTCCTCGTCCGGCACGTCGACGCGGGCCCCTACGAAGGCCTCGCCAAGGAAGACCTGCCCGCCCAGCTGTGCGCCTTCACGCACGGCGTGATGCAGGCCTGGGCCGGTCACCGCCCCGGCTACTACGACCTGGTCCACTCGCACTACTGGCTCTCCGGCCACGTCGGCTGGCTCGCCGCCGAGCGCTGGGGCGCGCCCCTGGTGCACGCGATGCACACCATGGCGAAGGTCAAGAACGCCGCGCTGGCCGAGGGCGACACCCCCGAGCCGGCCGCCCGTGTCATCGGCGAGACCCAGATCGTGCGCGCCGCCGACCGCCTCATCGCGAACACCGCGGAGGAGGCGGACGAACTCGTCCGCCACTACGACGCCGAACCCGGAAAGGTCGCCGTCGTCCACCCCGGCGTCAACCTCGACCGCTTCCGTCCCGCCGACGGCCGCGCCGCCGCCCGGGCCCGCCTCGGGCTCCCGCAGGACGCGCTGATCCCCCTCTTCGCGGGCCGCATACAGCCCCTGAAGGCCCCCGACGTGCTGCTGCGCGCCGTCGCCGTCCTGCTCGACGAGCGTCCGGAACTGCGCGGCAGGATCGTCGTCCCCGTGGTCGGCGGCCCCAGCGGCAGCGGTCTCGCCAAGCCCGAGGGGCTGCAGAAGCTCGCCGCGCGGCTGGGCATCGCCGACGTCGTGCGCTTCCGGCCGCCCGTCGGCCAGGAGCAGCTGGCGGACTGGTTCCGGGCGGCGTCGGTGCTGGTCATGCCCTCGTACAGCGAGTCCTTCGGCCTGGTCGCCATCGAGGCGCAGGCGGCCGGTACGCCGGTGCTCGCGGCGTCGGTCGGCGGACTGCCCGTCGCCGTGTGCGACCAGAAGACCGGCTTCCTCGTGCAGGGCCATGAACCCGCCGCCTACGCACGCCTGCTGCGCCGTTTCGCGGACGACCGGGAGCTCACGGACCGGATGGGCGCCGCCGCCGCACGTCACGCGGAATGCTTCGGCTGGGACGCCGCCGCCGGTGCCACGGCGGACGTGTACACGGCCGCGGCGCAGGCCCACCGGCGCCGGGTGCGTGCGCGCACCGGCTGACACCTGGCCGCGGCGGTGGCGGGTGCGTGCCCGTCACCGCCGACACTCGTCCGCGGGGGTCGGGGTGCGTGCCCGCCCCGGCCGGCACCGGCCCGCGGCGGCGCCGGCCGCCGCGGTCGCACCGGCCTCCGGGCCGTGCCCGCTCTGACGTACGCTCCCTGCATGGCGGACGTACAGCAGGCGGCACAGGTCATCGAGGGGGTCTTCAAGGACGCCGAGCTCGAGTGGGAGAGCCCCGAGCCCGGCACGTACGTGGTCAAGCTCCCCGGCACCCGGAAGCTGTCCACGACCGTCTCGCTGATCGTCGGCAAGCACTCGCTGTCGCTGAACGCGTTCGTGATCCGCCACCCCGACGAGAACGCGGAAGCGGTCCACCGCTGGCTGCTGGAGCGCAACCTGAAGCTCTACGGGGTCGGTTACGCGGTCGACCCGCTCGGGGACGTCTACCTGGTCGGCAAGCTGCCGCTGGCCGCGGTCACCCCGCAGGAGGTCGACCGGCTGCTCGGCTCCGTCCTGGAGGCCGCCGACGGTGCCTTCAACACCCTTCTGGAGCTCGGTTTCGCGTCAGCGATCCGCAGGGAGTACGCCTGGCGGGTGTCCCGCGGCGAGTCGACCCGCAATCTGGACGCGTTCAGTCATCTGACCCAGCGTCCCGCCAACTGACCGACCCCGCTCGGCAATTAGGGGTCGCACACCCTCTTCCCCGCCCGGAGTCCTCGTGGCATGCTCGCCGCCGACGCAGATCTGAACGTCGTTCACATCCATGGAAACAATGGAGGGCGGACGGGTATGAGCAACGGGAGCTTCGGGAACAACGGGGACGGCGAGAACGGCCAGAACGGCCAGAACGGCGGGAACGCAGCGCTCGACCGCGGCGAGGGGAACAGCGGGCGCGGCACCGTCACCAGACGGCGCCTGCTCGCCGGCGCCACCGCCGTGGCCGCCGTCGCCGTGACCGGCGCGGCGGGTACGGCCGCCGCGTCCCCCGCACGCCAGGGCCACGCCCCCGCCGCGGGACAGGGCCAAGTCCCCGCCCTCTGGCACGAGTTCACCCGCACGCCGTTCACCCACCCGCAGATCCCGTACGTCGGCCGGTCCGGCCGCGGCGGCGGGGCGGCGCGCTTCCCCCGTCGCCCCGTCGTCGCCGACATCCGCGACCACGGCGACGTGACGGACGACGGCAGCACCGACTGCGCCCCCGCGATCAACCGTGCCATCGCCGCTGCCGGGAGGGCCGGCGGTGGCACGGTTCTCATCCCGCCCGGCACCTTCCGCATCGACGACCTGATTCGCCTCGGGCACTCGAACGTCGTCCTGCGCGGTGCCGGCAGCGACCGTACGAAGCTGTACGCGACCCGGAACCTCACCGAGCTGATCGGCGCCTACGGCTCCCGCTACGGCGGCGACAAGTCGTCCTGGTCCTGGGCGGGCGGCCTCATCTGGCTTGCCCCGACCGCCCGTTGGGAGTCGCTCGTCGCCGCGATCAGGGCGAAGGCCTGGCCCTTCGAGGGCTGGACCGGCAACAGGCGCGACGAGTGGGAGACCCTCACGACGGTCGAACCCGCCCGCCAGGGCTCCTGGACCGTGACGGTCGCCGACGCGTCCCGGCTGCGGCCCGGCGGACTCGTGCTGCTCCGCCTCGCCGACGACGCCGGCCACACGCTCCTGGAGCACATGTCGGGCGGAGGCCCCGGCCCCGAGGCGTACTACTGGGACGACAAGACGAAACTCACCTCGTACGTCCCCTACGAGTGGCCCGTGCGCATCACACACGTCCGCGGCCGCAAAGTCACCCTGGAGCGCCCCCTCCCGCTCGACGTCCGGCCCGAATGGGATCCGCGCCTGACCACGCACGTGCCGGAACTGACCGGCTCGGGGGTCGAGGGACTCACCCTGGAGGCCGTCGAGACCCCGCAGTCCCCGCACCTGCTCGACAAGGGGTACAACGGCGTCGTCTTCCAGTGCGCCTACGACTGCTGGGCCGACGACGTCGTCGTGCGCCACGTGGACAACGGCTTCGGCCTCGTCGCCGCCTCCGCCTGCACCCTGCGCCGCACCAGGGTCGCCGGCCGCGGCTCGCACCACCCGTACTTCTGCCGCGAAGGCTCGCACGACAACCTCGTCGAGGACTTCACCGTCGAGCAGCGCACGGTACCCGCCCCCGCGGGGACCCAGCTCCACGGCATCAACGTCGAAGGCCTGTCCTCGTACAACGTCTGGTCGCGCGGAGACATGCAGATGGGCACCTTCGACAGCCACCGCGGGCTGCCGTTCGCGAACGTCCGCACCGACATCACGGTGAACAACAACGGCCGCCACGGCGGCGACGCCTCCGCCGGACCGCTGTTCGGCGCGCGCTTCACCCACTGGAACATCCGCGTGACCAACGGCCGCGCCGGCCTCATCAAGATCGACGGCCTCGCGCCCCGCAGCGCCACCGTAGGGGTCGACGAGGTCAGCGAGTTCGACCAGATCGACGTACCGGACTTCACCGGGGACCTGCACTCCCGTCTGGAGCTGTACGGGACCACGGACGTGGTGCGCCCGCGCAATCTGTACGAGGCCCAGCGCGACCTCTAGAACGGCCCCCCGACCGGCCGGCCGAGGCCGGTGCGCGCGTACCGGCCCGGAGTCACCCCCACCAACCGCTTGAAATGGCGGCCGAGATGGGACTGGTCGTAGAAGCCGGTCGCGGCGGCGACGTCGCCCGGCGCCCCGCCGTCGAGCAGCAGACGGCGGGCGCGGTCGACGCGACGGGACATCAGGTACTGGTGCGGGGCGATGCCGTACGCCTCGCTGAACGCCCGCACCAGATGGGCGGGATGGGCGTGCACCAGCCCGGCCGCCTCGTCGAGGGTGAGGCCCGCGACCAGCCGCTCGTCGAGGAGTTCGCGCAGCCGGCGGGCGAGCGGGCGGTCGGGGCGCGCCGGTGCGCCGGCCGCCCGGGGGCGCAGCCGGCCGCGCAGCCGCTCCGCGACCAGCGTCAGCCTGCTCTCCGCCTCCAGTTCGTCCCCCGGGTGCGCGAGCGTGGTGTGCATCTGCCCGACACGGCGTCGCAGCACCGGATCGACGAGGTCCGGCCCGTCCATCGCGGGCCCGATCCAGCTCTCGTCGAGCATGCTCAGGTCGAGGTAGAGGACGCGCTTGCGGAAGCCGTGCTCGGTGACCGGCGAACCGTTGTGGGGGACGTACGGCGGGAGCAGCGAGACCGTGTCGTGCGGGGTGCCGTGTTCGTGCCGGTCGAGGTCGTACCGCACCGCCCCGTCGTCGACGATCAGCAGCGTCCACGCCTCGTGGACGTGCATCGGGTACGCGTACTCGGTGTAGTGGGCGTGGAAGACCTCCACGACACCCGGGACTCCCGGACGCCACGCCGTGATCTCCCGATGCGGGGCCATGCAAAGAACGTACAAGACGACGCGGTAGGGCGGTCGGCAGTCTCGACGCATGAGCAGCGGCACCGGCAGCCCGGACATCGAACCCATCCGCTTCGACACCAAGATCGCCGTCCTGTTGCGGGACGACCTGGAGCCCTGGCAGCGGCTCAATGTGACCGCGTTCCTCGTCAGCGGCCTCGGCAGCGCCGTCCCCGAGGTGATCGGCGAGCCGTACGAGGACGCCGACGGGACCGCCTATCTGGCCATGTTCCGGCAGCCCGTCCTCGTCTTCGAGGGGTCCAAGGAGACCCTGACCGCCGCCCACGGCCGTGCGCTGTCCCGGCAGCTGCCGCGGGCCGTCTTCACCTCCGACCTGTTCGCCACCGGCAACGACCGGGACAACCGGGCGGCCGTGCGGGCCGTGCCGGCGGCGGACCTGGACCTCGTGGGGATGGCCGTGTACGGGCCGCGCAACGGGGTGGACAAGGTGATGAAGGGCGCGCGGATGCACCACTGAACACGGGCGGGCCGGACATCTACGGCGGAACGCCGGGGCGGTCGGAGAGCCCCGGTGCGCCGGCCGCACGGGGGTTGTCGATTGTCCCCGCCCGCCCCGCATCGCACCGGTGTCCCTGTGCCCTGTGCCGTGTGTCTCTCCGTCCCGTCGTCCCGTCGTCCGTGCCCCGGCGTCAGGCGGCTCCGACCTCCGTCGGCGGGGAGACCGGCGGCGCGGCGGAGGACGCGACCGGCGTCTCCGCGAAGGAGGGCTCCTCCGCGGGCAGGCTCCGCATCAGCATCGCGTACCCCAGCCCCGCCGCCGTGCCGACCACGGCGCACAGCCCCCACAGCCACTCCGCGCCGAACCGGTCGATGACCAGACCGGACATCAGGGGAGCGACGAGCGCGGCGAGGGACCAGGACAGGGTGTACATGCCCTGGTAGCGGCCACGGCCGTGCACCGGGGAGAGGCGGACGACCAGCCCCGTCTGGGTGGGCGCGTTGACGATCTCCGCGAGTGTCCACACGCACACCGTCAGGGCGAAGACCCCGACCGAGCCGGCGAAGGCGGTGAGGCCGAAGCCGTACCCGGCGAGCAGCGACGAGACCACGAGCAGCCGCTTCGGGTCCCGGTGCTCGATGAAACGGGTGACCGGGATCTGGAGGGCGACGATGAGGACGCCGTTGACGGCGACCGCCATGCCGTAGTCGGCCGGGGTGAAGCCCGCCTCGCCCATCGCGACCGGAAGCCCCACGGACCCCTGCTGGAAGACGAGGGCGACGAGGAAGGACAGCCCGACGACGCTCATGAACCGTCCGTCGCGCAGCACGGTCCCGAGACCGACCGCCGGTTGAGCCGTGGCCTTGTCGGTGAGCACCGGCCGGGACTCCGGCAGCTTCACGAACACGACGACGGCGCAGACCAGCGTCATCCCGGCCTCGATCAGGAAGCCCGCGAGGTAACTGAACTCGGCGATGAATCCGGCCGCCATGGAGGAGACGGCGAACCCCAGGTTGATCGCCCAGTAGTTGAGGGAGAACGCGCGCACGCGGTCCTCCGGGCGGACGATGTCGGCCATCATCGCCTGCACGGCGGGCCGGGAGGCGTTCGAGGCCATGCCCACCAGGAAGGCGACCGCGGCGATCGCCACGGGGTCGTGCACGAAGCCGAGCAGTGCGACCGCGAAGGCCGTGGACAGCTGGGAGATCAGCAGGGTGGGCCGGCGGCCCAGGCGGTCGGTCATCACACCGCCGCCGAGCGAGGAGACGACACCGCCCAGGCCGTGCAGGGACGCCACCAGACCCGCGTACGAGGCGGAGTACCCGCGGTCCAGGGTGAGGTACAGCGCCATGAAGGTCGCGACGAAGGCGCCGAGCCGGTTCACGAGGGTGCTGGTCCACAGCCACCAGAACTCACGGGGGAGCCCCGAGACGGTCTCTCGGGCGGCGCGTCTCAGCGAGACGAGTGACATGCGGGACCCCCCGGTCAGGCAGGCGAGTAAGCGGCTCAAGCGGTGAGCACAACTTACGAAGAGAGGGAGCCGGAAGGCCACTCGATTAACAGATGCCGTCAACCGACCGGCGACGACGGGCCGCGCTGTCCGCCTGCCGGGCGAGGGCGCGAGCGATCAGCGGGTTCGATTACGCTCGGGGCCATGGCCGACGCACCGTACAAGCTGATCCTCCTCCGCCACGGCGAGAGCGAATGGAACGCGAAGAACCTGTTCACCGGTTGGGTGGACGTCAACCTCAACGAGAAGGGCGAGAAGGAGGCAGTCCGCGGCGGTGAGCTGCTCAAGGACGCCGGCCTGCTGCCCGACGTGGTCCACACGTCGCTCCAGAAGCGCGCGATCCGCACGGCGCAGCTCGCGCTGGAGGCCGCCGACCGCCACTGGATCCCGGTCCACCGCTCCTGGCGCCTGAACGAGCGGCACTACGGCGCCCTCCAGGGCAAGGACAAGGCGCAGACGCTCGCCGAGTTCGGCGAGGAGCAGTTCATGCTCTGGCGCCGCTCGTACGACACCCCGCCCCCGCCGCTCGCGCGTGACGCCGAGTACTCCCAGTTCGACGACGCGCGCTACGCGACGCTCCCGCCGGAGCTGCGCCCGCAGACGGAGTGCCTGAAGGACGTCGTCGTCCGCATGCTTCCGTACTGGTTCGACGGCATCGTCCCGGACCTCCTCACCGGCCGCACGGTCCTGGTCGCCGCCCACGGCAACAGCCTGCGCGCCCTCGTCAAGCACCTCGACGGCATCTCCGACGCCGACATCGCGGGCCTGAACATCCCGACCGGCATCCCCCTCGCCTACGAGCTGGACGCCGACTTCAAGCCGGTCAAGCCCGGCGGCACCTACCTCGACCCGGAGGCCGCCGCGGCCGCCATCGAGGCGGTCAAGAACCAGGGCAAGAAGAAGTAGGTTTTGTGATCATGCCCCCGACCTGCACTTATGGTGCGGATCGGGGGCGTTTTCGTGGCCCGGGAGAACCAGGCGTTCTCCGTGGACGAGAACCGACGGACCTTCGCTCAAGGGCTATTGACGATGTTGACGCTCGTCGTGTTCGTCGGCGACGGGCAGTTGACCACGGGATTCTGCGGGTTGCAGCCCATCTCCGTGGCCGCCCCGAGGATGGCCGAGACCATCGCGACCTTCAGCGACCCGACGCTGGTGCCGTTCCGGCGTACGTCGTACGTCGCCGCACCGCCGCTGGAACCGAGCGTGGAAGGCATCGGGAACTGCTGGAAGGCGGTCGGGGAACTGTGCGGAGGAAGGTCGATCGGCCCTGTGACGCTACCGGCGATTCCGGTGATGCTCGTGAGGTGGAGGGTGTAGTCACTGTCGTTGCGGACGAAGAAGTTGACGGTGTCCTGGGGTGCCTGGGGGCTGCCGACCGTGTGTCCGGTGCCTGAGACCTGGCCGGCCCCGACGTGACTGTCCCGGCCCGAGACACCGACGTGGTTGTTGTCCCCCGTGACGACGACGAAGGCCGGCGCGGTGATTCCGTCGGAGTCCCCTGAGCCGTCGGCCACGGCAGGGCTCGCGCCCACACCCGTACTCGTCGTGAGGAGCACGGCGAGGAACGTGGCAGCGGCGGCGATCCTTGAGGAACGGAACACGAGATTCTCCCGGAAGCAGGCCGTACGGACGTCAGGGAACTCTCGCAGCGGCAGCTGCGCCGGGCGTGCCTCCGGGAACGGGACACGCCAGAAGGCATCCCAGCGGCCTAGACGTGCAGGGCGCTGAAGAAGCCCCCTGTCCGCGGTTCTCCCGCGGGCAGGGGGCTTGATGCCGTGCCGGCTGTCGTCAGACGGTGCAGCCGGGGCCGTTGAGGGGGCGGACGCAGACGTTGGGCGAGGCGCCGCCGCTGTTGGTGTTGGTGCCGGGGCCGCCGTCGAGGGCGTCGATGCCGTTGCCGCCGAAGAGGGCGTCGTCGCCGTTGCCGCCCTTGAGGATGTCGGCGCCGTCCTGGCCCTCGACGCGGTCGTTGCCGTCGCCGCCGCTGACGGCGTCGGTGCCGTCGCCACCGCACAGGATGTCGTTGCCGCCGCGACCGTCGATGACGTCGTTGCCGCCGAGGCCGAAGACGACGTCGTTGCCGGGCGTACCGACGAGGAGGTCGGCCCGGTCGGTGCCGACGATGGTGGGCGTCGCGTTGGCGCAGGTGAGGGTGGCGGGCGGACGGACGGTGAGCGTGAACTGCCTTGAGGCCGTGGGTACGTCGGAAGCGGGGTCGGTGGCCGTCACGGTGAACGTGTACGTGCCGGCCGTCGTCGGAGTGCCGGAGATCACTCCGCTCGTCGGGTCGAGGCTCAGCCCGGGAGGCAGGGAGCCTTCGGTGACCGCGAAGGCGGGGGATCCGGTGCCGCCGCTGGTCTGCAGGGTGGTGGAGTAGGAGACGTTCTGGGTGGCGTCGGGCAGCGGGCTGGTGGTGACGAAGGCCAGATCCTGGATCGTGTAGCTGATCGTCACCTGGCCGTTGGTGCTGGGGGTTCCGATCGGCGAGGTGGTGTACGTGGTGCCGGATCCCGTGGAGGTGGCGAAACTGCTGCCTCCGCCACCGCTGCCTCCGCCGGCCGCACCGAGGGTGGTGGCCGAAGCGCCGCCACCGCCACCGCCGAAGTAGCCGCCTCCGCCGCCTCCGCCCCCACTGACGACGATGTCGGTGCCGCAGCCGGAGTAGTTGCCGCCGGCGCCTCCTGCGCCGACCGTCGCACCGGAGGATCCGCCTCCGGTGTCGCCGGGCCGGCCCGTACAGGACCCGACGACGGCTCCCGCGCCTCCCGTGCCCGCCGTGCCGGTGGTGGCTCCGCCACCACCGCCCCCGGGCGAGCCGCCGAGAGTCCCGCCCGTACCTCCGGCGGTGCCGTCGGGGGTTCCGCCATTGCCTCCCTGAGTGGGGAGATTGCGCCCGCCGCTGCCACCTCCTCCACCCGCCACCACGAGGAGGCTTCCGCCCGTCGCCACGCTCGACGCCCCGCCCCCGCCGGAGCCGGTGGACACGGGAGTGGTGGTTCCGTTTCCGCCGGCGCCTCCGCCGTTGTAGCCACCGGCGCCGCCGGCACCGGTACAGGCCGCGCCGCCGGAACCACCCACATTGACGGTGACGACCGTCGGGGTGGCGGAGGCCGGGAGAGTGGTGACCACCCGCGCCCCGGTGCCACCCGTCCCTCCATTGGGGCAGGTTCCCCTGACGGCACTGCCGCCGCCGGCGCCGTCAGCGGTGATCGTCGCCACCGCGTTCGCCGGGAGGGTGAAGCTCTCGGGGGCACCCGTGAAGGTGAAGGTCCGAGTGATGTCGACCGCACGGGGTGATGCCGTGGCGGTCGCAGCCGGAGCCATTCCGGCGCCGGACAGGACCACGCACAGGGCTGTCGCGGCGCCTGCCCCGTACCTTCGCCGACCGTTGCCGGGCCCCTCGCGCCGTCGCTCCGACGGCGTGGTCGAAGACCGCCACATGTGCCTTCCGTTCACCGATCTCTCCCAGCCTTCTGGTGTCAGACGTGTCAGCACTCGTGCGCGGTCGGCGGCGGGCGGGCGCCCCATACCTCACGGTGCACGCAGGCGCACTATATGTGACGGAAAGAGTGGTAACGGCAAATACGTTCTTTTTATGGTCTTCCTGGGCGCGTCCGGCGGCGCGGACCGGCAGCGACCGATGACGACCGGCTGGTGCGCCGGTGATCAGGAGGGGTGGGCCGGAGGCCGAGGCCGGTCGTGGGGGAGGAGGGCGGCTGCCGCCAGGCCGGCGAGGCCGATCGCCGCGAGGACGAGCATCGCCGCGGCGTAGGCGCCCCTGGTGAGGCCGGAGACCAGGATGGTGCCGGCGATCGCCGTGCCGAAGGAGGAGCCCAGGTTCGAGACGCTTCGGGACAGACCGGAGATCTCGCCCTGCTGTTCCTCGGGGAAGCTCGACTGGACGACGTTCACCGACGGGGTGAGCATCACGCCCAGACCGAGGCCGAGGAGCAGGAGACCGGGGGCGAAGGCCCAGGCCGAGGACAGGCTGCCGGCCAGGACGATCAGGACGGCCACGCCCACCACGGAGACGGCGAAGCCGGTCATGATCAGCGTCCGCTGCGGGCGCCGCCGGGCGAGACGTTCGGCCGCCAGCGACGAGACCAGCAGCCCGAGCGTCGCCGACGTGAAGATGACACCGGTCCCGATGGCGTCGTAGCCGCGTACCACCTGGAGGTAGGCGGCCACCGTGAACGACGAGCCCATGAGCAGCAGCCACTGGACGTTCTGCGTCACGAGCCCCAGGTTCGAGGTGCGGTTGTGGAACAGGGCGAGCGAGAGCAGCGGTTCCTTGCCGGACGCCTCCCTGGCGCGCACCCAGTGGAAGAACCACCAGAGCATGAAGACGCCGAGGCACAGCAGACCGAGCATCAGCCACACATCGTTGTCCGCGGCCAGGATGCCCATGACGATCAGGACCAGACCGACCGCGGACAGGACTGCGCCGACGGTGTCGAAGGGACGGTCCGGCTCGGGCGGCAGCGGATCCTCGATGCCCCGGCTCAGCACGACGATCACCACGATCACCAGGGCCTGGAACACGAAGGCCGCCCGCCAGCTGATACCCGTCGTGATGAGTCCGCCGATCAGCGGACCGGCGGCGGCCCCGATGCCGCCCAGAGCCATGATCACCCCGAACGCGCGGGCGCGGGAGGTCATGTCGTGGAAGAGGAGCGTCGTGAGGATGTAGACGGGCGGGATGAGCAGCGCCGTGCCGACGCCCTCCAGGATCGAGTTGCCGAGGATGAGCACGCCCAGGCCCGGAGCGACGGCGCTGAGCAGCGCGCCGACGCCGTACACGACGAGGCCCGTCAGAAGGCACCGCTTGCGGCCGTAGCGGTCGGTCAGTTTGCCGCCGGGGATCATCAGGGCGGCCATGACCAGCAGGAAGATCGTGATCGCCACCTGCACGCCCTGCACGGTGGTGTCCAGGTCGCGGCTGATGTCGTTGATCATCACGTTCATGTTGGAGCCGGCGAAGCTGCAGGTGAACTGGGCGAGGGCGAGGGCCGCCAACTCCCGCCGGTGTCCGCTCCGTCGCCCCGCCGCGACCGTCTCAGCCACCGGTGCCGCCTGCGCCGGTCCTGCCCTCGGGGGGCACCGTGTAGCGGTAGCGGAGCGGCGCCGGGCGGCCTGCGCCGTGATCCGCCTCCGCCTCGGCGAGTTGCTCGTCCAGAGCCGTGGCGGCGGTGATCAGGGCGAGATGGGTGAACGCCTGCGGGAAGTTGCCGAGTTGTTCGCCCGAGGGGCCGATCTCCTCGGCGAACAGGCCGACGGGGTTCGCGTACGTGAGCATCTTGTCGAAGGCGTACCGGGCCTGGGTGAGCCGCCCGGCACGGGCCAGGGCCTCCACGTACAGGAAGCTGCACAGGTTGAACGTCCCCTCGGAGCCGCGCAGTCCGTCCGGCGAGGCCGCGGGGTCGTACCGGTAGACCAGGCTGTCGCTCACCAGGTCCTCGTCCATCGCGTCGAGCGTGCTGAGCCAGTCCGGGTCCCGCGGCGACAGGAAGCCGACCCGGGGCATCAGGAGCAGCGAGGCGTCCAGGACGTCGGTGCCGAAGTGCTGGACGAAGGCCTGTCGTTTGTCGTGCCAGCCCTTCTCGATGATCTGGCGGAAGACCGCGTCGCGGGCCTCGGTCCAGCGGGCGACGTCGGCGGGGCGGGAGAAGTGGGTGGCCGCGTGGACACCGCGCTGGAACGCCACCCACGTCATCAGCCGGCTGTACGTGAAGTCCTGTCGGCCCCCGCGGGTCTCCCAGATGCCCTCGTCGGGCTGGTCCCAGTGGTCGGTGAGCCAGTCCAGCACGTCTCGCAGCGAATTCCAGCCGCGGATCGCCCCCATGTCGCCGGCCACGACGAGCGCGTCGGAGGCCTCGCCGTAGATGTCGAGCTGGAGTTGACCGGCCGCGCCGTTGCCCGCGCGCACCGGCCTCGAACCCATGTAGCCCTCAAGGTGGTCGAGGGTCTCCTCGGCCAGGTGGGGGTCGCCGTCGACGCGGTACATGATCTGCAGCGGGTCGCCGGAGGCGTTGCCGCCGGCCTCGATGCGATGGCGCAGCCAGCGGCGGAACGCGTGCGCCTCCGTGTCGAAGCCGAGATCGATCAGGGCCCTCACCGACAGGGAGGCGTCACGGATCCAGGTGTAGCGGTAGTCCCAGTTGCGTTCGCCGCCGACCTGTTCGGGCAGCCCCATGGTGGCCGCGGCGACGGGCGCCCCCGTGGGCGCGTACGTGAGCAGCTTGAGGGTGATCGCGGAGCGGTTCACCATGTCCTGCCAGCGTCCGCGGTACGTGCACGAGCGCAGCCACGACTGCCAGAACGTCCGGCACGACTCCAGCGCCTCGGCGATGCCGTCCAGCGTGGGCGGCGCCGGAGCGGGACCGCCGCTCGCGGTGCTGGTCAGCACGATGGCGGCCGCCTGGCCGACGTCGAGGGTGAAGTGGGCGGTGAGGTCGTCGCCGTCGGGCCGGAGGGGGACACCGGCGGTGGACTGCACATGAAGATCCGTCCCGGGGCCGTGGAGGACGGCGGAGTGGTCGTCGCCGAGGGACAGCGTGTGCGGGGCCCGCGCGTAGTCGAAGCGCGGACGGCAGTCGAGGGTGAAGGACAGACTGCCCCGCACGACGCGGGCGATCCGGACCAGCCGGTGACGGTCCGTCGGCGTGGGGGAATCGATCGGCTCCATGAAGTCCGCGACCTCGCCGACGCCACCGGGCCCCATGAACCGGGTGACGAGGACGGCCGTGTCGGACAGGTACAACTGGCGGACCGTCATGCCGTTCCGGTCCGCCTCATCGGCGGCGAGACGGCAGTGGCCGCCGCACTCGCTGTCCAGGAGCGAGGCGAAGACACTGGGCGAGTCGAAGCGGGGGGTGCACCACCAGTCGACCGTCCCGCCGGACGACACCAGGGCCGCCGTCTGGAGATCGCCGACCATTCCGTGCTCCGCGATGGGCGGGTACTGGTTCACGGGCCCTCCTCCGACGCGCCGATGCGGCCACGGCGAGCGCGCGTGGCCGTCCGGCACGCGTCCAGCGTTCCCCAGGGGCGTCGCCAGGACATCACCCTCCGAGGGTGAGACCGGGCGGAGCGACGGCCCTCCGGCCGGCGTACGGCCGTGACCCGGCCGGGAATTCCGGTCGCGTGACGACGGCGGCACGGCGACGGCGGCACGGCGATGGCGACGTGGCGATGACGACGTGGCGATGGCGGGGCGGTGATGGCGGGGCGGTGATGAGGGCGTGGCTGCGGTCGCGTCCGTGAAATCCCGGGCCCATTCCGAATTTCTTCGATATCGAAGTGGATTGACATCGGGGTGGATTGATTTTTCCCGGTCGGTCTCTGCGCGGCGCGTCCGCGATCCGGATCAGCCCGGTGTCCTCCGCGGCGCGCTTCGGCGCCGAGCGCGTTCGGCGTGCCGGGGACGGCATGTCATCGACGCCGTCGTCGCAGCTCAAGTGCCACTTTTGTGGAGTGGGGGTGATCCGTGGAAGTACCCCTTATGCGGCTTTTACCCGTTGTCCTGGCGCTCGTCAAGTCCCGAACCCTCGGAACGTGATCCTGCTGCGCGATTCGGGCCTACTGGTGGTGCGGCCCTCACCGGAAACACCGGAAAGAAAACGAGGGACCGAGTCGCACAAAGCGAATTCACCGCCAGGAGGAAACAAATCATGGCCCCTATCATCCGAAAGCACGGCGCCGTCCGTCCTAAGCGCCGGCTGAGCATCGCCACGATCGTGGCGTCGTCCGTCGTGGTCGCCGGTGGCGTGGTTCTGCCGGCCGCGGCCGCATCGGCGGCTCCGATGTCCGACGCCTCGATGGTGACCAATGCCGCCGCACACCACGGCAAGGGCAAGGGGAAGCACTACTGCTGGAGCAAGGGCAAGGGTCACTGGGACAAGAAGCACAGGAAGCACTACTGCTGGGGCGACCACTACAAGTACTACTGGGACGACCACCACAAGTGCTACTACACGTGGCAGGGCACCCACGTGTACTACTTCTGGGACACCCACAACAACCACTACTACTGGAAGCACCACAAGGACCACTGGAACACCAAGGACAAGGACCACTGGAAGGACGAGGGCCAGGTCGGCAAGCCGGGTGAGCCGGGCAAGCCTGGTGAGCCGGGCAAGCCTGGGGAACCGGGTAAGCCGGGAGAGCCCGGTAAGCCGGGAGAGCCGGGCAAGCCTGGGGAACCGGGTAAGCCTGGGGAACCGGGTAAGCCTGGGGAACCGGGTAAGCCGGGAGAGCCGGGCACGGATCCGAAGACGGATCCGAAGACGGATCCGAAGACGGATCCGAAGACGGACCCGAAGACCGATCCTGGTCAGACGGACCCGAAGACTGACCCTGGTCAGACGGATCCGGAGACCGATCCTGGTCAGACGGACCCGAAGACCGATCCTGGTCAGACGGATCCGGAGACCGATCCTGGTCAGACTGATCCCGGTCAGACCGACCCGGGCCAGACCGACCCGGGCCAGACCGATCCGGGCCAGACGGACCCCGGCCAGACCGACCCCGGTCAGGCGGACCCGGGCCAGACCGATCCGGGCCAGACCGATCCGGGCCAGACCGATCCGGGCCAGACGGACCCCGGCCAGACCGATCCGGGTACCGACGGTAGCCAGACCGACCCCGGTACCGACGGCAGCCAGACCGACCCCGGTACCGACGGCAGCCAGACCGACCCGGGGACCGAGGCCGGCCCGTCCGATGAGGGCTCGTCCGACCAGGGCTCGATGGACCAGGGCTCATCGGACCAGGGTTCGTCGGACGCCGGTTCGTCGGACGGTGGATCGATGGACGGCGGATCGATGGACTCCGGTGGTGAGTGACGGTCGCACCCGCTGACCGCCCCTCACCGACGGACCGGACGGGCTCCTGACGCCCGGCCCGCGGAACCCACCTCGACGGGGTGGAGGTCTCGAAGGCCTTCACCCCGTCGTCGTGTCGTCGGCCCGGGGTCGAAAGGCCCGAGCCGACGGGCGCGACGACGAAGGGCCCCGCTCGCACGAGCGGGGCCCTTCGTCGTCCTACTCGGTCAGCCGCACTGGCACGGATTGCCCGACTGGCAGCCGCACCCGCAGCCGGAGCCGCATCCGCAGGCTCCGAACAGTGGGAGGCTCTTGATCTCGGCGGGCTGCTCGGTGTCGCGGTCCTGCGTGGGGTCGGGCGTGCTGGGCGATTCGGCCATAGGTCCCTCCTTCAGGCGCGAAGGCGTGCGAGGCACACTGCACCGCACAGCTCCTGTCGCCCATTTCATGCCCAGTACGGCGGGCGCATCAACGGCGCATTGAGGTGCGCACGCGCCCCACGGCGGGACGAAGACCGCCGGACGAACCCCGATCGTGCCCCCGCGGAACCCCGATCGTGCTCCCGCACGGACCTCGACGGAGCCCCCGCGCAGACCTCGACCGAGCCCCCGCGCAGACCTCGACCGAGCCCCGGAGGGACCGCGACCGAGCAGCCAGCAGGCCCCGGTCGGGCCCCGGCGAGGTCCCGATCAGGCTCCCTCGACGCCCGTCACCGGCTGGATGTCCTGCTGGAGGTCGTCCGCGTGCTCGCCCGTGACCAGGTACACCACCCGCTTGGCGACCGAGACCGCGTGGTCGGCGAAGCGCTCGTAGTAGCGGCCCAGCAGCGTGACGTCGACGGCCGTCTCGATGCCGTGCTTCCAGCGGTCGTCCAGCAGGTGCTGGAAGAGCGTGCGGTGCAGCAGGTCCATCTCGTCGTCGTCCTGCTCCAGCTGGAGCGCCAGGTCGACGTCCTTGGTGATGACGACCTCGGCGGCCTTGGCCATCAGTCGCTGGGCGAGCTGGCCCATCTCCAGGACGGTGGCGTGCAGGTCGCTGGGGACCGCGCGCTCCGGGAAGCGCAGCCGGGCCAGCTTCGCGACGTGCTGGGCCAGGTCGCCGGAGCGCTCCAGGTCCGCCGACATGCGCAGGGAGGTGACGACGATGCGCAGGTCCGTCGCCACCGGCTGCTGCCGGGCCAGCAGGGCTATCGCCCGGGCTTCCAGGTCGTGCTGCAGATCGTCGACCTTCTGGTCGGCCGCGATCACGCTCTCGGCGAGCTTCAGGTCGGTGTCGAGGATGGCCGTCGTGGCGCGCCCGATCGCCGACCCGACGAGCCGGGCCATCTCGACCAGGCCCTCGCCGATCGAGTCCAGTTCCTCGTGGTACGCGTCCCGCATCTGGTTGTCCCTCTCTCACGTCTGCCGGGGGGTCCGGGGGCAGGGCCCTGACCTCGGACAGGCCCCATGAACCCCACGCTCCCACGTTCCGGCCCGTACGCGTCCGTTTCCGTCACCTCAAGTGAACCGACCCTAGCTCCTAGGTGAACTCTGGGCGACGAGTGTTCGAGGTCGCACCTTGATGGCTGTGGCCAGGCATGACGGCATGCCTAACCTGGACGCATGGACGTGAACGCGGCGGTCGCCGCAGCGGCAGCGATCGCCGGAGTGCTCACCGGTGTCATCGCCATGCTGGCGTTCCGCTGGAGCGAGCGCGACCAGAAACGCCCTACCCGTACTTCCCTGCACACGGACCCGGTGCTTCCGCCCGGTGTCGACACCGTGCTCTCCGTGCTCCGGTCCTCCGCCGTCGTGCTCGACGAGGCGGACGCCGTGGTCAAGGCCAGCTCGGCGGCGTACGCCCTCGGGCTCGTGCGCGGCGGCAAGCTGTCCGTGGAGCCGATGCTCCAGATGGCACGTGACACCCGCCGCGACGGGGAGATACGCCAGGTCGAGCTGGACCTCCCGCGACGTGGGACGGGCCGGGGCGAGGCCCTCGCCGTCTCCGCCCGCGTGGCGCCGCTCGGCTCGCGGCTCGTGCTCCTGCTCGTGGAGGACCTGACGGAGGCCCGGCGCATCGAGGCCGTACGGCGCGACTTCGTCGCGAACGTCAGCCATGAGCTCAAGACCCCGGTGGGCGCCCTCTCCCTGCTCTCCGAGGCGGTCATGGACGCCTCGGACGATCCGGAGGCGGTGGAGCGCTTCGCCGGGCGCATGCAGATAGAGGCCACCCGGCTGACCAACCTGGTCCAGGAGCTCATCGACCTGTCACGGGTGCAGAACGACGACCCCCTGGAGGACGCCGAGCCGGTGCGGGTCGACGAGCTCGTCGCCGAGGCGATCGACCGGTGCCGTCACCAGGCCGGCACCAAGCAGATCACCATGGCCGCGGGCGGCACCGCCGACCTGAGCATCTGGGGGAACCGCGGCCAGCTGGCCGCGGCCCTCGGCAACCTCGTCGAGAACGCCGTCAACTACTCCCCGGCCCGTACCCGTGTGGGCATAGCCGCACGCAGGGTGACCGCGCCGGGCGGGGACCTCATCGAGATCGCCGTGACCGACCAGGGCATCGGCATCTCCGACAAGGACAAGGAGCGCATCTTCGAGCGCTTCTACCGCGTGGACCCGGCCCGTTCCCGCCAGACCGGCGGTACGGGCCTCGGCCTCGCGATCGTCAAGCACGTGGCCGCCTCGCACGCCGGAGAGGTCACGGTCTGGAGCTCCGAGGGTCAGGGCTCCACGTTCACCCTGCGGCTGCCGGAGGCGGGCGCGGCCCGCGACCGTGCGCACGAACACCACATGCCCGGACTCGACGAAGAGGACGAGACCGAGCAGCCCGACGGGACGACCACCGTCTCATCCCCGTACGAACCGCTTCCTGCCCCGGAGGTCCTTCCGTGACCCGTGTGCTCGTCGTCGAGGACGAGGAGTCCTTCTCCGACGCCCTGTCGTACATGCTTCGCAAGGAGGGCTTCGAGGTCGCCATCGCGACCACCGGGCCCGACGGACTCGACGAGTTCGAGCGCAACGGCGCCGACCTCGTCCTCCTCGACCTGATGCTGCCGGGGCTGCCCGGCACGGAGGTGTGCCGTCAGCTGCGCGGCCGCTCCAACGTCCCGGTGATCATGGTCACCGCCAAGGACAGTGAGATCGACAAGGTCGTGGGGCTCGAAATAGGAGCCGACGACTACGTCACCAAGCCGTTCTCCTCCCGTGAGCTGGTCGCCCGCATCCGCGCCGTCCTGCGGCGCCGCGGGGAGCCCGAGGAGGTCACCCCGGCCGCGCTGGAGGCCGGACCGGTCCGCATGGACGTCGACCGTCACGTGGTCACCGTCTCCGGCTCCAAGGTCGACCTCCCGCTGAAGGAGTTCGACCTGCTGGAGATGCTGCTGCGCAACGCCGGCCGGGTGCTGACCCGTATGCAGCTCATCGACCGGGTCTGGGGCGCCGACTACGTGGGCGACACCAAGACGCTCGACGTCCACGTGAAGCGGCTGCGCGCGAAGATCGAGCCCGACCCCGGTGCGCCGCGGTACCTGGTGACGGTGCGCGGCCTCGGCTACAAGTTCGAGCCGTAGACCGGCCTCACGTCCGGGCGCGTGTGAGGCGCGGTGCCGTCGAGGCGGCCCGGTCGCGCGAGTACGACGAAGGGCGGGACCCCTCTTCCGGGGTCCCGCCCTTCGTCGTAGGGACAGGTCAGTGACCGGCCGAGGCGGTCGCCGTGCCCGTGGCGGTCGCCGTGGCCGTCGCACTCGACGAGGCGGCGTCCGTGGGCTTGCCCGAGGCGGACCCGGACGGCGAGCCGCTCGCGGTGCCGGACGGCTTGGTGGTCGCCGTGGCCGTCCTGGAGGCACCCGGGGCCGCCGGGATGTCGCTCGGGCCCCACTTGGAGAAGTAGCTCTCGGCCGGGACGACGAAGGCGCGCAGGCTCACGTCCCCGGTGCTGCTGAAGCCGAAGGTGACCTTCTGGGCGTTGCCGTCCTGGACGGCCTCGCTGCTGTTGTCCAGGACCGCGGAGGCGTTGCCCTTGCCGCCGATGACGACCGAGCCGCCGGCGGGGATGGTCAGCTTGCCGGAGCCCTTGGCGGGCGAGATCGTGGCCGCCTTGTTCGTCTCGGCGATGGTGATCGAGTCCAGCGTCTGCGGGGTGCGGCCGTTGTTGAAGATGGTCGCGGAGATCACGGCGGGGCCCGTCGACTGGAGGTCGGGCTGCGTGATCACGGTGGCGTTCTGGATCTTGATGGTGCCGACGGAGGTGGCCGCGTTGTCCGGCTTGACCTCCAGCGTCTGTGCGTTGTTGCCGGCACCGCACGCGGCGAGCGAGGCGATCGAGAACGCGATGGCGGCGGCGGCGAGAGCGCCGCGTCGAAGGCTGCTGCTCACGGCGGCGGCAACTCCTTGAACGTGGGCGAAGCAGGGCGACTTCGTTGTAAAGCCGCCCTAAGGGTCTGTCAGCGGCCTTAGGTTACCGAGCCGTTCCCACGCCACCGCACCCGACCCGCCTCTAAGCGTCGACGGGCTCCGCCGCACGGGGTGCACGGTGCGTCCGTCGCACCTTCACCGACGCGGCGGGACTCTTTTGGTGACATGCTGGTCCGCCATTCACATAAGTTCCCCCGTCATCGGCGTGCGGATTTTCCCGTAAGGCGTCGTAAGGGGATGAAGGAATGCTCGGCGCTCCCTAAAATCGATCACGGACTGAACACTGGTTGATCGCGGCCGGATGGCCGGCAGATCGGCGGGCGATCACCGGCCTTCTTGATCAATTCCGGATTCGACTCGTACTCGGCTCCGCTCACCGAACGGAGTAGCGGAAGTCGCACCCTTGGAGCGGGACAAAACGGGATGTTCGGACGCTGGTCAGGGGCTCTCGGTGTGTGTAACGTGCGCGTTTCGCTCCCCCTGGACAGCGGCTCCGACCTGCGAATACCCTCTTCCGCTCGCCCCTCGCAGCACGTTCCTGTTGTGGTTGTCAAGCCCCGAGATATGCCCTGACCTGCGAAAACGCCATTCAGAAGACGCCGTATCCGTGTTACCCTGGATAGCCACGGAAGGGGTACCTGTCACATGACGTTCAAGGTTGGCGACACCGTGGTCTATCCCCATCACGGGGCCGCGCTGATCGAGGCCATCGAAACTCGCCAGATCAAAGGCGTGGACAAGACCTACTTGGTGCTGAAGGTCGCCCAGGGCGACCTGACGGTGCGTGTGCCAGCGGACAATGCGGAGTTCGTCGGCGTGCGTGATGTGGTCGGTCAGGACGGGCTGGACCGGGTCTTCGAGGTGCTGCGCGCGCCGTACGCCGAGGAGCCCACGAACTGGTCGCGTCGCTACAAGGCAAATCTGGAGAAGCTCGCCTCCGGCGATGTCATCAAGGTCGCGGAAGTCGTGCGTGACCTGTGGCGTCGCGAGCGCGAGCGCGGACTCTCCGCCGGTGAGAAGCGCATGCTCGCCAAGGCCCGCCAGATCCTGGTGAGCGAGCTCGCTCTCGCGGAGAACACGAACGAGGACAAGGCGGAGGCCCTGCTCGACGAGGTTCTCGCGTCCTGACGTAGGCCGCGGTTGCCGAGACGGTCGCCTTTCGACGGCGGTCCTTGCGACTACGCACACGCCCGCGCAGCTGCGCAACGAAATGCCGCGGTGCCCGATGACGCATTTGCTGTCGCCGGGCGCTGCGGCATGTTCGTACCCGCGGAAATCTTTCACCCGCGCCCACTCGGTGTTCACCCGGGAATCCGGTCCCGGGTGACCGAAGTGCCCGATACTGGCGTGCCGGGCCCGTGCAGTCGCTCGACCGGATGTCACGGAAGGGTTCCGGTCGAGGCGTCGCGCCCGGCACTCCCCCGAGCTCGGTGAGCCGGGGGTTACCCCCAGGGCCATACCCATCAAGGCCGAGCACACAAACCTGACAGGAACCGATGTCTGACGATTCGCGCCCTTCGCCGTCGGGCGCACGTACCGCGGTCGTGATTCCGGCCGCCGGCCGGGGCGTGCGCCTCGGTCCGGGCGCCCCCAAGGCGCTCCGCGCGCTGAACGGCACCCCCATGCTCATCCACGCGGTACGCGCGATGGCCGCGTCCCGCGCCGTGTCCCTGGTCGTCGTGGTGGCCCCGCCCGACGGCGCGGCCGAGGTGAAGGCGCTGCTCGACACGCACGCCCTGCCCGGGGACAACCCCAGCGGCAGCTGGGGGAAGACCGACTTCCTCGTCGTCCCCGGCGGCGACAGCCGCCAGGAGTCCGTGAAGTACGGGCTCGACGCGCTGCCGCCCGGCATCGACATCGTCCTGGTGCACGACGCGGCCCGTCCCCTCGTGCCCGTCGACACCGTGGACGCCGTCATCGAGGCGGTACGCGACGGCGCTCCCGCCGTCGTACCGGCCCTGCCGCTCGCCGACACCGTCAAGGAGGTCGAGCCCACGGCCGTCCCCGGGTCGCCCGAGCCGGTCGTGGCCACGCCCGTGCGGGCGCGGCTGCGCGCCGTGCAGACGCCGCAGGGCTTCGACCGCGACACGCTCGTACGGGCCCACGAGACCGTGACGGACGACGTGACCGACGACGCCAGCATGGTCGAGCAGCTGGGACTGCAGGTCGTGGTCGTGCCCGGACACGAAGAGGCGTTCAAGGTGACGCGCCCCCTCGACCTCGTCCTCGCCGAGGCGGTTCTCGCGCGACGGAGGCTCAACGATGGGTTCTGAGGCACCCGTGATCCCGCTCGTCGGGATCGGCACCGACATCCACGCCTTCGAGGAAGGCCGAGAGCTGTGGTGCGCCGGCCTGAAGTGGGAAGGGGAGGGCCCCGGCCTCGCCGGCCACTCCGACGCCGACGTCGTCGCGCACGCCGCGTGCAACGCGCTGTTCTCGGCGGCCGGGCTCGGTGACCTCGGCGCCCACTTCGGGACCGGGCGGCCCGAGTGGTCCGGCGCCTCGGGCGTCACGCTGCTGACCGAGGCGGCCCGGATCGTCCGCGAGGCGGGCTTCACCGTCGGCAACGTCGCCGTGCAGGTCGTCGGCCCCCGGCCGAAGATCGGCAAGCGCCGCGAGGAGGCGCAGAAGCTGCTGTCGGAAGCGGTCGGGGCGCCCGTGTCGGTCTCCGGTGCCACGACGGACGGTCTCGGCTTCCCCGGACGGGACGAGGGGCTGATGGCGGTCGCCACGGCACTGGTGGTGCGCACCGGCTGAGGCCGGGGCGGGTACCCCGGAGCAGGGCCGACCTGCCGGGGTGTCACCCTTCGGACCCCCGGGGCGGGCCCGACTTGCCCGGGTGTCACCCCTGCATGTCACGAATACGTGCCCCTTGAGCCGGAAGGGTCGCGGGGCACTACCCGGGGGCCACTACCCTGGAGTGGTGACTATTCGCCTGTACGACACCAGCGCCCGGCAGATCCGTGACTTCACCCCGCTCGTGCCGGGTTGCGTCTCGATCTACCTGTGTGGTGCCACCGTGCAGGCGGCGCCGCACATCGGGCACATCCGCTCGGGTCTCAACTTCGACATCATGCGCCGCTGGTTCGAGTACCGCGGCTACGACGTGACGTTCATCAGGAACGTCACGGACATCGACGACAAGATCATCACCAAGTCGGCCGAGCAGGGCCGCCCGTGGTGGTCCATCGGCTACGAGAACGAGCGCGCCTTCAACGACGGCTACGACGCCCTCGGCTGCCTCCCGCCCACCTACGAACCGCGTGCCACCGGCCACATCACCGAGATGGTCGAGATGATGCGCGGGCTCATCGAACGCGGCCACGCCTACGAGGCCGACGGCAACGTCTACTTCGACGTGCGCTCGTTCGAGGGGTATCTGTCGCTGTCCAACCAGGAGCTGGACAACCTGCTCCAGCCGTCCGGCGAGGGCGAGACCGGCAAGCGCGACCCGCGCGACTTCGCCATGTGGAAGGCGGTGAAGCCGGGGGAGCCGAGCTGGGAGACGCCGTGGGGCCGCGGACGCCCCGGCTGGCATCTGGAGTGCTCCGCCATGGCCCACAAGTACCTGGGCTCCGCGTTCGACATCCACGGCGGCGGGATCGACCTGATCTTCCCCCACCACGAGAACGAGATCGCGCAGGCCAAGGCCTTCGGCGACGAGTTCGCCGAGTACTGGGTGCACAACGCCTGGGTCACCATGAGCGGCGAGAAGATGTCGAAGTCGCTCGGCAACTCGGTGCTCGTGAGCGAGATGACCAAGCGGTGGCGGCCCATCGTGCTGCGGTACTACCTGGGCACCCCGCACTACCGCTCGATGATCGAGTACAGCGAAGAGGCCCTGCGCGAGGCCGAGTCGGCGTTCGCGCGCATCGAGGGCTTCGTGCAGCGCGTGGTGGAGAAGGCGGGCGGGGCGGTGGCCCCGGCCGACGAGGTGCCGCCCGCCTTCGCGGAGGCGATGGACGACGACCTGGGCGTCCCGCAGGCGCTCGCCGTGGTGCACACCACGGTGCGCCAGGGGAACTCCGCCCTGGCCGCCGACGACAAGGAGGCCGCCGTCGCCCGCCTCGCCGAGGTCAGGGCCATGCTCGGCGTCCTCGGACTCGACCCGCTGGACGCGCAGTGGGTCGGCGAGGGCGACCGGGGCGAGGACCTGCACGGCGTCGTCGACACCCTCGTACGCCTCGTGCTCCAGCAGCGTGAGGCGGCTCGCGGCCGCAAGGACTGGACGACCGCCGACGCGATCCGTGACCAGCTCAACCAGTCGGGTCTCGTCATCGAGGACAGCCCCCAGGGGCCGCGCTGGACGCTCGGACCGCGCTAGCGGCCCGCTCCGTCGACCTTGATCGATTGTGCCGTCCGGGCCTCCGGGCGGCACACTTCATATACGTACATACGCACGCTTCACACAGACAGGTAGGTCATGGCCGCTAACAACCGCCGCATGTCCGGCAAGAAGGGCGCGCAGATCGGCAGTGGCGGTCAGCGGCGCCGTGGCCTGGAGGGCAAGGGCCCGACCCCGCCCGCCGAGATGCGCAAGGGACACAAGAAGAACCGCATCGCCACCGCCAAGACCAAGCAGGCGCAGCGCCGTCCCGCGCCGCGCGGCCGGGGCGGCAAGGGCACCTCGGAGATGGTCGTCGGCCGCAACCCCGTCGTGGAGGCGCTGCGCGAGGGCGTGCCCGCCACGACGCTGTACGTCCAGCAGTTCATCGACAACGACGAGCGGGTGCGCGAGGCGCTCCAGCTCGCCGGCGAGCGCGGCGGCATCCATCTGATGGAGGCCCCGCGCCCCGAGCTCGACCGCATGACCAACGGGCTCAACCACCAGGGGCTCGTCCTCCAGGTCCCGCCGTACGAGTACGCGCACCCCGAGGACCTCGCCGCCGCCGCGTACGACGAGGGCGTCGACCCGCTGATCGTCGCCCTCGACGGGGTGACCGACCCGCGCAACCTGGGCGCCGTGGTGCGCTCGGTCTCCGCGTTCGGCGGCCACGGTGTCGTGGTGCCCGAGCGGCGCGCGGCCGGCATGACCGCCGGCGCCTGGAAGACGTCCGCGGGCACCGCGGCCCGCACCCCGGTCGCCCGTGCCTCCAACCTGACCCGCGCCCTGGAGGCGTACAAGAAGGCGGGTCTCATGGTCGTCGGCCTCGCCGCGGACGGTGAGGTCGAGCTCGGCGAACTCGAAGCGCTCGGCGGCCCCGTGGTCGTCGTCGTCGGCAGCGAGGGCAAGGGCCTCTCCCGACTCGTCGGCGAGACCTGCGACTTCCGGGTGCGGATCCCGATGCCTGGTGGCGCCGAGTCGCTGAACGCCGGTGTCGCGGCGGGAGTTGTGCTGTACGAGGCGGCACGGCGGCGCGCCTGAACAAGCGTGCGCGTCGTCACCCCCGCGGGTCGATCCGGACGTTCGGGACGACCTTGACGCGGTCCGGACAGATCGGTGCGGTCAAAGCAGTGTCCTAAACACACATCACTCGGTTAGATGAGTGTGGACACCAGAACACCCCGCACACCCACGGGGGACCGCTCGTCGGGATTCGACGACGCTCCCGCGCTGAGCATGGTGAAGGTGCCGAGCGATCCGGCGCAGGTCATCGTCAATCATGCGAGCTTCCGCGTGCAGCTAGGCGCCCCGGCGCGGAAACAATCCCCGCGCATCGCGCGGCACTTGAGTTCCACCGGTGACGCCGCGCGCATCCCCGCCGTCGGCGCGGCGGGCAGAGCGGGGTCGGCGGCCGGGGGCCGCCGCCGCGCACCCGTCGTCTGGAGCGGGCGGTCCGCCCCGGACGACACCGGCGCCCACCGGCTGCTCCAGGCCGTCCGCGGCTCCAGCGTGGGTCCGGCCGACGCCGGGGCGACCCAGGTCATCCCGCGTGTCGACGAACACCCCGGCTACGCGGCCGACATGGGCGTCGACACGGTCGAGACGCCCATCGTCGGCAGCCAGCGCACCCCGGAAGCCGGTGAGACCCGGCTGCTGCCGCGCATGCGCACCGTGGGCAGCGCCTACGACGAACCCCCTTACACCGACGACCAGTTCGACGAGTACGCATACGAGTACGAGGACGAACTCGACGAGGCGGACGACGAGGACCAGGACGAGCGGCGCGGCTCCAGGGCGGCGTCGGGCGCCTCCTCGGGGAGCGTCCGGCACGCCTACTACCCCGGCCGCCGCATGAACCTCGGGGTCGTGCTGCTCCCGCTGCGCGTCTTCCTCGGATTCATCTCCATCTACGCCGGCATGGGCAAGCTCTGCGACCCCGTCTACTTCGACGGCGGCAAGCGCGGCTCCATGGTGAAGTGGCTCGACACCCTGCACCCCTGGGAAGTCGCCGAGCCGCTGCGGCAGTTCGCGCTCCAGCACCCTGTCGGCGCCGGTCTCGTCATCGCCTTCTTCCAGGTCATCGTCGGCGTCCTCACGGTGCTCGGGCTGTGGCAGCGGGTCGCCGCCGTCGTGGGCGCGATGCTGTCCGCCGCCCTCATCGTCACCGTGAGCTGGAAGACGGTCCCCGCCTACGACGCGCCGGACATCATCTACCTCGCCGCCTGGTCCCCGCTGATCATCGCCGGGGCCCCCGTCTACTCCGTCGACGGACGCCTGTCCGGCGAGGCATGGCGCACGCTCGGGCCGCGCGCGGAGCTCGGGGAACTGCGACGGCGCGTGCTGCGCCGCGGCGCGCTCGTGTCGACCGTCGTCGTCGGCCTCACCCTGCTCGTCGGCTCCCTCCTCGGCGGTGCCGTCCGCGACGCCGGCCGCGTGGTCGTGCCCGGCCCCGGCGAGGCACCGCGCAACGAACTGCCCGGCTCCCCGCTCCCCGAGACGCCCGGCGAGCGCCACCACAAGGCGTCCCCGTCGGCCTCCTCCGAAGCGCCCACGCAGGGCAGTTCCTCGTCCCCGTCCAGCGCGGCGGCCACCACGCCCGGCGCGACCCGCGGCAGCGGCACGGTCACCAGCGGGCCCAGCCAGACCCAGGGCACCGGCCAGGCCCCGCCCCAGCAGTCCTCCCCCGTGGACCAGGCCCCGAGCACCAGCGCGGGACCGACGTCCGGTGGCGGCACCGCTAGCGGCGGCACCACCGGAGGTTCGACGGGCGGCGGCTCCGGCAGCGGCGGCGGCAGCTCCTCCGGCGGCCAGCCGGGCCTGGTGGGCGGACTGCTGGGCTGACCCCACCGGCCGCCGGTCCGACGCCCCGTCACCGGGGCGGACGCCGTCCGGCCACGACGACGAGGGGCCCCGCACGCAACAGCGTGCGGGGCCCCTCGTCGTCGTACGGGGTGTGGTCGGGCGGAGGCCGCTCAGCGTCCCAGAGCCGCGAGCTCCCTGGCCGCCTCGGTCAGGTCCTTCGCCGTGTCGATGGCGCGCCAGTAGGCGCCCTGGGGGATCGGGAAGCCGGCCAGGCGGCGTTCGCGGGCCAGGTGCGGGAACGTGGTGCGCTCGTGGTCGCCGCGTTCGGGGAGCAGGTCGGCGAACTCCGGCGAGAAGACGTAGACGCCCGCATTGATCTCGAACGTGGAGGGCGGTGCCTCGATGAAGTCCGTGATGTGGCCGAACCCGTCGGTCTGCACGGCGCCCCAAGGGATGCGCGGCCGGGCCAGCGCGAGGGTCGCGACGGCGTCGCGCTCGGTGTGGAAGTCCGCCATCTCGCGCAGCGAGAAACGGGTCCAGATGTCGCCGTTCGTCGCGTACCAGGGCCTGTCGGGGTGAGGGAGGTGCGCGGCGGCGTACTTGAGGCCGCCGCCGCGGCCGAGCGGCTCGGTCTCCACGACCGTCTTGACGGTGACCGGGAGGTCCGCCGAGTCCAGCCACGTCTGCAGGACGTCGGCGAGATGGCCGCAGGAGATGACGACGTCGGTGACGCCTTCCTCGGCGAGCCAGGTCAGCTGGTGTCCGATGATCGGGGTCCCGGTGCCGGGGATCTCGACCATCGGCTTGGGCCGGTCGTCGGTGTACGGACGCAGCCGGGATCCCTGGCCGCCGGCCAGGACGACGGCTTGAACGGGGCGCGACGCGGCGTTCGGATCGGTCATGCCCGAACTGTACGTGGCGCCCCGCTCGTGGCTTCCGGTGGCAACCGTTCCTTGACCAGCCGTTCCCCGGCGGCCCTGAACGGGCTGTTCCGCGCCGGTCGTCGGCCGGACTGCCCCCGCCCGCCGAGCGGGGGAGTGCCGCGGTTCAGAGACGGGTGGTCGCGACCCCGGAGGCGAACGAGGTGTCGCACACCGGCCGGGCGAAGGCCTGGGCGCGCGTCGGGCCGTAGGCGCGGACGGCGGCCCGGCCCAGCGCGCGGGCGATGGACACGCAGTGCTTCGCCAGCGACGGCCGTCCGTTCACCGCTTCCTGGAGGTGGGTGAGGGCGACGCCCGGATCCTTCTCCTGGAGTTCCAGGAGCAGTTTGTCGCGCAGGACGTCCTGCGGGGTGCGGGAGGCGGCCCGGGTGGAGACGTCCGCCGACGAGGCTTCGGCCGCGGTGAGCACCGAGTCCGCGGGGTTCCCCGACCAGTTGACTCGGGTGACCGCGAGGGTCCCGGAGAGCACCAGGACGACAGGCAGAACGAGGGCGAGGGTGCGGCCGATCCGGCGGGCGGGGCCACGGCCACGCCGGGTCCGTTGGTTAGTGGTGGAGTGCTTCACGCGAGTGAGGGTAGCGCGGGGTGATGATTTGGCGACATTTAGTCACCGGTTCGGGGGATGAGAAAACGGCGTTCTGTGGGTAGTGAGTTGACGCACGCGTATCGAAATGCCCGGTCTGCCGGGGTATTTGTCGACAACGAAGAGGGCCCCGCAGCAGGCTGCGGGGCCCTCTTCGTCAACTTGGGTGAATTCCACCCCTGCGGGTGTGGAATCCGCCTCGGCGGTGTCAGTCGGAGAGACGCTCGCCCGTCGAGGTGGAGAACACGTGGGTCTCGCCCGGACGCGGCACGACGTGCAGCGTGGCGCCCTTCTCCGGGACCGCGCGGCCGCTGACGCGGACGACGAGGTCCTTGTGCTCGTCGCCGACCTTGGCGCTGCCGTAGACGTAGCCGTCGGCGCCGAGCTCCTCGACCACGTTCACCGACACGGCGAGGCCGGCCGGGGCGTCCTCGGTCTCCTTGGAGAGGGTCTTCGCGGCGCCGCCGTTCTGCTCGACGATGTCGAAGTGCTCGGGGCGGACGCCGACGGTGACCGTGCGGTCGCCCTTGTCGGCGGCGGCCTTGAGGGCCTCACGGTTGACCGGGACGACGCTGTTGCCGAACTTCACACCGCCGTCGGTGATCGGGACCTCGACCAGGTTCATGGCCGGGGAGCCGATGAAGCCGGCGACGAAGAGGTTGGCCGGGCGGTCGTACATGTTGCGCGGCGAGTCGACCTGCTGGAGCAGACCGTCCTTGAGCACCGCCACGCGGTCGCCCATCGTCATGGCCTCGACCTGGTCGTGGGTGACGTAGACGGTGGTGATGCCGAGGCGGCGCTGGAGCGACGCGATCTGCGTACGGGTCGAGACGCGGAGCTTGGCGTCGAGGTTCGACAGCGGCTCGTCCATGAGGAAGACCTGGGGCTCACGCACGATGGCGCGACCCATGGCGACACGCTGGCGCTGACCGCCGGAGAGGGCCTTCGGCTTGCGGCCGAGGTACTCGGTGAGGTCGAGGATCTTCGCCGCGTCCTCGACCTTCTGGCGGATCTCCGCCTTCGGCACGCCGGCGATCTTGAGCGCGAAGCCCATGTTGTCGGCGACCGTCATGTGCGGGTAGAGCGCGTAGTTCTGGAACACCATCGCGATGTCCCGGTCCTTGGGCGGCAGGTGCGTGACGTCGCGGTCGCCGATGCGGATGGATCCGCCGTTGACGTCCTCGAGCCCCGCGAGCATGCGGAGCGAGGTGGACTTGCCGCAGCCGGACGGACCGACGAGGACGAGGAACTCGCCGTCGGCGATCTCGATGTCCAGGCCGTCGACGGCGGGCTTCTCGGAACCCGGGTAGATCCGGGTCGCCTTGTCGAACGAAACAGTGGCCATGGTGAATGGGCCCCCTTCACCGGCAGGAACGTGCCGGACGATCCGTTGTAAAGGTGGTGGTGTAGTCCACAAGGGTGAACTGGGTCAGGACGCTACCTGGCGTTCACGTGGTCTGTCAGCACCCGGAGCCCTGTGAACTTCGCGGAAATTTTCGACGGGGCCCGGCGGGGAGGTGGGTACACTGCACGGGCACGCCCGCGGTGGGCGCGCGTGCAGGCCTCCTTAGCTCAGCTGGTCAGAGCGCCGCTCTTGTAAAGCGAAGGTCGTCGGTTCGAATCCGACAGGGGGCTCCACCGCTTAACAGCGCAAACGCCCCGGCCGATGATCGGTCCGGGGCGTTCGACATCCACAGGTGACATCAACCGGGGCGGTCACCCACGGTCGAGGCGGCGCCTGAGCAGGCGGTCCATGTGACCGATGGCCTCGCGCTGCGTGTCCGATGTCACGTGCGTGTAGACGTCCGTCGTGATGCTGATCCGGCTGTGACCCAAGATCTCCATGACGACGCGGGGCGCGACGCCGGCCGCCGTGAGCAGCGTGGCGCACCCATGCCGGGCGTCGTGCAGACGGATGCGCCGAAGGCCCGCTGCGGCGGTGATGCGGAAGAACGACCGGTTGACGTTCTGCGGGTCGATCGGGCGGCCGGTGCGGGTGGTGATGTGCGAGGACGGGGACAGCTCGACTCCCCGGAGCCGTGCCGCATCTGTCTGCCGCATCCGGTGCCACCGGAGTGCCGCAAGGCAGATCAGAGGGGGAGGCAGGGGGCGCGCCCGGCCACTCTTGGTGGTGTCCTCGTAGAGCACCCCACCCACGCGCTGCACCTGCTTGCTGACCCGGAGCACGCGATGTTCGAGATCCACGTCCGACCAGCGAAGCCCCAGGACCTCGCCGCGCCGCAGGCCCATGGAGGCCGCCAGGACGAAGGCGGCGTACAGCGGATCGCGGCGGGCCTGCTCCAGGCACTGCAACCGGGGCGGGAGCGGCGTGACCGGGCCGACCGGGCCCCGGGGCGCCACCGGTGCAACCGGCCCCAAGGGCGACCCCGGTGCAACCGGCCCGCAGGGCATCCCCCGCGCCACCGGACCGTGCCGCGTCGGTCCCCACAGCTGCAGCAGCCCCCCTGGCTCCGCAGCTCCAGGCGGAGTTGATCGAGCCGTAGACAGCTCTGCCGGCGGAGCCGGCCGAGAGAAGTCCCCTCGGCCGGCGCGCTCCGGCAGGTCAACCGGCAGGCGTCCCCGACTGGTTCACGGTCTACGCCGTAGACGACACCCCTCCGCGGACAGCCCTTGGCTGGGACGAGACCTTCGGAGGAGTCGGTCGAGGTAGTCGCAATGGTCCAAGTCGCAATAAACCCGGAGTTATCGTCGGGTTTTTCCTGGTCGTGTCGAGCCCTGGATTTCAACAGTCCCAGGCTCGACTTCAAGGGCCCCGGCTGGACCTTGTCCAGGACCGCAAGCCCCGCACCGGCGGGGCTCTTCACTTGGGTGGGAGTCCACCGTGGAGCGTCAACAGGCTGTACGGGTCCCGCTCTTGTGCCCTGCCGATCACTGACTGAGGCTCTCCCGAGAAGAGTCCGTGCCCCCTGCTCGGCTTCAAGCCGAGCAGGGGGCACGGACGGCGCGGGCGAACACCGTCGCCAACAGACGGGTCGTGCTACTGCGGCGGAGGGTGTTCCGAGGACCATGGCACAGCGGTGTGGCGTGTCTGCGTGTCCCTGACCTGTACGGCTGTAAGGGTTCGGCGAACGATCGTCCATGACGACGGGGTGACTCCGACCGATGAGCGCGATGCCGACTGATGTCTGTGCCGAGCCCGCACAACACGACAGCACACCCCCGGCCGCGCCGGTCGACCTGCACGAGCAGTCGCGCAGGCTGGTACGGCGCTATGGGCCGGCGGTCGGGTGCTACGCGGTACTGAAGCTGGTCGGCTTCGGGGTCTTCATGTGGCTGGTCGACTACTCCGGCTACCACCTCACGAAGCAAGCGCGCCTGGGCGGCGGTGCCCACCCGTGGGACGTGCTCGGTTCCTTTGACGGCTGGTGGTACCAACAGGTCGCGGAGTTCGGGTACGACCCCCAACTGGTGCCGATCATCGGTTCCCCCTGGTACACGTTCCAGGCGAATTCGGCCGCGTTCTTCCCGCTCTACCCGGGCCTGATGCGCATGGTCTCGGAGTTCACCGGTCTCGGCCTGTACGGCGCCGGGATGCTGGTGTCGGTGGTCGCTTCGCTGTGCGCCGCGGCCGGTATCTTCGCCGTCGCGGAGCGGCTCGGCGGGGTCCGGACTGGTGTGATCGCGGCGGGCCTCTGGGCGGTCGTCCCGGGATCCGGCGCGGAGTGGGCGGTCTACTCGGACTCCACCTTCATCGCGCTCGCCGCGTGGTCCTGCTACGCCGTGATGACCCGACGGTGGATCGCTGCCGGACTGCTCGCCCTGGTGGCCGGACTCAACCGGCCGACCTCGGCGACGCTGATCGCAGCGGTGTGCCTGGCGGCGCTCGCCGCACTTCTGCGGCGCACGGACGGAACCAGGCGCCCTCTCGCCGCGATGGCGCTGGCTCCGCTCGGGCTGTTCGGGTATCTGGGCTGGGTGAACTGGCGTATGGGTGACTGGGGCGGCTACTTCAAGCTCCAGAGGGGAGCCTGGCTGCACTTCTTCGACTGGGGCCAGCACAATGTCACCGTGATGCGGGGCATCCTGCTCGGCCACGACGATGATCTCTTCGCCGCGCTCATCCCCGATCTGCTGGCGGCGCTGATCATCATGGCGTTGCCGATCCTGATCGTCCTGTTGGTGCGGCTGCGCCCGCCCGCCGTTCTGATGGTCCACACGCTGCTCACCATTGCCACTGTGCTCGGCAGCCACCAGATGTTCTGCAATGTCGCGCGCTTTCTCCTGCCCGCCTTCCCGTTGCTCATCCCGCTGGCGATCGCCCTGAGCAGGCTTCGCGGACCTGCTCTGGTAACTGTCCTCGGCACCTGCGCTCTCGCCTCCGGCTGGTTCGCCGGATTCGCGATGTTCGAATTCGGTGGCGCCCCGTAGCAGCGGCCTGCCGCACGGTGAACTGCGTGTTCATCGGGCTGGTTGTGCCTTGGCCGACGGATTTCGCGACGGCCTCGGAAGAGGCACGCCGCAGCCGCTGGCATTCCGACGACCGGCCCCCGCAGAAAGACATCGCGGTGCGAGCGTGAGCTGTCGGGAGTGACGTCCGGGCTATTGGACGTCCACGAAGTCGCCGGTCGCCTTGGCGGCCGGGGTGGTGGAGGTGCCTGCGAAGTTCCAGCGCCAGTAACCGTCTTCGGACGCGGGGACCGTGGTCGTCAGGTTGCCGGTGCTGGAGGTGTACACGGTCTTGATGGTCGTGTAGGTCGTCGTGCCGGCCTTGCGGAACTGGAGCTTGGCCGGCTGGTTGGTGTAGCCCAGGTAATCGAGGTTGTCCCAGTCGGCCCGGGTGAGCCTGCCGGTGACGGTGAGGGTCTTTCCCTTGGCAATCGGTTCGGGGCCCGCGTTCACGGTGAGTTTGGAGTCCCGCTGCAGACGGGTCGTGGTGTAGCTCGCCGATTGGGTCCAGCTGTCGTCATTGGCCACCCCCTGCGCACTGACCTTCCAGGTGCCGGCGTGGGCGTCGGTGAGCGCGGTGCCGCCGTACTTCCAGTCCGGTTCGAGGGAGATCGTCTGCGAGCAGATGGAGGTGGTGGCACTCGAGGCGACGCAGTCCGCATGGGAGTAGTACTGGTTCGACACGATGCGGTCGTCGTAGGTCTCGTAGGGGTTCGCACCATCCGGTCCACGCCACAGGACGAAGTCCGCGTCCTGGATGCCCGACGGGTGGGTGAAGGTCCCTGAAACCGTGATCGTCTTGGCGTAGAGACCGACCACGATGTTCTTGCCGCCGTCGAAGGTCACGTTGCTGATCTGGACGTCGGTCCGAGTCTCGTCCCCGAAGGCACCGGGGGTGGCGAAGCCGGCCAGCGCGGCGACGGCACTGAACAGAGCAAAGGCAGCGCGCTTGCGCATGTATCTCCTTCACGGAGGGAAGAGCGGGAACCCGCCGGGCGGGAGCGGCGGGGCAGTCGAAGCCGGTCGGGGACCGGTGACCGACTTGATCGTGTACGGGGGCCGTCAGGGGTCCGGCCGGCGGCCGACTCGTTCCACGCCGGCGTCCACGCCGCCTCGGCGTTCATGGCCGGCGTCGCCGTGACGGCGATCCCGGCCGCCGCGGCGACAGAAACGTCGGCAAGAACACGACGCTGCACCGCACGCCGGTGACGTGCTGCACGCGGAGCCACCCTCATCCCCTGTTCATTCCCGTGACGTGGGCACAGCCGTCACACAGGCGGCCCCTAGTGCCCAGCGCACCTGCATGCTCGAACGTCACATGCGGTACGGACGAGCGTCGGAGTGGTCAGGTCTGCGTCACGGCGTCACCGGCGCAGCAGGCGCCCGATCTCCAGCTGCACGGCGTCCAGCGGGCGCCCGTCCTCGATCTCCCACCGGCAGTTCTGCAGAACCCGGGCCAGCGTCCAGGCGCGGGCGCGCTCGCGGTCGAGGCCGAGGACGCCGGTCAGGGCGTCGAAGCGCCGGCGCACCTCGCCGGGGTCGTAGCGGTTGTCGAGGGCCGGCAGGAGGTCGAAGCCCGGGTCGCCCGCCAGCGGTTTCGGGTCGATGGCCGGCCGGTCGGCGCGGTCGGAGCCGACGGCGTTGTCGAAGTGCAGGTCCCGGTGCGGGAGCCGGTCGCCGGGCTCGGGCAGCACCTCGCGCACCGCGGCGGCGCAGTCCCGGACCGGCCGGCGGTCGGCCGGGTCGGGGACGCGTGCCAGCGCCCACGGGACCTGTTCCAGCATCGCGTGGGCGATGTCCCCCGGTCGGCGCAGTCCGGCGGGGGCGGGTACGGCGGTGAGGCGGGCGAGAAGTCCGGCGATGACGAGGACGGCCTCGCGGGCGTCCGGAAGGCCGGCCGGCAGCCGTGTCTCGTCGAGCCGTTCGAGCCGTTCGAGCAGGAGCGTGCAGGTGGACGCGTCGTGCTCCGGGAGCCGCACCGATCCGTCGCCGTCCCGCAGGCGCAGGGCGACGGGCTCGCCGGCGCTCTCCTCGTCGAGGAGCTGGAGCGTGAGCGCGGCCCGTGCCGGACCGCCGTGCCGCCCGCCCGGGAGGGACCCCGTGGCGTACCACCGGAAGGACCAGCGCGCTCACCCCGTGCATGGCGGGTCCGTCGATGCTCAGACCCCACAGGCCGAGGAAGTGGGCCGCCCGCCGGGGCAGGCCGGCGACGAACGCGCGGCCCGCGGCGCCGTTGAACTTCTCCTGCGCGGCCGCCGGCTCGCCGGGCACGTCGATCACCTTGCCGACCATACTTGCTGGTGTGAACCGGGTCGCGCGCACGAGGAGCCGGGGCCGTGGCGCGGAACGGGGCGGCCCGGTGGGAGCGCGCGCCCACGTCCGGAGTGGCCTGGGACGAGTGCGCGCCCACGTCCGCACCGGCATGGGGAGAGCGCACGCCTATGTCCGCAGCGCCCCGGGGACGTACATCTGGCTGCTGGTCCTGTTCGTCACCACGGTCGCCCTGCACCGCATGTCGCCGGATTTCGAGGAGGACTTCCTGCGGCAGCGCTCGACGAACATCCACGAGCTGTCGAACGATCCGCTGCGGGTGCTGATCTCCAGCGCGATGTGGATCGACAGCGGGCACTGGCTGCCGTACGCCGCCCTCTACACGGTCTTCCACGCGCAGGCCGAACGCTGGCTGGGCACCGCGCGCTGGCTCGTCGTGTGCGTCGTCGCGCACGTCCTGGCGACGCTCGCCAGCGAGGGCGCCCTGCTGCGGGCGGTCAACGAGGGGATCGCCCCGTACTCGTCGCTCAACACGCTCGACATCGGGGTGAGTTACGCGCTGGCGGGGGTGATCGCCGTCCTGACGTACCGGATCGCCCCGCCGTGGCGGTACGTGTACGCGGGTGTCGTCCTGCTCGGCTACGCCGCTCCGCTCACGGTCGACCCCACCTTCACCGATTTCGGGCATTTCATCGCGGTGCTGATCGGTCTGGCCTGCCGGCCGCTGACCGTGGGCCGCGGAAAAGCATGGAATCCGAAGGAGACACTGGCCGCGCTCAGGCGTTAACGTCCCGGCCATGAGCAGCGCAGTCAGCGGTGTCGTCAACGGCGGCATCTCCTTCTGGTACGCGGACGACGGCCTCCCCGTGACGCGGGAGCCCCTCCCCGGTGACGCGACCGCCGACGTCGTCATCGTCGGCGGCGGATACACGGGCCTGTGGACCGCGTACTACCTGAAGAAGGCGGCGCCCTTCCTCCGCGTCACCGTGCTGGAGCAGAAGTTCTGCGGGTACGGGGCCTCGGGGCGCAACGGCGGCTGGCTCTACAACGGCATCGCGGGCCGCGACCGGTACGCGAAGCTGCACGGTCACGAGGCGGCCGTACGCCTGCAGCGGGCGATGAACGACACCGTCGCCGAGGTGGTGCGCGTCGCCGCGGAGGAGGGCATCGACGCCGACATCCACCAGGGCGGCGTCCTCGAAGTGGCCTACACGCCCGCCCAGCTGGCACGGCTGAAGGCCTTCCACGAGCACGAGCTGTCGTACGGCGAGAAGGACCGAGAACTGTACGGCGCCCGGGAGACCGCCGCGCGGGTGCGGGTCGCGGACGCGGTCGGCTCGACTTGGACCCCGCACGGGGCCCGGCTGCACCCGGTGAAGCTGGTGAAGGGGCTCGCGGCGGCCGTCGAGGAGCTCGGGGTCACCGTCCACGAGCAGACGCCCGTGACGGAGATCCGACCGGGGCACGCGGTGACGCCGTACGGGACCGTCCGGGCCCCGTACGTGCTGCGCTGCACGGAGGGCTTCACCGCGAGCCTCAGGGGCCAGAAGCGCACCTGGCTGCCCATGAACTCCTCGATGATCGCGACGGAACGATTGGCGCCGGAGCAGTGGGAGGCCATCGGCTGGGAGGGCCGCGAGACGCTCGGCGACATGGCGCACGCGTACATGTACGCGCAGCGCACCGCCGACGACCGCATCGCGCTGGGCGGGCGTGGGGTCCCGTACCGCTTCGGCTCGCGCACCGACAACGACGGGCGCACCCAGCCGGCGACCGCCGAGGCGCTGCGCGAGATCCTCGTGCGCTTCTTCCCCTCGCTGGCGGGCGTGCGGGTGGAGCACGCCTGGTCGGGGGTGCTCGGCGTGCCCCGCGACTGGTGCGCCACCGTGACCCTGGACCGCTCCACGGGCCTCGGCTGGGCCGGCGGCTACGTCGGCTCCGGGGTCGCCACCACCAACCTCGCCGCGCGCACCCTGCGCGACCTGGTCCAGCAGGACTCGGGCCAGTCGGGCGCGACCGACCTGACCGGGCTGCCGTGGGTCGGCCACAAGGTCCGCAAGTGGGAGCCGGAGCCGCTGCGCTGGATCGGTGTGCACGGGATGTACGCGACCTACCGCACGGCGGACCGCCGCGAACTGACCACGCACAGCGCGCGGTCGTCGCGTCTGGCGCAGGTGGCGGACCGGCTGGCCGGGCGGCACTGACCGGCCGGAGCCGGGCCGCGGCCGCCCCGCCGGGGTGCCGTCACCCCACCGATTCCGGCACCGGCGCGTTCGAGGGGAGGCGTGCGGAGGGCTTCGCGGTCACCATGAGGCCCGCGACCAGCCCGGCCAGGAGCATGATGCCGACGGCCCACCAGATGGCGACGGTGTAGCCGTGCACGATGCCCTCCCGCACGACCAGCTCCCGGTGTGCGGCATCGCCGAGGTGGGCGGCGACGAACGCCGTGCCGCTGGTGGTGGCGATGGTGTTCAGCAGCGCGGTGCCGATCGAACCGCCGACCTGCTGAGAGGTGTTGACGGTCGCGGAGGTCACGCCGGAGTCCCGCGGGGCCACCCCGGCGGTCGCGGTGGCGAAGACCGGCATGAAGATCAGGCCCATGCCGAGGCCCATCAGGACCAGTCCCGGCAGCAGCCGGCTCGCGTACGCGGAGTCGACCGTGATGCGGGTGAAGACGAACATGCCCCCGGCCGCGAGGACCGTGCCGGGGACCATCAGCACGCGGGGCGCCGCACGGGGCAGCAGCCGGGCCGATATCTGCGTCGAGCCGACGATGATCGCGATCGTCAGGGGCAGGAAGGCCAGGCCCGTCCGCACGGGCGAGTAGCCCAGGACGACCTGGAGGTAGTAGGTCAGGAACAGGAACATGCCGAACATGCCGATGACGGCGAGGGTCATCGTCAGGAAGCAGCCGGCGCGGTTGCGGTCCTTGACGATGTGCAGCGGCAGCAGCGGGCTCGGGGCCCTCGTCTGCCAGCGCACGAAGGCGGCCAGCAGCACGACGGCGAGCGCGAACAGCGACAGCACCAGCGGGTCCGCCCAGCCGCGCGGTTCCGCCTCGCTGAAGCCGTAGACGAGGGAGACCAGCCCGCCGCAGCCGAGCACCGCGCCGAGGACGTCGAGCCGGGCGCCCTTCTGCGCCGGGCTGTCGCGCAGCAGCGCGTGGGCGCCGAGGACCGCGGCGACGGCGATCGGGATGTTGACGTACAGGCACCAGCGCCAGTTCAGGTACTCGGTCAGCAGGCCGCCCGCGATGAAGCCGATCGCCGAGCCCGAACCCGCCAGCGCGCCGTAGATGCCGAAGGCCTTCCCGCGTTCCCTCGGGTCGGTGAACGTGGTGGTCAGCAGGCTGAGCGCCGAGGGGGCCAGCACGGCGGCGAAGGCGCCCTGGAGCGCGCGGGCGCCGAAGAGCATGCCGGGGCCGGTGGCGGCGCCGCCCAGCGCGGACGCGCCCGCGAAGCCGATGAGTCCGATGACGAAGGTGCGTTTGCGGCCGGCCAGGTCCGCGATCCGGCCGCCGAGGAGCAGCAGACCACCGAAGGCCAGGGTGTACGCCGTGATGACCCACTGCCTGTTGCCGTCGGACATGCCCAGGTCGCGCTGTGCGGAGGGGAGTGCGATGTTCACGATGGTGGCGTCCAGCACCACCATCAGCTGTGCGAGGGCGATGATCACCAGGCCCCACCAGCGGTGGGGGTCGGTGCCCGGGGCACCTGTGGGAGCGGCGGATTCACCTGTTCGGGTGCGGCTCACTTGCCCAGAAGACCATGGATCGGTAGGGGTCGCATCTCCGGTCCGGTGCTTGATCACGGCTCCAGCACCACCTTCCCGATCGTGCCCCGGGACTCCAGGGCCCGGTGCGCGGCGGCCGCCTCGGCGAGCGGGAAGCGGGTGACGGCCGGGGCGAGGCGGCCCGCGGCGGCTTCGGCGAGGGCGCGCAGTTCCAGGGTGCGTACGGGGCTGGGACCACCCGCCTTTCGCAGCATCGCCGGGCCGAGGACCTGTTCGGAGACGCCGTCGACGAGATGGGCGGAGCCGTCCTTGATCCCTTCGCCGGACCAGCCGAAGACGATGTGCCGGCCGCCCGGGCCGAGGAGGGCTACGGCGGCGCGGGCGACGTCGCCGCCGACCCCGTCGAAGACGACCGTCGCCGTGCGGGTGCCGAGGAAGTCGCGCACGTGTCCTGGCCAGGCGGCGTCCGTGTAGTCGACGGCCAGGTCGGCGCCGTTCGCACGGACCCGGGCCACCTTCTCGGGCCCGCCCGCGAGGCCGATCACGGTGGCTCCCGCGTGCCGGGCGTACTGCACGAGGAGGGTGCCGATGCCGCCCGCCGCCGCGGGCACGACGGCCACGGAACCGGGGCCGAGGTCGGTGAACTGCACGATCCCCATGGCCGTGCGGCCCGTTCCGATCATGGCGACTGCCTCGGCGAAGTCCAGGTTCCGCGGGATCTCGTGGAGGCGGTCGACGTCCGTGACGGCGAGCTCCGCGTAGCCGCCGGGTGCGAAGCCGAGGTGGGCGACGACGCGCCTGCCCAGCCAGAGCGCGGCGACGCCCTCGCCGATGGACTCGACGGTGCCCGCGACCTCGCGGCCCGGGATCGTCGGCAGTGGGGTGGGCTCGGGGGCAGGGCCCCGCACGCCTTCGCGCAGGGCGGCGTCGAGGAGGTGGACACCCGCCGCGGCGACGGCGATACGGACCTGGCCGGGGCCCGGCTCGGGGTCCTCGGCCTTCTCGTAGGTGAGGTTCTCGGCCGGACCGAAGGCGTACAGGCGGACGGCGTGCATGGTGGGCTCCTCCCGGGCGCCTCGTCGTCGGGCGCCCCGCGTCGGTTTCTGTACGCGCCAGCCTTCAACCTCAAGCATGCTTGAGGTCAAGGCGCTGCCGGATCCGCAGGGCGAGAGCCACGGCTTCGAGGGCACTGTTGAAGGACACCTCCGAGAGCACCCCGGGCGCCGCGACCTGGTCGCCCGCCAGGTACACGCCGTCGCCGCGGTCGATCCGCGGCCGGTCGCGCCAGCTGGTCCCGGGCAGATCCACCGCGCCGGTCCGGCCGTTCGCCACGGCCTCGCGCCGCCACACGAGCCGCTCGCGCCAGCCGTCGAAGGCGAGGTCGAGCAGGTGCTCGGCGCGGGCCACGCCGTCGGCCCTGGACTCGTGCGGTGCGATGGGGATCTGCCCCTGGATCAGCTGCTCGCCGGCCGGGGCGAGAGTGCGGTCCTGCGCGGTGAACCGCTCGATCCAGCCGGGCGCGTCCAGGTCGGAGACCGCGAACGCGTCGCCGCGGCGCGTGCGCAGGGCCAGGTCGACGAGCGCGGTACGACCGCCGGTCCAGGTCAACGACGGGTCGCCGAGGAGGCGCCGCGCCGCGTCGAGGGAGGTGGCGACGACGACCGGACCACGGTTCACGGGGACCTCGTCGACGCGGGACAGCGTCTCCATGCGCACACCGAGGTTCCACGCCCGCGCCGCCATCCGGTCGATGACGCTCGCCCAGCCGCCGCGCGGGTAGTGCGCCTCCGGGGGCAGCCTCATGGCGCGGCGCAGCCGCTCCTGCACGAACGCGGCGGACAGCGCTCCGGGGTCGTGGTGGAAGAGGGCCACGGCGGAGTAGTTCGCGGCGGCCCGCGCGCCCTCCTCGCCCGCCTCCGCCGTGGCCCAGGTCATGAAGTCGACGTCCACGGGCGCCTGCCGAGAGGCGCGGCGGAGCAGCTTGAGCATCGCGAACGGCGGGGTGCGCCGCAGGGCTCCCCTGTGGTGCAGTCGCAGCCGCGCGGCCTCCAGGGGCGGGATCGGCGCGAGCGGCCCGATCAGGTCGCGCTGCTTGAGCCAGGTCCAGTGCGGGCCGCCGCTGTAGAGGGCGTGCGGCCCCTCGTTGGTCCGGTACGGGCCCTCTGCGGTGCGGGCCCGGCCGCCGAGCGTGTGATGGGCCTCGTACACGGTGACCTTGGCGCCCGCCTCGGCGGCGGTGATGGCGGCGGTGAGTCCGGCGAAGCCGCCGCCGATGACGGTGATGTGATGCATGACTGGGGTCTCCCTCGCGTCGTCGTCCGCTGCCGGCTGTCCGGTGCTCCTCTTCTGGGCATACGACCGATCGAGCACCCCGGAATGTGACATGGGTGGCGTCTTCGCAGGTCAGGGCGATTGTCAGTGGTGCCGTGCAGGATGGGGCCATGGCGAGGAGAGCGACGGGCGGCAAGGGCGGGACACGGGGGGCCGGCGGGGGGGCCGGGGTGAAGGCGGCGCGGCGGCCGGAGGTCCGGCTGCCCCCGCTGGAGCCTTTCGGCGGCGGGGAGTTGGAGCCCGACGGGGACTACGACGGGCTGGAGTTCCGCCAGGCCGACTTCGCCGGTCAGGACGGCGGGGGCGCTCGTTTCATGGACTGCGCGCTGACGGGCTGCGCGCTGGACGAGACCCGGCTGCACCACGCGCGCGTGCTGGACTCGGTCCTGACGGGCGCCCGGGGTGTGGGCACGGATCTCGCCGAGTCGACGCTGCGCGACGTCGAGGTGGTGGACGCCCGCCTGGGCGGGGTGCAGCTGCACGGAGCCGTCCTGGAGCGGGTCCTGGTCCGCGGCGGCAAGATCGACTATCTGAATCTGCGCACGGCGCGCCTCAAGGACGTCGTCTTCCAGGGCTGCGTGCTGGTGGAGCCGGACTTCGGGGGCGCCCGCCTGGAGCGGGTGGAGTTCGTGGACTGCGTCCTGAAGGGGGCGGACCTCACGGGGGCGACCCTCGTGGACGTGGACCTGCGCGCGGCGGCCGAGCTGGACATCGCGCGGGGCGTGGACCGGCTGTCGGGCGCGGTGATCAGCCCGGCCCAACTGCTCGATCTGGCACCGGCGCTGGCGGCCGAGAGGGGAATCCGGGTGGACGGCGGGGCGGTGGAGGGCTGAGGGCCCCGGGAGCGGCGGGAGCCGGGGGAGTGGCGCGCCGGTCTGCCGCGCCTGCGCCTGGTCGGTGCCGGGCGTGGGCTCCGGCTACGAGACGCGGGGGAAGCGGGCCCGGAGCGTCCAGATCGCCGGGTTCTCGGCGAGATCGTCGTGCAGGTCGGTGAGGTCGGCGATCAGATCGTGCAGGAAGTCGCGGGCCTCGCGGCGCAGTTCGGAGTGCGAGAAGGTCAGGGGCTCCTCGTCGCCGGGCATCCAGTCGGCCTCGATGTCCACCCAGCCGAAGCGGCGCTCGAAGAGCATGCGGTCGCTCGACTCGGTGAAGTCCAGTTCGGCCTGCTGGGGGCGGGAGGCCCGGCTGCCGAGCGGGTCCCGGTCGAGCTGCTCCACGATGTCGCACAGCGCCCACGCGAAGTCCAGGACCGGCACCCAGCCCCAGGCCGTCGACAGCTCCCGGTCGGCCTTGGTGTCGGCGAGGTAGACGTCCCCGCAGAAGAGGTCGTGCCGCAGCGCGTGCACGTCCGCGCCGCGGTAGTCGGTCTGCGGGGGGTCGGGGAAGCGGTTGGAGAGGGCGTAGCCGATGTCGAGCACGTAGCTGATGGTGTCACGCCGCCGACCCGGCCGACGCGCGACGGTCGCGCACCGCGCGGCCGCCTCGCGGGTCCGCTCCCGCCGACGGCGCCGGGCCACGGCGGGCGGGGCCGGCATGGGGCGCGGCCGGTCGCCGGGACCGAGGTCTGCCGGGGCGCGGATCGGAGCCGGGATCGATGCCGGCGGGCGCGGCCTGTCGCCGGGACCGAGCAGGCCGGGGCGCCGGGTGCGGGTGGAGCGTGTGGCGGGGCTCGGGCGATCGCGTCCGGGTGACGTCATCGGCTCGTAGGATCGTGGATGTGTCCCGATCTTCCGTCGCCGTCCCCTTTGCTCTCGCGTTCGCCCTCGTCCTGGCCGGATGCGACGGGAGCGGGGTGCACGGGAAGCCCGGAGCGGCCGGTGTCCGCGACCCGTACTTCCCGAAGCTGGGCAACGGCGGCTACGACGTCACGCACTACGGCCTGACCCTCGACTACGAGCCGTCCGGCCGGCAGCTGCGGGGGACGGCGGTGATCACGGCCCGGGCCACCTCGGACCTCAGCGCCTTCGACCTCGACCTGAAGGGGCTGGAGGTGCACGGCGTCACCGTCGAGGGCCGGGAGGCCCGCTGGAACCGCGCGGGCCAGGAGCTGACCGTGCACCCGCGGGACGGCCTCGACGCGGGGGAGACGTTCCGCGTGACGGTCCGCTACTCGGGCACCCCCGAGACGCTCACCGACGTGGACGGCTCGCAGGAGGGCTGGATGCGCACCGCGGACGGCTCGCTCGCGCTGGGCGAGCCGACCGGCTCGATGACGTGGTTCCCCGGCAACAACCACCCCTCCGACAAGGCGTCCTACGACATCACGGTCACCGTGCCGAAGGGCCTGCACGCGGTCTCCAACGGGGAGTTGACGAGCGAGACGACCAAGAACGGCCGTACGACGTTCGCGTGGCACACCGCCGAGCCGATGGCCAGTTATGTGGCGACGGTCGCGATCGGCAGGTACGACATCTCGCGCTCGACGACCGGGAAGGGCCTGCCGGTGTACGTCGCCGTCGACCCCACGCAGGCGGAGGCGGGCAAGAAGGTGCCGGACAGGATCGCGGAGATCCTCGACTGGGCGGAGTACAACTTCGGCCCGTACCCCTTCTCCTCCACCGGCGCGATCGTCGAGCGCCCCGGCGACGCGGGGTATGCGCTGGAGACCCAGAACCGCCCCGTCTTCCCGGGCACCACCGACACCCGGATCCTCGTCCACGAACTGGCGCACCAGTGGTTCGGCGACTCCGTGACCCCGAAGTCCTGGCGGGACATGTGGCTCAACGAGGGCTTCGCGACCTATGCGGAGTGGCTGTGGCAGGAGGACGACGGCGGGGACAGCGCCCAGGACGTCTTCGACGCCCTCTACGCGGGCGACTACTACAAGAGCGGCGCGGGCAACGAGGCCCTCTGGGCGTTCCCACCGGGCGATCCCCCGAGTGCCGCGAAGATCTCCGACCCGCCCGTCTACGACCGCGGCGCCATGGTGCTGCACAAGATCCGGCAGAAGGTCGGCGACGACACCTTCTACGACATCGTCCAGGGCTGGGCCGCCGCCCACCGTCACGGCAACGCGGACACCGACGAGTTCACCGCCTTCGTCGAGAAGCAGGCGCCGGACGAGGACTTCGGCGTCATCTGGAAGGACTGGTTGTACGGCGAGGGCAAGCCCGCGAAGCCGTGACGGGGGAGCCGGGACCGCGAAGCCGTGAAGGGTCGGGCAAGCCCGCGAAGCCGTGACGAGGAGGCCGGGAGCCCGGTCCGTCAGCGCGGGAGCCGCAGGGACAGCCCGTCGAGGACGACGTCGAGACCGTAGGCGAACTTGTCGTCCCGGATCCGTACGGGGTCGATGTCCTCGGCACCGGCGGCATAGGCGTCGGCCAGGTGCTCGTGGCCGGCCGCGGCCTGCTGGGCCGCGGGCATGAGCCGGGCGATGAAGCCGGCCTCGGTCTCGCCGGAGCGCGCGACCGTGGTGAGCCAGGCGGCCTCCGTGGTGCTCATGCCGATGACGTACGACAGCACGGTGTCGATCGCGCCGCTCGGCTCGGGGAAGCCGGCGGCCGTGAACAGGGCGGCCAGGCGCTCGGAGAACGACATGAGGTTGGGGCCGAGGTAGGCGAGGCCCGCCTGCCCGAGGACCGAGGACAGCCAGGGGTGCCGCAGGGCCGTGGCACGGAACGAGCCGGCGGCCTCGGTGACGGCCGCACGCCAGTCCGGGCTGTCGGCCGGCGGGACCACGATCTCCGCCGCGACCGCGTCGACCGCGAGCTCCATCAGCTCGTCCTTGGTCGCCACGTGCCGGTAGAGCGAGGTCGCGCCGGCGTTCAGCCGGGCGCCGAGCTTGCGCATGCTGAGCGCCTCGATGCCCTCGGCGTCCAGCATGGCGACGGCCTCGCCGACGATCGCGGCCTGGCTCAGCGCCGGCTGGGCGGGCTCGCGCTGCTGCCGGGCCCACACGGACGGGATCGGATTCGTCTTCGCCTTGGCGGCCATGGCGCTCCTTGATGCTGCGTCAGTGCGTCCTGCGTACATCGTTCTCATCGAGCGTACAGGAAAGGGGATTGCGCACACTGTTCCGTCGTGCGTACAGTGTTCGCATTGAAGAAACAGTGTGCGCAGCCGAAGGGAAACTCCCATGGAAAGCCGCAATCCACGCCGCTGGTGGATCCTGATCGTGCTGTGCCTCAGCTCGCTGGTCCTGGTGGTCGACAGCATGGCGCTGACCGTCGCGGTGCCTCGGATGACCGAGGACATCGGTGCGAACGCCCAGGACACCCAGTGGATCCTGGACTCCTACATCCTGGTCTTCGCCGGTCTCCTGCTCACCTCCGGCAGCCTCGGCGACCGGTTCGGGCGCCGGAAGGTCATGATCGTCGGCCTGCTGTTCTTCGGACTCGCGTCACTGGCCGCGACCGTGTGCACCGATCCCGGCGAGGTCATCGCCGTACGCGTCGCGATGGGCGTCGGCGGAGCGCTGGTCATGCCTTCGACCCTGTCCATCCTCATCACCGTCTTCGACGAGGAGGAGCGCGGCCGGGCGATGGCGGCGTGGAGTTCGGTCTCGATGCTCGGGCTGGTCGGCAGCCCCGTGCTCGGCGGTGTGCTGATCGACCACTTCTCCTGGCACTCGATCTTCCTCATCAATGTGCCGGTCGTCGCGCTGGCGATCGTCGCGGGTCTCACGCTCATGCCGGAGTCCAAGGGGCCCTGGCAGAAGCCCGATCCGCTCGGTGCGGTGCTGTCCGCCGTCGGTATGACCGCCCTGGTCTGGTGGATCATCGAGCTTCCGCAGCACGGCGCCTTCGGCGGGCGTTCCACGGTCACCCTGGCCGTCGCGGCCGTCGCCCTGACCGGGTTCGTGATCTGGGAGAACGTCACCCCCGCACCGATGGTCCCGCTGGTGCTGTTCAAGCACCGCGACTTCAGCGGCGGTTCGCTCTCGCTGTCCCTCGTGCAGATCGGCAACGGCGGTCTGCTGCTGGTCCTCACCCAGTACCTGCAGTTCGTGCTCGGCTGTTCGCCGGTCAAGGCGGGCCTCGCCTTCGTGCCCCTCGCCGTCACCGCGCTGATCGGCAACTTCGCCGGAGCCGCGCTCACCGCGAAGGTCGGACACCGCTTCCTGGTCCTCGCCGGGATGCTCGTGATGGTCGCCTGCTTCGCCCTGCTGACCACCGTCTCCGCCGACTCGGGCTTCACGGTCCCTGCGGTCGCGCTCGGTCTGCTCGGCCTCGGCGCCGGTCTCGCGATGCCGGCCGCGGTCGGCGCGCTGATGGGGACCATCCCGCCGGAGAAGGCGGGCGTCGGCTCCGCCCTGAACGACACCATCCAGCAGGCCGGAACCGCACTCGGCATCGCGATCCTCGGCTCGCTCCTGTCGAGCGGCTTCGCCCGGGAGATGCCCGCCGGCGCCCCCGAGGAGGCCAGGCACTCGATCGCCGGAGCGCTGGCCGTCGCTCACGGGGACAGCCATCTGGTGCGAGCCGCCCGTGAGGCCTTCACCGCCTCGATGGCGACCACCTTCACCGTCAGCGCGATCGGTGTCCTCGCCGCGGCGCTGCTGGCCACGGTGGTCATGCGCGGCGGGCGGGCACGGGCCGCCACGGCACCGGCGGCCGGGACCGCGGCCGAGGACGCGGAACTCGCCGCCTGAGCCGGGCGAGGAGCCGCCCGGACGTGACGAGGAGGAGCACCTGACGGAGCCCCCGGCCCGAATGGGCCGGGGGCTCCGTCAGGTGGTGCGGGAGACGGCGGATCAGACGTTGACGCCGAAGTCCTGGGCGATGCCGACGAGGCCCGAGGCGTAACCCTGGCCCACGGCGCGGAACTTCCACTCGGCGCCGTTGCGGTAGAGCTCGCCGAAGACCATCGCGGTCTCGGTCGCGGCGTCCTCGGAGAGGTCGTAGCGCGCGATCTCGGCGCCGCCGGCCTGGTTGATGATGCGGATGTACGCGTTGCGGACCTGGCCGAAGTTCTGCGTACGGGTCTCGGCGTCGTAGATCGAGACCGGGAAGACGATCTTGTCGATGTCGGCGGGGAGAGCCGCCAGGTTGACGTTGATCGCCTCGTCGTCGCCGGCGCCCTCGCCCGTGCGGTTGTCGCCGGTGTGGACGATGGTGTTGTCCGGGGTCTGCTTGTTGTTGAAGAACACGAAGTGGGCGTCCGAGTAGACCTTGCCCTGCGTGTTGACCGCGATGGCCGAGGCGTCGAGGTCGAAGTCGGTACCCGTGGTGGTGCGGACGTCCCAGCCGAGGCCCACGGTGACGGCGGTCAGGCCCGGAGCCTCCTTGGTGAGCGAGACGTTGCCACCCTTGGACAGGCTTACAGCCATTGTTGGGAGTCCCTTCCCTCGTTGCGTACGCGGTGCTTGTGCCTCGTACGTATGGGCTTCGAACGGCTTCGTACGGTCACGAAGCTACAGCTACCCCTATGAACGCCGAGAGGGGTACGGAAGGTTCCAGCTCTCTTTACTTTCTTTACCTTCGATTCGCTCCGACGGCGCAGTCGAGCGGAAAAACGGGTGACGCGGACCGGACATCCGCGCGACCATGAACCTCATGTCCGGTCCCTATGTCGTCCGCGGCTCCGTCTCCCTTCCCGAGGCCGAGCTCATGTGGCGTTTCTCGCGCTCCGGCGGGCCCGGAGGACAGCACGTCAACACCAGTGACTCGCAGGTCGAGCTGCGTTTCGACCTGGCCAGGACCGAGGCGCTGCCGCCCGTGTGGAAGGAGCGCGCCCTCGCCAGGCTGGCGGGGCGGCTCGTCGACGGGGTCGTCAGCGTCCGGGCCTCCGAGCACCGGTCCCAGTGGCGCAACCGCGAGGCCGCCGCCGTGCGGCTCGCGGCCCTCCTCGCCGAGGCCACCGCTCCGCCGCCCCGGCCCCGCCGCGCCACCCGCATCCCCCGCGGCATCAACGAGCGGCGGCTGCGCGAGAAGAAGCAGCGCTCGGACACCAAGCGCGGGCGCTCCGGGCGCGACTGGTCCTGACCCCCCGCCGGGTCCCGGACGCACGGCCCGACGGCCCGCGTCACATTCGCGTCCCGCGATCCGTCATGGCTGTGACGGACCGCGACGAGGAGATGGGACCCATGAGCGAGACGAGCGAATCCGGCCGGCCGACGGGGCCGACCGGGCCGGCCCCCGGAGGGAACGAGTTCCTCGCCGAGCGGTTCGAGGCGCACCGCGGTCATCTGCGCGCGGTCGCCTACCGCATGCTCGGCTCGCTCACCGAGGCCGACGACGCCGTGCAGGAGGCCTGGCTGAAGCTCAGCCGGGCCGACGCGAGCCACGTCGACAACCTCGGCGGCTGGCTGACGACCGTCGTCGGACGGGTCTGCCTGGACATGCTGCGCTCCCGCAGGGCCCGCGGCGAGGAGCCCCTGGAGGACCGGCCCGGGGTGCGCATGCCGGAGCCGGTGCTCAGCCCCGTCAGCGGCGTCGACCCGGAACAGCAGGCGCTGATCGCCGACTCGGTGGGCATCGCCCTGCTGGTGGTGCTGGAGACGCTGACGCCGGCCGAGCGGCTCGCCTTCGTGCTGCACGACCTGTTCGCGGTGCCGTTCGAGGAGATCGCGCTCCTCGTGGGCCGTACGCCGGCGGCGTCCCGGCAGCTCGCCAGCCGGGCCCGGCGACGGGTGCAGGGCGGGGCGCCCGCGCCCGACGCCGATCTCGCGCAGCAGCGGGAGGCCGTCGACGCGTTCCTGGCGGCGGCGCGCGGGGGCGACTTCGACGCGCTCGTCGCGGTGCTCGACCCGGACGTCGTGGCGCGGTCGGAGGGCGGTGTGACGACCGGTGCGGTCGCCGTGGCCTCGGGCGCCATCGGTTTCGCCCATCTCGCGCACTCCGCGCGGCCGGCCCTCGTCAACGGTGTCGCGGGCGTCGTGGGCATCACCGACGGGCACCTGACCAGTGTTCTCGCCTTCACAGTCGTACACGGCCGGATCGCCGTGATCGACATCCTCAACGACCCGGAGCGGCTGGCCGCGCTCGACGTCACCGTCCTGGAGCGCTGACCGGCCCGCCCGTGCGGGGGGCGCCGCCGCCGTCCGCCGTGCGGGCGCTAACCCAGCTGCCGGTAGCGGCCCTTGAAGTACGTCAGGGGTCCTCCGTCGGCGCTCGGCACCTCGGCCGTGAGCACCCGGCCGATGACGAGGGTGTGGTCCCCGGCGGCCACCCGCTGCTCGGTGCGGCACTCCAGGGTCGCCAGGGCGCCGCCCACCAGAGGTGCCCCGGCCTCCTTGCCGCGCACGTACGGGATGTCCTCGAAGAGCAGCCGGTCGCTGATGCGGCCCTTCATCGCGAAGCGGCCGGCGATGTGGCGCTGGCTCTCGGAGAGCACGGAGACGGCCCACAGGGGCTGTTCGGCGAGCAGGTCGTCCATGCGGGAGCCCTCGCGCAGGCTGACCAGGACCAGGGGCGGGTCCAGCGAGACGGACATGAAGGCCGTCGCGGTCATGCCCACGTCCTCGCCGCCCGGCCCGTCCGGGTCCAGTGCGGGCTCGTGGGCGGTCACCAGGACCACGCCCGCGGCCAGCCGGGTCATGGCGGCGCGGAACTCGTCGTTGCTCACCCCCTCAGCATGCCCGGATGCGGAGGGTGGAGCGGCAGGGGAAGTCTTCAGCACGCCGAAACGCTAGTCTCCGCTTCCCGGGCGGCGCATCGGCCCCCGGCCCGAGACGGGTCCTAGGACCGGAGACGGAGATCGCGACCGCACACGTTCGCGTGGCGTCCGGCCACAATCGCTCACAGTGTCCGCACAGCTCCCCACCATGCGTTCAGTAAACGCACGATGAAAATGCAGAAACCCCACTCAATTGTTCATCTTCAGCTGTGACTTGAGTCACAGGGGCCATATTTTGTTGACCCTGTGTACCGAGTGGGGAGCGCGCTGTGATTCAGTGGCGGGGAAGCTGAGCACGAAGCTACCAAGCAGTACGTGGGAAAGCACCCGGCAGTCCACCGAGCGGTACACCCAGTCGTAAGCGCGAGAGCACGAAGAGCACCTGGTACGCCGAGAGAACCCTGGAGTTGCTGCGAGGTCTCGACGAGGGGGGAGGGCGAATGGAGACCGAGTCGGAGCCCTACGTCCGTCTGGCGACCCTGCGGCAGCTGCATCAGGTGATGGCGGACATGAACACCGCCCGCAGCCTGGCCGACACGCTGCAGACCGTCGCGGACGGCGTGGTCACCGGTCTCGGCTTCGAGCTCGCGTGCGTCAACCTCGTGCGCCAGGACGGTGACCTGGTCGTCGCCGCGCTCGCCGGGAACTCCGCCGCCGAGGCCCTGATCACCGGCCGTGTCGGGTCCCGCGCCTCCTGGGACCGCCGGCTCACCATGGGCGAGGCCTGGGGCGACCTCCGGTTCATACCGCACACCGAGGGCTGGGTCCTGGACGAGGACGACGTCCCGCAGTGGTACACCGACGGACCCGCGCCCCGCTTCGAGGACGAGTGGCACCCCTCCGACCGTCTCTTCGCGCCGATGTACTCGCCCGGCGCCTCCGGCTCCACCGGCGGCGGCGAACTGATCGGCGTGCTGTCCGTGGACCGGCCGCGCAACGGCCGGCGCCCCGGCGCCTGGGGGCGCGAGGCGCTCCAGATGTACGCCTTCCAGGCCGCCATCGCGATCAGCAACGCCCGGCTGCGGGCGAACATGCAGCGCGCCCTGGTCCGCCTGGAGCGTGAGCAGCAGGCCCTGCGCGCCAGCGAGGAGTCCTTCCGCCAGGCCTTCGAGTACGCGCCCAGCGGCATGGCGATCGCCGAGATGGGCGGCGACCAGCACGGCCGCATCCTGCGCACCAACGACGCGCTGTGCCGTCTGCTGGGCCGCCCGGCCTCCGCGATGCGCCGCTACTCCTTCTCCGACCTCGTGCACCCCGAGGACATCGGCACCCTGCTCAGGACGTCCGCCGAGGGCGGCCGGGCCGAGCTGCGCCTCGGCCGCCGCGACGGCACGTACGTCTGGGTCCACCTGCGCAACTCCGTCGTCGCGGACGCCGCCGACGGCCCCCGCTTCCTGCTCACCCACGTCGAGGACATCGAGGACCGCAAGCGCCGCGAGCTCCAGCTCGCCCACCGCGCCTCGCACGACGCGCTGACCGGCCTGCCCAACTCCGCGGAGCTGCGTTCCCGGCTCGGCGCCCGTCTCTGCCAGCGCCCGCAGTCCCTGCCGCCCGGCGCCGTCGCCTCCCTGGACGCGGCGTACGGGCACGGCCAGTACACGGAGCTGCCGGCCGTCGCGAACGGCGGCTACGACGGCAACGGCGCCTTCGACGGGCACGCCCACCCCGCCTACGAGGGCAACGGCCACGGTTTCGACTTCCGCTCCGGCCCCGAGGCCTACGACGCCTTCGACCACCATGTGCACACGGTGGCGCCCGAGGGCGAGACCGACGACGGCACCAAGGGGCTCGCGGTGCTCTTCTGCGACCTCGACGGCTTCAAGTCGATCAACGACCGGTTCGGGCACAACGCGGGCGACGCGGTGCTCATCGAGGTGGCGCGGCGGCTCACCAGCGGCGTCCGCGACGGTGACACGGTCGCCCGGCTCGGCGGTGACGAGTTCGTGGTGCTCGCCGACGGGCTCGGCCGGGCGGACGCGCAGGACCTCGCCGTACGGCTGCGGAACGCGATCATCCCGCCGATCCGGATCGACGGGCGGGCCGTCCGTGTGGGCGCCAGTTTCGGCATCGGATGGGCACACTGCGGGATGACGGCGGACGAGGTGTTGAAATCCGCTGACGAACGGATGTACGTCGAGAAACGGTCTCGTCCCAAACAACATCGGCGTGCCGGATAAAACCCAGGTCAGTGGGTTGATGCGGTGAAGACCCCCCGTTTGGTCCAGCGAGAGCGGGTAGGCTCGCCATTCACCGTGTACCGCATCTGCTGAGGAGACCAAGGGATGACGCCCGGCGACAACGGCGCGAGCACGCCCGAGGACGACGACCCGTTCGGCTACCTGTACGCCGACGGTCAGGCCAACGGAGCCACCCCGCCCACCGGGGGCGGCGGCTACGGCTACCCGGGCTCGGTCAACCGGACGCGACCGGTGGGCCAGCGCCAGTACGGGCAGCAGGCACCGACCGCGCAGTACGGCCAGCAGGCCGCGACCGCGCAGTACGGCCAGGTCCCGCAGCAGCAGGGCTACGGCCAGCCGAACCCGCACTACGCGGCCCCCGAGACCGTCCCCGGCGGCGCGCCCACCACCCGGACGCCGCTGCCCGGCGACGGCGGCGGGCGTGGCCGCGGCCCCAACACCAAGGGCCTGCTCATCGGCGCGATCGCCGTGGTAGCGGCCGTCGTCATCGGCATCGGCATCGCCATGATGGGCGGCGACTCGAACGACGACGCCAAGGGTGACGGCGGCGGCGCCCCGGCGGGGTCGTCCTCGCAGGACGCGTCCCCGACGCCGTCGAGCACCAGCTCCGTGCCCGGCACCGGCGAGCTGCCGAAGATCGACGCCAAGGCGCTGCGGCTGGACGGCGGGGCCACGGTCTCCTCGGACTTCAAGGGCGCCAAGTCCGACGGCGGGGTCTACGTCGCCGGATTCAACCAGGTCGGCGCGAAGGTGACCTGGACCGTCAACGGCATCCAGAAGAGCGGCTCCTACCGCCTGAACGTGCGCTACGGCATCCCGGGTGTGGACGCCAACGCGACGCTCGTCGTGAACGGCAAGGCGAACACCAACCCGCTGAAGATGGCGAACTTCATCGGCGCGCAGGCCCCGAAGGGTGACTGGGAGAAGGGCTGGCAGACGACCTGGGCCCCGGTCAACCTCAACAAGGGCACCAACGTCATCGAGATCGCCTGCAACCAGGGCAACCAGTGCGATGCCGTCCTGGATCAGCTGTCGCTCGACAAGTGAGGCCCTTCTCCGGCACGTGACATGAAGCGGCTGCCGCGCCCCGCGAGAGCGGGACACGGCCGCCGTCCGTCGACCCGGTCAGGTCACTCCACGCGGCCCCACTCAAGGCAACGGCTCGCGGCCCAGGCCTTCTTGCCGTTCCACTGGACCTCGTGCCAGTCCTTCTCGGTCGGTGAGCTGCTGGTGCACTTGTAGGCGCCGCCGTTGTGCGTGCCGCTGCATCCGGCGACCCAGCACTTCACGATCTTGCCCTTCTTGAGCGTGCCCACCTTGCGGGCCGTGGTGCTGGGCTTCTCCCGGATGGTGGTGTCCCGGGTGTTGTTCCAGCCGCCGCCCCATTCCTGGGCGGCCGTGGCGCGCGTGGCGCCGTCGCCCGTGTCCGCGGTCGCCGCGGAGCTCATCGAGACGGCGAGGCCCACCGAGGCGGCGCCGATGGCCGCGAGGCGGGCGAACTTCCGTGCGCTGTGCATGAATTACCCCCATGTGGAAGCGGATCACTGGTCAGGTGATCCGTGGTCGCCGCCGATCTTAACGAACACGTGATCGTCTGCGGAATATGGGGTGATTACGCCGCGCTGACCTCGGGGGTCACGGTGACCCGGCCGAGCAGGTCCTCGAAGACCGCACGGTCGAAATCGCCCGCCGTGGGCGCCGTCACGGTCGCCGTGGACAGGGCGACGGCCCGGCTCAGCCGGGCCGGCCAGGGCAGGCCCTCGACGAGGCCCGACAGGAGGCCGGCGACGGCCGAGTCGCCCGCACCGGTCGGGTTGCCGCGGGCGCGGACCGGCGGGGCCGCCCGCCAGTGGCCGTCCGGGGTGTGGGCGAGCAGTCCGTCCGGGCCGAGAGAGGCGACCACCGCGTGGGCGCCGCGGCGACGGGCGTCCCGGGTCGCGCGCAACGGCTCGTGGGAGCCGGTGAGTTCGGCGAGCTCGTCGGCGTTCGGCTTGACTATGTCGGGCCGGGCGGCGACCCCGCGGCGCAGCGGCTCGCCGCCGGTGTCCAGCAGCACCGGGACCGCCAGCGCGCGTGCGGTGCGGACGAGTTGGGCGTACGCCCCGACGGGCACTCCGGGCGGCAGGCTGCCGCACAGGGCCACCGCGGAGGCGGAGCGCAGCAGTTGCTCGTACGCCGCCTGGAAGGCCGACCACTCGGCGGGGGTGATCGCCGGGCCGGGTTCGTTGAGCTGGGTCGTGTCGCCGGTGGCGGCGTCGACCACGGCTATCGTGCGGCGGGTCGAGCCGGTCACCGGCAGGAGCGCGTCCACCGCACCCGCCGTCCGCGAGAGCAGTTCGCGCACCGTGCGGCCCGTGGCGCCGCCGGCGAAGCCCGTGACCGTCACCTCGTGGCCGAGAGCGGCGAGCACCCGCGCCACGTTCAGGCCCTTGCCGCCGGGCCGTTCGGTCACCTCGGTCACCCGGTGCGAGGAGTGCGGTCGCAGGGAGGGCACGCGATAGGTGATGTCGAGAGCGGTGTTCAGCGTGACCGTGAGGATCACCTGGGACGACCTCCCCCGAAGAAATTCATGGAATGGACGCCGACCGGGCGCCCGCCGGTTGTTCCGGCGGTTCGATCATGCCAAAGACAACGGCGGTCGGCCCAGACCCCCGGGCCAACCGCCGTGCGACAACGACGTCGTGAATCATCCCAGTTGGGGATCGACCACCCATTCGCCCCTGCGCATGACGCCCTTGAGGGCGAAGTCGGAGTCCAGGACGACCAGGTCGGCGTCCTTGCCCGGCTCCAGCGAGCCCACCTTGTCGTACATGCCGAGCAGGCGGGCGGGGTTGGCGGACAGGGCCGCCACGACGCCCTCGACGGGCAGCCCGTCGACCGTGACGGCGCGCTGGAAGGCGCGGTCGAGGGTGAGGGTCGAGCCCGCGATCGAGCCGCCCTCCACGAGACGGGCGACGCCGTCGGCGACCTCGACCTCCAGCGGGCCGAGCATGTAGCGGCCGTCGCCGAAGCCCGCCGCGTCCATCGCGTCGGTGATGAACGCGACCCGGTCGGCGCCCGCGTGATGGAACGCCAGCTCCAGCGAGGCGGGGTGCAGGTGCACGCCGTCGTTGATGAGCTCGACCGTGATCCGCTCGTCCTCCAGGAGCGCCGCGATCGGGCCCGGCGACCGGTGGCCGAGTGCGGGCATCGCGTTGAACAGGTGCGTCGCCACGGTCGCGCCCGCGTCGATGGCGTCCCGCGTCTGCTCGTACGTCGCGTCCGTGTGCCCGATCGCCGCGATCACCCCGTGCTCGGCCAGCAGGCGTACGGAGTCGATGCCGCCCGGGAGCTCGGTGGCGAGGGTGACCATCTTCGCCCGGCCGCGCGCCGCGTCGATCAGCTTGCGGACCTCCGCGGGGTCCGGGTCGCGCAGCAGTTCCTCGGAGTGCGCGCCCTTGCGGCACGGGGAGATGAACGGGCCCTCGAAGTGGATGCCGGCGATGTCGCCCTGCTCCGCCAGTTCGGACAGCATCCCGGCGCGCTGGGCGAGGCCGTGCATGTCACCGGTGACGGTCGAGGCGACGACCGTCGTGGTGCCGTGCAGGCGGTGCGTGTGCACGCCCCGGAGGACCTCCTCGACCGTCCCCGAGGTGAAGGACGCGCCGCCGCCGCCGTGGTTGTGGATGTCGACGAAGCCGGGGACCAGCCAGTGACCGGACAGGTCCAGGTGCTCGTGCTGCGGGGGAGCGCTCCCGGCGATCCGCGCGCCGTCCACGATCACGCGGCCGCCGTCCACGATCCCGGTGGGCAGTACCACCCGGGCGCCGACGAGAACCTTGCTAGGGGCCATCAGGTGGTTACCTCCGAGCGGTCGATGGTGTCGGTCGTGCCGGTGGCGAGGAGATCCCAGGCCAGCAGGCCCGCGCCCAGGCAGCCTGCGGTGTCGCCGAGGGCCGCCGGGACGATGGACGGCAGTTTCTGGAAGGTGACGCGCTGTTCGACGGCGGCACGCAGCGGTGTGAACAAGGTTTCCCCCGCCTCCGCGAGCCCGCCACCGATGATCAGTGTGCGCGGGTCCAGGAGGGTGAGCGCGGTGACGAGGCCGTCGGCGAGTGCGTCGACCGCCTCCTGCCACACGGCGACCGCCCTGGCGTCGCCCGCCTCCACGGCCTTCGCGCAGCCGGCGGCGTCCGCCGACGGGTCGTCCGACGCCTCGGCCCAGGCCTGGCTGACGGCCGCCGCGGAGGCGAACCGTTCCAGGCAGCCGCGCTGCCCGCACGGACACGGGGTCCCTCCGGGGCGTACGACGATGTGGCCGATCTCGCCCGCGAAGCCGTGCGCTCCCTCCTCGACGCCGCCGTCGATGCCGATGGCCCCGGCGATGCCGGTGCCCAGCGGGACGAAGAAGAAACGGTCGGCGCCCTGGCCCGCGCCGATGCGTCCCTCCGCGAGTCCGCCGGTGCGTACGTCGTGTCCGAGGGCGACGGGCACGCCGCCGAGGCGGTCGCCGAGCAGACGGCGCAGCGGCACGTCGCGCCAGCCGAGGTTCGCGGAGTAGGCGGCGATGCCGTTGTCGGCGTCGACGATGCCGGGGACGGCGACTCCGGCGGCCACCGCGGGTTCGCCGAACTGCTCCTCGCCGTGGGCGCGCAGTTCGGCGGCGAAGCCGAGGATCGACTCGACGACCGCCTCCGGACCGCGTTCCCGGCCGGTCGCGCGGCGGGCCTGGTGGAGCAGCTCGCCGTCCGCGCCGACGAGGGCGGCCTTCATCCCGGTGCCGCCCACATCGAGGGCGATGACGTGTCTCACGGGGGACAGTGTCGCCCCTTACCCCAGGAGAGGTCTAGTCCACTCACGTGGTGTAGACCTTGTATCCGCATTCCGAGACGGATGCAACGGACGCAGAAGCAAAGCGAGGGCCGGAGACGGTCCCGGGGTTGGGGAGAGCAACGCAGTGCAGCGGCGTAGGACAGGACTGATCGCGGTGGCGTCCGCCCTGGGCATGACGGCGACCCTCGCGGGCTGCGGCGGCCCGGGTGACTCCTCGGACGTCACGCTCAGACTGGTGGCCGCCGACTACGGCGACTCCAAGGCCAACAGTTCCCAGAAGTACTGGGACAAGCTGGTCGACGCGTACGAGGCGGACCACCCTGGGGTCGACGTGGAGGTGAGCGTCTACCCCTGGACCGACGTGGACCGCAAGGTCAAGGAGATGGTCGCGGCGGGCCACGCACCCGACATGGCACAGATCGGCGCGTACGCCGACTACGCCGCCAAGGGCCAGCTGTACAAGGTCGACGACGTGCTCTCCATACCCGTCCAGGCCAACTTCGAGTCGCAGCTCACCGACGCGGGCGAGATGGACCGGACCCAGTACGGCATGCCCTTCGCGGCCTCCACACGCCTGCTCTTCTTCAACAAGACGCTGTTCTCGCAGGCCGGCCTCACGCCCCCGGAGACCTGGGACGAGCTCGCGGCCGACGCGAGGGCGCTCAAGGCCAAGGGCGTGAAGTTCCCGTACGCGCTGCCCCTCGGCCCCGAGGAGGCGCAGGCCGAGACGATGCAGTGGCTGCTGAGCGGCGGCGACGGCTACACCGACGACGTCGGCACGTACTCCATCGACTCCCAGCAGAACGTCGACACGTTCGACTGGCTCAAGGACGAACTGGTCGGCAAGGGCCTGACCGGACCCGTCGCACCTGCCAAGTTGAACCGCGCGGACGCGTTCGCGGCCTTCACCCGCGGTGAGGTCGGCATGCTCAGCGGGCACCCCACGCTGATGAAGACGGCCGCCGCGAAGGGCGTGAAGTTCGGCATGGTGCCGATGCCCGGCGTCGACGGCAGGGCCAAGGCCACCATGGGCGTCGCCGACTGGATGATGGCCTTCAAGAAGAACGGCCACGGCGAGCAGGTCGGCGACTTCCTCGACTACGTCTACGACGACAAGAACGTGCTGGCCTTCTCCCACGAGTACGACCTGCTGCCGGTGACCTCGTCCGCGTCCGACGCCATGGCCGCCGACAAGGACGACGCGGATCTCGCCCCCTTCCTGGAGGAGCTTCCCACCGCCGTGCTCTACCCGGTCGGCAAGACCTCCTGGGCCGGTGTCAGCGCCGATGTGAAGAAGCAGATCGCCAAGGCCGTGAGCCCCGGGGGCAGCCCGGCCGGAATCCTCGGCTCGCTCCAGATCGCCGCGACCACGGCCGACAGCGCGGCGCAGAGCCAGGGCTGAGGGAGATCCCCTGTCGGCCTCGGCCTCGGTCTCGGCGTCGGTGTCGGTGTCGGGGGCTACGGTGCTGTGCATGGACGGCATGGACGAGCTCAGCGCCCGCGAGCGGGGAATTCTCGCCATGGAACGGCGCGGTTTCTCCGGTCCCGGCGCCAAGGAGCGGGCGGTGCGGGAGCAGCTGGGCCTGGCCCCGGTCCGCTACTACCAGCTGCTCAACGCCCTCCTGGACGACCCCCGCGCCCTGGCCCACGACCCGGTCACGGTGAACCGGCTCCGCCGGGTGCGCGATTCCCGTCGCTCGGAGCGCTGACCCCGCGGGCGCTGCCCGGACGGGACCCCGAGGGTGGGGCTCCTGGTCCGCGGGCGGTCGTGGGCCGGGGCGCGTCGGCCGGGCCCGGGACGGACGTGTCGCGATCAGCCATGGGTGAGCCCGCCCGTCCGTGGATAGGGTCGTCCCATGGGCAGCCCTACGGAATCCCCGGACTCCTTGCCGACGCCCGCGACCCCCGCGGGACGCGACGGCCTCGACGCCATCCTCGCCCGGCCCGGCCGGGCCGTGATCGCCCTCGACTTCGACGGGACGCTCGCCCCGATCGTCCCCGACCCGGACCAGGCCCGCGCCCACCCGGACGCGGTTCCCGCGCTCGCGGCGCTCGCCCCCAAGGTCGCCTCCGTCGCCGTGATCACGGGCCGCCCGGCCGGGGTCGCGGTCCGCAAGGGCGGCTTCGCGGACGTGCCGGGACTGGAGCACCTGGTGGTCCTCGGCCACTACGGCGCGGAGCGCTGGGACGCGGTGAGCGGCACGGTCACCGCCCCCGCACCGCACCCCGGCGTCGCCGCCGTCCGGGCCGAGCTGCCCGGGGTGCTCGACCGCGTCGGCGCCTGGCAGGGCACCTGGATCGAGGAGAAGGGCCGCGCCGTCGCCGTGCACACCCGCCGCGCGAGCGATCCGCAGGCCGCCTTCGAGGCCCTGCGCGAGCCGCTGACCGACCTGGCGACCCGGCACGGCCTGATCGTCGAACCGGGCCGCATGGTCCTGGAGTTGCGCCCGCCGGGCATGGACAAGGGCGTCGCGCTCCTGGAGTACGCCCGGGAGATCGGCGCCGAGTCCGTGCTGTACGCGGGCGACGACCTGGGCGACCTGCCGGCGTTCGCCGCGGTCGACAAGCTCCGCTCCGACGGCGTCCCCGGCCTTCTCGTGTGCAGCGGCAGTTCCGAGGTCGCCGAACTGGCCGACCGGTCCGACACGGTGGTGGACGGCCCGGGCGGCGTCGTACGTCTGCTCGCGGCGCTGGCGGCTCAGCTCGGCTGAGTGCCGTCGAGTGCCTCCAGCGCGTGCAGCTGCTCCAGGAACCACCGGGAGGGCGGCAGCGCGGTCGCCGCGGCGGCCAGCCGCTTGGTGCGCTCCGCCCGCTCGTGGGCCGGCATGGTCAGTGCCTCGTGCAGCGCCCGCGCGGTGCCGGTCACGTCGAACGGATTGATCTCGATCGCGTCCTCGTGCAGCTCCTCGAAGGCGCCGGCCTCCCGGGACAACACCAGCGCGCAGCCCTCGTCGGAGACGACGGGGACCTCCTTGGCGACGAGGTTCATGCCGTCGCGGATCGGGTTGACGAGGGCCACGTCGGCGAGCCGGTAGGCGGCCAGCGACCGGGCGAAGTCGTCCTTGACGTGCAGCACGACCGGGGTCCATCCGGGCGTCCCGTACCGGGAGTTGATCTCCTCGGCGAGCCGCTGCACCTCCGCGGTGTAGTCGCGGTAGACGGCCAGGTCCTGGCGCGAGGGGTACGCGAAGGCGACGTGCACGACGCGCTCGTGCCATTCGGGGTGGTCGTCGAGCAGCTGCCGGTACGCCAGCAGTCCGCGCACGATGTTCTTCGACAGTTCGGTCCGGTCGACCCGCACGATGGTCCTGCGGCCCTCACCGATCTGCTCGCGCAGCGCGGCCATCCGCTCGTCGACGTCGGGCTCGTGCGCGCGCCGGCGCAGGAAGTCCGCGTCCGCGCCGAGGCCGTGCACACCGATCTCGGTGGACCTCAGCGGGGGGCCGCCGGTCGGGGTGTGATCGACGGCCCTGCGCGGGTCGCCGCTCGGCCAGCTGGGGAAGATCCGCTCACCGTCGGTCTGTCCGGCGCAGATCATGAAGGCGTGTGCCCAGCGCCAGGTGAGGAAGCCGAGCCGGTCGGCGCCGAGCATGCCCCACACCAGCTGGGCGCGGATGTCGTCCGGCAGCATCCGGAAGTACTCGGGCGGGGCCCAGGGCGTGTGCGAGAAGTGGCCGATCCTGAGGTCCGGGCGCAGCTCGCGCAGCATGCCGGGCACCAGACACAGGTGGTAGTCCTGCACGATCACCACGGCACCCTCGGCCGCGGTGTCGGCCAGCGCCTCGGCGAACGCGCGGTTGTACGTCTCGTAGGCGGCCCACCGGCGCCGGAACTCCGCGTCGAAGACCGGCTCCAGGGGCGTCTGGTAGAGCATGTGGTGCACGAACCAGAGGACCGAGTTCGCGATGCCGTTGTAGGCGTCGGCGTGCACCTCGGCGTCGATGTCGAGCATGCGTACGCCCTCCTCGGCGACCCCGCGGCGCACCGCCTCGCGGTCGCCGTCGCCGAGCGCCGAGCACACCCACAGGGCGCCCGCGTCCGGACCGATCGCGGAGAGGCCGGAGACCAGCCCGCCGCCTCCCCGCCTGGCGTGCAGCGAACCGTCCTCGCGCACCTCGTACGAGACCGGGCCGCGGTTGGACGCGACGAGAATGCGGTGGGCAGCGCCCTGCGCAGAAGCCGTGGAAGCCATACGCCTCAACCTAGCCCGGCCCGGAAACGCTCAAACGTACGGACGACGGTACGAACAGGCCGTATACGACCGGCGGAGTCGGTCACTCCGTGTTTTCGCAGACCGGGGCTATGCCACTTTGCGTGACTGGTATTCGGCGATGTCCGCCATCGGTGGCCGCTCCTCCGTGTCGACGGAGTAGGTGCGCGGCTCGAAGCCGTCCTCGCCCCGCTCGAACTGGGTGAGGGCCGGGCGGACGAGGTGCCCGCGGGCCAGCCGGAGCTGTGCGGTGCGGTAGATGGCGGCGGCCATCCGGCCGAGCGCCTGGCCGTCCTGGTGACGGTGCTTGCGGACGCCGACGTCGACCTGGGCGAGGGCGTCGAGGCCCACCAGGTGCAGCGCGTCGACGAGCATGCCCAGTTCGACGCCGTACCCGACGGGGAACGGCAGCTGTTCGAGCAGGGAGCGGCGGGCCGCGTACTCGCCGCCCAGCGGCTGGACGAAGCCCGCGAGTTGCGGCCAGTGCATGTTGAGCAGGGGACGGGCCATGAGCTCGGTGACACGGCCGCCCTGGCCGGCCGCCGCCGTCGCTCCGGACGCGGAACCGTCGGACACGGTCAGCGGCCGGTCGTACATGGCCTTGACGAGGTCCACACCCGGTTCGGTGAGCAGCGGGCCGACGATCCCGGTGACGAAGTCCGAGGAGAACTCCTTCAGATCGGCGTCGATGAAGCAGATGACGTCCCCGCTCGTCACGAGCAGCGACCGCCACAGCACCTCGCCCTTGCCGGGCACGGCCGGGATGCGCGGCAGGATGTCGTCGCGGTGCACGACCCGCGCGCCCGCGGCGGCGGCGACCTCGGACGTGCGGTCCGTGGAGCCGGAGTCGACGACGACGATCTCGTCGACGAGGGGGACCTGTTCCATCAGGTCGTGGCGGATGATCGCGACGATGTCGCCGACCGTCTCCTCCTCGTCGAGGGCGGGCAGGACCACGCTGACCGTCGAACCGGTGGCGCGTTTCGCGGCCATGAGCTTGTGGAGCGGGCGATCGGACACGGACCAGGAGCGTGTGCCCAGCCAGCGCTCAACTTCTTCCAGCACAGTCTGCGGCTCCTCACTGTTTGATCACATGCTCTCATCGGCATGCCCGCCGTGGCAGCGGCTGATCGGCTAGGGCCGTCTCGCGGTTCGGACGACAGGTTCAACTGTCCTGGCCGTCGGTTACAGTCTTGAACAACGCGGGTGACCATCGCATGTCCTGGATCGTCGGCGCGTAAGCAGTTCAATAGTCAAACAATCAAATACCGCTCATCCAGAGGGGCAGAGGGATACGGCCCGATGAAGCCCCGGCAACCCTCCAGCCGGTCTCGTACCGATCGACGTCTCGATCGCACCGCGAGGCTCCCGGCTTGGGAAGGTGCCAAATCCGTCTCACGGCGAGATGCGTCGTGAGGAAGATGAGGAGAAAGGGCCTCGCCTCCATGGCTGCGCAGACAGTTGCAACCACCACGAACTCCGTCGACCTCGGTCCCGCCGCCGCCCTCTCGTGCCGGGAGTGCGGCCACCGCGTGCCCCTCGGCCCGGTCTTCGCCTGCGAGGAGTGTTTCGGCCCGCTGGAGATCGCGTACGACTACTCGGCCTACGACACCGAGGAACTCCGCAAGCGCATCGAAGCGGGCCCCGCGAACATCTGGCGCTACGCGCCCCTGCTGCCCGTCCCCGCGGACGTCGCCGAGAAGCCGAACATCAACCCCGGCTGGACCAAGCTCGTCAAGGCCGACAACCTCGCCCGCGAACTGGGCGTGACCGGCGGCCTGTACGTGAAGGACGACTCCGGCAACCCGACGCACTCCTTCAAGGACCGCGTCGTCGCGCAGGCCCTGGAGGCCGCCCGCGCCTTCGGCTTCACCACCCTGTCCTGCTCCTCCACCGGCAACCTCGCCGGCGCCGTCGGCGCCGCCGCGGCCCGCGCCGGCTTCCGCTCCTGCGTGTTCATCCCGCACGACCTGGAGCAGGGCAAGGTCGTCATGGCCGCGGTCTACGGCGGCGAACTCGTCGGCATCCAGGGCAACTACGACGACGTGAACCGCTTCTGCTCCGAGCTGATCGGCGACCCGGCCGGCGAGGGCTGGGGCTTCGTCAACGTCAACCTGCGCCCGTACTACGCGGAGGGCTCCAAGACCCTCGCCTACGAGATCTGCGAGCAGCTCGGCTGGAAGCTCCCGGACCAGCTGGTCGTCCCGATCGCCTCCGGCTCCCAGCTCACGAAGATCGACAAGGGTCTCCAGGAGCTGATCAAGCTCGGCCTCGTCGAGGACAAGCCGTACAAGATCTTCGGCGCCCAGGCCGAGGGCTGCTCGCCGGTCTCCGTCGCCTACAAGGCCGGGCAGGACGTCGTCCGCCCGCAGAAGCCGGACACCATCGCCAAGTCGCTGGCCATCGGCAACCCGGCCGACGGTCCGTACGTGCTCGACATCGCGCGGCGCACCGGCGGTGCGGTGGAGGACGTGAACGACGAGCAGATCGTCGACGCGATCAAGCTGCTGGCGCGCACCGAGGGCATCTTCGCGGAGACGGCCGGTGGTGTGACCGTCGGCGTCACCCGCAAGCTGATCGAGAACGGTCTGCTCGACCCGGCCCTGACCACGGTCGTGCTGAACACCGGCGACGGCCTCAAGACCCTGGACGCGGTGGCCTCGGACACCGGCCTGACCGCGACCATCCGCCCGAACCTGGACTCCTTCCGAGAGGCTGGCCTCGCATCATGAGCGTCAACGTCCGCATCCCCACCATCCTGCGCACCTACACCGGCGGCCTGGCCGAGGTGAGCGCCGAGGGCGCGACCCTCGCCGAGGTCATCGCCGACCTGGAGAAGAACCACACGGGCATCTCCGCGCGCGTCCTGGACGACCAGGGCAAGCTGCGCCGCTTCGTCAACGTCTATGTCAACGACGACGACGTGCGGTTCGAGCAGGGTCTCGAGACGGCGACGCCTGACGGTGCGGGCGTGTCGATCATCCCGGCCGTCGCCGGAGGCTGACCCCCGAGCGGTGACATGCCGGCCTGGGCGCGAGGCCCGCGGACGGACGTCACCGAGAGTGAGATCGTTACCGAGGGTAATGCCCATCACCGAGAGTTCATCGAATTGCCCCCTCCGTGAGAGAAACGGAGGGGGCAATTCTGCATGGTTGAGCACGGTACAGTTGGGGAACCCGCTTGGCATTTCATGCCGGACGCATATGAGTACCTGTGCGGCACCCGACAAGAAGTAGCCAAAGTGCCCCGCCTTTTTGAGCCGTTTATGGCATTTACGGGGCCCGACTTGCCCTGAATCTTCGCACATTCTCCGCATATTCCCGATCGGCCGTGCCCAGAATTCTCGTCCGATTGACCTGTTGCAGACGGCAGTTGGGCAGATACATTCAGCCGCGGTCGACGCGTTCCGGCGCACACCCCCAACCGTTGGGGGGTGAGGTCTGACCCGGATCCGCGAAGTGTGGATCTGTGCAAGGGCCAGTAATAGGGGAGTTAGGCATGGCTCAGGGCACCGTCAAGTGGTTCAACGCGGAGAAGGGGTACGGCTTCATCGCGGTCGACGGTGGTGCGGATGTATTCGTCCACTACAGCGCGATTCAGATGGACGGCTACCGCACCCTTGAAGAGGGCCAGCGGGTCGAGTTCGAGATCTCGCAGGGTCAGAAGGGGCCGCAGGCGGACATGGTCCGTTTGGCTGCCGGCTGAAGCACGCGCCGACTGATTGTTCGACGTGACGAAGGGCTCGTATCCCCATGGGGTACGGGCCCTTCGGTCTGTCCGCGGCGCGGGGGCCGTCCCGTGGTCCGCTCCCGTGCGCCCCTGTGTTCACCTGGGGATCCGCTGGAGCCGCTTGCACTCGACAGGGGCGAGTGCTAATCATTGGCGTTAGCACTCTGAAGGTGAGAGTGACAACGAAGGACCGGGTCGGTGAGGCCCGCAGGCCGGGTGGGGCAAGGAACCACGAGGCATGCAGGCCGTCCGTCGCGGGCGCCAGCGCGGTCCTGTGAGCTTTCCACCCCAGTCCGGGAGGACCACTTCACATGGCCAAGATCATCGCGTTCGACGAGGAGGCACGGCGCGGCCTTGAGCGCGGTATGAACCAGCTCGCCGACGCCGTCAAGGTGACCCTCGGCCCCAAGGGCCGCAACGTCGTCCTTGAGAAGAAGTGGGGCGCCCCCACGATCACCAACGATGGTGTGTCCATCGCCAAGGAGATCGAGCTGGAGGACCCGTACGAGAAGATCGGCGCCGAGCTGGTCAAGGAAGTCGCGAAGAAGACCGACGACGTCGCCGGTGACGGTACGACGACCGCGACCGTCCTCGCCCAGGCCCTGGTCCGCGAGGGCCTGCGCAACGTCGCCGCCGGCGCCAACCCGATGGCCCTCAAGCGCGGCATCGAGAAGGCCGTCGAGGCCGTCTCCGGTGCGCTGCTCGAGCAGGCGAAGGATGTCGAGACCAAGGAGCAGATCGCTTCCACGGCCTCCATCTCCGCCGCCGACACCCAGATCGGCGAGCTCATCGCCGAGGCGATGGACAAGGTCGGCAAGGAAGGCGTCATCACCGTCGAGGAGTCCCAGACCTTCGGTCTGGAGCTGGAGCTCACCGAGGGTATGCGCTTCGACAAGGGCTACATCTCGGCGTACTTCGCCACCGACATGGAGCGTATGGAGGCCGTCCTCGACGACCCGTACATCCTGATCGCCAACTCGAAGATCAGCAACGTCAAGGACCTGCTGCCGCTCCTCGAGAAGGTCATGCAGTCCGGCAAGCCGCTGCTGATCATCGCCGAGGACGTCGAGGGCGAGGCCCTGTCGACCCTGGTCGTCAACAAGATCCGTGGCACCTTCAAGTCCGTCGCCGTCAAGGCTCCGGGCTTCGGTGACCGCCGCAAGGCCATGCTCGGCGACATCGCCATCCTCACGGGCGGCGAGGTCATCTCCGAGGAGGTCGGCCTCAAGCTGGAGAACGCGGGTCTGGACCTGCTGGGCCGTGCCCGCAAGGTCGTCATCACCAAGGACGAGACCACGATCGTCGACGGCGCCGGCTCTGCCGACCAGGTCGCCGGCCGGGTCAACCAGATCCGTGCCGAGATCGAGAACTCCGACTCGGACTACGACCGCGAGAAGCTCCAGGAGCGTCTGGCGAAGCTGGCCGGCGGCGTGGCCGTCATCAAGGCCGGTGCCGCCACCGAGGTCGAGCTCAAGGAGCGCAAGCACCGCATCGAGGACGCCGTTCGCAACGCGAAGGCGGCCGTCGAGGAGGGCATCGTCGCCGGTGGTGGCGTGGCCCTGCTCCAGGCCTCCCAGGTGTTCGAGAAGCTGGAGCTCGACGGTGACGAGGCGACCGGCGCCAACGCCGTGAAGCTCGCGCTGGAGGCCCCGCTCAAGCAGATCGCCGTCAACGGCGGCCTCGAGGGCGGCGTCGTCGTCGAGAAGGTGCGCAACCTGGCCGTCGGCCACGGTCTGAACGCCGCGACCGGCGAGTACGTCGACATGATCGCCGAGGGCATCATCGACCCGGCGAAGGTGACCCGCTCTGCCCTGCAGAACGCCGCCTCCATCGCCGCGCTGTTCCTCACCACCGAGGCCGTCATCGCCGACAAGCCGGAGAAGGCCGCCGCGGCCGCTCCGGGCGGCATGCCGGGCGGTGACATGGACTTCTGATCGACCCCGGTCGATCACCGTCCTTCGTTCCGAGGGCGGCACCCTTTCAAGGGTGCCGCCCTCGGGCGTTTTCGGGTGCGCGGTCCGGCTGTGTCCCCGCCTGAGCGTGGTCGGGATCACAGGTGTCGTGCGGGCGCGGCGGAATGCGGGGCCGGGGTTCGCGGGTTGTCGTGGAGGGGTGGTTGATGCATGTGCACATACCACCCGGAATGTCCCGCTCGGCGTCAGAGTGACGCCTCTCCGACCCCACCCGAGGAGACCGCTCCGTGAGCGACACCGCCGCCTCCCGCGCCGCAGAGATCCTGTCCCGGCCCGTTTCCCTGAACGGGCTGACCGTCCCCAACCGGATCGTGATGGCCCCGATGACCCGCATGTTCTCCCCCGGTGGAATCCCGGGCGAGGACGTCATCGGCTACTACGCCCGCCGCGCCGCCGCGGGCGTCGGCCTCATCGTCACCGAGGGCACCTACGTGGGCCACGACTCGGCCGGGCAGAGCGACCGGGTGCCGCGCTTCCACGGTGCGGAGCAGCTGGAGGGCTGGACGAAGGTCGCCGACGCCGTGCACGCGGCGGGCGGCACGATCGTGCCCCAGCTGTGGCACATCGGCATGGTCCGCAACGCGGGCGAGCCGCCGTTCGCCGACGCCCCCGCGGTCGGTCCCTCCGGACTCACCTCGGCCGGCGCGGACGTCACCGGCAAGGCCATGACCCAGCAGGACCTCGACGACGTCGTCGAGGCGTTCGCCGAGTCCGCCGCCGCCGCGGAGCGCATCGGCTTCGACGGCGTCGAACTGCACGGCGCGCACGGCTACCTCATCGACCAGTTCCTGTGGGAGGGCACCAACCGCCGCACGGACGCCTACGGCGGCGACCCGGTGGCGCGCGCGAAGTTCGCGGCCGAGATCGTGGCCGCCGTCCGCGCGGCGGTCTCGCCGGACTTCCCCGTCATCTTCCGCTACTCGCAGTGGAAGCAGCAGGCGTACGACGCGCGGCTCGCCGAGACGCCGGAGGAGCTGGACGCGATCCTCACGCCGCTCGCCGCGGCCGGCGTGGACGCCTTCCACGCCTCCACCCGCCGTTACTGGCTCCCGGAGTTCGACGGCTCGGACCTGAACCTGGCCGGCTGGACGAAGAAGCTGACCGGCAGGCCCACCATCACCGTCGGCTCGGTGGGCCTGGACGGCGACTTCATCAAGGCGTTCCAGGGCGAGGGCGCCCCGGTGGCCGGCCTCGACAACCTGCTGGACCGCCTGGAGCGCGACGAGTTCGACCTCGTCGCCGTCGGCCGCGCGCTGCTCCAGGACCCGGAGTGGGCGGCGAAGGTCCTCGACGGACGGTTCGAGGAGCTGGCGCCGTACGACGCGTCGGCGCTGCGCTCGCTGAGCTGAGGTCCGCTCCGCGGCGGCCCCGGCGTACGACGCCGGGGCCGCCGCGGGCGGTCGGGCCCCGGTGGGTCAGTGACGCGCCTTCACCTCGCCGACGAAGGCGGCCCAGGCCGGAGCGGGGAAGACGAGCACCGGGCCGTCGGGGTTCTTGGAATCCCGGACCGGTACGAGGGTGGAGTGACCGTCGGCCACCTCCAGGCAGTCGCCGCCACTTGCTCCGCTGTAGCTCGACTTGCGCCAAGTGGCCACGCTCAGGGCGTTATCAGGGCTGTTCCACATGGGCGTAATCCTCTGCCACCGAGTCGACCAGGGCCAGGGATTCCTGCGCCGAGAGTGCACTTGCCCCGAGAAGGTGGAAGGTCAGGTCGTGGTGGGCCACTGACGCCGGATCGTCCTCCAACCGTCCTGTGCCCAGCCCTTGGAGGTAGGCGAGCGGGGGTGCGTCTTCGAAGGTCATCAGCTTGAGGGGGCCCTCCATGGCCATGTGGGCTCCCGCCGTGAACGGCAGCACCTGCACGATGATCCGGTGCCTGCGTGCGAGCCCCGTGATGTGGCGCAGCGCCTCGGCCATGACCGGTGCGCTGCCCACCTTCCGGCGTAGTACGGCCTCGTCCAGAATCGCCCACAGCAAGGGCGTCGTCGGATCGTCGAGAAGACGGGCCCGCTCCAGGCGAGTGGCGACCAAGTCGTCGATGGTGTCCTCTGTGGTGGTCGGGCGACCTCCGCGAAACATGGCTCGCGCGTACCCGTCTGTCTGTAAGAGCCCGGGGATCAACAGGGGCGCATACTCCCTGATCGCCGTGGCGATCGCCTCCGCCTCCGCCGCCTCCGCGAAGTGGTCGGGGTACTTGGACTTGGCGAGAGCCTTGCAGTTGCGGGCGAAGAAGCCGTTCGTGCCGAGGATCTCGTCTATCTGGACGGCGTATTCGAGGTGGAGGCGGCGGGTCCCGGCCTCCAGCTGGCCGATGAAAGAGCCGCTGACGAAGAGCGGTTCGCCCAGCTCGGCCTGGCTGAGGCCGGCGTTCTCGCGGGCATGCCGCAGCTCCGCGCCGATCATGGCCCGGGGCGACGCGGACGGGTCGAGGTCCTTGGGGCGTCCTGGCATGGCAACTCCCTGTCGCGCAGGAGGGGTTGTTGATGTGCCGTCTTCGGCCAGGTTAGAGAGCGGTCGGCCACGCTGTGTGCCGAACGTCGATACTCGGAGTGAAGGAAAGCGGTGCCGCCGGGCGAGGGCTACAGATTCCCCATCGGCTCGATGTCGACCCGGACGGGCGTGCCCCAGATGCGCAGGACCTCGTAGTCGGTGAACTCGTGGACCAGGCGGTAGGCCATGCCCGGGTGGGGCGTCCTGCGCTCGGCGGCGAGATAGCGCTCGGCCTCGTGGCGGTCGCGGCGCGGGGTGCCGCACAGCTGCCATTCCTGGCCGTTCCACACCTCCGGGAGCCAGCGCTGCTGGGGCTGGGGGCGGTCGCCGCGCACGCCGTAACGCGAGGTGGCGCGCTCGGGGGACTCGTCGGGGCCGGGGCGGCGGGCGCGTCCGTACGCGTCGTTGACCTCGGTGCGGCGGGCGGTGCGGCGCCGGGTCTCGCAGAGCAGGCACAGATCGGGGGCGCCCTCGTCCACCGGCCCGTTCGGATGCTCGGAGCAGCGCGTCGCGGGCGCCGCGGTCGTCACCGTCTCGTCGAGCAGGTCCAGCGCCCGCTTCAGGTCCGCCTTGACCTCGTGCAGCTTCGCGTCGGGCGTGTCGGCGGTGAGCGCGTCGCCGTGCTCGCCGAGCAGGCGAAGGGCCCGGCCGAGGGCGGTCAGCTGTGCGTGGTTCATGGCTCCACCCTCGCACGCGCCACCGACAATCCGGCGAGGCCGTAGAAATAGGTGGCCACGAAGCCGACGACGTACCCCGTGAGCAGGCCGCCCGCGTAGACCGCCGCGGCGAGGACCGGGCCCCGGCTGCCGTTCAGGAGCGGGAACAGCGCCCAGCCCGAGGGGCCGATGGCCGTGGAGCCGACCTTGTCGCCCAGCATCGAGAAGAACCCGACGAAGGCACCGCCCGCGGCGCCGCCCGCGCAGGCCGTGACGAAGGGGCGGCCGAGCGGCAGGGAGACGCCGTAGATGAGGGGTTCGCCGACGCCGAGGAGGCCGGCGGGCAGGGCCGACCTGATCGTCGTGCGCAGCGACGTGTCGTGACGCAGCCGGACGTAGACCGCGAGGGCCGCGCCGACCTGGCCCGCGCCCGCCATCGCCAGGATGGGCAGCAGGACCGTGTAGCCCTGCTGCTCGATGAGGGTGGTGTGGATGGGGATCAGCGCCTGGTGCAGGCCCAGCATCACCAGGGGGAGGAACAGGCCGCCCAGGACCAGGCCCGCGAGGGCGCCCGTGTGGTCGAGGAGCCAGTTCGCCGCCGTACCGATGGCCGCGGCCAGTTCACCGGCCGCGTACATCAGGCCGTAGAGCGTCACCAGACCGGTGATCAGGACGGTGAGCGTCGGGGTGACGAGGACGTCCAGCGCGTCCGGGACCCGGCCGCGGATCCACTTCTCCACGTACGTGCCCAGCAGCGCCGCGGCCAGGGCGCCCAGGACGCCGCCCTGGCCGGGGGACAGCGCCGTGCCGGACACCGTCACCTTGGCCACCCCCGCGTACACCACGATCGCCGCCACCGCGCCGCCGAGGACGGGCGTCCCGCCGAACTCCTTCGCCGTGTTGTAGCCGACGAAGACAGGGATGAGCGCCATGAAGCCGGAGGCGATCGCGGTCAGCGCCGGGGTGATGCCCGGGAGCCATCCGAGGTTGATCAGCAGGCCGTTGAGGCCGGCGACCACTCCGCAGCCGATCAGGGCCGGGATCAGCGGGACGAAGATGTCCGCGATCCGGCGCAGCATGATCCGCACCGGTGTGGAATTGCGCCGACGCCGGTCGGCCCTCAGCTCCGCGCCCCTGGCCGCCAGCCGTCCGGCGGTGCTGTCCGCCGGAGGGCCGGCCGGGGCGCCGGCCAGGAGGCCGGGGGCGCCGGCCGGCGCCGCGGTCAGCAGGGCCTCGAACTCGGGGGTGACCCGGGCGACCGTCCCCGGGCCCAGGACGATCTGGTAGGTGGCGTCGTCGGCGACGACGCCGAGCACGGCGGGCAGCGCCCGCAGCGCCGCCTCCTGGACCAGGCTCCGGTCCCTCAGGCCCAGCCGGAGGCGGGTCATGCAGTGGGCGACGGAGACGACGTTCGCGGGTCCGCCGACGAGGGGCAGGATCGCTTCGGCGGTGATGCTGTCCGGTGTGCGCACTCCCCGAGAGTGCTGGTCAGCCGGCCGTGGCCGCCAGCGCGGCGCGCAGATGGCCGCTGCTCTCCTTCAGAAGGCGGGCCGCCGTGGGAGCGTCCACCTCGCCGAGGATCGTGAGGATCGCGTTCTTCACCTCGCCGTCCGTGGCGGCGAGCGCCCGCTCGATGTCCTCGTCCGGGGCGCCCGTCGCCAGCGCGACGATGCGGCGCGAGCGGGCCCGGAGCTTCTCGTTCGACGCGCGTACGTCGACCATCAGATTCCCGTAGGTCTTGCCCAGGCGGATCATCGTGATCGTCGAGAGCATGTTCAGGACGATCTTCTGGGCCGTGCCCGACTTCAGGCGCGTCGAACCGGTCAGCAGTTCGGGGCCCACCACGACCTCGATGCCGTGGTCCGCCGCCGCCGCGAGCGGGCTGCCCGCGTTGCAGGACAGGCCGACCGTCAGGGCGCCCCGCGCGCGGGCGTGCTCGACCGCGCCGACGGCGTACGGGGTGCGGCCGGAGGCGGAGACGCCGACCACCGTGTCGTCGGGGGTCAGTGACAGTGCCTCCAGGTCGGCCGCGGCCAGTTCCCTGGAGTCCTCCGCACCCTCGATCGAGGTCACCATGGCGGTCGGGCCGCCCGCGATCAGGCCGACCACCTCGGACGGATCGGTGTTGAAGGTGGGCGGGCACTCGGAGGCGTCCAGGACGCCGAGGCGGCCCGCGGTGCCCGCGCCCGCGTAGACGAGACGGCCGCCGCGGGACATGCGGTCGGCGATGTCGTCGATGGCGGCGGCGATGAGCGGCAGCTGAGCCGCGACGGCCGTCGGCACCGTCGCGTCCTCATCGTTCATGATCCGGGCGATCTCCAGCGTGGCCAGCTGGTCGATCTCGGCGAGTTCGGGGCGGAACGCCTCGGTGGTCATCGAGTCCAACTGGTCCCGCAGGTCACGGTAGTTGGAGGAGGCGTCGGCGGTTGAGGTCATGGAGGGCGGCTCTTTCCAGTGCGGTACGACGACTTCTGGTGCTGTGTGAAGAAGGGCCCCGTCGGTCAAGAGGCGCGGTGAGGCGGCCGGGCGCCGGTGCGGCCGGCCCTCCCCGGCTAGCGGGATCCGCCGCCGCGAGGGGTGTGGCGGTGCGCCAGCGCCTCGTACGAGGCGGACAGTGCCGGTGCCGCCTTCTCGTACGTCCGTTGTGCGACGCCCACGAACAGGCAGTCCACCACGAGGAGCTGGCTGGTGCGCGACGACATCGCAGCCGGACGCAGTTCGCTCTCGCGGGCGGTGGAGGTGGTGAGGATGTGGTCCGCGTACTGCGTGACGGGTCCGCCCGGTCGGCCGGTGACGGCGACCGTCGTCGCCCCGTGCTCGAAGGCGACCCGGAGCGGTTCTATGACGTCGCCGGTGGAGCCGGAGTGCGTGATGGCGATCGCCACGTCCTTGGCCCGCAGTTGCACCGCGTTGGTGACGGCGAGGTGCGGATCGCTGTGCGAGTGGGCTATGAGCCCGATGCGCAGCAGCTTCTGGGCGAGGTCCTGGGCGACCAGGCCGGAGGCACCGACGCCGTAGATGTCGACGCGGCGGGCCGCGGCGAGCGCGGTGACGGCGGCGCCGAGCTGGACGGTGTCGAGTCCGGCGGCGGTGTCGGCGAGGGTCTGCTGCTCGTCGTACGCCAGTTTCGCGACGACGTCGGCGATCGGGTCGTCGACCGCGATGTCGGCGGTGACGGCGGGCGCGCGGCCCGACTGCTGCTGGGCGGCGAGGCCGGCGAGTGCCAGCCGCAGGTCCCGGTACCCGGGATAGCCCAGGAGACGGGCGGTGCGCACGACGGTGGCCTCGCTGGTGCCGGTGAGCTCGGCGAGGCCCGTGACCGTGAGGGCCGCGCAGCCGGCGGGGTCGCCGGCGACGGCCTCGGCGACGCGCTGCATGGAGCGGGTCATCGAGGGGGCGAGCGTCCGCACCTTGGCCGCGAGGGCGGCGGGGGCGGGCGGTGCCTCCCCCGCGAAAATTTCCTTCACGTCATTGGTCACATGATGAAAGATATTTTCCTTTGGGGCATACGGTCAAGGGTGCGCACAATGGGGACATGGACCCCATCAGCCCCCTGGAGCAGGCCCTGCATGCCGCGCGCGCCCTCGTACTCGCCGACCTGGTCGCAGGTGAGGTCGCCGAGGCGGACGTCGTCAGCCTCGTGGAGGAGTCGGTGGTGCAGCGCCGCTGGTGGGTCGAGCAGTGGCCGGAGGGCGCGGGCTATGTCGCGGGGCTGGTCGCCCAGGACGTGCAGGACGCGCTGCTGGAGAAGTACGGGCGCTGGCCGCTGTGCCCGGTGTGCGGCTCCGGCGATCCGCACGCCCTCGACGTGGAGCCCGAGTTGGGGCCCGACCCGCACTGGGTGTGCCACAAGGTGGGCGTGAAGGTGGCCTCGGTGGGCTCGCTGGGCGCGGCGACGGGCGAAGGCCCCTCCTCGTGACGGTCTACATCGACCCGCCCACCTGGCCCGGGCACGGTCGATGGTGGTCCCACCTGATCAGCGACGTCTCCTACGACGAACTGCACGCGTTCGCGGACGGGTTGGGCGCACCCCGGCGGGCCTTCGAACGCGACCACTACGACATCCCCGAACACCGCTACGCGGACGCCGTCGCGGCCGGCGCGGTGCAGGTCAGCAGCCGCGAGGTGGTGCGGCTGCTGCACGCGGCGGGGCTGCGCCGGCGCAAGCGGCGCAAGTGACCGGGGAGTCCGGGGCGGGCCGGGCCCGCCGGAGCCTCAGTCCGTGAACACCGGGTCGAGCGTGTGCCACCAGCTGGTCAGCGCGGCGGGGTCCGCACCGGTGACCTGGAACAGGGCCGGGCGGTCGTAGTACGTGCAGAAGATGACGTACCGGGTGGTGTCGGCGGTGTAGCAGGCCACGTCCCCGGCGGGGGCGGAGGAACCGTTCTCGTGCCACGTGCCGCGGACGTTCATGGTCTGGTCGCAGTTGCCCTCCGGGAGGTTCGCGGCATAACTCCGGTACACCTCCTGGAGCTTGCTCCTCGACGGGTACAGCGCGATGTCCGCCTTCGTGGTGACGGTCCCGGCGCCGGCGTCGGACGTCGTCACCGTGCACTTCAGTGCGGCCGTCGCGCCGGGGGCCGTCTCGCGCTCGCAGCTCTCGCGCCGCCACTGGTCGCTGTTGAGCGAGTCGCGCAGCGCGCGCTCGGCGGCCGTCAGACCGCTGCCGTCGTCGGGAGGTGAGACCACCGGTGACGTTGCCGGCGCCGTCGCCGGCTGCGTCACCTCGGACGGGCCGGGGCCGCCGTTCGTGCCGGAGGCGCCCGTACTCGAACCCCCGCGGGCGGTGTCGTCATGCCCCTGCCGCGCCTGCACCACCAGGCCGACGACCGTCAGCAGGGTGCTGACCAGCACGCCGATGATGGTCCACCGCACCCCCGTGCGGGCCAGCAGATGGCCGGGGTCCGGGGGCGCGGGCGGTCCGGGCGGTTGCGGCTGCGGGTCGTGCCGGCTCATCGTGTTCCCCCGATCCACGACAACGGCGCGGCGCGCACGCCGCGGTGAAGGCATTATCGGGAGCGGGCGCGGGCGCTGGGGGTGCGGAACGCCACGGATCCGCCTGAGGTACGCCATTCCGCTGGACGGGACTGCGCCGATGGACGCAGACCCGGCGGGCGGGTGCGGGCGGCACCGGCCCCGGGCGGGGCCGCGGAGCCGGGTCAGCTCTCGCGGGCGTAGAGCCGCAAGGAGCGGTCCAGGCCGCGCAGTTCGTACGCGTACTGCTCGACGTCCTCGCTCACCCGCGTGAACCCGGCACGGGAGATCACGCCCTGGGAGGGGGCGTTGGCCCGGTCGATGGCGGCGAAGAGGGTCGTGACGTCGTCGCGGGCCAGGGCCTCGGCGGCCAGGGCACGCAGCGCCTCGGTCGCGTAGCCGTGGCCGCGGGCGTGCTCCGCGAGGTCGTAGCCGACCTCCGCACGGCCCTCCTCGTCGGGTGCGCCGTGGAAGCCCATGCCGCCGACCGCACGACCGTCCTCCCGCCGCACCAGGACGAACAGGCCCCACTCCGGCCGGTGCACCCCGCCCTCGTACGCCTTCACGACCATCCCGGCGGCCTCCCGGGTGCCTTCGAACGGACCGCCCTCGATCCACGTGAAGCCGCCCGTGCCGCCCGTGCTCAGATCGGCCGCGGCGGCCGGGGTGACCCCCTGGAGGGTGAGCCGCTCGGTGCCGATCACCAGATTGTTGCTCCAGCGCCACTCGGTGACCGGGGCGCGGCCCGGCAGGTCGCCCCGGCCGGTAGCCCACAGCAGGGTGCGCCAGTGGTCGGGGCCGGGCCGGACGTGCGGGAAGATCCGGGTCAGCACGGCCTCGCACAGCGCGGCCGGGGGCTCGTAGGCGAGTCCGAGGCCCTCGGCGATGTCATGGGTGTGCAGGAGGACCTCGGCGACGCCCATCGCGGCGAAGCCCTCGCGGTTCGCGCTGCGGAACGGGTACGGGTGGAACGCGCGCACCTCGCGCGGCGTGGTGCGCACGGCGGCGGCCAGCAGCGCGCCCGTCGTCCCGATCACGTCGACGACACCCGCGTGGTCGGTGCCGTCCTCCATCACGATCTCGAAGGGCACGTACGCCTCGGTGGCCCGCCCGGCCAACTGCCCCGCGTACGCGATCAGATCACCTGCGATGTGCTCCGCCGTCCGCCGGCAGTTCCATGCGAGACGGCCCGCCTGGGCCCCTTCCCAGTCCAGCCCGGCCGCGGCGCGCAGCACGGCCACGCTTCCCTCGACGGCCTCCGCCACCTGATCCCCGCCCATGTCTGCCATGCGGGCGAGGATAGGTCCCCTCACGCCTTCGTACGTACCGAATTGTTCGCCGTGCCGGCCGCGGTCACGACCCGTGAATTCCCGTTCCCCGCGCGGCGGTGCAGGCGCAGCGAGAGCGCGGTCACGCCGATGGCGGCCGCGGCCAGGGCCGCTCCCGCCCACGCCGTCGACGCGTACCCGAACCCCGCGTCGATGACCGTGCCGCCGATCCAGGGACCGCCGGTGTTGCCCAGGTTGAAGGCGGCCGTGGTCGTGGCACCGGCCAGGGTGGGGGCCGCCGTGGCCACGTTGAACATGCGGGCGTTGAGCGCGGGCGCCGTGCAGAAGCAGGCGATGCCGAGGAGGAAGGAGAGCACGACGGCGGCGACCGCCCACCGCCCGAGGAGGGCGAGCGCGACGAGGACCACCGTGTCGGCCGCGAGGCCGGCGAGCAGGACGCCGAAGAGGTGCGCGTCGGCGAGACGGCCCCCGATCGCCGTACCGATGAACGCGCCGACCCCGAAGAGGGCCAGCACGGTCGGCACCCAGCCGTCGTCCAGCCCGGCGACATCGGTGAGGAGCGGGGCGAGATAGCTGAACGCGCAGAAGACCGCCGCCGCGGCGAGCGCGATCATGCAGATGGACAACCAGACCTGGCGGTCGCGGAAGATCCGCAATTCCCGCCTCAGGCGCGGCCTCTGCTCGGGGAGCGGGATGCGCGGGACGAGGGTGACGACTCCCACGAGGGCGATCGCCGACGCGGCGGCCACGGCCCAGAAGGCGGCCCGCCAGCCCAGGCCGCCCCCGAGGAAGGCGCCGGCCGGCACGCCCAGCACGTTGGCTATCGACAGCCCGCCGATCATCACGGAGAGCGCACGGGCCCGGCTGTCCGGCGGGACCATCGCGACGGCCACCGCCGCCCCGACCGCCCAGAACCCGGCGCAGGCGAGCGCGCTGACGACACGCGACACGAACAGCGTCGCGTACGTCGGCGCGAGCGCGCCCGCGACCTGGCCCAGGCCGAAGAGCGCGAGGAGACCGACGAGGGTGGTGCGGCGGGGCAGCCGCAGCGTCGCCACCGCGAGCAGCGGCGCCCCCACGACCATGCCGATCGCGAACGCGGAGATCAGCAGGCCCGCCCGCGGGATCGTGACGTGCAGATCGTCCGCGATCGGCGGCAGCAGACCGGAGAGCATGAACTCGCTGGTACCGAGGGCGAAGACGGAGAGACCGAGGACGTACACGGCCAGCGGCATGCGGGGCCGGCGGGCGGCGGGAGCCGGGCCGGACGCGGGGACGGGAGCGGAGGCGGCGGCCCGCTCGGGGTCCGACGGGCGGGGTATCGGGGGCATGCCCCCTTCGTACGTGGTCCGGGGCTCACCGTCGAACCGGTTTTCCGCTCCCCGTCCCGCCGGGTCCGCCGGACCGGGCGGGACGGACCCGGTGGGACGGGCGGTCACGCGCCCAGGCGTTCCAGCTCGGCGCCGATGTTCCGGCGCGCCCGCTCCTCCCACTCACGTTCCCCGTAGGGCGTCCTGAAGAGCTTCGGGAGCGCCAGGAGCTGCCGCAGGACGTCGGAGCGGCCCGCGCGGAACGCGTCGTCCGGGACGAAGCCGTACTCCTCGCGCACGGCCGCCGCGTACGCGGCGTACGCCTCCGGCGGAGCGGCCAGGACGGCCAGGTCGGCGTCGCACAGCACGGCGCCGTCGGTGTCGTCGGGCGCGGGGGCGTGGGTGACGGTGAGCCGGACGAGCCGGACGACCTCGTCGGTGCGGGCCGGGCCGACGCCCAGTTCGCGCAGGGCGCGCTCGGCGAGCCGGGCGGACCGCTCCTCGTTCTCCGAGCGGTCGGGGAGGTAGACGGCGTCGTGGAACCAGGCCGCCAGCCGCACGGCGGCCGGGTCCTCGGCGTACTCCTCCAGGACGTCGATGTGGTCGAGGACCGCGACGAGGTGATCGGTGGTGTGGTAGCGGCGCTGGGGTTCCGCCCAGCGGGCCAGCAGGTTCGCCGCGTAGGGGTGCGGCGAGGGGGCGGCGAGGGCGTCGTGCTCCCCGGTGTCGCGGGCGGCCCGGACCGTCGCCTCCCAGCGCTTCTCCAGATCCTCGTGGGCCGGGTGCCGCCGCCCGCCGGCCGCCGTCTCGTCCATCGCGTCCAACCCGCCCCACTCCTCGGTCCTGTCCGTCGTGCCGGTCCTCGCCGGTCCCGGCGCGGCCCGTTCGTGTCGTCATTGTCCTCGCCGTCGCGCGGGTGCCGTGCCTAGCGTGGAGCCATGGTTTCTGAAGATGCGTACGACGTGAGGGACCCCGAACTCCCCGGGCGGCTCCTGCTCGCCGAGCGCGACGCGCTGCTGCCGCTGCTGCGCGCCCGCCCGGGCGCGGACTTCGCGCTGCCGACCGCCGCGTGTCCTGGCTGGAGCGTGCGGGAGCTGCTCGCGCACTGCTCGGCCGTGCTGATGCGGGTGGTCGAGAGCCGCTTCGAGCCGGGGGTGTTCAGTCCCGAGTCCAACGACCGCGACATCGCCGACCGCGCCGGCTGGTCCACGGGCGAGGTCGTCGACGAACTGGAACGGGGCATGACCGAGGCCGGACCGGTGATCGCCGGGGCCGGGGGCGTCCTCGACGGCATCGCGCTCGGCGAGTGGGTGCACGCCGGGGACGTGCGCGAGACGCTCGGCGCACCCGGGGCCTACGGGGGCGCCGGGCTGCCGTACGCGCTGACGCTGCTCGTGCGGATCAGCCGGGAGAAGGAGCGCGTGCCGCTGCACGCCGACCTCGACGACGTCGACGAGCCGCTGCGGCTGGGAAGCGTGCCGGGGGACCGGCCGCCGGCCCGCTATCTCGGCGACTCCGCCACGCTCGTACGGCTGTGCTCCGGTCGGCCGGTCGACGGGGCGCGGTACGAGCTGGCGGGCGCGAAGGAGGAGGAGCTGAACCTCTTCGGCTGACGCCGGCGGCCGTCGCGGTCTCCGCGGCCGGGCCCGCCGGGGTTCCGGTCCCGGACCGGGCCCACGGGCTCCGCCCCTCGCCGATCCCGCTGCGCGTCCGGTCAAGGGCCGGGCCGGGATTCGGCAGGGGCGGAGGGGACGAAGAACATCGTGGACGCGTACTCTGGGATTGGACTAGACCTGTAGCCGCCTGAGGGAAGAGGTCCGATGAGCGAGCGCAAGAGCGCAGTCCTGGAGGTGATCGCCCTCGGCGTGGAGGACGCGGTCGCCGCCCAGGCGGGAGGCGCGGACCGGCTGGAGCTGGTCACCGACATGGCCGCCGACGGACTCACCCCGCCGGTGAAGACCTTCGCCGGCATTCGCGCCTCCGTCGACATCTCGCTGCGCGTGATGCTCCGCCTGGCGGACGGCTTCGCGGCGGGCGACGTCGACACGCTCGTACGCGTCGCCGGTGAGATGCGCTCGGCGGGTGCCGACGAGTTCGTGCTCGGCTTCCTCGACGAGCACGGCAGTGCCGACCTGGCCGCCGTGGAGCGGATCGTCGCCGAACTCGACGGCTGCCGCTGGACCTTCCACCGCGCCATCGACCGCGCCGCCGACCGTGACGCCCTGCGCAAGCAGCTCGCGGACCTGCCGGGTCTGGACGCCTATCTGACCGCCGGTTCCGCGGCGGGCGTGGACGACGGACTGTCCACGCTCGTCGTCGAGGCCGCGCGGAGCGGCGAACCGGGCTACGAGCCGCGGATCATGGTCGGTGGCGGGCTGCGCCTCGACCATGTGCCGCAGCTGCGCGCCGCCGGCATCGACGCCTTCCACATCGGCGGTGCCGCGCGCCCGGGCGGCTGGAGCGGACCCGTCTCGGTGGACGCGGTCCGGCAGTGGCGGACGGTTCTGGACGCCTAGCCCTCGTCGGCTCCCGGCGGGCGGTGCGAGGTCACGGATCCATATCCGCCGCGTAGTTGTTGTGTGCTGAGTGCTCCCCGGCGATCTCCGCGCGGGCCCGTGCGTGCATAGTAAAGACGCCCGGATCTGATCCGGGTCATGACAATACGTACGTGGGGCGCGCGGCCCGGACGGGTGCGCGCGACACGACGCACGCAGCAACAGGGGGAAAGGCTCCATGCCATCCATACGCAGCCGCTCGCTCGCGGCCGCCGCAGCCGTGATCGCGGCCATCATGGTCACCACCACGGCCTGTGACAGCAAGAAGGACGACGACGCGGCCGGTTCGCAGCCCACGTCGTCCGCCCAGGCGGACAAGAACGTCGACACCGGTGACGACGACGGGTCCACCTCGCTCGGCGGCTACAAGCTGCCCGCCGGTATCCCCACCGACCTGAGCGGCGACGCCCTGGACAAGTGGAAGAACGGCGGCTGGAAGGACTTCGGCGACTGGGCCTCCAAGGCCGAGGACTTCGCCAACCCGTACATCAAGGACTTCTGGACGCCGGAGCGGATGGCGCAGGCGAAGGCCAGCATCCCGGTCGCCCAGGCGGGCAGCACCAGTTCCGGTTCCGGCAGCAGCGCCACCTCGTACCTGCCCGACGGCAAGGTGAAGCGGAAGGCCGCCACCAAGGTGAAGGCGACCTACCACCACTACGCCCCGCCGGTCGGCAAGCTGTTCTTCACCTCGCCCCAGGGCAGCATGGTGTGCTCCGCCGCGGTCGTCACCGACCCGGCGCACCCGGGCAAGTCGAACATGGTGTGGACCGCCGGCCACTGCGTGCACGCGGGCAAGGGCGGCGGCTGGTACCGCAACATCGCCTTCGTCCCCTCCTTCAACAACGGCGCGAGGCTGAGCAACCGGCAGATCACCGACCCGCGCGCCAAGTCCGTCTCCCCGTACGGCATCTGGTGGGCGAACTGGGCGACCACGTCCTCCCAGTGGATCGCCGGTGGCGGACACCAGGGCAACGCGGCCGCCGGCTACGACTACGCCGTGCTGCACGTGAAGCCCGAGAACGGCGGCAAGTCCCTCCAGGAGCGCCTCGGTTCGGCACTGCCGGTCTGGTTCAACGCCCCGGCGGCCAACAAGGTCAAGAACATGAAGGTCCGCGGCTACCCCGCCGAGGCCCCGTACGACGGATCGAAGATGTACGACTGCCGGGGCGCGACCAAGCGCTTCGTGCTGGCGCGCAACGTCCCCGCCCAGTTCATGATCGGCTGCACGATGAACGGCGGCGCCTCGGGCGGCCCCTGGTTCATGTCGCACAACGGCCGGACCTATCTGGTCTCCAACAACTCGCTCAGCGACCGCAAGTCGTTCATCACCGGGCCGCGCCTCGGCAAGAACGCCAAGCAGGTCTACCTGGCGACCAGCCGCAAGTTCAAGTAGCGGCACCCGCACGCATTTCGGTGGCCCCCGGCGCGTCTCGCCGGGGGCCACCGGTGTCCAGGGGGCGTTCGGATCAGGTCGGATCCGGGCTGATCCGAACGAAACCCCCTAACCCAGCTGCTGCGGCAGCGGTGCCGCGTGCGTGACGATCAGGCCCGAGACCGCACGGGTCAGCGCCACGTACAGCCGGCGCAGCCCCGTCCGCTCGTCCGGCTCCCCGTCGACGACGGCCCGCGGCTCGTCCAGCACCACGTAGTCGTACTCCAGGCCCTTGGCCAGCGAGGCCGGCACCAGGGTCAGCCGGGTCTCGGCCGTCGTCTCCTCGCCCGGGCCGAGATACCCGAGCCCCGCCGCCGCCAACTCCTCGGCCAGGAAGGGAATCCGGGCGTCGGCGGCGATCAGCCCGATCGAGCCCTCGTGGCCGAGCAGCTCCCGGACGGCCCGGACGACGTCGGAGTCACCCGAACTCGCCCGCACCTCGAAGAAGCCCGGGTTCTCACGCACCGACGCCACCGGTGCCAGCCCGGGCGCGATGTGCGGCAGCAGCCGGGACGCGTAGGTGATGACCTCCGTCGGCACACGGAAGCCCGCCGTCAGCTCCTCGATCGCGGCCTCCTGCTTGCCGAGGTGGCGCAGCGCCTCGGCCCAACTCCGCGTCGCCCAGGGCGTCGTGCCCTGCGCGAGGTCCCCGAGCACCGTCGCCGAACCGGTCGTGCAGCGGCGCCCCACGGCCCGGTACTGCATCGGGGAGAGGTCCTGCGCCTCGTCGAGCACCACATGCCCCAGGGAGTGCGTCCGCTCGACGAGGTCGGTGGCCTCGTCGACCAGCACCGCGTCCGCCGGGGACCACTTGGCCGACTTCACGCTCCGCGCCGGCTTCTCCCAGAGGATCTCCTTCTGCTCCGCCTCGTCGAGGAGCCCCTCCGCGTGCGCGGCGAGGAAGTCGGCGTCCGACAGCAGCCGCAGCACCAGCTTGGCCGGGTCGACCGGCGGCCACACCGCCTTGACCGCGGCCTTCACGGCGGTGTTGCGGGCGACCGCGTCCTGCACCCGGTCGTCCGGCGCCTCGCCCGAGCGCTCCATCTGGACGAGCACGGCGTGTGCGATCCGCTGCGGAAGGGCCTCCCGCGCGGCGCCGTACCGGATGTCCCGGTCCAGCAACTCCCGGACGATCTCCTCCAGTTCGTACGCGGGAAGGCGCCAGCGCCGGGAGCCGCGCACCACCACGACCGGCTCCGTCGGCAGGGTCACGTGGGAGCGGACGGCCCGGCGCAGCACCTCGGCCATCCGGGCGTCGCCCTTGATCACGGCGGCCGCCGCGCCGTCGCTCCCGCGCACCTCGACATGCGCGACGAGGTCGTCGACCGTCGCCTGCCGCGCCTCCAGCTCGCCGAGGGCGGGGAGGACCTGCTCGATGTAGTGCAGGAAGGACTTGTTCGGCCCGATGACGAGGGTGCCGGTGCGGGCCAGCCGCTCCCGGTGGGCGTACAGCAGGTAGGCGACCCGGTGCAGGCCCACCGCGGTCTTCCCGGTGCCGGGACCTCCCTGTACGCAGACCGACCCCGACAGCCCGCTGCGGACGATCTCGTCCTGCTCGGGCTGGATCGTCGCCACGATGTCGCGCATCGGGCCGACGCGCGGGCGCTCGATCTCCTGCTGGAGCAGCTTGCTGGTGGTCGCGGCCTCGGCCGGGTCGGAGAGGTGCTCGTCCTCGTACGCGGTGAGGTCGCCGGCGGTGTAGCCGAACCGACGGCGCAGGCCGACGTCCATCGGGTCGTTCTTCGAGGCGCGGTAGAACGGCTGCGACACCGGCGCGCGCCAGTCGATCACCATCGGGTCGCCGTCGGCGTCGTGCACGTGCCGTCGCCCGATGTAGAAGCGCTCGCCCTCGGCGCCCTCCGCCCGGTCGGCGCCCGGGGCGTGCAGGTAGTCGAGCCGCCCGAAGAACAGCGGTGTGTGACTGAGATCGGCGAGGGCCTTGATGCGTTCGTCGATCTGCCGGTGCAGGACCTCGGCGTTCACCCAGTTCGCGGTGACGTCGCTGATGTCGAGGTTCTCCACGTCCTCGCGCATCGCGCGCAGCGCGGCGCGGGACCGGGTCAGGTGGCTTCGCTCGCGGGAGAGGGGGTCGTCGGAGCCGAGCGGTTGGTCGGACGGGGTGGACAAGGCGATGCCTCCGGAAACCTGCTGCGTGAGTGGTACCTCGTGGGTGACTCCTGGGTGCCGTCCGGTTTCCGGCCGGGCGGCGGCACTCCACGACGGGAGGCGGGCAAGAGCGGAGATTGTAGGCGAGGGGGCGCGGCCTGGGCCAATGCTTTTCCGGGGACCCGCGGGCACGGTGACGGGGCCGGTCGCCGCGGCCTCAGGGGTGCCGGCCCCGGGTCCCTAGGGGTCGGGGTCCGTCGCGAGGCGTACGAGGGGTACCCCGGGGGTGTACCTGGGGGGTGTCCAGGTTCGGTCCATGGGCCGAGGCCATCCGGGGCCCGGGATCCCACCATGGATACATGAGCGCAGCGACCTTCAACCCAGCCTCCGGTCCTCACGGTCCGCACCGCGGCGCGACCGCCCTCTCCTCCGGCGCCCACCACCGCCACCGCCTCGGCGATGCCCTGCGCGCCGTGAAGGTGTTCGCGGAGGCGGCCTTCGGAGTGGTGCTCCTCGGCGAGTACGGCGAGGAAGCGGGTGTACGACGGCGGTGACCCGCCGCGCGGACCCGTGCCCCCGGCAGATGACCCGCGGGCGGGGCCTGCCCGCGGTGCGGCGATCTGCGCGCGGGGTCGTGCCCGCGGGCTCGCACCCGCGACGCGGTGCACCACGCGAGCCGGGCCGCAGGCGGGTGGCCCGTTGCGGTGAGCCGCGGGCGGGGACGGGGGCCTCTGCCCACTAGGGTCACTTCGTGCCGCTACGGAAAGTGACCGCCCGACGACCGCCCGGAGCCGCCGCCGCGGAACCCGAGCCCGTCCCCACGCACCCGAGCCCCGCTGCCGTGCGTCCCGTCCCCTCGCGCCCGCACCCCGGCGCCGTGCCCGCCCGCTCGTCCGAGGTGCCCGAGCGGGGCACCGAGCCCGCTCGCACGCCCGTGGGTGCCGGGTCCCGGCGGACCGAGCCGCGCGCCCGGCTCGTCCCGCACCTGACCGCCGGTCCCCTCGCCGGCCTTCTCGCCGGCTGCTCGGTCCTCGCCTTCTGTCTGCTGTGCGTCGGCACGCACGCCCCCATGGCCGACGTGCTGGTCTACCGGGCCGAGGGCGCGGCCGTGCTGGGCGGCCGGGACCTGTACGGGTTCACCGTCACCGAGTGGCGGCTGCCCGCCACCTACCCGCCCTTCGCGGCGCTCCTGTTCGTCCCGGCCGCCCTGCTCCCCGTCGGCGTCCTCAAGGCGGTCTTCGTCGCCGGGAACCTCGCGCTGCTGGCCGTGCTGGTGCGGCTCTCCTGCCGGCTCGCGGGGCTTCCGGTGCGGCTGCCCCTGCTCGGCGCGGCCACCGCGCTCGCCCTGTGGCTGGAACCCGTCTTCCAGACGGTCCTCTTCGGGCAGGTCAACCTCGCCGTCGTCTGCCTGATCCTGTGGGACCTGACACGGCCCCCCGGCGCCCGGGGCAAGGGCATCGCGCTCGGCGTCGCGGCCGGGGTGAAACTGACCCCCGCCGTCTTCGTCGTCCACCTGCTCCTCACCCGCCGCCACCGGGAGGCGGCCACCGCCGCGACGGCCTTCGCCGGCACGGTCCTGCTGGGCGCGCTGGTGCTGCCCGACGCGAGCGTCGGCTTCTGGACCCGGCGCCTGTTCGAGACCGGCCGCGTGGGCAGGGCGTGGATCGTCGACAACCAGTCGCTCCAGGGGATGATCGCCCGCGCCCTCGGGGACCCGGCGCCCGGCCCGCTGTGGGCGGTGCCCGCGCTGGCGGCCGCCCTGGCGGGACTGTGGCTGGCCCGCCGGACCGGCGACGAGCGTCGCGGCGTCCTCGTCACCGCGCTCACCGCCCTGCTGATCTGCCCGATCAGCTGGTCGCACCACTGGGTGTGGTGCGTCCCGCTGATCGCCGTGCTGTACGCCGGGCACGGCCCGCGTGCGGCGGGCGCGGTCGCCGCCGTCTTCATGGCCCGCACGCTCTGGCTGGTGCCGCACCGGGGGGACCTGGACCTCCGGCTCCCCTGGTGGCAGCAGCCGCTCGCCTCGCCCTACCCGCTGCTCGCTCTGGTCCTGCTGGCCCTGCTGGCGCGCCCCGCGGCGGCTCAGCCCTCCGCGAGCAGTTCGTCCGCGTCGACGATCCGGTAGGCGTACCCCTGCTCCGCCAGGAACCGCTGCCGGTGCGCGGCGAAGTCCTGGTCGATGGTGTCGCGGGCGACGACCGAGTAGAAGTGCGCCTGGTGGCCGTCGGCCTTCGGACGCAGGACGCGGCCCAGCCGCTGGGCCTCCTCCTGGCGCGACCCGAACGTCCCCGACACCTGGATGGCGACGGTCGCCTCGGGCAGGTCGATGGAGAAGTTCGCGACCTTCGACACGACGAGCACGCTGATCTCGCCCTCACGGAAGGCGTCGAACAGCTTCTCCCGCTGCGCGTTGCTCGTCTCGCCCTTGATCACCGGCGCGTTCAGGTGCTCGCCCAGTTCGTCGAGCTGGTCGATGTACTGGCCGATGACGAGGATCTGCTGCCCGGCGAAGCGGCGCACCAGCGCCTCGGTCACCTTCCGCTTGGTCGCCGTCGTCGCGCAGAAGCGGTACTTCTCCTCGGTCTCGGCGGTGGCGTACGCGAGCCGCTCCGACTCGGTGAGGTTGACCCGCACCTCCACACAGTCCGCCGGGGCGATGTACCCCTGCGCCTCGATCTCCTTCCACGGCGCGTCGAACCGCTTGGGCCCGATCAGCGAGAAGACGTCCGACTCGCGGCCGTCCTCGCGGACGAGCGTCGCGGTCAGGCCGAGGCGCCGCCGGGCCTGGAGGTCGGCGGTGAACTTGAAGACGGGCGCCGGCAGCAGGTGCACCTCGTCGTAGACGATGAGGCCCCAGTCGCGGGAGTCGAAGAGTTCGAGGTGCGGGTAGACACCCTTCCGCTTCGTCGTCAGCACCTGGTACGTCGCGATGGTGACCGGCCGGATCTCCTTGCGCGTACCGCTGTACTCGCCGATCTCGTCCTCCGTCAGCGAGGTCCGCTTGACCAGTTCGTGCTTCCACTGGCGGGCGGAGACCGTGTTGGTCACGAGGATGAGCGTGGTGGCCTTGGCCTGGGCCATGGACCCGGCGCCGACCAGCGTCTTTCCGGCACCGCAGGGCAGGACGACCACGCCGCTGCCGCCGTGCCAGAAGTTCTCCACGGCCTGCTTCTGGTAGGGCCGCAGCGCCCAGCCGTCCTCGGCGAGCTCGATGGGGTGCGCCTCGCCGTCGACGTACCCGGCGAGGTCCTCGGCCGGCCAGCCCAGCTTCAGCAGCGTCTGCTTGATCTGCCCGCGCTCCGACGGGTGCACGGCGACGGTGTCCGGGTCGATCCGGGCGCCGACGAGCGGGATGATCCGCTTGGACCGCAGGATCTCTTCCAGCACCGGCCGGTCGGTGGTGGTCAGGACGAGACCGTGGGCGGGGTGCTTGCTCAGGGTGAGCCGCCCGTAGCGGTCCATCGTCTCCGCGATGTCCACCAGCAGGGCGTGCGGCACGGGGTAGCGGCTGAACTCCACGAGCGCGTCGACGACCTGCTCGGCGTCGTGCCCGGCGGCGCGTGCGTTCCACAGCCCGAGCGGCGTCACCCGGTAGGTGTGGATGTGCTCGGGCGCGCGCTCCAGCTCGGCGAACGGCGCGATGGCCCGGCGGCAGGCGTCCGCCAGTTCGTGATCGACTTCGAGCAGCAGTGTCTTGTCGCTCTGGACGATGAGGGGTCCGTTCACGCCCGTCCCTTTCTGCGTGCCGGCGTCCCGCGCGGACGACCGGCCAAACGTCCAGTGTGCCGCACCTCCGGCCGATCATGCCGGGCCGTCGCTCAGGCCTCCTCGTCCGCCAGCTCCGCCACGCCCGTCACCCGGTGCAGCGGGTAGGTGCGCACCTCGTCGGCCGTGTGGTCGTACGCCGTCACGAAGCCGCCCTCGACGCGGATCGGGGCGATGACGCGCTGGCTGGCCGCGCCCTCGGCGTTGACGTAGCCGATCCACAGGGACTCGCCGGTCAGGACCGCCGCCTGCATGGTCGCGAGGGTCTCGGCTGAGCCGGTGCGCGGCAGGTCGCCGCCGGGGTGGTCGGCGGCCGGGTCGGTCTGCTTGCGCGGGGTCGTGGACGCCATGTCGCCGGCGCGGATCGCGCGGATCGCGGCGCCGATCAGGGTGGCGTCCGGGACCGGGGGGCCGTCCGGGACGGGCTCGGGCGCGGTGCGCGGCGGGGTGCGGTGGGCGTGCGCCCGGGTGATCACGACATCGCCCTCCGCGGACTCGGCGGCGGGCGCGAAACCCATGGTCCGCAGGCCTTCGAGGAGCGCCGCGGGATCCGCCTGGGCGGCCAGGACGGTGGGGGCGAGACGGCGCAGCCGCAGCCCCTGCGAGCGCTTGTCGGCGAGGATCTCGCTCAGCAGCGCGTCGTCGTCGCAGCGGACGTACGCCGAGGCCGCGCCGATCCGCAGATGGCCGTGCCGGCGTGCCACGTCGTCGATCAGATAGGCGAGCGGCTGCGGCACCGGTGTCCGGGAGTGGGCGGCGAGGAAGGTGTGCAGGTCGGACGCCGAGCGGCCCGCGTCGAGCGCGCGGCGCACCGAGCCGGGCGTGAACCGGTAGACCGTCGCCCCGCCCTTGGACTCCACGTCCGCGAGGACGCCCAGTGTGTCCGCCAGCGGTCGTTGCAGCGGGCCCGGAGCGACCGCCGTCAGGTCCGCCTGGAGAAGGACGTGGTCCAGTGGCTCCGGCAGGAGCGGGGCGAGGAGCCGTGTGGCTCGGGAGGCCGCCGCGGCCTGGTCGGCGGGGGAGTGCGGCGCGGCGGGCGCGGGGTGGTGGTGCCGGTGCGCGGGAAGCTTGTCGCCGGGCCCCGCGGGTTCGTGCTGTCCGGCCTTCGAGGAGGGCGTCGGCAGCCCGAGCAGCGCCCGTCCGGCCGCGGACAGCGCTCCGCGGCCCGTGACGCCCAGCAGCTCCGCCTCGGACAGGGTCCACCGGGCCAGGCGGACCCGCAGATCGTCCGTGGCGGACTGGCCGCCGCGCAGCGGGCGCTCCCAGCGCAGCCGGCCGAGGAGCGAGTCCGGTGCGGGGGACGCGCCCTCGGGGAGGCCGGCGAGAAGGGCGAGGACCCGGCGGCGGACCTCGGGCGCCGCCGACCGGTCCAGGCCGGGGCCGAGGGCCGACAGCGCGCGGTCCTTCGCGTCCCGCCCGCCGACCAGGCCCGCCGTCCGGGTCGCGGCCAGCCAGGCGGAGACGAGCCCCGCCCAGCGTTCGGCGGCGGGCATTTCCAGCCACTCGTCGTAGGCGGGCGTCGCCGCATACCGTTCGTCGGCCTCGCCGTCCGATGCCAACAGGCCCGCCGCGTAAGCGAGTTCCACCCAGAACGCGGCCATCGGCTCGGCCACGTCCAGCGCCACCGCCGTCCGCTTCAGGTCCCGGACGCTCAGCCCGCCGGCCCGCAGCACGGCGGGTCCGCCCTCGTGCCAGTCCTTGAGCAGCTCCTCGACGGTCGCGAGCGCGGTGTACGCCTGGCCGGCCGCCGCCGCGTCCACAACCTGTGGACGATGCGTCGCCGCGGCCTCGACCGGCGGCGCCAGCGGCTCGGTCACCCGGTGCGCGCGGCCCGCCCGCAGGTGCAGGGCGACCTCCCGGGGCAGCACGACCGTGCCGGGCGCCGTGGGCAGCAGCAGTCCGTGGTCCGTCAGCCAGCGCAGATGGCGTGCCGGATCGGCCGTCACCTGCCCGTAGGGCGGACCCCACACCAGCCGTGACAGCACGTCCACCGACTCGGCGGGGGCCTCGTCCAGGAGCGCCGACATCCGGACCCGGTCGGTGAACAGGTCGGTCAGTGACGCGACCGCCGACACGGAGTCGTGGGTGGTCGCGAGTCCGGCCTCCGCCACGATCTCCTGGATGCGCCCCGGCGACATGCCGGCCGTGGCCTCCGCGACGGTCGGGCCCAGGCCCGTCGGCGACGGGTGCTGGGGGGACGGCGCGAGCAGCTCCCGCGCCGTGCGCACGAGGCGGAGCCGCTCGTCGGGGCCCCAGACGAGCGCCTGTTCGCGCAGCGTGGCGAGCGCGCCCGGGAACGCCGCGGTGACCGTCGGATCGCCGTCGTCCCCCGCCATCAGGCCGAGCAGCTCGTCGTACGTCGCCGGGTCCGCCGCCACCGCGAGGGCCTCCGCGGTCTGGAGCGCGAACCGGTCCAGGCGCTCCAGGGCCCGCACCACCGAGGCACGGGTGCCCGCGCGGGTCGCCAGCTGGGTCAGGTCCGTGGGGACGGGCGTGATCAGGTCGGGGCGGGAGCGGAGGAGGGCGGAGAGCGAGACGTCGTCCCGCGCGCGCAGGGCTTCCGCCAGGGAACGCGGAGCGGTCGTCTCGGGGCTCATCCTGCCAACGGTAGCGGTTGGTTCCGGCCACAGAGCCGGTTCGCCCCCTCCGCCCTCGCCCGTCCCTCGTTCCCGGGGGCTCCGCCCCCGGGCCCCCGTATCGGCCTGGACGGCCTCGTCCTCAATCGCCGGACGGGCTGGGGCTCTCCGGCCCTGGAGGGCACAGTCCAGCCCCTTTGCCGATCGAGGAGCGGGGTCCGGGGCGGAGCCCCGGGTACGGGACGGGCAGGGGCGGAGGGGGCGGAAAAACCGGTACCGTCACCACCGGGCACCCAACGCGACCACCCCGGAGGGGACTTCGTGGGGATTGAGAGCGACCAGCTCGTCTTCGACTACCTGAGCCGGGTCGGCGACCTGGCCCAGCAGCGCCAGCTGCCGTCCGCGACACGGATGCGCCTGGTGTCCGAGCTGCGCAACGAGATCGACCGGCGCCGGTCGAAGGCCGCGGTCGACAGCCCCGCCGCCGTCCGCCGCATCCTCGACCGTCTCGGCACCCCGGACGAGATCGTCGCGGCGGCCGGGCGTGGCGACGGTGCGGGCCCCGCCGCGGAGCCCCGCGCCGCCGTCCCCACCCAGCGCGCCGCCGAACCGGACGAGCGGCCCCGGGGCCGCCTGCGCCGCGTCGTGCCGCGACCCCGCCCCGCGGAGCCGGAGTCGACCGGGGCCGACGCCCCGTCCCCGCCGCACCTCGCGAGCGCGGCGGAGCTCGGCGACAGCGCGACGCAGCCCGACTGGTGGCGGGTGGACAGCAGCGTGTTCGGGCCCGGCGAGAGCGTGCCGGGTTTCGTCGGGGGCGTGGAGATCCCGGAGCTGCTCAAGCCGCCGCCCCGGGAGAAGGCCGACGGGGCGGCGAAGCCCGCGGCGGAGGCGGTGCCCGAGGTCCGCGACGCCGTGGCGGCCGGGGAGGCCGAGAAGGCCGCGCAGCCCGCCGAGGAGGAGGCCGGCCGGCGCCGCCTGCTGCCCCGCCTGAGCGGCTACAGCAACCCGCTGCTGCTGCTCGCCGCGGGACTCCTCGTCGCCGGGGCCGTCCTCGGCAACTGGTTCGCCCTGGCGCTGGGCTGGCTCATCGCCTACGCCTCGCGCCGGCTGACGCCCGCCGAGTCGAAGTGGGCGGTCCTCGTCATGCCCGGCCTGTCGGTCGCGGGCGGCCTCGTGTGGCTGTGGGGCCGTACGAACGGCCGCTGGGGCGAGCCCGTCGCCGAGGGGCACATGAAGGACGCGCTCACCGAGACGTGGCCCTGGGTGGTCCGCGCAGCGGCCGTGGCCTCCGCCCTGTACCTGGTGTGGCGGTCCCAGCGCCGACGCTGACCTCCGGTCGCCCGGAGCCGGTGGGCACAATGGCCCATATGACTTCCCCCGCGCCGACCGTCGGCTTCGACCTCGACATGACCCTGATCGACTCCCGTCCCGGTATCCAGGCCTGCTACCGGGCGCTCTCCGCGCGCACGGGCACCTACATCGACTGCGATCTGGTGATCACACGGCTCGGGCCGCCGCTGGAGGAAGAGCTCGTCAACTGGTTCCCCGCCGAGGAGGTCGCGGCCGTCGCGGACCTCTACCGCGAGATGTATCCCGCGCACGCCATCACCGGGACACCGGCGATGCCCGGTGCCCTGGAGGCGATCGCGGCGGTGCGGGCCGCGGGCGGCCGGGCCCTCGTCGTCACCGCGAAGTGGGAGCCCAACGCCAAGATGCACCTGGAGCACCTGGGCATCGAGGCGGACGCCGTCGTCGGCGACCTGTGGGCCGAGCAGAAGGCACAGGCGCTGCGCGAGTACGGCGCGAGCGTGTACGTCGGCGACCACACCGGAGACGTACGCGGCGCCCGCACGGCGGACGCGTACTCCGTCGCCGTGACCACCGGGCCGTGCGACGCGGCGGAGCTGCGTGCGGCGGGCGCGGACGTCGTGCTCACCGACCTGACGGAGTTCCCGGCGTGGCTGGAGAGCTACCGCCGGCAGTGACGGGGGCACACCACCGCCCGGGGTGCCGCCGCGCGGCGCCCCGTCGTCCGGTGTGCCTCAGGAACGCGCGGCGCGTGCCCGGCGGCGGCCCGCGGCGATCGACTGGAGCACTCCGGCTCCGGCCAACAGGAATCCGACTCCCATGAGCATGCTCAATCCGAACATGTAGGTCGGAAATGGAGTCGTTCCGAGCAGTAGCGGGGCCACGGTGACCAGTGTGGCCAAAGCTCCGACGAAGAAGACGATGGCACCGACACGGATCAGCCGGTCACCGGCTTCGGCGGAATTCGCTTGGGTTTTGTCACGCACCCGACCAGGGTAGTTCCCAGCGCGAAGGAACAATCCAGCGACGTCTTGTCACCAGCCGCCGGACCATTAGCCTTGGTACCGGCGGGTCCGACGACCCGCTGTAGTGCTATCCAGAGCCGTTTACGGGCAGTTGCACTCGCGACGGCCCGAGCAGTTTCCCGAGCAGTTTCCGACGAGTACGAGGACGAGGACAGACGTGCCTACCGGCAAGGTCAAGTGGTTCAACAGCGAGAAGGGCTTCGGCTTTCTCTCCCGCGACGACGGCGGCGACGTCTTCGTTCATTCCTCGGTCCTGCCCGCCGGAGTCGATGCTCTCAAGCCGGGCCAGCGCGTGGAGTTCGGTGTCGTCGCCGGTCAGCGGGGCGATCAGGCGCTCTCGGTGACCCTGCTGGATCCGACCCCCTCGGTCGCGGCGGCGCAGCGCCGCAAGCCGGACGAACTCGCCTCCATCGTCCAGGATCTGACGACCCTCCTGGAGAACATCACGCCGATGCTGGAGAAGGGCCGTTACCCCGACAAGACGTCCGGCAAGAAGATCGCGGGCCTGCTGCGGGCGGTCGCCGACCAGCTCGACGTGTGATCCTTGCGAGCCCCGCCCCGCGGCCGCCCGCGGTCCGTCAGGGGAAGTCCAGCGAGTCCGGTCCGAGGGGCGGCACGAGCCCCTCGGCCGCCGCGCGCGTGAGGAGGCCGCGGACCGCCGCGTAGCCGTCGTCGCCGAGGTCCGCCGTGAACTCGTTGACGTACAGGCCGATGTGCTGGTCCGCGACCTTCGGGTCCATCTCCTGGGCGTGCTCCAGCACGTAGGGGCGGGAGGCCTCCGGGTCGTCCCAGGCGGCACGGACCGAGGCGCGCGCCGCCCGGGCCAGGTCCTGGAGCCGTTCGTCGCCCAGCGAGCGCTTGGCGATGATCGCGCCGAGCGGGATGGGCAGCCCGGTGGTCCGCTCCCAGTGCTCGCCCATGTCGGCGAGCTTGTGCAGCCCGTAGTTCTGGTAGGTGAAACGTGCCTCGTGGATGACGAGTCCCGCGTCGACCTTCCCGTCCCGCACGGCCGGCATGATCTCGTGGAACGGCATGACGACGATCTCGCCGACCCCGCCCGCGACGGTGTCCGCCGCCCACAGCCGGAACAGCAGGTACGCGGTCGACCTCTCGCTCGGCACGGCGACGGTGCGGCCGGTGAGGTCGGCGTCGGCCTCGCGGGTCAGCACGAGCGGCCCGCAGCCCCGCCCCAGCGCGCCCCCGCACGGCAGCAGCGCGTACTTGTCCAGGACGTACGGGAGCACGGCGTACGACACCTTCAGCACGTCGAACTCGCCACGCTCGGCCATGCCGTTGGTGATGTCGATGTCGGCGAAGGTGACGTCGAGCGCGGGCGCGTCCGGCACCCGGCCGTGGGCCCAGGCGTCGAAGACGAAGGTGTCGTTCGGGCAGGGCGAGTAGGCGATCTGCAGGGACTCAGTCGGTGCGGTCATGTCGGTTCCAACTCTCCAGTACGGGCGCGAGCTTCCCGAAGGCCTCGGCGAGGGCGGCGAGAGCGTCGCCGATGCGCCAGGCGGCGCGGTCGCGCGGGCCCACGGGGTTGGACACCGCGCGGACCTCCAGGACGGGCACACCCTGGGCCGCGGCGGCCTCGGCGACCCCGAAGCCCTCCATCGCCTCCGCCAGGGCACGGGGATGGCGGGCACGCAGTTCCGCGGCGCGGGCGGCGCTGCCGGTCACGGTGGAGACGGTGAGCACCGTCCCGGACCGTCCACCCGTCGCCGCCGTGAGCTCTCGTACGAGTGATTCCGGCGGACGGTGGCTGACGGTGCCGAAGCCGAGGCCGGTGACCGGGACGAAGCCGTCCGCGGTGTCCGCGCCGAGGTCGGCCACGGTGATCTCGTCGGCGACGACGAGCGACCCGACGGGTGCCTCGGGCTGGAAACCGCCGGCGATGCCGGCGCAGACGACGAGGTCGTAGGGGGTGCCGGTGAGGGCCGCCGCGGTCAGCGCGGCGGCGGTGGAGGCGGCGGCGAGGGCGGGGCCGACACCCGCCGCGAGCAGATCGAGGGTGACACCCGCGTCGGCCGGACCGCCGGCCTCGGGGGACAGCCGCTCCAGGACCGCCCCGGGCAGGCGCACCTGGCGCGGCCGGGCCGCGAACGCCCCGGCCACCGCGTCCCGCTCGGCCGGGACCGCGGTGGCCACCAGAACGTGCGGCCCCGTGACGGCGATCAGGCGTCCTTGTCCTTCTTGAGCTTGAAGGACCACAGGCCGGTCACGTCCTTCTCGCCCGCCTTGATGGAGACGAGCGTCGAGTCGCCGCTGGCGCCGTACTGCGCGTTGAAGAACACGCTGCCCGGGATGGTGCGGTACGTCTTCTTGCTGGAGTCGGTCAGCGGCTGACCGTTCATCAGGATCGTCCAGCCCTGGTCCGCGACGTCCGGGTCCACGCCGAACCGGACGGTCTCGTCGGGGTCGACCGTGATGGACTTGATGTCCTTCGACTTCAGGCACTTCGCCAGGTCCGCGGTCTTCACCGCGTTGCCGTCGTTGTAGCAGTCGGTCTCGGAGCTCACCGAGTTCCTGCCGACCGTGACGGTGGTCAGCGGCGTCGGCTTGTCACAGGCGGACAGGACGAGGAGTCCGGCGGAAACGGCGCCGAGAGCGGCAACGGCGCGACGGCGATGTCCATTGGCGGCTCTGCCGCGGGGCAGGGAGGTCATGGCCGAAGGCTATCGGGCACCCGCACCGCTCTCCCCACCTGGGGTACGGCGTGCCGTCCCCGGCCCCCACCCGGACCTGCGGCTCACGCCACCCTGGGCCCGGCATGCCCGCCGCGGCGCGCCGCGCTCAGCAGGCCCCGCACCGTCGTGAGCCAGCCCGTGGCGACGATCGCCGCCGCGACCGACAGTCCGAGGGTGCCGTTGAGCGGCAGGGCGATGCCGATCCCGCCACCGATCACCCAGGCCATCTGGAGCAGGGTCTCGGAGCGGGCGAAGGCCGAGGTGCGGACGAGTTCCGGGACGTCCCGCTGGATCAGCGCGTCCAGCGACAGCTTGGCGAGTGCCTGCGCGAACCCGGCGACCGCGGCGAGGCACGCCACCAGGAAGGCGCCGAAGAAGATCGCCGCCGTGATCGCGGCGCCCAGCACGAACGCGACGACCGTGACGATGATGATCTCCGGGGCGCGTTGTTTCAGCCAGGCTCCGACCGCGGTCCCGAGCGCGTTGCCGGCACCCGCCGAGACTCCCACTATCCCGAGCGAGACGGCCGCGCTCTCACCGGTCAGCGGGTGCTCGCGCAGCAGGAAGGCCAGGAAGAAGATCAGGAAGCCGGAGAGACAGCGCAGCGACGCGTTGGCGGCCAGCGCGTGCGTCACGGCCGTGCCGACGGTCCGCAGTCCGGGGCGCGGCGCCTTCTTCGCGTGCGGCCCGTGCAGATGGTCCGCGTCCGCGGCCAGCAGCGCCTTGTGCTCGCCCTTGGCCGAGTCGACCTTGGGCGGCAGCGAGAACGACAGGAACGTACCCGCGACGAAGATCAGGAAGGCGCCGTAGAGCGGATAGCGGGGCCCCAGCGCCTGGAGGCCCGCGCCGATCGGCGCGGCGATGCCGGTGGCGAGGAGACCACCGAGGGTGACCCGGGAGTTCGCCTTCACCAGGGAGAACTTCGGTGGCAGCAGCCGGGGCACGACCGCGCTGCGCACCACTCCGTACGCCCTCGACGCGACCAGCACCCCGAGCGCGGCCGGGTACAGCTCGATGCCGCCGGTCACGACCGCGCTGGACAGCAGCAGCGCGAGCAGGGCCCGCGCGAGCATGGCGCCCGCCATCGCGGCCCGGCGGCCGTGCGGCAGCCGGTCCAGCAGCGGACCGATCACGGGGGCGAGCAGCGTGAACGGCGCCATCGTGATCGCCAGATACAGGGCCACGCGACCGCGGGCCTCGTCCGTCGGGACGGAGAAGAACACCGTGGAGGCGAGGGCGACGGTGATCATGACGTCTCCGGCGCCGTTCACCCCGTGCAGTTCGATCAGTTTGCCGAGCCCCGACTCGCCCGCGCCGTGTGCGTGCGTCGCCTTGCGGATGCCGCGCGCCGTCCCCGTGACCGGGAGGTGCAGGGCACGCCCGACCGCACGGACGGAGCCGCTCACCCGGCCCGATCCGCCGCTTCGACTGCTCCCCTTGGTGCCACCGACCCCGGTGGCTCCCTGGGGCGACCTTGCGCCTGCCACTCCGTCATAGTGCCCCGAGTCGGCGGATCGTAGCGGGGTTACCGCGCGTATGCCCGCGGAGTGGCGTTCCGGAGGGCCGTGCGAGTGGGGGGGGAAAGGCCGCCGGTGTGCGGCGGCGGGGGCGGCCGGCGTGCCCGTGCGCCGGGGGAGGTGCCGGAGTACGGGCACGGGAGGACGTCTTTGCGCCATGCCGGGCCGCTCCCGCGGCCGTCCTGGCCCGCCCGTGGCGGCGGTCGAGAACGTCCGGCGGGGCGGGTCCGGGTCCGGCCGTCGAGCACGAGAACCCGGCGCGGAGCGCCGAAGACGCCCGCCGGTGTGGGCCCAGGGGCCGGGAGAAGGTAGCGTGCGTAACGCGCCCACGGCGAAAGTTCTCGGCCGCGCGCCTCTCGGCCATCCCGCAGAATGGATGGTGTAGGTGCGCCCGAGCGCGATCGGGCGCGGACGTCGACGCGGTCCTTCGGTCCGCTCCGTCCGCACTCCCGCCGAGGAATGGCGCACCCGTGAGACGGCGTAGGAGAGAAGCGATACCTGTGAGCGCAGCGACAACGCGAAGCCGCACCCCCGACCGCCTGTGCGCCGAGGCGGTCGACCTCGCCCGCGCCGCCGCCGAGGAGGTCGCCGCACCCGGCGTCGTCGGTGAGCATGTGGGGCTGGTCTCCGAGGGGGACCGCGTTGTCACGCACTTCTTCGAGTGCAAGGAACCCGGGTACCGCGGCTGGCGCTGGGCGACGACGGTGGCCCGCGCCTCCCGCGCCAAGGTCGTGACGCTCGACGAGACGGTGCTCCTGCCCGGCTCCGACGCGTTGCTCGCGCCGGAGTGGGTGCCGTGGAGCGAGCGGCTGCGCCCCGGGGACATGGGCCCGGGCGACCTGTTGCCCACGGACGCCGACGATCTGCGGCTGGAGCCCGGATTCTCGGGCGAGGAGGAGCCCCCGCCGAACTCCGCGGTCTCCGAGGAGATGGCCGAGCTGGTGGAGGCCGAGGACGCGGAGGTCGCCGGCGGGCCGCCGGCCTCGCTGCCGGTCGCACCCCTGCGCGGGTCGATCAGCGCGGTCGCCGAGGAGCTCGGCATGCGGCGCGCCCGGGTGCTGTCCCGCTACGGCCTGCATGTGGCGGCGGACCGCTGGGAAGAGGCGTACGGCCCGAAGACGCCCATGGCGCAGGCCGCGCCCGCCACCTGCATGAGCTGCGGCTTCCTCAATCCGATCGGCGGCTCGCTCGGGCAGGCGTTCGGTGTCTGCGCCAACGAGTTCTCGCCGGCGGACGGGCGGGTCGTGTCCCTCGCCTACGGCTGTGGCGGCCACTCGGAGGCGGCGGTCATGCCGAAGCCTCCGCGGCCGGCGCCTCCGGTGATCGACGAGACGAAGGTCGAGCCGTTCCCGCTGCGCCCGGCCCCGGATTCCGGTTCGGTGTCGGTCACCTCGGACGAGTCGGCGGCGGAACTGGGCCACTCCTAGCGGGTTGCCGTCCCGGCCGGGTACGCGGTGGGGCTGTGCCTGGTCCCGGTCCGTGGTGCGCCGCGGGTGCGTCGGGGCTGGTCGCGCAGTTCCCCGCGCCCCTGAGGGGGCCCGGCTGAGTGTGCCGGTTCGTGGGTGGGGCTGTGGGTGGTCCGGTTCGTGGTGTGCTGCGGGTCGGTGGGGGCTGGTCGCGCAGTTCCCCGCGCCCCTGACGGGGCCCGCCCGAGCCCGCCCAGGGGCGCGAGGAACTGCGCGCCGAGCCACGACGCACCCGCGCAGGACCGCGAGGCCTCAGCGACGCACCTCCAGGGGCGCGGGGAACTGCGCGCTCAGCCACGGGGCACGCGCGCAGGATCGCGGGGCCTGAGCCACGCACCTCCAGGGGCGCGGGGAACTGCGCGCTCAGCCACGGGGCACCCGCACAGGACCGCGGGGCCTCAGCCACGCACCCCGGGGGCGCGGGGAACTGCGGGCCCAGCGAAGACGTGCCCGCGCAGGATCGCGGGGCCTCAGCCACGCACCTCCAGGGGCGCGAGGAACTGCGCGCCCAGCCCCCACCGGCCCGCGCAGGGCGACGGACCCCGGGGGGCCTCCTCGGCGCCGCCGCCCCCGGGACGAGGGGACGGCGGGGCCAGGACCCTCCCCGTCGCGCGGTACCTTCGTGCCGCGACCGGGCGCGGCGCAGCACTCGCGGTCGCGCCAGCCGAGAGGGAGAGTGAACCGTGAGCAAGTTCGTGCGGCCTGCAGCCGAGGGCGCGGACCCGTTCGGGACGGCGCGCCTGCGACGGGGCGTACTGGACGCCTGGGCGACGAGCCCGGCCCGGTTCCGGGAGGACGCCAACGCGGAGGAGGACCTGGTCCTCGGCGGTTACCGCGACCGGCTCGTGGTGGAGCTCGCGCAGAACGCGGCGGACGCGGCGGCCCGGGCGGGCGTACCCGGCCGGCTGCGGCTGACCCTCCGCGACGGCGTGCTCGTCGCGGCCAACACGGGTGCTCCTCTCGACGCGGCGGGTGTCGAGTCGCTGTCGACGCTGCGCGCGTCCGCGAAGCGGGACGCGCCCGACACGGCGGTCGGCCGGTTCGGCGTCGGCTTCGCGGCCGTCCTCGCGGTGACCGACGAGCCCGCCGTGGTCGGCCGGCACGGCGGTGTCCGCTGGGCCCTCGCGGAGGCCCGGGAACTGGCCGGCGACACGGCCCGGCACAGCCCCGGACTGGGCGACGAGATCCGCCGCCGGGACGGCCATGTGCCCCTGCTGCGCCTCCCGTTCGCGGCGGAGGGCACCGCTCCGGACCCGTACGACACGGTCGTGATCCTGCCGCTGCGTGACCCGGCGGCCGAGGCCCTGGCCGAGCGGCTGCTGAAGAACGTCGACGACGCCCTGCTGCTGGCCCTGCCGGGCCTGGAGGAGGTGGTCGTCGAGGCCGGCGCCGAGGAGGTCCGCACCCTGCGGCGCCGCGCCGAGGGCGACGGTGTCGTGGTCGAGGACTCCCGGGACGGCACCAGCCGCTACCGCACCGTCTCCCGCCAGGGCCCGCTGGAGGCGTCGCTGCTCGCCGACCGCCCGGTCGAGGAGCGACTGCGCCCGCACTGGTCGGTGACCTGGGCGGTGCCGGTCGACGGCGACGGTTCGCCGGCCCGCCCCCGCACCAGCCCGGTCGTGCACGCGCCCACGCCCAGCGACGAGCCGCTGGGGGTTCCGGCGCTGCTGATCGCCTCGCTCCCCCTGGACACGACCCGGCGCCACGCGGCTCCGGGCCCGCTGACCGACTTCCTGGTGCAGCGTGCGGCGGACGCGTACGCGGAGCTGCTGGCGGCCTGGCGGCCGGTGGACACCGGGATCATCGATCTGGTGCCCGGCCCGCTGGGCAAGGGCGAACTGGACGGGGCGTTGCGCCAGGCGATCCTGGACCGGCTGCCGCGCACCGCGTTCCTGCCGCCGGCCGCCCCGCTCGACCAGGCACCCGAGGTTCCGGCCGACTGGCCGGAGGGCGCGGCGGCGGAGAATCCGGCCGCGCTGCGGCCCCGGGACGCCGAGGTGGTCGAGGGAGCGGGCGCGGAGACGGTCCGGGTGCTCGCCGAGGTGCTGCCCAGTCTGCTTCCCGCCGGGCTCGAACGCCGGGTGGAGCTGCGGACCCTGGGCGTCGCCCGGGTGCCGCTGACGGAGGCGGTGGACCGGTTGGCGGGCCTGGAGAAGGACCCGGCGTGGTGGCACCGGCTGTACGACAGCCTCGCGGGCGTGGACCCGGACCGGCTCTCCGGGCTGCCGGTGCCGCTCGCCGACGGCCGGACGACGATCGGACCCCGGCAGATCCTGCTGCCCACGCCCGACGGCACGGGGTCCGCCGCTCCGGACGCCCTCGCCCGGCTCGGCCTGAAGGTCGCCCATCCGGATGCCGCCCATCCGCTGCTGGAGAAGCTGGGCGCGCTCCCGGCGACGCCGCGTGCCGTGCTCACGACCCCGCAGGTGCGGGCCGCCGTCGCCGCCTCGCTTGACGACGAGGGCGTGGCGTGGGACGAGGACGCTCCGGACGCGGAGGAGCTGGCGGACACCGTCCTCGCGCTGGTCCGCGACGCCGGTCTGGAACCGGGTGACGAGCCCTGGCTGGGTGCGCTCGCCCTTCCGGACGACGAGGGGGAGCCGGCGCCCGCCGGTGAGCTGGTGCTGCCCGGCAGCCCGTTCGCGCAGGTCATGCGTGAGGGGGAAGTCGGCTTCGTGGACGCGGAGTTGGCGGAGCGCTGGGGCGAGCAGCCGCTGGCGGCCTGTGGCGTGCTGGCCGACTTCGCGCTCGTGCGGGCCACCGACGTCGTCCTCGACCCGGACGAACTGGAGCCGCGCGACGGGGACTTCGCCGAGCCCGACGACGCGGGGCTGCTCGACGCCGTCGACGTGTGGTGCGAGGACGTCCTCGACCGGCTGCCCGACACGCCCGTGCCGCCGGTGGCCACGGAGATCGTCGCCGTGCGGGACCTGGACCTGGTGGACGACGAGCGGTGGCCGCAGGCACTGGCCCTGCTCTCGCAGCCGCCGCTGCGGGACGCGCTGACGCAGCCGGTGCGCATCCTGCTGCCCGACGGGACGCACGAGATCGTCCGGCCCTACACCGCGTGGTGGCTGCGCGGGCACCCCGTCCTGGACGGACGGCGCCCGGCCGGACTGCGGGCCGCCGGCGGCGATCCGCTGCTGCACGGCCTGTACGACGAGGCCGACGCCACCGGATTCGACGACGAACAGGTGCTGCGGGCGCTGGGCGTCCGTACCTCGGTGGCCGCCCTCCTCGACGAACCCGGCGGCGCCGCGGAGCTGCTCGACCGGCTCGCCGATCCGGACCGCGAGGTCTCCGGCTCCCAGCTGCACGCCCTGTACGGCGCGCTGGCGGATCTCGACCCCGAACAGGTGACGCTGCCGGACGAGTTGCGGGCCGTCGTGGACGGAGAGGTGCGGGTCGTGGACGCGGCCGACGCCGTGGTCGTCGACTCGCCCGATCTGCTGCCCTTCACGGGCGGTGTCCCGCTGCTGCCGGTACGGCCGTCGCGGGCCGCCGATCTCGCCGAGCTGTTCCAGGTGCGGCGGCTCAGCGAGTCGGTGACGGGCGAGGTGACGTCCGAGGGCGCCGAGCACGAGGTGCCGGAGTCCGTGCGGGTCCTGCTGGGGCCGTCGGTGCCCACCTCGTACGTCGAGCACGAGGAACTCGTCGTCGACGGTGTCGAGCTCGACTGGCGGCGGACACGGGACGGGGTGCTGCACGCCTCCACCCTGGAGGGCGTGGCGGCCGGGCTGGCCTGGGCGGCCGGTCAGTGGCCGCGCCGCTTCGAGGTTGCGGCCCTGCTGGAGGACCCCTCGCGCACCGAAGAGCTCGCGCGGGACCGCTGGTTCGACTGAGCCGGCACGGCCGGGACGGGGAAGCGCCGAGTGGCGTTTCCCCGTACGTCGCCACCGCGTTGGTAATACGCGCACAAAGTCTTCATCTGCCGTACAACCTTTCGCCGCGGTCGCAGATCTGATCTTCGAGTCAACAGACTCCACGATCACTTGGGCCCCGTGTGAAGACGAGCCGTACGGAACGAAAGCCGTCGGGGCCCCTTTCTCCACTTGGGGAACGCATGCGCATACGAGCCACCGTGGCCGCCGTCTCCGGCGCCCTGGCCCTCACCGCCTTCGCCGTCCCGGGCGCCCACGCCGCCGACTCCGCGCCCTCCTACCGCGCGGGTGTCACCAAGGCGCAGGAAGCCGCCCGCGCGGACGGCAAGGCCGCGTTCAGCACCTCCGCCGCTGCCGACACCGGCACGCCGTACGCCCTCGACGCCACCTTCTCCAACGTCAAGGTGAACGGCGGCAAGGCGATCGCCGTCGGCATCAGCAACCACGTCACCGTCCCGGTCACCTACACCATGACCCACGCTGCCGACGTCGACATCGACGCCGTCGACTTCCTGACCGGCCCCTACATCTACAAGGGCTCGTTCGACACGCCGGACAACATGCTGTTCGGCGACGACCCGGCGACCTGCACCGCCACCTCGTCGACCGTCGCCACCTGCAAGGGCGACATCGACATCTACCCGGCCGAGGGCGAGCTGCTCAACTCGGACGCCGGCAGCTGGCACGCCGCGGCGCTGGCCATCGCCTACAACGGCGAGGACTGGACCAGTGACGACATCAACTGGGACAACGTCGGCATCGCCGACCAGGGCGGCTTCACCTCCCCGAACGTCCAGCGCTACTCCAAGCTGACGGTCAACGCCTCGCCGGAGCCGGTGAAGAAGGGCAAGACCATCACGGTCACGGGCAAGCTGTCCCGCGCCAACTGGGAGGACAACCTCTACCACGGCTACACCGGCCAGTCCGTGCAGCTGCAGTTCCGCAAGAAGGGCAGCGACACCTACACCACCGTCAAGACCATCAAGACGGACAGCACGGGCAACCTGAAGACGACCACGACGGCCTCCGTCGACGGTTACTACCGCTACAGCTTCGCGGGCACCTCGACCACCCCGGCCGTCAAGGCCACGGGTGACTACGTCGACGTCCAGTAGTCGCTCGTCCGGTGTCCCCGCGTCCCGTCACGAGGCGCGGGGACACCGTACGTCCGGATCGTGACGTCCCGGCGGCGCCGTGGGGAGCGCCGCCAGACGCCACCACGTCGACCTGCTCCGGCAGCTTCACCGTGGACCCGCGGATGTTCGACGTCCTCAACGACCAGGCGGGCACCTGGTACGTCGACGCGTGGGTGGACGCCAAGGGCGACGACTCCAACTTCATCTGGAAGGAGAAGGCGGGCAGCTTCAAGGTCCAGCGGGCCTCGCAGCTGACCGTGAACGCCTCGCCGGAGCCGGTGAAGAAGGGCAGGACCGTCACGGTCACGGGCAAGCTGTCCCGCGCCAACTGGGAGACCAGCAAGTACGCCGGCTACACGAACCAGCCGGTGCAGCTCCAGTTCCGCAAGAAGAACAGCAGCACGTACACCACGCTCAAGACGGTCAGGACCGACAGCACGGGCAACCTGAAGACGACCACGACGGCCACGGTCGACGGCTACTACCGCTACAGCTTCGCGGGCACCACCACGACCCCCGCCGTCAACGCCACGGGTGACGGCGTCGACGTGCAGTAGCCGGCCCGCGGGACACGCACCCGGATCACGCGGGGAAGCGGCGGTCGACCCACTTCCACAGGAATTCCAGGACGGCCGCCGCCACCACCGAGATGCCCACCGCGAGCCACGGCATCGTGGCGCCGACCAGTTTCAGCGCGAAGAAGTGCTGCAGCCCCGGTACCACGAGCACCAGCAGGAACGCCCCGCCCATCGCGGCGACGAGGCAGATCCGCCACCAGGTGTAGGGCCGGGCGATGATCGCGAGGACCCACATCGAGATCAGGAAGAGCGTCAGCGTCGCGGCGCTGGTCTCCGCGTCCAGCGAGCCGTCGCCCGTGTAGTGGTGGCGGGCCAGCAGATAGGTGACGAAGGTGGCCACCGCGGCGACCGTGCCGCCCGGGATCGAGTACCGCATCACCCGCCGCACGAAGTTGGGCCTGGCCCGCTCCTTGTTGGGGGCGAGGGCGAGGAAGAACGCCGGGACGCCGATGGTCAGCGTCGACAGCAGGGTCAGGTGGCGGGGCAGGAACGGGTACTCGACCTGCCAGCACACCACCAGCACGGCCAGCAGGACCGAGTAGACCGTCTTCACGAGGAAGAGGGTCGCCACCCTGGTGATGTTGCCGATGACCCGGCGGCCCTCGCCGACCACCGAGGGCAGCGTGGAGAAGCTGTTGTTGAGGAGGACGATCTGGGCGACGGCCCGGGTCGCCTCCGAGCCCGAGCCCATCGACACGCCGATGTCGGCGTCCTTGAGCGCGAGGACGTCGTTCACGCCGTCGCCCGTCATCGCGACCGTGTGCCCGCGCGACTGGAGGGCGCCCACCATGTCCCGCTTCTGCTGCGGGGTGACCCGCCCGAACACCGTGCCCTTCTCCAGCGACTTCGCCATCTCCTCCTTCTCGTCGGGGAGGTGGCGTGCGTCCACGACCGAACCGGTCAGGCCGAGCTTTCCGGCCACCGCGCCCACCGACACCGCGTTGTCGCCGGAGATGACCTTGGCCCTGACGTCCTGCTCGGAGAAGTAGCGCAGGGTGTCCGCCGCGTCCGGGCGCAGCCGCTGCTCCAGGACGACCAGGGCGGTGGCCCGGGCGCCGGCCGCGACCTGCGGATCGTCGAGGTCCTTGGTGGCGCGGGCGAGCAGCAGCACCCGCAGCCCCGCCTCGTTGAGCCGCTCCGTCTCGTCGAGCGCCGGGTCCCCGTCGGGCAGCAGGACGTCGGGGGCGCCGAGGAGCCAGGTGCTGGACTCGCCGTTGCCCTCGCTGAAGGAGGCGCCGCTGTACTTGCGGGCCGAGGAGAAGGGCAGCGACTCGGTGCAGCGCCACTCCTCGCTGTCCGGGTAGGCGGCGATGACCGCCTGGAGGGAGGCGTTCGGCCGGGGGTCCGATTCGCCGAGCGCGCCGAGTGCCTTGCGTGCGTACGCCTCGTCGGCGTCCTGGAGGGTCCGCAGCTCGGTGACGTCCATGCCGCCCTCGGTGAGGGTGCCCGTCTTGTCGAGGCAGACGGTGTCGATGCGGGCGAGGCCCTCGATCGCCGGAAGCTCCTGCACGAGGCACTGTTTCCGGCCGAGCCGGATCACACCGATGGCGAAGGCGACGGAGGTGAGCAGGACCAGGCCCTCGGGGACCATCGGGACGATGCCGCCGACGGTCCGCGCGACGGAGTCCTTGAAGCCGTGCTGCTTGACGACGAGCTGGCTGATGACGAGGCCGATCGCGGTCGGGATCATCATCCACGTCACGTACTTCAGGATCGTGGAGATGCCGCTGCGCAGTTCGGAGTGGACGAGGGTGAAGCGTGACGCCTCTTCGGCGAGCTGGGCCGCGTAGGCCTCCCGGCCCACCTTCGTGGCGGTGAAGGCGCCGCCGCCCGCGACGACGAAGCTGCCCGACATCACCTCGTCGCCCGGGTGCTTGACCACGGGGTCGGCCTCACCGGTGAGCAGCGACTCGTCGATCTCCAGGCCGTCGGCCTCGGCGCAGGAGCCGTCGACGACGATCTTGTCGCCCGGCCCGATCTCGATCAGATCCCCGAGCACGATCTCCGACGTGCTGACCTCGGCGGCCACCCCGTCCCTGCGGACGGTGGGTTTCACCTCGCCGATCACGGCGAGCGAGTCGAGGGTCTTCTTGGCCCGCCACTCCTGGATGATGCCGATCCCGGTGTTGGCGATGATCACGTACCCGAACAGGCTGTCCTGGAAGGGCGCCACGACGAGCATGATCAGCCAGAGCGCACCGATGATCGCGTTGAACCGGGTGAAGACGTTGGCGCGGACGATCTCCCTGAGGGAGCGGCTGCTGCGCACGGGGACGTCGTTGACCTCGCCGCGGGCGACCCGCTCGGCCACTTCGGCGGCGGACAGCCCGTCCGCCCGCCTGGAGACGGGTATGGGCACGGGGTGAACGGGGTCGAGTTCGGCGCCCGCGTCGATGTGCGTCATGCATTCGACGGTACGTGCGGATATACGGCTTCACCCGCTGAGCGCCCCAAAGATCCGACCAGGGGAGGACGGGGAAGCGGGCGTGTGATGCCGTGGGTGTAGGTGTGGATGCGGGCGGAGGCCCGGCGTGGGGGAGGCCGCCGTCACTCCGCGGCGGTGGCGCCGGGTGTTCCGGTCGCCGCGGCGGAGGCGTCCCGGCCGGCGGCGTCCCGCTTGATCGCGGCGTCGCGCTTACGGACGTACCAGATGCCGATGAGCCCGAGTCCCGCGCCGGCCAGGCAGGTCCACAGCCACCAGAGGTGTCCGTGGTCCTCGAACCAGCCGTAGAAGGGCAGCTGCACCAGGAAGAGGACGAACCAGAGGATCGTGCCGCCGGTGATGGTGGCGACGACGGGGCCCTCCAGGGGCTCCGGCGCCTCGTGCTTGGGGGTCCACTTCGCCATGTGCACAGCTTACGAGGCCGTGCCGCGGGCGGTGCCGGAGCCCGGGCGTGGCCTTGCGCGGCAACGGTCTACGCGCGGAGATAGCGATTTCGGACTCATATGTTCATACTGAAACGGTCTGAGTCTGGCTCTTTCTCTTCGTATGAAACACCAACAGAAGCTTCGAAGAAACTGCTGGTGATCACTGGAGGGCCGGACTCGATCACGTTCCCAGCCCGGCGCCTACCCAGCTCTCGGCCCGTCCGAGCGCGGGACCCCCGATCGCCCGGCGCCCGTAAGGCCACCAAGGCCCCCGCACTCATGAGGTCACGCATGTCCACCTCGGCCGTCACCAAGGCCCCCACCCCGGAGCAGCCGGAGCCCCGCCCCGCGCAGGGTGCCCTGGACCGCTACTTCAAGATCTCCGAGCGGGGCTCCAGCATCCCGCGCGAGATCCGCGGCGGTTTCGCCACCTTCTTCGCGATGGCCTACATCATCGTGCTGAACCCGATCATCCTGGGCAGCGCGAAGGACATGTACGGGAACCACCTGGACAACGGCCAGCTGGTCACCGCCACGGCCCTCACGGCGGCCTTCACGACGCTCCTCATGGGCGTCATCGGCAACGTCCCGATCGCGCTGGCGGCCGGGCTCGGCGTGAACACCGTCGTCGCCCTCCAGCTCGCCCCCCGGATGTCGTGGCCCGACGCCATGGGCATGGTGGTGCTGGCCGGCTTCGTGGTGATGCTGCTGGTCGCCACCGGCCTGCGCGAGCGCGTCATGAACGCCGTGCCGCTGGGGCTGCGCAAGGGCATCGCGATCGGCATCGGCCTGTTCATCATGCTGATCGGTCTGGTCGACTCCGGCTTCGTCTCCCGTATCCCGGACGCCGCCCAGACCACGGTCCCGCTCCAGCTCGGCGCCGACGGTCACCTCAACGGCTGGCCCGTCCTGGTCTTCATCCTCGGCACGCTGCTCACCCTCGCGCTGATCGTGCGCAAGGTGCCGGGCGCGATCCTGATCTCGATCGTCGCGATGACGGTCGTCGCGGTGATCATCAACTCCGTCGCGACGATCCCGTCCTGGGGTCTGACCACCCCGAAGTGGCCGGGCAACCCGCTCGCCACCCCGGACTTCGGCCTGGTCGGCAAGGTCAGCCTGTTCGGCGGCTTCGAGAAGGTCGGCGTGCTGACCGGCGTGCTCTTCGTCTTCACGGTCCTGCTGTCGTGCTTCTTCGACGCGATGGGCACGATCATGGGCATCAGTGACGAGGCCAAGCTGACCGACGCGCAGGGCAACATGCCCGGCATCAACAAGGTTCTCTTCGTCGACGGCATCGCGGTCGCCGCGGGCGGTGCCACCTCCTCCTCGGCCACCACCTGCTTCGTGGAGTCCACGGCGGGCGTCGGCGAGGGTGCGCGCACCGGCTTCGCGAACGTCGTCACGGGCGCGCTGTTCGCCGTGGCCCTGTTCCTGACGCCCGTCGCCACGATGGTCCCGTCCCAGGCCGCCACGCCCGCGCTCCTCGCGGTCGGCTTCCTGATCATGTCCGGCTCGGTCAAGGAGATCGACTGGGCGGACTACACGATCGCCATCCCGGCCTTCGTGACGATGCTGATGATGCCGTTCACCTACTCGATCACCAACGGCATCGGGATGGGCTTCATCACCTTCGTGGTGCTGCGCCTGGCCGCGGGCCGCGGCCGCGAGGTCCCGGTCGCGATGTACGTGGTGTCGGCGGTCTTCGCCTTCTACTACCTGATGCCGGCGCTGGGCCTGACGTAGGCGTCCGATGTACGGGGCCCGCCGGGTCGCGTACCGCCGTGCGGGGGCTCATGTGACCCCGTAGAACTTCTCCGTCTCCTCGACCGCGGTCTGGAACCGCTCGTCGAAGTCATCGCGAATGAGCGTCCGGACGACATAGTCCTGGACGCTCATTCCGCGTTTGGCGGCGTGATGCCGGAGCCGGTTGAGCAGCTCCCCGTCTATCCGCAGGCTGAGCACGCTGGTCCCCATGCAGTCGAGGGTCGCGGCAGCCGGGCGGGCGATGGGTCACTTTCCGCAGCGGGCTCACTCATATGAGTGATGTCGTGATTCAGTGGCGCGGTTCACGGGCACCCCGGTGGTCCTTAGCGAGAGTAATGAGTTACGCTAAAGAACATGCCTGACCTCACCCATGGCGACGACGAAGCCGCCGTGAACGCCTTGCGCTCCGCAGTGATGCGCCTGTCGCGTCGACTCAAGCACCAGCGGGTCGACGAGTCGCTGAGCCCCACCGAGATGTCGGTGCTCGGCACCCTCGCCCGCTGTGGCACCGCCACGCCCGGCGAGCTCGCCCGCAAGGAGCATGTGCAGCCGCCCTCGATGACCCGCATCGTCGCGCTGCTCGAAGCGAAGGGGCTGGTCAGGCTGGAGCCGCACCCCGAGGACCGGCGCCAGAAGGTCGTGACGCAGACCGACAAGGCGGAGACGATGCTCGAAGAGAGCCGCCGCAAACGGAACGCGTTCCTGGCCGGGCTGGTCGAGTCCCTCGACGAGGACGAGTGGGCCAAGCTCCGCGAGGCCGCCCCCGTGCTGGAAAAGCTCGCACACCTGTGACCATCCGCGGCCCTCCTTCCGGAGGGCCGCTCCCGAGAGACCGCCGACGCCCTCCCGTGACGCCGACGTCCACGAATGCCGAGGAGGCGAGCCCTTTTGAGTACGGGATCCGGAGCAGACTCCGCCCCCGCACCAGCCACCCACGACTCCCCGTCCACCCCCCGCAGCGACGCGTCCGGTCCCTTGGACCCGGCCGCCGCGCGGAAACCGGCCGGCCCGCAGGGCACGCCCGTCGAGCAGCGCCCGTCCGGCGCCCGGCGCCCCTCCGGATCCTCCCGTTCCTCCATGTTCAGCTCGCTGAGGATCCGCAACTACCGGCTCTTCTTCCTGGGCCAGGTCGTCTCCAACACCGGCACCTGGATGCAGCGCATCGCCCAGGACTGGCTGGTGCTCAGCCTGACCGGCTCGTCCGCCGCGGTCGGCATCACGACCGCCCTGCAGTTCCTGCCGATGCTGCTGTTCGGGCTGTACGGCGGTGTCCTCGTCGACCGGCTGCCCAAGCGTCCGACGCTTCTCGCCACCCAGACCGCCATGGGCCTCACCGGCCTCGCGCTCGCCTTCCTGACCCTCTCCGGTCACGTCCAGGTCTGGCACGTCTACCTCGCGGCCTTCGCCGTCGGTCTCGCCACGGTCGTCGACAACCCCGCCCGGCAGTCCTTCGTGTCCGAGATGGTCGGCCCGGGCCAGCTCCAGAACGCGGTCAGCCTGAACTCGGCGAACTTCCAGTCGGCCCGTCTGGTCGGCCCTGCCGTCGCGGGCGTGCTGATCACCGGGGTCGGCACGGGCTGGGCGTTCCTCTTCAACGGCCTGTCGTTCGTGGCGCCCATCGTCGGCCTGCTGCTGATGCGGGCCCGAGAACTGCACATGGTCGAGCGGGCGCCGCGCGGCAAGGGCCAGCTCCGTGAGGGGCTGAACTATGTCGCCGGCCGCCCCGAGCTGATCTGGCCGATCGTCCTCGTCGGCTTCATCGGCACCTTCGGCTTCAACTTCCCGGTGTGGCTCTCGGCCTACGCGGACGACGTCTTCCACGCGGGCGCCGGCGCGTACAGCCTGTTCAACACGCTGATGGCGATCGGTTCGCTGGCCGGTGCGCTGCTCGCCGCCCGCCGCGGCACGGCCCGGCTGCGCGTCCTGATCGCGGCGGCCATCGGCTTCGGCGCCCTGGAGGTGGTCGCGGCGACGGCGCCGTCCCTGTGGCTCTTCGCGCTCCTCATGGTGCCGATCGGCATCTTCGGCCTCACCGTGAACGTCACCGCGAACACCTCGGTCCAGATGGCCACCGACCCCGCCATGCGCGGCCGGGTCATGGCGCTGTTCATGATGGTCTTCATGGGCGGCTCACCGCTGGGCGCGCCGCTGGTCGGCTGGGTCACCGACGCCTACGGCCCGCGCGTCGGCTTCGCCCTCGGCGGCCTGGTGTCGGTGGTGGCCGCCACCACGATCGGGCTGATCCTGGCCCGGATCGGCGGCCTGCGCCTCGCCCTCGGCTGGCACCACGGCCACCCCCGGGTCCGCTTCGTGCCGAAGGAGCGCACGGAGCAGCGCGAGGAACAACTGGCCACGGCGGCCTGACGCCGCCTCCGTCGCCCTTCCGGGGAGGGTCGCCCGATGATCCGTTCCCTGGGAGGGTGACGGCATGAGACTTTTCGCGGCGGTACTGCCTCCGGAGCCCGTGATCCGTGAACTCGCCGTCGAAGTGGACGAGTTGGAGCGGATGGCCGGGGCGGACGCCCTGCGCTGGACGGGCCGGCCCGGCTGGCACTTCACCCTCGCGTTCTACGGCGAGGTGGCCGAGGAGACCGTCCCCGACCTGTCGGAACGGCTGGCCCGGGGGGCCCGCCGCACCGACCCCTTCGCCCTGTCCCTGCGCGGCGGCGGCCACTTCGGCGGGCGAGCCCTGTGGGTGGGCGTGGCCGGCGACCTGCGCACCATGCGGCTGCTGGCCGACCGGTCGGAGGCGGCGGCGCGCAGGGCGGGCATCCCCATGGACGAGCACCGCCCCTACCACCCGCACCTGACGGTGGCCCGCAGCCGCACCTCCGCGCGCTTCGCGCCGTACGTCACCGCCCTGGACGGCTTCGCCGGGCGGGAGTGGACCGTGGGTGAGCTGTGTCTCGTCCGCAGCAATCTGCCGAAGTCCGGAGTGCCGGGTGAGCAGCCCCGTTACGAGACGGTGGCGAGCTGGCCGCTGGGGGTGGGCGACGGGGCCGGGGACGAGGCCGGTTAACCTCGAATGCGTGGACCCGAAGACCCGTAACCGGATCATGGCCGGTGTGCTCGTGCTGATGTTCGTCGTGGTGGCGCTGTCGGCGGCGGTCAGGTAGCCGACCGCCGCCGCGCGCCGCCGTGCCCTCGCGGGCTACCAGGCGAACGCCTCCGGGGAAGGCCCCGGACCGGGGAAGATCTCGTCGAGCGAGGCGAGAACCTCCTCCGACAGTTCCAGCTCGACGGCGCGCAGCGCCGACTCCAGCTGCTGTGCGGTGCGCGGGCCGACGATGGGGCCCGTGACGCCGGGCCGGGTCAGCAGCCACGCCAGCGCCGCCTCGCCGGGCTCCAGGCCGTGCTTGTCGAGCAGATCCTCGTACGCCTGGATCTGGGCGCGCACGCTGGTGTTGGCGAGGGCGTCGGCGGACCGGCCGCTCGCCCGGCGGCCGCCCTCGACCTCCTTCTTGATCACACCGCCCAGCAGGCCGCCGTGCAGCGGCGACCAGGGGATGACCCCGAGCCCGTACTCCTGCGCGGCCGGGATGACCTCCATCTCGGCGCGCCGCTCGGCCAGGTTGTAGAGGCACTGCTCACTGACGAGGCCGATCGTGCCGCCGCGCCGGGCGGCGGTCTCGTTGGCCTGGGCGATCTTGTATCCGGGGAAGTTGCTGGACCCGGCGTAGAGGATCTTGCCCTGCTGGACCAGCACGTCGATCGCCTGCCAGATCTCCTCGAAGGGAGTGGAGCGGTCGATGTGGTGGAACTGGTAGACGTCGATGTAGTCGGTCTGCAGGCGCTTGAGGCTGGCGTCGACCGCGCGCCGGATGTTCAGCGCGGAAAGCTTGTCGTGGTTGGGCCACACCTCGCCGTCGGCGGCCATGTTCCCGTACACCTTGGTGGCGAGGACGACCTTGTCGCGGCGGTCGCCACCGCGGGCGAACCAGTTTCCGATGATCTCCTCGGTACGGCCCTTGTTCTCGCCCCAGCCGTACACGTTCGCCGTGTCGAAGTAGTTGATCCCCGCGTCCAGTGCCGCGTCCATGATGGCGTGGCTGGCGGTCTCGTCGGTCTGCGGACCGAAGTTCATGGTGCCGAGGACGAGGCGGCTGACCTTGAGTCCCGTGCGTCCGAGCTGCGTGTACTTCATGACTGCCCAGCCAACGGCGTGGAGTGCGCTCTAGGCAAGGGCGGCCCGGCGACAGGCCCTAGTCGCGGGGGAACTCGCCGGTCTTCAGGACCAGGCCGACGAGGGTGTTCGTCATGTCGACGTCCCCGCCGAAGACGACGGTGGTCTCGGTGAGGTAGTCGCCGGCCTTGGGCCGGGTGAAGAGATGGCACTTGCCCTGGTAGGGGTCGGCGACCAGGTAGACGGGCACCTCGGCGTCCGCTTACGCCGTCTTCTTGGGGCCGTAGTAGTTGGCCGCCGTCCCTTTGGAGATGACCTCCGCCACGAACTCGACGTCCCGGCAGCTCCACAGGCCTTTGGAGTCCTTCGCGGCCGCTTCCGACACGAGGGTCACGTCGGTGGCGAACCCGTTGAGGTGGCCCGGGTAGTCGATGCGCACGTCGGACTTCACGTGCCTGCGCGGGTACTTGGTGCGCAGCTGCTCGACGATGTCCAGGATGATCTCCCAGTGGGTGTCCCGCTGCGGCGACATGAAGACGGTCCCCTCGACGATGTCGACCTTGTATCCCTCGGGGGTGGTCCGCTCGAGCGACCCGAACAGGGCGTCCAGCGTCAGCTCGCCGTTGTCGTCGGCCATCGCGATCCTGTCTTCGAGGACGGTCATCGTGGCGCTCTTCCCCGGTCGTGCCCCGGTCGAGCTTCCCCGGTCGTGCCCCGGTCGAGCGCAGCCGCGCGGTTCAACGATACGCACGGTGACCGGGATGCGCCCGGAATCGGTCAGGCGGATTCCGCCAGGTAGGGGGAGCCCAGGTCCCAGGCCTGGTGCATGGCCTCCGCGAAGGCCTCGGCGATCTTGTGCTCGCCGCTCGCGTTCGGGTGCGTGCCGTCGTAGGTGTCGAGGTGGATGTCGTACGAGGCGGGCGGCGAGGCCAGCAGGAGCGGCGAGCGGGGCTCGTCGAGGTCGGCGACGGCCTTGGCGAGGAGCTCGTTGAAGGCGGCGACGTCGGCGGCGAAGGGGGCGTCGGACTCGGCGCGGACGTTCGGGATGACCGGGAGCAGGGCCATGCGTATGCGGGGGTTGGCGGCGCGGGCCTCGGCGACGAAGGCGCGGGCGTTGGCGGCCGTCTGCGCCGCGTTCGTGTAGAAGCCGAGGTCGATCAGGCCCAGCGACACCAGCAGCACGTCGACCCGGTGCGCACGGACCGCCTCGCGGATCACGGGGGCCATGTGCTGCCAGCCCTCGCCCCAGCCCGCCAGGTGGGCGCGGGGGAACTCCGGGTCCGCGTACTCGTACGAGTCGGGGGAGCCCGTCGCCTTGTCGTAGAGCGTCTCGCGCGGACCGACGATCTGGAAGGGGCCCCCGTACGTCGCGCGCAGATGCCGCCACATTCGGTACCGCCATGTGTGTTCGCCCGCGCTACCGATCGTCATGGAGTCGCCGACGGGCATGAACCTGAGCATCCGCTCATCATGGACGATCGGCCGTGCCGCCACGGGCCGTGCGGGTGTGAGGCTGGACACGCCGTCCCGGACGCCCGGCGGTGGTGCCGACGGCCCTGAACCGCCCGCCGGGATGGCAGGCTTGGGGCCATGCGCCGATCGCTTCCGTTCCTCGCCGGAGCCGCCCTCGTCGTCGTGCTGTCGGCGCCGGCCGTCGCCGACAGCGGTGGCGACGACGGCTTCACGATCAAGGACCCCCGGATCACCGAGTCCAGCGGCCTCGCCGCCTCGCACCTGCACCCGGGCGTCTACTGGACCCACAACGACAGCGACGACGGGGCGTACCTGTACGCGGTCGACAGCAGGACGGGACGGACCGTCGCCACCGTCACCATGACGGGGGTCGGAGCTCCCCGGGACGTCGAGGCGATCTCCATCGGGCCCGACGGCGACCTCTACGTCGGCGACATCGGTGACAACCTCGGCGGCAAGTGGGACCACGTGTGGATCTACCGGCTGCCCGAGCCGAAAGTGCTGAAGGACCAGACGGTCCGCGCCACGCAGTACGTCGTGAAGTACGCGGACGGGCCCCGCAACGCGGAGGCGCTGATGGTGCACCCGAAGACCGGGCGGGTCTACGTCGTCGACAAGAACGAGGACGGCGGTCACCTCTACGAGGGCCCCTCCCGGCTCTCCGCGTCCGGCACGAACGTCTTCCGGCCCGTCGCCCCCGTCGACCTGTGGGCCACCGACGCCGCCTTCTCGCCCGACGGCCGGCAGCTCGCCGTCCGCGGCTACTTCGGCGGGATCGCGTACGAGTGGAACGGCGGAAAGATCAAGCGTGAGGGACGGCTGAACGTCCCGCTCCAGGGGCAGGGCGAGTCGGTCACGTACAGCCCGGACGGTTCGAAGCTCATGTACGGCAGCGAGGGCGCGGACAGCGCCGTGCAGCCGGAGGACGCGCCCGGCTCCGCGGGGTCCGATTCCAAGTCCCCGTCGAACGGCGGGGGTTCGTCCGCCGGAGGGGGTGACGGCGGCGGGCTGGGCGGCGGCTTCAAGGTCGGCGCCCTCGCGGTCGCGGCGGCCTGCGCGGTGCTCTTCGGGCTCAGGCGGCTGCTGCGCCGCAGCTGAGCGGCCCGGCGGGACGCGACCCCTGTCGCGCCTATTGACGTGTCCATGGTCTATCCGTTCCATGGGGGGTGCGCGGCGCATGGGAGCGCTCCCATCCTGTTCCGGGGCCGCGCCTCCCCCCGAGAGGAACCATCCCTATGTTCCGCAGCCTGCGAAGAGCGCTGTGCGCCGTGACGGCCGCACTGCTGTTACCGCTGGCGGGTGCGCAGACCGCCCGCGCGGCGGACCCCGGCGCCGGGTACTGGCACACCAGCGGCCGGCAGATCCTCGACTCCGCCGACCGGCCCGTCCGGATCGCCGGGATCAACTGGTTCGGCTTCGAGACCGGCAACCACGTCGTCCACGGCCTCTGGTCGCGCGACTACAAGAGCATGATCGACCAGATGAAGTCGCTGGGCTACAACACCGTCCGGCTCCCCTACAGCGACGACCTGTTCAAGGGCACCGTGCCCGACAGCATCGACTTCTCCGGTGGCAAGAACGCCGACCTCCAGGGGCTCGACTCCCTCCAGGTCATGGACAGGATCGTGTCGTACGCCGGCCAGGACGGCCTCAAGGTGATCCTCGACCGGCACCGGCCCGACTCGGGAGGGCAGTCCGCCCTCTGGTACACCGCGGCCGTCCCCGAGTCGACGTGGATCGCCGGCCTCAAGACGCTGGCGGCGCGTTACGCGGGTCAGGACACCGTCATCGGGATCGACCTGCACAACGAGCCGCACGATCCGGCCTGCTGGGGCTGCGGCGACACGGCCGTCGACTGGCGGCTGGCCGCACAGCGGGCCGGGAACGCGGTCCTGTCCGTCAACTCACGGCTGCTGGTCTTCGTCGAGGGTGTGCAGACGTACAACGGCGTCTCGGGCTGGTGGGGCGGCAACCTGATGGGGGCCGGGCAGTACCCGGTCCAGCTGGACGTGGCGAACCGGGTCGTCTACTCCGCCCACGACTACGCCACCAGCGTGGCCCAGCAGAGCTGGTTCAGCGACCCGTCCTTCCCGGCCAACATGCCGGGGGTGTGGGACAGGTACTGGGGCTACCTCTTCAAGCAGAACATCGCGCCGGTGTGGGTCGGCGAGTTCGGCACGACGCTCCAGTCGTCGGTGGACCAGAAGTGGCTGGCCGCGCTCGTCTCCTACCTGCGCCCGACCGGCACCTACGGTGCCGACAGCATCTCCTGGACCTTCTGGTCGTGGAACCCCAACTCCGGTGACACGGGCGGCATCCTCAAGGACGACTGGACGACCGTGGACACCGTGAAGGACGGCTACCTCGCGAGCGTCAAGGCGCCGGGATTCCCGTCGACCGGGGACGGCGGCGGGGGCGGCGGTGGCGGTACGGCCGCCTGCGCCGCCGCCTACACGGTCAGCAGCGACTGGGGCGGCGGCTTCAACGCCGACGTCAAGGTGACCAACACCGGCACCACCGCGCTCACGTCCTGGAAGGTGACCTGGACATGGAGCGGCAGCCAGCGGGTCACCAGCATGTGGAACGCCACGTACACACAGAACGGGGCCACCGTGAGTGCCGTCAACGCGGCCCACAACGGGGCGATCCCGGTGGGCGGTTCGGCGGGCTTCGGCTTCGGCGGGGCACCGGGAGGCGGTGGCACGCCCGCGGTCACGTGCACGGCGACCTGAAGGCACGGCGGCACCGGTCCACGGACCGGGGCGCGCTGTCGTGACCCGCGCGCCGTCGTGACCGGCGTGCCGTCGTGACCGGCGTGCCGTCGTGACCGCGGACGAGAAGGAGCCCGGCGCGGTCCATCGCGCCGGGCTCCCTGTCCGCTCACGGGCGGGAAGCGGTCAGAGCTTCTCGATGACGTGGTCGATGCACTTCGTCAGCGCCTCGACGTCCGCCGGGTCGATCGCCGGGAACATCGCGATGCGCAGCTGGTTGCGGCCGAGCTTGCGGTAGGGCTCGGTGTCGACGATGCCGTTGGCGCGCAGCACCTTGGCGACGGCGGCGGCGTCGATCTCGTCGGCGAAGTCGATCGTGCCGATGACCTGGGACCGCTTCGCCGCGTCGGTGACGAACGGCGTCGCGTACTTGGACTCCTCGGCCCAGCCGTACAGGCGGGTCGACGAGTCCTTGGTGCGGGCCGTGGACCAGGCGAGTCCGCCCTGGCCGTTGATCCACTCCAGCTGCTCGTTGAGCAGGAAGAGCGTGGCGAGGGCCGGGGTGTTGTACGTCTGGTTCTTGCGGGAGTTGTCGATCGCCGTGGGCAGCGAGAAGAACTCCGGGACGTGACGGCCGGAGGCGTGGATCCGCTCGGCCCGCTCGATAGCGGCCGGTGAGAAGACGCCGATCCACAGGCCGCCGTCGGAGGCGAAGGACTTCTGCGGGGCGAAGTAGTAGACGTCGGTCTCGGCGATGTCGACCGGGAGGCCGCCGGCGCCGGAGGTGGCGTCCACCAGCACGAGGGAGCCCTCGTCGGCGCCCCGCACCCGGCGGACGGGGGCGGCGACACCGGTGGAGGTCTCGTTGTGGGTGAAGGCGTACACGTCGACGCCCGCCTCGGCCCGCGGCTCCGGGTGGGTGCCCGGGTCGCTCGCGATGACGGTCGGCTCGGCCAGCCAGGGCGCGAGCTTGGCGGCCTTGGCGAACTTCGAGCTGAACTCGCCGAAGTTGAGGTGCTGCGACTTGTTCTCGATCAGGCCGTGGGTGGCGACGTCCCAGAACGCGGTGGAGCCGCCGTTGCCGAGGACGACCTCGTACCCGTCGGGCAGGGAGAACAGCTCGCGCACGCCTTCGCGCACCTTGCCGACCAGGTTCTTGACCGGGGCCTGGCGGTGGGACGTGCCGAGCAGGGAGCTGCCGGTCGCGGCCAGCGCGTCCAGCGCCTCCGTACGCACCTTGGAGGGGCCCGCGCCGAATCGTCCGTCGGCGGGCTTGATGTCAGCGGGGATCTGGATGTCAGCCACGAGCCGGAGCGTATCCCTTCGGAGAAACCGGACGGAAACGTGTCCGTTCGATGAGACGACCCCGTCGGCCCGCGGACTTGTGGAGACCTACGAGACGGCCCGGCCCCGCGTGGTCGTGCGGGGCCGGGACCACGGGGCCTACGGGTTCAGCCGCACCGGCAGCTCGAACAGGTCGTTCTGGGTGACCACCGGCTTGTTGCGCAGGTCGGCGGCGGGGACGGCCAGGTCGAGGGACGGGAAACGGGCGTACAGGGCGGGCAGGGCGACGCCCGCCTCCAGACGGGACAGGGCCGCTCCGGGGCACACGTGCGGGCCGTGGCCGAAGGAGATGTGCCGGTTCTGGACCGTGCGGGTGATGTCGAAGTCGCCCGCCGTCGGACCGTGGGCCTGCTCGTCGCGGCCGAGGGCGCCGTAGGAGACGATCAGCGCGTCCCCTGCCGGAATGACCTTGTCGCCGACCGGGACGTCCTCCGTGGCGAAGCGGATCAGGACGTGGGAGGTCGGGGTGGACCAGCGGAGCGTCTCCTCGACGACCGCCGACCAGTCGGCCTCACCCGACAGGACGAGGGCGCGCTGCTCCGGGTGGGTGGAGAGGTTGACCACCGCGTTGACGATCAGCGAGATCGTCGTCTCGTGGCCGGCCGCGACCATCAGCTGGAGCGTGGAGACGATCTCCTCGTCGGTCAGGTGGTCGCCGTCCTCGGAGGCGAGGATCAGCGCCGAGGTGAGGTCGTCGCCCGGCTCGGCGCGCTTCGCGGCGACCGTGTCCGCCATGATCCCGGCCAGCTCGGTGAGCGTGGCGATGACCTCCGCGGGCGGGGTCTGCGTCGAGAAGAACTTCTCGAAGAGCTCCTTCAGGCGCGGCAGCCGGTCCTCCGCGATGCCCATGAGGTCGGCCACGACGTACATCGGCAGCGGGTAGGCGAAGTCGGCCTTGAGGTCGACGACCTCGCCCTCCAGCCCGTCGAGCAGCCCTTCGGTCAGCTTGGTGATCCGCTCCCGCATCTGCTCCACGCGGCGCGGGGTGAGGGCCTGCGCGACCAGCGTGCGCATCCGCCGGTGGTCGGCGCCGTCCACGGTGAGCATCGAACGGCCGGGGTTGGCGAGCCCGATCAGCGGCCAGTCCGGGGCGATCTCGCCGCGCTGCCAGGCGCCCCAGACGTTGATGTCCTTCACCAGCCGGGGGTCGGTCAGCAGCTTCTTGGCCTCGGCGTGGTGCGTGACCGCCCACACCGGTACGCCGCCGGGCAGTTCGACGGCGGCGAGCGGGCCCGCGGCGCGCAGCGCGGCGCTCTCGGCCTCCAGGTCGGTGACGAAGGGGTCCAGGGCTATGCGGGTCTCTTCGGTGCCGGTGGTCATGCGGGGGTGCCTCCAGGGGGCGGGGTGGGATGCGGTGGTGCCCGGGGACAGCCCCCGGACCCCGGCCGGAGGGAGCAGGTCGGCCGGGTGCGCGCGAGGTGTCAGCGCGCGGGTACGGGGGTGAACGTCACCGGCAGCCGAGTCAGGCCCCGCAGCCAGGGGGAGGGGCGCCTGGTCAGCGACTCGGCGGGTACGGCCAGGTCGATGTCCGGCAGCCGGTCCAGCACGACCTCGATGCCGGTCCGCGCGATGACCTCGGCGACCTCCTGAGCCGGGAACGGGCAGCGGTGCTCGCCGTGGCCGAAGGAGAAGTGGGCGCTGTTGCCGCCGGTGAGGGCGGAGCCGTCGGTGCGGACCTGGGGGTCGGCGTTGGCGCCCTGCAGGCCGAGCAGCAGCAGGTCGCCGGCGCGGACCCGGCGGCCGCCGAGCTGGGTGTCGCGGGAGGTCCAGCGGCCCGCCACGTTCTGGGTCGGGGTGTCCTCCCACAGGACCTCGTTCATGGCCTCGCCGACGCTGTGCCGGCCGCCGAACAGGGAGGCTGCGAAACGTTCGTCCGTGAGCATCAGACGCAGCGAGTTGCCGATCCAGTCGGCGGTCGGCTGGTGGCCCGCGGCCATCATGACCATGAGGTCCTGGACGATCTCCTCGTCCGTGAAGCCGGACGGGTCGGCGAGCATCCGGGAGACGACGTCGTCCGCGGGCTCGTCCTTGCGGTCGGCCAGCAACTGCGCCATCGACGTGGCCAGGTGCTGCTGTCCGGCGAGTGCGCCCTCACGTCCGTTGACCATGTCGTTGAGGGCGGTGACGAGGCCGGGGCCCTGTTCGTCGGAGAAGCCGTACAGGCGCGCGAGGACGCGTACCGGCAGCAGGGCGGCGTAGTCCTCGACGATGTCGGTCTCGCCCTTCGTGCACACCGCGTCGATGAGCTCGTCGGCGAACTTCTCCGCGTGGCTGCGCAGTTCGAAGGCGTCGACGGCTTCGAGCGCGTTGCTGATCATCGCGGCGCGTTCGCGATGGCGCTCGCCGACGGTGTACAGGATGGAGGGCTGCCTGCGGCCGATCATCGGGAGCAGCGGCCAGTCGTCGGGGATGCGGTCCCACTGGTTCCACAGCTCGGAGTCCCGGCTGAACAGCTGCGGGTCGCCGGTGACCTGGTGCAGCTCGCGGTAGCCCAGCACCAGCCACGCCGGGATGTCGCCGTCGAGCACGACGGGTACGACCGCGCCGTGGTCGCGCCGCATCTCCCGGTACAGCTCGGCCGGTTCGGTCTGGAACCGGGGGCCGCTCAGCGGCACGGGGGCGGAGGTCACAGTGCCGGCTCCGGTGAGTTCGGGGCGCCTTGCGCGGCGGCGCCGTGAGGGGCGTACAGGGAGGCGAGGTGCTCGACCAGGGTGATCAGCACCCGCTTGGCGGACTCCCGGGAGCGGGCGTCGCAGTCGATCAGCGGCACGTGCGGGTCGAGGTCGAGCGCCTCGCGGATCTGCGCGGGGGTGTGGGTGGGCCCGCCGAAGTCGTTGCAGGCCACGATGAACGGGGTGCCGTGGTGCTCCAGCCGGTCGATGGCGTACCAGGAGTCGTCGATGCGCCTGGTGTCGACGAGGACGACCGCGCCGAGCGTGCCGGAGAACAGCCGGTCCCAGAGGAACCAGAAGCGCTCCTGCCCGGGCGCGCCGAACAGGTACAGCACGTTGTGGGCGTCCAGGGTGATACGGCCGAAGTCGAAGGCGACGGTCGTGGCGGACTTGCCGCGCACCTCGCTGATGTCGTCCACGGCGGCACCGGCCTGCGTCATCGTCTCCTCGGTGTTGAGGGGACGGATCTCGCTGACGGAGCGGACCAGGGTCGTCTTGCCGACGCCGAAGCCGCCGACGATCACGATCTTCAGGCCGTTGTCGGCCGACGCCTGAAGGGGTGTACGGGCGCTCGCGGGCGCGAGGGCGTCAGAGGTTACGGAGTCCAACGAGCACCTGCTCCAGGATGTCGGGATCGGGGAGGCCTGAGGGGACCGCCGCGTGCGGATGGCGGGCGCTGACCCGGCCCGCGGCGAGCAGGTCGGCGAGCAGGATGCGGGTGATGGACACCGGCAGCCGCAGCTCGGCGGCGATCTCGACGACCGCCGTCGGCCGCTCGCACAGCCGCAGGATCGCGGCGTGCTCGGACTGCATGCCCGCCACCGGGTCGCACTCGGCGACCACCAGGGTCACGAGGTCGAAGGGGGTGTCGGGCCCGGACCGGCTGCGCCCTCCCGTGAGGGTGTACAGCCGGTCGGGCGCGTCGTCCCTGCCGGGCCGGCTCATGACGTACGGGGCTGCGCGCTCAGGTGTTCGCCGAGTTGCTCCACGAGTTCGCTCATGTTGTGCCCGACCAGACCCGCGTCGGCGTCCTCGGCGGTGACCACGGCGAGGTGCGCGCCGTCGCCCGCCTCCACGATGAACAGGACCCCGCCGTAGAACTCGGCCATCGCCGAGCGCACGCCGCCGCTGCCGTCGCCGAACTCGACGGACGCCCCGTGGGACAGCGACTGGATGCCGGCGGCGATCGCGGCGAGCTGGTCGGCCTGGTCGACCGAGAGCTCGGGGGTGCGGCACAGCTTCAGGCCGTCGCGGGAGAGCACGAGCGCGTGCCGCGCGCCCGGGGTGCGCTCAAGGAGGCCCTCGATGAGCCAGGAGAGCTTCTCGTCGGCGGTGGTGGTGCCGGTCATGGGGTGGTGTCGCCTTCCGGGTGCGAGTGCGGGGTCGAGTGAGTGGTGGGGGACGCCGTCGGTGCGACCGTCTCGTCGCGTGCGGCGTTCTCGGGCCCGTCGGGCGGTGCGTCGGCCGCGGGGTCGTCCTGCCGGGCGGCCTCCGCGGCGCCTGCCGCCGCACCGCGCACCGCGTCGCGGAAGCTGCCGAAGCGGGCGACGGCCCGCGCCTTGGCCTCGTCGGGGGTAGGGGGCTTCGGCTCGGCGGCCGGGGGCGTGGCGTGCGAGCGGCTGCGCTCGGCGTGCGCGAGGGTCCGGCCGCGGCGGCGCTTGGGCAGGCCGCCGGTCGACGGGGCCGCCGCTTCGTGCCGGGGCGAGTCGTGGGTGGGGACCGGGTCCGGGTCGAGGTCCTCGACGGCGCGGGCGGCGGCGTACGACACCTCGGTGCGCGCGGTGACGGCGGGGCGCGACGCCGGCGCGGGTTCGGCGGGCAGCGGTGCGGGCGGCTGGGTCAGCAGGTCCTGGGGGATGAGCACCAGGACGCCGGTGCCGCCGCGCGCGGAGGGCCGGAAGGACACCGTCAGGCCGTGCTTGCGGGCGAGCCGGCCGACCACGGCGAGGCCGAGCCGGGTACCGGTGAGGCCGCCGAGCTCGGCGACGTCGCCGGACACGGCGCGTTCGGCGCGGCGCAGCTGGACGTCGCCCATGATCAGGCCGCTGTCCTCGACGGAGACGATGACGCCGGCCGGGACCTCCTCGACGTACACATGGACCTCTGCGGTCGGCGGCGAGAAGTTCGCCGCGTTGTCGAGGAGTTCGGCGAGTGCGTGCATCACGCCCTCGGCGGCGTGTCCGGCGACGGCGGCCTCGCTCGCGGAGTGCACGCGCACCCGCTGGTAGCCGCTGATGCGGCCCATCGCGCCGCGCAGGATCGACTCCATGACGATCGGACGGGCCCAGCGGCGGCCGGAGCGCGCGCCGGTCAGGACGGCGACCGAGTCGGCGAGCCGGCCCGCCTGGGCGGTGCGGTGGTCGAGGTGGAGGAGGTCGGCGAGGACGTCCTCGTCGGAGTGCCTCTCCTCCATGCCGCGCAGGTCGGCGAGCATGCCGGTGGCCAGCGCCTGCATGCGGCCCGCCGCGTTGGCGGTCGCCGAGATCGCGGCGGCCCGGTCGCCCGAGGCCTGCCGGGCGCGCTGCGCCAGCCGCGCGTTCTCCTCGGTGAGACGGGCCCGTTCGCCGGTGAGCCGTTCCTGCTCGTCGGCCAGTTGCCGGCGTTCCGCGGCGAACTGCTCGGCGAGTTGCTCGCGCTCGGACGCGAACTCCTCGGTCAGCCGGACGCGTTCGCGGGCGGCGGCCTCGGCGAGACGGGTCCGCTCGCGTGCGGCGTCGTCGGCGAGGCGGGCCCGCTCCTGGTTGAACTCCTCGGTCAGCCGGGCCCTTTCCTGGAGGAGCCGTCCGGCGTCCTCGGTGACGGTGCCGAGGCGACGGCGTGCCAGTTTCGCGCTCCGCACGGCGTACGAGGCCACCGCGACGGCCGCGCAGAGCAGGATCGCGGCGGCGCCCGTGCCCCAGGCGAGCGGTGCGCGTGCCGAGTCGGGTGCCAGGGCGACCGCGCAGGCCACCGCGAGGGCGGCCGGGACGGCGGTGATCAGTGGAGCGGGCGCGACGGCGCGGAAGGTGGGTCGTTCGCCGTGGGGGAGAGGCGGGGTCATCAATCGGTCCTCGGTCGTCTTCTGGGGCGAGAACGTGTCCTCGGTCGTGTCCTGGGCGAGAAGCGACACCTGGTGCTCAACTTGCGATCACTATATGAGAGTTCGTGATCGCATTGGGAAGGTTCTGGAAGCGGTTTCAGGATCCGGGCGCAAAACGGGTTGCCGGGAGCGCCGGTGGCACCGACGTGCGGCGGCATCCTGGGAGGCATGACGGATCTCGGGAAGCAGGGGACACCGGTACCGGCGACCGACGCCCGGGCACTGCGGGAAGGGCTGCGCCGGGCGGTCCGCGGCGAGGTCGACTTCGGCACCACCGCGCGGGCGCTGACCACCATGGACGCGTCCAACTACCGCCGCGTCCCGCTCGGCGTCGTGTCCCCGCGCGACGCCGACGACGTGACGGCGGCGCTCGCCGTCTGCCGCGCGCACGGCGTGCCCGTCGTGGCCCGCGGCGGTGGCACGTCGATCGCAGGGCAGGCCACGGGCACCGGCGTCGTCCTCGACTTCACCCGGCACATGAACGCGATCGTCTCGCTCGACCCGGACTCCCGGACCGCCGTGGTCCAGCCCGGCGCCGTCCTCGACCGCCTCCAGGAGGCCGCCGCCCCGCACGGCCTGCGCTTCGGCCCCGACCCGTCGACGCACGGCCGCTGCACGCTCGGCGGAATGATCGGCAACAACTCGTGCGGATCGCACTCGGTGGCCTGGGGCACGACCGCGGACAGCGTGCGGGACCTGTCGGTGGTCACCGCGCGAGGCGCGCGCCTGAGGCTGGGCCGGGACTGGGCGGGCGCGCCGGACGGGCTCCGGGACCTGGTGGACGGTGAACTCGCGCGCCTGCGCACCGGCTTCCCGGACCTGCCGCGCCGCATCTCCGGCTACGCGCTGGACGCCCTCCTGCCGGAGCGCGGCGCGGACGTCGCCCGCGCCTTCTGCGGCTCCGAGGGCACCTGGGGGGTGCTGACCGAAGCCGTCGTACGGCTCGTGGAGGACCCGCCCGCGCGGGCGCTGGCCGTGCTCGCCTACCCGGACGAGAGCGCGGCCGCAGAGGCGGCGGCCGGGCTGTTGCCGCACGGGCCGCTGACCGTGGAGGGGATGGCCGCCGATCTGGTGCCGGCCGGGGCCGGGCTGCCGCGCGGCGGGGCCTGGCTGTTCGTGGAGACGGGCGGGGTGTCCGGCGGCGAGGCCCGCGCGCGGGCGGACGCGATCGTGCGGGCCGCCGACGTGACGGACGCCGTCGTGGTCACCGACCCGGCCGGGCAGCGTGCCCTGTGGCGCATCCGCGAGGACGCCAGCGGCACCGCGACCCGGATGCCGGACGGCAGCGAGGCCTGGCCCGGCTGGGAGGACTGCGCGGTGCCGCCCGCCCGGCTCGGGGCGTACCTGCGCGACTTCCGCGCCCTGCTGACGGCGTACGGACTGCGCGGCACACCGTACGGGCACTTCGGCGACGGCTGCATCCATGTGCGCATCGACTTCGACCTCGTCAGCACGGCGGGGGTGGCCCGCTTCCGGAGCTTCTCGCAGGAACTGGCCGAGGTGGTCGTCTCGCACGGCGGTTCCCTCTCCGGCGAGCACGGCGACGGACAGGCGCGGGCGGAGCTGCTGCCCCGGATGTACGGCGCCGGCATGGTCGGTCTCTTCGAGCGGGCGAAGGACCTCTGGGACCCGGACGGCCTGCTCAACCCCGGCATGCTCGTACGGCCGCACCGCCTCGACGAGAACCTGCGGTTCGCGGCGCTGCCGGGCCGGCCCGTGGACGTGGAGTTCGGCTATCCGGCCGACGGCGGGGACTTCTCGGCGGCGGTGCGCCGCTGCGTGGGCGTCGCCAAATGCCGTACGACCGGGGCGTCGGCGACCGGCGTCATGTGCCCCTCCTTCCGGGCGACCGGCGAGGAGGAGCACTCGACGCGCGGGCGTGCCCGGCTGCTGCACGAGATGCTCGCCGGCGAGGTCGTGACCGACGGATGGCGTTCCACGGAGGTCCGCGACGCGCTGGACCTGTGCCTGTCCTGCAAGGGCTGCCGGTCGGACTGCCCGGTCGGCGTCGACATGGCCACGTACAAGGCGGAGTTCCTCCACCACCACTACGCCGGGCGCCGCCGGCCCGCCGCGCACTACGCGATGGGCCGGTTGCCCGTGTGGCTCGCCGCGGTGTCCCGTACGCGTTCCGCCCGGCTGGTCAACGGCCTCGCCTCCGTACGCCCGCTGGCCGCCGTCGCCAAGCGGCTGGCCGGGATCGCGCCCGAGCGGGAGATCCCGCGGCTGGCGGCGGAGACGTTCAGCCGCTGGTGGACACGCCGGTTCCGGGGCCGGGTGAAGGCGTTCGTGCGCGCGCGGCGGCGGCCGGGGGCGCGACCGGCCTTCCCGGGGTTCGGCGGCACCGTCGTGGTGCTCTGGCCGGACACGTTCACCGAGCACCTGTCGCCGTCCGTGGGGCGGGCGGCCGTCCGTGTCCTGGAGGCGGCCGGGCTGACCGTCCTGCTGCCACCGACGAAGCGGATGACTCCCGGTCCGGCCGGGATGCGCCGACCGCACCGGCCGGACGCGAGCGGTCGGCCCGGGGGGCCGAGGACCGTGGCGTCCGGTGGGAGTGATCGGGCCGGAGGGTGGGGGAACGGTGAGTCCGGCGGCAGCGATCCGGCCGGAGGGTTCGGGACCGGGGAGACCAGTGGGAGTGAGCGGGCCGGTGGGTTCGGGACCGGGGAGTCCAACGGGAGCGGAGGCCGGCCGTGGACCGGCGGTTCCGGCGCGAGCGGAGACGGGCTCCGGACCCGGTGGGGGCCGGTCGGCGACGGGGTGACGCGCGGCCCGGCCGCCCTCGCGCTGCTCCTCGCACGCCGCCGCAGCCGCGTCTGCTGCGGGCTGACGTACGTCTCCACCGGACAGCTCGACCGGGCCCGTGCCGTGATGCGCCGCTCCCTCGACCTGATGGAGCCGTACCTGGAGGCGGAGGGCATCCCGGTCGTCGTCCTGGAGCCCAGCTGCGCCGCCGCCCTGCGCACCGACCTCCCGGAACTGCTGCACGACGACCCCCGCGCGGCGCGGCTCGCGGCGGCGGTGGTGACGTTCGCCGAGGCCCTGGAGCGCCACGCCCCGGACTGGACCCCGCCCCGGCTGGACCGCCCGGTCGCCGGCCAGACCCATTGCCACCAGCACGCGGTGCTCGGCGACGCCGCCGACCGCCGGCTGCGCGAGGCGGCCGGACTGACCGGCACCCTCGCGGGCGGCTGCTGCGGCCTGGCCGGCAACTTCGGCTTCGAGAAGGGCCACTACGAGGTGTCCAGGGCCTGCGCGGAGGAACAGCTCCTCCCGGCGGTGCGCGCGGCCACGGACGACACGCTGCTCCTCGCGGACGGCTTCTCCTGCCGCACCCAGATGCGCCAACTGGCCGGCAGCGGGGCACGGCACCTCGCCGAGGCACTGGCGGACGCACTGCCCGACCCCGGCCGAGATCCCGCGGCCGCAGCGTTTCCTCCAGACCTGGGCGGCCCGGGGCCCGACGCGGGCCACCCGTGACCCGGCCCGGGCGCCCGGGATCCGACGAGGGTCGTCCGGGTGGCGACGCGGGCCGCCGGAGCCCGACGCGGGCCGGCCGGGATCCGGGCCGACGCGGGTCGGCCGGGACCCGGCGCCGGTCGGCGGGGAGCCGACCCGGGCCACCGCGGATCCGACCAGGGCGGGGGACGGGCGGAACGGCGTCGGCCAGGATCCGGTCCTGTGCACCCGCGATCCCGTGCGGGCCGCTCGGATCGCGACCCGAGTCGGCCTGATCCCGCTACGAGTGGCCCGGGTTCCCGACCCGGGCCGCTCGGCCCCCGCGCCCGGAGGCCCGATGCCGGCACCTTCGAACCCGCCCCGGGCCGCCCCGGGCCGCCCCGGACCGGACGGCGGCCGGGGCGCGGCCGGGCGCTGTCCGCGGCCCGACACGGGGCCCGGTGGGCGTCGCCGTCCGCACCGTGGGACAGTTCCGTCATGGGTTCACACGCCTGACCAAGTCCATTACTCTGGACTGGCAAGTGCAGCATGATGAACGAATTCCGCGTCGATCCCCTGGAAGGTCCCGTGAACACCCCCAGCGCCGTCCCGTCCTCCCCGGCCTCGGTCGCCCCCGCGATGGCTCCCGCCCCCGCGCCGGGTGCGCCCACGGCGGGCGGACCGGGCCGACGCGGCGCTCTCGGGCCCGTGGGACTGGTCCTCGCCGGCGGAATCTCCGTGCAGTTCGGCGGCGCCCTCGCGGTGAGTCTGATGCCGCGGGCCGGCGCGCTCGGCGTGGTGACCCTCCGGCTGCTGGTGGCGGCGGTCGTGCTGCTCGCGGTCTGCCGCCCCAGGACGCGCGGGCACTCGCGCGCCGACTGGGGCACCGTCGTCGTCTTCGGTCTGACGATGGCCGCGATGAACGGCCTCTTCTACCAGGCGGTCGACCGGATCCCGCTGGGCCCCGCCGTCACGCTCGAAGTGCTCGGCCCCCTCGCGCTCTCCGTGCTCGCCTCCAGGCGCTCCGTGAACCTGGTCTGGGCCGGCCTCGCGCTCGGCGGGGTCTTCCTGCTCGGCGGCGGAGGGTTCAGCAGCCTCGACCCGGCCGGTGTGGCCTTCGCGCTCGGCGCCGGCGCCATGTGGGCGGCGTACATCGTCTTCAGCGCCCGTACGGGCAGGCGCTTCCCCCAGGCCGACGGGCTCGCCCTCGCCATGGTGGTCGCGGCGGTGGCCTTCCTGCCGCTGGGTATCGCCGAGTCCGGCTCGAAACTCCTCGTCCCCACCACGGTGGTGCTGGGCGCGGCGGTGGCCGTCCTCTCCTCGGTCCTGCCCTACACCCTCGAACTCCTCGCCCTGCGGCGGCTGCCCGCCTCCACCTTCGCCATCCTCATGAGCCTCGAACCGGCCGTCGCCGCCACCGCGGGCTTCCTCGTCCTCGGTCAGGCGCTGTCGGTCACCCAGGCGCTGGCGATCGCCCTGGTCATCGCGGCGAGCATGGGAGCGGTACGGACGCAGGTGGGCCGCGGCAGGGCCAAGGGGCTGGAGCGGGAGCCGCTGCCGGCGGCCGAGGGTTCCGCGGGCTGAGCGTCCCGCGGCGCGCCGCTTCAGCCGGTGCGCCGCACCGGACCGGGACGGCCGTACGGCCGCTCGTGCTCGCCGAACCACAGGTGCGGCGCCCGCGCATGGGCCGACGCGGCCAGTTCGCGTCCCCAACGGCGGCCGGGGTACGTCGGGATCCCGATCCGGTAGCGGCGCTCGGGCAGCCCTGGCCGCAGCGGCTCGTCCCGCACGACGAGCGGCCGGAGCACGGGGTCGTCGGCGTCGACGTCGCCGTACGGGCACAGTTCGAGGCTCATGACCTTCCGGCCCGCCCTCGCGCTGCCCTGGTGCGCCCAGTGGAGGCCGACGCCGGCGAGCGACTGCCACGGCACCGCCGCGTAGCGCTCGGGACTGTGCCACCACCAGACGCCGTAGGCGTCGAAGGCGAGCAGGGTCCGGCGCCCCGTCCACAGCGCGTAGGACATCAGCGCCCCCAGGCCGCCCCAGAACAGCAGCCACACCACGGCGAAGACCCACCGTCCGGCGCCCGCCCCGTCCTGCGCCGCGGTGACGGCCAGGGGGAGCGGGGCGAGGCAGAGAGCGATCAGCGTGCCGGGCAGTCCGGTCCGCAGCCGCCGCATGCCGAAGCGGTGGACGGTGGCGTCGGGACCGGGACGGGAGGGGGCGGAAGGCATGGCGGCAGAGCCTAACCGTGTGACCTGATCACGACAAACTCCCCGCTTCGTGGCGGATTCCCGCGCACCCTTCGGGCGTCCGCCGGCCGTGGCCGTGAGAATTAATGCAAGCATGCTTGCTTGTTTCTGCGGTCGCTGACATGCTCCGGGGCACACAACGTCGTGCCCCGAGGGAGCGCATCGTGTCCGACGCGTCGTCAGTGATCGACGATCTGCAGCAGGAGAGCGAGGAACTCGACCGGCTGGTCGGGGAGTTGGAAGCGGATCGGTGGGCGCTCGACACGCCCGCCGCAGGGTGGACCGTCGCCCACCAGATCGCCCACCTCGCCTGGACCGACCACTCCGCACTGCTCGCCGTCACGGACGCGGACGCCTTCCACGCCCTGGTCGAGAAGGCGCTCGCGGCCCCCGACTCGTTCGTGGACCAGGGGGCCGAGGACGGCGCCCGGCTCGCGCCCGCCGACCTGCTCGCACGGTGGCGGGACGGCCGGACCGCGCTCGACCGCGCCCTGCGCGAGGCCCCGGCCGGCGCCCGCTTCCCCTGGTACGGGCCACCCATGTCCACCGCCTCCATGGCCACCGGGCGGCTCATGGAGACCTGGGCCCACGGCCAGGACGTCTCCGACGCGCTCGGCGTGGTCCGCGCCCCCACCGACCGGCTGCGGCACGTGGTCCGCATCGGCGTCCGGGCACGGAACTTCGCGTTCGGCGCCCACGGACTCCCCGCACCCGCCGAGGAGTTCCGGGTGGAAGTCACCGCCCCCTCCGGCGCCTTGTGGACCTACGGCCCCGAGGACGCGGCCCAGCGCGTCACCGGTCCCGCGCTCGACTTCTGCCTCCTGGTCACCCAGCGCGCCCACCGCGCCGACCTCGCCGTGCGCGCCGACGGCACCGACGCCGACCGCTGGCTCGACATCGCCCAGGCCTTCGCGGGCCCGCCCGGCACCGGCCGCGTGCCGCGGGAGACGGCCCGGTGAGCGCCCCGGCAGCCCCGCTCCGCATCGGCAACGCCTCCGGCTTCTACGGCGACCGCTTCGACGCCGTGCGCGAGATGCTCACCGGCGGCGAACTGGACGTCCTGACCGGCGACTACCTCGCCGAGCTGACCATGCTCATCCTGGGCAGGGACCGCCTCAAGGACCCCGCCGCCGGCTATGCCCGCACGTTCCTGCGGCAGTTGGAGGACTGCCTCGGCCTCGCCCACGAGCGCGGCGTGCGCATCGTCACCAACGCCGGAGGGCTCAACCCCGCCGGACTCGCCGCCGCCGTGCGCAAGCTGGCGGAACGGCTCGGCATCCCGGTGCGCGTCGCCCACGTCGAGGGCGACGACCTCACCGCGGAACACCCCGGCAGTCTGGCCGCGCACGCCTACCTCGGCGGCTTCGGCATCACCGCCTGCCTGCGGGAGGGCGCGGACGTCGTGGTCACCGGACGGGTGACCGACGCGGCCCTGGTCACCGGGCCCGCCGCCGCCCACTTCGGGTGGGGGCCCACGGACCACGACCGGCTCGCGGGCGCCGTCGTCGCCGGACACGTGCTGGAGTGCGGGACCCAGGCCACCGGCGGCAACTACGCGTTCTTCCGGGACGGCGACGTGCGCCGGCCCGGCTTCCCGCTGGCGGAACTCCACGAGGACGGCAGCTGCGTCATCACCAAGCACGACGGCACCGGCGGCTTCGTCGACGTCGGCACGGTCACCGCGCAACTGCTCTACGAGACGGGCGGCGCCCGGTACGCGGGACCCGACGTCACGGCCCGGCTGGACACCGTACGGCTCGGCCGTCAGGGCCCCGACCGCGTCCGGATCGAGGGTGTGCGCGGCGAGGCGCCGCCACCGACCCTCAAGGTCGGCCTCAACAAGCTCGGCGGCTTCCGCAACGAGGTCGTCTTCGTCCTCACCGGACTCGACGTCGAGGACAAGGCCGCGCTGGTCCGCGAGCAGATGACGGACGCGCTCGCCAAGTCGCCGCCCGCCCAGGTGCGGTGGGAACTGGCCCGCACCGACCGGTCCGACGCGGACACCGAGGAGACGGCGAGCGCGCTGCTGCGGCTCGTCGTGCGGGACCCCGACCAGCAGACCGTCGGGCGCGCGCTGAGCGGCGCGGCCATCGAGCTGGCACTCGCCAGCTACCCCGGCTTCCACGTGGTGGCGCCCCCCGGCAAGGGCGCGCCCTACGGCGTGTTCGAGGCCGTGCACGTCCCCCAGGCGGCTGTCGCCCACGCGGCCGTCCTGGACGACGGACGCAGGATCCCGGTGCCCGGGGCGCCGGACACCCGCGTCCTCGACGACGTCCCGGACCCCGTCCTGCCCGACCCCCTGCCGCCGGGGCCGACGCGCCGCGCGCCGCTCGGCCGGGTCGCGGGCGCCCGCAGCGGGGACAAGGGCGGCAACGCCAACGTGGGCGTGTGGGCCCGCACGGACGACGCCTGGCGCTGGCTGGCCCACGAGCTGACGGCCGACCGGTTCCGGGAGCTGATGCCCGAGAGCGCCCCGCTGACCGTCGTCCGGCACGTCCTGCCCAACCTGCGCGCCCTCAACTTCGTCGTCGAGGGGATCCTCGGCGAGGGCGTCGCCTCCCAGGCCCGCTTCGACCCCCAGGCCAAGGCCCTGGGCGAATGGCTCCGCTCCCGTCACCTGGACATTCCGGAGAGCCTCCTGTGACCGTCCTTCCCACCGCGCTCGACACCAAGAGCCCCGAGTACGCGGCCCATCGCGAGACGATGGCCGCCAAGCTCGCCGAACTCGAGGGCGAGCACGCCAAGGCCCTCGCCGGCGGGGGCGAGAAGTACGTCGCCCGGCACCGCGCGCGCGGCAAGCTGCTCGCACGCGAGCGCATCGAACTGCTGCTGGACCCGGACACACCCTTCCTGGAGCTGTCGCCGCTGGCGGCCTGGGGCAGCGAGTACACGGTCGGTGCCTCCCTCGTCACCGGCATCGGCGTGGTCGAGGGGGTCGAGTGCCTGATCACGGCGAACGACCCGACGGTGCGCGGCGGCGCCAGCAACCCGTGGAGCCTGAAGAAGGCCCTGCGGGCCAACGACATCGCGCTCGCCAACCGGCTGCCCTGCATCAGCCTCGTCGAGTCGGGCGGCGCCGATCTGCCCTCGCAGAAGGAGATCTTCATCCCCGGGGGCGCGATCTTCCGCGACCTCACCCGGCTGTCGGCGGCGGGGATCCCCACCGTGGCGGTCGTCTTCGGGAACTCCACCGCGGGCGGCGCGTACGTCCCCGGCATGTCCGACCACGTGATCATGGTGAAGGAGCGGGCCAAGGTCTTCCTCGGCGGGCCGCCGCTGGTGAAGATGGCCACGGGCGAGGAGAGCGACGACGAGTCCCTGGGCGGCGCCGAGATGCACGCGCGCGTGTCGGGACTCGCGGACTACTTCGCGGTCGACGAGGAGGACGCGCTGCGGCAGGCCCGGCGCGTGGTCGCCCGCCTCAACCACCGCAAGGCGTACGGCGACCCGGGCCCGGCCGCCCCGCCCAAGTACGACGAGGACGAACTGCTCGGGATCGTCCCCGGCGACCTCAAGCACCCCTTCGACCCGCGCGAGGTGATCGCCCGGATCGTCGACGGCTCGGACTTCGACGAGTTCAAGCCGCGCTACGGGACCAGCCTGACGACCGGCTGGGCCGCCCTGCACGGGTACCCCGTCGGCATCCTCGCCAACGCCCAGGGCGTGCTCTTCAGCGCCGAGTCCCAGAAGGCCGCCCAGTTCATCCAGCTCGCCAACCAGCGCGACATCCCGCTGCTGTTCCTGCACAACACCACCGGCTACATGGTCGGCAAGGAGTACGAGCAGGGCGGCATCATCAAGCACGGCGCCATGATGATCAACGCGGTGAGCAACTCCCGGGTCCCGCACCTGTCGGTGCTCATGGGGGCGTCGTACGGAGCCGGGCACTACGGCATGTGCGGGCGCGCCTACGACCCGCGCTTCCTGTTCGCCTGGCCGAGCGCCAAGTCGGCGGTCATGGGCCCGCAGCAGCTCGCGGGCGTCCTGTCCATCGTCGCCCGGCAGTCGGCCGCGGCGAAGGGACGGCCCTACGACGACGAGGCCGACGCGGCGCTGCGCGCCATGGTGGAGCAGCAGATCGAGTCCGAGTCGCTGCCGATGTTCCTGTCCGGCCGGCTGTACGACGACGGGGTCATCGACCCGCGCGACACCCGCACCGTCCTCGGCATGTGCCTGTCCGCGATCCACACGGCGCCCTACGAGGGCGTGCGCGGTGGTTTCGGCGTCTTCCGGATGTGAGGTCCCTCCAGTGATCAGCTCAGTCCTTGTCGCCAACCGGGGCGAGATCGCCTGCCGTGTCTTCCGCACCTGCGGCGAACTCGGGATCCGGACCGTCGCCGTGTACTCGGACGCCGACGAGAACGCCCTGCACACACGCATGGCGGACGCGGCGGTGCGGCTGCCGGGCGCCGCCCCGGCGGAGACGTATCTGCGCGCCGACCTGATCGTGAAGGCGGCGCTGAACGCGGGCGCGGACGCCGTGCACCCCGGCTACGGCTTCCTCTCCGAGAACGCCGACTTCGCGCGCGCCGTTCTCGACGCCGGCCTCGTGTGGATCGGGCCGCCGCCCGGGGCGATCGAGGCGATGGCCTCCAAGACCCGCGCCAAGCAGCTGATGGGCATCGAACCCCTCGCGTCGGTGACGGACGGCGACCTGCCCGTGCTGGTGAAGGCCGCCGCGGGCGGCGGCGGACGCGGCATGCGGATCGTGCGGGACCTGGCCGACCTGGACGCCGAGCTGGCGGCGGCACGCGCCGAGGCGCTGAGCGCGTTCGGCGACGGCGAGGTCTTCGTCGAGCCGTACGTGGAGGGCGGCCGGCACGTCGAGGTGCAGGTCCTCGCCGACACGCACGGCACGGTGTGGGCGCTCGGCACCCGCGACTGCTCCCTCCAGCGCCGTCACCAGAAGGTCGTCGAGGAGGCGCCGGCGCCGGGCCTGGGCGACGAGCTCGCCGCCGAGCTGCACGCCTCGGCCGTGCGCGCCGCCCGCGCCGTCGACTACGTGGGCGCCGGGACGGTCGAGTTCCTGGTCGCGGACGGCCGGGCGCACTTCCTGGAGATGAACACCCGCCTCCAGGTGGAACACCCGGTGACGGAGGCCGTGTTCGGCATCGACCTGGTGGCGCTGCAGATCCGGGTCGCCGAGGGCGGCGCCCTGGAGGTCGAGCCGCCCCGGGCGCGGGGACACGCGGTCGAGGCCCGCCTGTACGCGGAGGACCCGGCACGCTCCTGGGCCCCGCAGACCGGGGTCCTGCACCGCCTCGCCGTCCCGGACGGCATCCGCCTGGACACCGGGTACGCCGACGGCGCCGAGATCGGCATCCACTACGACCCGATGCTCGCCAAGGCGGTCGCCCACGCCCCCACGCGCGCCGAGGCCGTGCGGAAACTGGCGGGCGCCCTGGAGCGGGCGACCGTGCACGGCCCGGTCACCAACCGGGACCTCCTCGTCCGCTCCCTGCGGCACCCGGAGTTCGCCGAGGCCCGCATGGACACCGGGTTCTACGACCGTCACCTGGACGAGCTGACCGAGCCCACCCCCGACCCGTACGCGCCGCTCGCCGCGGCCCTCGCCGACGCGCACGGCCGGTCCCGGTTCGGCGGCTGGCGCAACGTGGCCTCGCAGCCGCAGGTCAAGCGCTACCTGATGGCCGGCACCGAGCACGAGGCGCGCTACCGCCACACCCGCGAGGGCCTCGCGGCCGACGGGGTGCGCGTGGTGCGCGCCGACGCCTGTCTCGTCGTCCTCGAAGTCGACGGCGTGCGGCGCGACTTCGCGATCGCGCGCCACGGCGACCAGGTCTTCGTGAACGCCACCGCGCTGACCGCGCTGCCGCGCTTCGGTGACCCCACCGCCCAGCAGGACCCGGGATCGCTGCTCGCACCCATGCCCGGAACCGTCGTACGCGTCGCCGAGGGACTGGCCGTCGGCGCCTTTGTACGGGCCGGGGAGCCGCTGCTGTGGCTGGAGGCGATGAAGATGGAGCACAAGATCTCCGCGCCCGCCGCGGGCACGCTCACGGCCCTGCACGCGGCCCCCGGCCGGCAGGTCGAGGTGGGCGCGCTGCTCGCGGTCGTGCAGCCGGCCCCGCAGGACGACACCCCGTAACGCCCCGGTGCGGCGGCCCGTGCCGCCGCACCGCGCGCGACCCCGGCCGGACCGCGCGACCCGTCATGAACCAGCCGTACTTTCCGTCTTCAGGAGGCTCCATGAGTTCCGCCGTCGAGACCGAAGAGCACAAGGCACTCCGTTCCGCCGTCGCCGCCCTGGGCGCGCGCTACGGCCGCGACTACCTTGCCAAGGTCGTCGCCGACGGGGGGCACCCGGACGAACTCTGGTCCGAGGCGGCCAAGCTCGGCTACCTCGGCGTGAACCTGCCCGAGGAGTACGGCGGCGGAGGCGGTGGCATAGCCGAACTCTCCATCGTCCTGGAGGAGCTGGGCGCCGCCGGCTGCCCCCTGCTGATGATGGTCGTCTCGCCCGCCATCTGCGGCACCGTCATCGCACGGTTCGGCACCGAGGAGCAGAAGCGGCAGTGGCTGCCCGGACTCGCCGACGGCACCCGCACGATGGCCTTCGGCATCACCGAGCCCGACGCGGGCTCCAACTCGCACCGGATCACCACCACGGCCCGCCGGGACGGCACCGACTGGGTCCTCACCGGCCGGAAGGTGTTCATCTCGGGCGTCGACATCGCCGACGCGACGCTCATCGTGGGCCGCACGGAGGACGCGCGGACGGGCAGCCTGAAACCCTGCCTGTTCATCGTGCCGCGGGACGCCGAGGGCTTCGGCCGCCGTCCCATCGACATGGAACTGCACGGCGCGGAGAAGCAGTTCGAGCTGACCCTGGACGACGTGCGGCTGCCCGCCGACGCACTCGTCGGTGACGAGGACGCCGGCCTGCTCCAGCTCTTCGCCGGCCTCAACCCCGAGCGGGTGATGACGGCCGCGTTCGCGATCGGCATGGGCCGGTACGCCCTCGCCAAGGCCGTCGGGTACGCCCGCGAGCGCACCGTGTGGAAGGCGCCCATCGGCGCCCACCAGGCCATCGCACACCCCCTGGCGCAGTCCCACATCGAACTCGAACTGGCCCGCCTGATGATGCAGAAGGCGGCCCACCTCTACGACCGCGGGGACGACGTGGCGGCCGGAGAGGCGGCGAACATGGCCAAGTACGCCGCCGGTGAGGCCTGCGTACGGGCCGTCGACCAGGCCGTGCACACCCTCGGCGGCAACGGCCTCACCCGTGAGTTCGGCCTCGCCTCCCTGATTACGGCCTCGCGCGTGTCTCGTATCGCGCCGGTGAGCAGGGAGATGATTCTCAACTACATCTCCCACCAGACCCTGGGTCTGCCCAAGTCGTACTAGGACCTGGCGAGCCGCTCTAGGAGGAACCGTGTTCCGCAGCGAGTACGCAGACGTCCCGGCCGTCGAGCAACCCATCCACGAGGCCGTCCTCGGCGGGGCCGCCGAGCGCGGCGACACGCCCGCGCTCGTCGACGGCGTCGACGGCACCACGCTCACCTACGGCCAACTCGACCACTTCCACCGCCGACTGGCCGCCGCGTTCGCCGAGGCCGGCGTCCGCAAGGGCGACGTGCTGGCCCTGCACAGCCCCAACACCATCGCCTTCCCGACGGCGTTCTACGCGGCCACGCGGGCGGGGGCCTCGGTCACCACCGTGCACCCGCTCGCCACGGCCGAGGAGTTCGCCAAGCAGCTGCGGGACAGCGCGGCGAGCTGGATCGTGACCGTGTCCCCGCTCCTTCAGGCCGCCCGCCAGGCGGCCGAACTCGCGGGCGGGGTCAGGGAGATCTTCGTCTGCGACCAGGCGCCGGGGCACCGTTCGCTGATCGAGCTGCTCGGCAGCACGGCGCCCGAGCCCCAGGTGGACATCGACCCCGTCGAGGACGTCGCGGCACTGCCGTACTCCTCGGGCACGACGGGTGTCCCCAAGGGCGTGATGCTCACCCACCGGTCCATCGCCACCAACCTCGCGCAGCTCTCGCCGTGCATGCCGATGGGCTCCGGTGACCGCATCCTCGCCGTGCTGCCCTTCTTCCACATCTACGGGCTGACCGCCCTCATGAACGCGCCCCTGAGGCAGGGCGCCACCGTCGTCGTGCTGCCGCGCTTCGACCTGGACACCTTCCTCGCGGCGATCCAGAAGCACCACATCACCGGTCTGTACGTGGCCCCGCCGATCGTCCTGGCCCTCGCCAAGCACCCGGCCGTCGCGCAGTACGACCTGTCGTCCCTGAAATACATCATCTGCTCGGCCGCGCCGCTGGACGCCGCCCTGGCCGCCGCCTGTTCGCAGCGGCTCGGACTGCCGCCCGTCGGCCAGGCGTACGGCATGACGGAACTGTCGCCCGGCACGCACGTCGTCCCCCTGGACGCCGAGAACCCGCCGCCCGGGACCGTCGGCAAGCTGATAGCCGGCACCGAGATGCGGATCGTCTCCCTGGACGACCCCGCCAAGGACCTGGGCGTCGGCGAGGCCGGCGAGATCACCATCCGCGGACCCCAGGTCATGAAGGGCTACCTCGGGCGCCCCGACGCCACCGCCGCGATGATCGACACGGACGGCTGGCTGCACACCGGGGACGTCGGCCATGTCGACGCCGACGGCTGGCTCTTCGTCGTCGACCGTGTCAAGGAACTCATCAAGTACAAGGGCTTCCAGGTCGCGCCCGCCGAACTGGAGGCGCTGCTGCTCACCCACCCCGGCATCGCCGATGCCGCCGTCATAGGGGTCTACAACGAAGACAACAACGAAGTCCCGCACGCCTTCGTGGTGCGCCAGCCGTCCGCACCGGACCTCACCGAGGGCGAGGTCATGATGCACGTCGCCGAACGCGTCGCCCCGTACAAGCGGATCCGCATGGTCACCTTCGTCCACGGGGTCCCCCGGGCCGCCTCCGGGAAGATCCTGCGCCGTCAGCTGCGGAGCCTTTCATGACCGTCGTGCACGCGGCACACGACCGCGCCGTCACCACGCTGACGCTCGACTCGCCCGCCAACCGCAACGCCCTGTCGGCCGTCCTCGTGGGCGAACTCGCCGACGCGCTCACCCGGTGCGGCAAGGACGACGGCGTGCGCGCCGTCGTCCTCACCCACACCGGGAACACCTTCTGCGCGGGCGCCGACCTGCGCGACCCGCCCCACCCGGACGCCCTGGTCGGACTGCTGCGGCAGATCGTCGAGCTGCGCAAGCCCGTGGTGGCCCGGGTGACCGGTCATGTGCGGGCGGGCGGGCTGGGCCTGCTCGGGGCCTGCGACATCGCGGTCGCGGGGGAGGGGGCGAGCTTCGCCTTCACGGAGGTGCGCATCGGCGTCGCGCCCGCCGTGATCTCCCTCACCCTGCTGCCCCGCACCGACCCGCGCGCCCTCGCCCGCCACTACCTCACCGGCGAACGCTTCGACGCCGCCGAGGCGGTCCGCACCGGTCTGCTGACGGCCGCCGGCCCCGACGCCGACGAGGTGCTCGCCCCGGTCCTCGACGGGGTGCGCCGGTCCTCGCCCCAGGCTCTCGCCGAGACCAAGGCGCTGCTCACGGCTAAGGTGCTGGAGACCTTCGACCGGGACGCGGCCGGGCTGACCGCGCTCTCGGCCCGGCTGTTCTCCTCCGCGCAGGCCGCCGAGGGGATGACCGCCTTCCTCGAACGACGGGATGCCGCATGGGTGGTGTGAGCACGACGGAGCACGTCGGGCGTCTTCCGCATGTCCCCAAGCAGGACCGCAGCCGGGCCACCCGGCAGCGGCTCCTGGAAGCCGCCGTGGCCTGCCTCGCCGAACACGGCTGGGCGGGCTCGACGGTCTCCGTCGTCGCCGAGCGCGCCGGTGTCTCCCGGGGCGCCGCCCAGCACCACTTCCCCACCCGTGAGGACCTGTTCACCGCGGCCGTCGAGTACGTCGCCGAGGAACGATCCACCGCCCTGCGCGCCCTCTTCCCGGACGGCGCCGCCGACCGCCGGGTCGTGGTGGCCGCCCTCGTCGACCTCTACACCGGGCCGCTCTTCCGGGCCGCCCTGCACCTGTGGGTCGCCGCCTCGAACGAGGACCAGCTGCGGACGCGGGTCACCGAGCTGGAGGCCCGCGTCGGCCGTGAGAGCCATCGCATCGCGGTCGACCTGCTGGGCGCCGACGAGTCCCGGCCGGGCGTGCGCGAGACGGTGCAGGGCCTGCTCGACATGGCCCGCGGTCTCGGCCTCGCCAATCTCCTCACCGACGACGGGACGCGGCGGGCGCGGGTGGTGGAGCAGTGGGGAGCACTGATGGAGGAGGCGCTGGACTGAGGCCGTGGGCCGGAGCGCCGGGCCCCGGCCCGCCCTTCAGGGGCTCAGGCGCTCCACCCGCCAGCTGCCGTCCGGTTCGGCCACGTAGCGGAGCCGGTCGTGGAGCCGGTTCTCACGGCCCTGCCAGAACTCGACGGCCTGCGGGGCGACGCGGAAACCGCCCCAGTTCGGCGGCACCGGGACCTGTTCGCCCTCCGGGTACCGGGCGCTCAACTGCGCGTAGGAGGACTCCAGTTCGTCCCGCGAGGCGATGACCGAGGACTGCTCGCTGGCCCAGGCGCCGAGCTGCGAGCCGTGCGGGCGGGTGCGGAAGTACGCCGCGGTCTCGTCCCGGGCGGTGCGCCGCGCCGTACCGGTGACGATCACCTGCCGCGCCATGGGGTGCCACGGGAAGAGCAGCGAGACGTACGGGTTCTCGGCCAGCTCGCGGGCCTTGCGCGAGTCGTAGTTGGTGTAGAAGACGAAGCCCTGCTCGTCGTACTGCTTGAGCAGCACGGTGCGGGAGCTCGGCCGGCCGTCGGCGTCCGCCGTGGAGACGACCATGGCGTTCGGTTCGTGCACGAAGCCGTGCACCGCCGCCTGCGCGGCCTGCCGGAACCAGTGGCCGAACTGATCCATGGGGTGCGCCGCGAGACCGTCCTCCAAAAGGCCCTCGGCGCGGTAGTGCGCGCGCATCGCGGCGGGATCGACGGCCAGCTCCTCCTCGGCGGCATCTGCGGCTTCGGCGGCACGCTGGACGAGGGGTTCGGCGGCGGAGTCGTCCGGGAAACGATCGTTCACGCGGTCATCTTGCCGTATACGCGGCCCTCCCCGGAGAGGAGTGTGGTTCATCACTGCGTGGCACTGAGTGCCGCACGCTCTCCCCAAAGGTGGCACCCGGGGATATCGTGCTGCTGCCGTTCCGGTTGGATGACCGCCAGCCGCACGGGGCATCACCGGGGTGAGACCGCTTCGGACCGCGAGTCGCAGAGGGCTGTTCGGACGACTTCCGAGATCTTTCGGGAATTGCCCGGAGTCTTCGCCGCCGACCGTGGAACCGGACCGGCCGGTCGAACGACCATCGACCGTCGCCCTGTCGTCCACGCCTGACACATGGTCGCGCGAACCCACGTACACCCCGTACGTGCCGTACACCCCCACAACGCCATCTGTCGCACACGTCACGAGGAGCCGCCTGATGTCCGACTTCGTACCCGGACTCGAAGGAGTCGTCGCGTTCGAAACGGAGATCGCCGAACCGGACAAGGAGGGCGGCGCACTCCGGTACCGGGGCGTCGACATCGAGGACCTGGTCGGCCACGTCTCGTTCGGGAACGTGTGGGGTCTCCTCGTCGACGGCGCCTTCAACCCCGGCCTGCCGCCCGCCGAGCCGTTCCCCATCCCCGTCCACTCCGGCGACATCCGCGTCGACGTGCAGTCCGCGCTCGCGATGCTCGCCCCCGTCTGGGGCCTCAAACCCCTCCTCGACATCGACGAGGAGCAGGCCCGCGACGACCTCGCCCGCGCCGCCGTCATGGCGCTGTCGTACGTCGCCCAGTCCGCCCGCGGCCAGGGACTGCCCATGGTCCCGCAGAGCGAGATCGACAAGGCGCACTCCGTGGTCGAGCGGTTCATGATCCGCTGGCGCGGCGAGCCCGACCCCAAGCACGTCGCGGCCGTGGACGCCTACTGGACGTCGGCGGCGGAGCACGGCATGAACGCCTCCACCTTCACGGCCCGCGTCATCGCGTCCACCGGCGCGGACGTGGCGGCGGCGCTCTCCGGAGCGGTCGGCGCGATGTCCGGACCGCTGCACGGCGGCGCGCCCTCCCGCGTCCTCGGCATGATCGAGGAGATCGAACGCACCGGGGACGCCGAGGCCTACGTCAAGCGGGCCCTCGACAAGGGCGAGCGCCTGATGGGCTTCGGCCACCGGGTGTACCGCGCCGAGGACCCCCGTGCGCGGGTGCTCCGGCGTACCGCCCGCGACCTCGGTGCCCCGCGCTTCGAGATCGCCGAGGCTCTGGAGAAGGCCGCCCTCGCCGAGCTCCACGCCCGCCGACCGGACCGTGTCCTGGCGACGAACGTCGAGTTCTGGGCGGCCATCATGCTCGACTTCGCCGAGGTCCCGGCGCACATGTTCACCTCGATGTTCACGTGCGCCCGTACCGCCGGCTGGTCGGCGCACATCCTGGAGCAGAAGCGCACGGGCCGCCTGGTACGCCCCTCCGCGCGCTACGTGGGCCCCGCCGCGCGCGGCCCGCAGGAGATCGTCGGGTACGAGGACATCGCGCACTGAGGGGCTCCGGGCCCCACTCGCACGCCGGTCGTCACGCGGGGCTGAGCAGCTCCGCGTGATGACGGGCGGCGACCAGCGGGTGGGCGCGCAGCTTCCCCTTCAGCTCGTTGAAGCCGTACTCCGCGAAGAGCGGGTTGTCCGGGTCCGTCGTCACACCGGGGGCGGCGGACGCGTACGGGAAGTGCAGCGGCTCGACCCGGGCGTCCAGCCGGGGGTTGTAGAAGAACGGCACCGAGAACCGCTCGGTGGCCCCGGCGGGACTCACCACCCGGTGGTTGGTGGCCAGCAGGTACCCGTTCGTGGCCACCTCCAGCAGCTCGCCGAGGTTGACGACGAAGGCACCCGGCAGCGGCGGCACGTCGTGGAACAGCCCGTCCTCCCGCTGCACCTGGAGCCCGCCGACCTGGTCCTGGAGCAGCAGCGTCAGGAAGCCGTAGTCCTTGTGCGCGCCGACCCCCTGATCGGCACCGTCCCCGGCGCTCCCGGGGTAGCGCACGAGCTTCAGGTGCGGATGCGCCCGCTCCCCGAAGACCGGGTCGTAGAAGCAGGCCGGAGCCCCGATCGCGGTCAGCAGCTCGTGCAGCAGCCGCTCGGCGACCGAGCTGAGCCGGTCGATCCAGGCGAGCGCCGCGGTGCGCAGCTCGGGCAGCGCGGCGGGCCACTGGTTCGGGCCCTGAAGCCACCAGTAGGCGGGCTCGCCGGGGCCCGGCACGTGCGGGGCCCGCTCAGCCCCTATGTCCAGCTGGTCGCGCCAGTCCCGGCTGCCGCCCGTGCGCTCGTCGCCGGTGCGGGTGTAGCCGCGGAAGTGCGGCGAGTTCACGTTGTCGAGGGCGAGCCGGTCGGCCTCGGGGAGGGCGAAGAACCGGTGCATCGCCCGCAGCAGCGCGCCGGTCTCCTCCTCGCTCACCCCGTGCCCGACGAGCTGGAAGAAGCCCACGTCGTGTGCTGCGCTGTGCAGCTGCGCGTGCAGCAGGGCACGGGCCTGGGGTCCGCGGTCGGCCGCGGACAGATCGATGATCGGGAGCTGCCGGGAGCCGTGCTGCGGCCCGGGCAGGCGGTGGTTCGGGGAAGACGTGTACGTCGTCATGAGGTGCGTCCGCAGGGTGTACGGGTGCCCGGGCGGCCGCCGGGGGTGGGGCGGGGGCCACGGGTGCCAAATGGAAGAGGAGGCCGTGCGAAGAGGGGCTGGGTCAGGCAGAGCGCCGACAGCCCATGCTCGTGACGCGCACGAAGTCCACGTGGCGGCGTCGAACGAGCATCGGAAGCATGGCCCAAGAGTACTGCGGGCCTTCGGATACGGGTGTGTCCCGCCTCACACCCCGTGCAATCGCCCGCGGGCGGCTGCGGAGTGCGGCTCCGGCGACCCGGCGGACGCGGGTGCCGGGGCGCGGAACGCCCCGTGAAACGCAGACGACCTGTGGGCTCGGGTCCCTCCGCCTCGCGGCGGAGGAGCCGGCCGGACGTACCGGCGAGCCCACAGGTCGGGTGACTGCTTGGGATTGGGGCCGGCTGCACGCTCGATTCACGTGCTGGTCCGGCACCGCACTGGATGTGGTGACGGGCCGCTAGCCCGCAGCCACCTCACGCGTCCGGTTTCCATACATCTGCCGAACCACCTCCCTTCTCGTGTGCACCACACACTAGGAACCGATCCCGCACGCTTCAACCGTTTTTTTGGAAAGTATCCGCGGCGCCCGTGCGGGGTGTTCCCGCAGGCCCTGGCGCGGTGGCCGGGAAAGTCATGGGTTTCTGGGGCGGGCGGGACGGAAATCCGGCGTACAACGATTTCGTCCAATCTTTGGGGAAGGCGATGTGGGCTGGGTCACGTTCGAGTTGAATGATTGCCAGTGAGTGAACTGTCGCGCCGTACGTGCGGACACACAGCCTGCAGGGGGTCCAGGTGAGTGCTTCCCGGCGTAGTGGGACCACCGACGAGCTGGGGCCCGACGAGCCCGAGCGGGACGGTTCGGATCTGCTTGCCGCGCTGTTGGACGGGATGGACGCGGCGCTGTGTGCCTTCGACGCCGACGGCGTCGTCACCCACTGGAACCGCGAGGCCGAGCGCATCCTGGGCTGGACCGCCGCCGAAGCCGTCGGCCGGCACGGGTTCGCCGGATGGGCCGTGCGCACCGCGGACGCCGAGGAGGTCGAGGCGCGGCTGCTGTCCGCCATGCAGGCACCCGGACGGCAGGTCCACGAGTTCGCCCTGCTGACCAAGGAGGGCGGCCGGGTGCTGGTGCGCACCCAGTCCGCCGCCGTGCGCGGACCGGACGGCAAACCCGCCGGCGTGTACTGCGCCTTCAGCGAGGTGCACGCCCAGATCGACCTCGAACGGTCCATCGCCCTCAGCGAGGCGCTGTTCGAGGACGCCAGCTGGGGCGTCGTCCTCGTCGACGCCGACCTGCGGCCCGCCGTCGTCAACGCCCACGCCGCGCGAGCCCTCGGGACCGGACGTACGTCCCTGCTCGGCCGCCCCCTCGGAGAACTGCTCTCCCAGGGCGTCGAGGACCTGGAGGGCGCGCTCACCCATGTGCTCGCCGAGGGCGCCCCGCCGGCGCCCGCCGAGATGTGGGTGAGCCTGCGGACCCCGGAGGGAGAGAAGCGGCGCTGCTGGCGCAGCGGGTTCCTGCGTCTCGCCTCACCGCTCGCCGAGGAGCCCGTACCGCTCGGCGTGGGATGGCTCTTCCAGGACGTGACGGATGCCAAGCAGGCCGAGCAGGAGGCGGCTCAGCTGCGCTTCCGCGCCATCCAGCTGCACCGGGCGGCACGGGCCGCCGCCGAGTGCGAGGACCCGGCGGAGGCCGCCACCGTCCACCTCGACTTCGCGCTCGCCGGCTTCGCCGACCACGCGCTGATCGACCGGGTGGCGGGCGGCTCGCTGCGCGACGGGGAAGGACCCGTCCGGCTCGTCAGGGCCGCCGCCACGCCCTCGGGGGCGCCCGGCCCGAGCATGCCGACCGGCAAGGCGGGACTGCCCGTGCGCTACGGGGACGGGCATCCCGCTCTCCAGTGCGTGGACCGTGCCGGGTCCGTGCGGGCCAGCGTGGGTGCCGCCGGGACCGAGCAGGCACGCGAGTGGGCCGTGGCCCGCCAGTGGCCGCCGGACTCGGTGCACGCGCTGTGCGTGGTGCTGCGCAGCCGGGGACGGACCCTGGGCGTCGTGACGTTCCTGCGGGGCGCGGGACGCAGCCAGTTCGAGCGCGCGGACGCCACGTACGCGGAGGACGTGGCCGTACGGATCGCGATGGCGCTGGACCTGGAGGGACTGCTGGGGAGCGAGTAGGGCCCCGCCGCCCGCGCGTGCCCGCCGGGACGAGGCACCTGGCGCCTGAACTGCCCGGCGGGCCCGGTCCCGTCGCGCGCGTGCCCGCCGGGACGAGGCGTCCGGCGCCTCAGCTGCCGGGCGGGCCCGCCTCTGCTCCCCGTGCGTGCCCGCAGGGCCGGCCCCGGGACTGCCGGGAGGCTCTCAGGGCTGCCGGGCCTGCCCGGGGAGGCCGCCGGGCCACGGCGGTGCCGGTGGCAGGCCGTCCCGGGCTCCGGCGGGCCGGGTCAGCGCCGGTAGAAGATCCGGTCCCCGTACTCCGTCATCACCCGGCCGTTCCAGTCGTGGCCGCCGTCCACGTTGCCCGAGCGCAGCAGGGGCGGCTCGATGCCGCGGCCGGCGAGCGTGCCCGCCGCCGTCGCCATGACGGCCTGGAGCAGGGCCGTGGTCACCACGGTGGACGCGGGGGCGAAGGGCGCCTCGATCGCGTCGAGGGTGAGTTCCGCGTCACCGACCGCGATCTTCGAGTCGAGGACGACGTCGCAGTGGTCCAGCAGATAGGTGCCCGAGGCGTGCCGCGACGTCGTCTCGGTGGCGTAGGCGACCGAGGTGACGCCGATGACCTTCACCCCCAGCGCGCGGGCGTTCATGGCCATCTCCACCGGGAGCGCGTTGCGGCCGGAGAGCGAGATGATCACGAGCAGGTCGCCGGAGCGCAGCGGGCTGCAGTCGAGGACCGCGCTCGCCAGCCCGTCGACCCGCTCCAGGGCGGAGCCGAGCGTGGCGGGCATGACGTCGACGCCCACGACCCCCGGCACGGTCAGCAGGTTCATCAGGGCGAGGCCGCCCGCGCGGTACACGACGTCCTGCGCGGCGAGCGAGGAGTGCCCGGCGCCGAAGGCGAACAGCCGCCCGCCGTCCGCGACGGTGTCGGCGATCAGGGTGCCGGCCGCCTCGATGTCCGCGGCGTCCTCGTCCCGTACCCGCTGGAGCAGGCCGATCGCGGCGTCGAAGAACTGCCCGGCCAACTTGCTGTCGCTCATCGGCGAAGCCCTTTCCACGTCTCGTCGTATCGTCGGGGTCGACGCGCACGGCCGAAGGGCGGCTGAACCGGAGTTCCGGTGCGGCCGTACTCCTGTCGTGTCGCGGATCACGTTGCGGTCTGGACCACTGTGCTGTCAACAACGCCCGCCCGTCCGGGCGGGTCCGTCGCTCCGGCCCGATCCGTGCCCGCACCGCCGCGGCGGGCAGGCGTGACCGCCCGGTTTCGACGGCCGGGCACGGTTGTCAGTGGTATGCGTCAGAATTGAGTTCAGGGCCAGCGCACACGCCGGTGGGCCGTCGAGTCTCCGGCAGAGCTAATCGAGGGGCACGAATGTCCGGACTGATCGACACCACGGAGATGTATCTCCGCACCATCCTCGAACTCGAGGAGGAAGGCGTGGTCCCCATGCGCGCCCGGATCGCGGAGCGGCTCGACCAGAGCGGCCCCACGGTCAGCCAGACGGTGGCGCGCATGGAGCGCGACGGCCTGGTGGCGGTCGCCAGCGACCGCCATCTGGAACTCACCGAGGAAGGGCGGCGGCTGGCCACCCGGGTGATGCGCAAGCACCGTCTCGCGGAGTGCCTGCTCGTCGACGTGATCGGTCTGGAGTGGGAGCAGGTGCACGCCGAGGCGTGTCGCTGGGAACACGTGATGAGCGAGGCCGTCGAGCGGCGCGTCCTGGAGCTGCTGCGCCACCCGACCGAGTCGCCGTACGGCAATCCGATCCCCGGCCTGGAGGAGCTCGGCGAGAAGGACGGCGCCGACCCGTTCCTGGACGAGGGCATGGTGTCCCTGTCCGAGCTCGACCCGGGCATGGACGGCAAGACCGTGGTGGTCCGCCGGATCGGCGAGCCGATCCAGACGGACGCGCAGCTGATGTACACGCTGCGGCGCGCGGGCGTGCAGCCCGGCTCCGTGGTGAGCGTGACCGAGTCGGCGGGCGGGGTCCTCGTGGGCAGCGGCGGTGAGGCCGCCGAGCTGGAGGCGGACGTCGCCTCCCACGTGTTCGTCGCCAAGCGCTAGCGCCCGTGTCCCGGGCGGCGCTGCGGGGCCCGTGCCCGTGACGGGCCGACCGCGCCGCCCACCGGAGGCGTCGGCGTGACCGGTACCCGCGAGGGGCAGCTCCCGGGGGCCGGCGCGGGGACGGCATCGGCCGGTCCCGCGCCGGTTCCCGGGCGCACGCCGTCCCGTGTACCGCGCATTCCGGCCGATCTGCTTGGGACATGTCAACTCCCGCGGCGCCAGGGGCAGTTGTGGTGTCTCCGCGATCCCGCCGAAACCAAGATTCAGTGTGCGGAATCGCAGCGGTGGGACCGTATGCGTGCGAGGCTGTCGCGTGAGGCATATGACCTGAGGGCTCTTGACCGTGTCCGAGAGCGATGGTGCGCGGTCGGGGAGGGGGCGCAAGGATGTGCCGTAGTCGTGGAGAGGGCCCCGGCGCCGCATGGCGCCGGGGCCTGTCCTCCCCTGTGCTGACCCGGAGCCCCGAGCTCTCAGGGTCAATCCCCTCGGACCGGTTTCCCCGAGCGGTCCGCCTCCCGCTGAAGATCTCCCCTCGGCGGCGGCGGTCAATCCTGGGACATGGTCACTCGAATGAGGGGTGTTGCAGCCAGGAGGCCCATTTTCGAAACCCCATTCGATAACGTGGCGGTGCGTCAGGGGTACATGTAGAGCAGCACATCAGCAGGAGCAGCGGCAGGAAGCGGTACGAGTGGACCGGCCGGTTCGAGCGGGAGCGAGCCGGTCCGAGCGAGCTAGGGGGGTGCCCGATGGTGCGGCGCATCGACGTGAGGGGGACGGGCGGCGTACGCCTCGCCGCCTGGGAGTTCGCCGACCCGCCGAAGACCGACCCGCCCAGGGCTTCGGAGGAGTCGCCCGGCGTGCTGTTACTGCACGGCCTCATGGGCCGTGCCTCGCACTGGGCGTCCACCGCCCGCTGGCTCTCCGAGCGGCACCGTGCCGTCGCGCTCGACCAGCGCGGCCACGGCCAGAGCGACAAGCCGCCGGAGGCCGAGTACACCCGCGAGGCCTATGTGGAGGACGCCGAGGCCGCTCTCGAACAGCTCGGTCTCGCCCCCGCCGTCCTGATCGGCCATGCCATGGGCGCGCTGACCGCCTGGCAGCTCGCCGCCAAGCGCCCCGACCTCGTCCGCGGAGTGATCATCTGCGACATGCGGGCCTCCGCGCTCGGGGCCGCGTCCCAGCGCGAGTGGGAGGACTGGTTCAAGGCCTGGCCCGTGCCCTTCGCCACCCTCGCCGACGTGCGGAAGTGGTTCGGTGAGGACGACCCCTGGGTGGAGCGCCCCAACCCGTCCCGCGGCGAGTTCTACGCCGAAGTGATGCACGAGTCCCCGGACGGCTGGCGCCCGGTCTTCGAACCGGAGCAGATGCTCAAGTCCCGCCAGACCTGGGTGTACGACGCCCACTGGGAGGAGCTCGCGCAGGTCCGGTGCCCCGCCCTGGTCGTCCGGGGCCTCGACGGCGAACTGGGCCGGGCCGAGTCCCAGGAGATGGTCCGCGTCCTGCCGCGTGGCCAGTACGCGGAGGTGGCCGACGCCGGGCACCTCGTGCACTACGACCAGCCGGAGTCCTGGCGCGCGGCCATCGAGCCGTTCCTCGACGGCGTCCTCACCGGCTAGGTCCCGCGCCGACCTCGGCGCCCGCACCCGGGCGGCGCCCGCACCCGGGCGGCGCCCGTACCAGGGCGGTCCCGCACCCACGACCTCGCCCCGGCCCGCATCCCGGCCCGCGTCTGGGCTCCATGACGGGGCCGCGCCCCGGACCTGGCGTCGGCCGCCGTCCGTGCTCGGCGGCGGAGCGTCCGCGCCCGGCGCCCCTCGGGGCACCGCTTCGGCCCGCACGGGACCGGTCCCGGCCCGTGGCTCAGCCCTTGCTGACCGCCGCCAGTATCTCGGGCAGTCGCCCCGCCGTCCGCGGTGCCGCCATCCGCAGCCCCAGCTCCGTGATCAGGGCCCCGTACCCGGCGCCCAGCGGCAGCACCAGCCAGCTCCAGTCGTCGCCGCCCGACGTCACGTTCAGCCAGATGGTCAGCGCGATGACGGGGGCCGCGAGAAGCGCCGCCGAGACCATGCCGCCGACGACGGAGATCCAGGCGAGGCCCGCCTGCCCCGGGGCCACGTTCTTGTAGCCCTCCTGCGGGATCGAGTACGGGAAGCGCGCCGAGGACCACGCGCCGGTCGCCAGCATCGCGCCGAGCAGCGCGAAGGACAGACCGAGCACCTCCGGCAGCTTCGGCCAGTCGCCGAGCATCGCCGTCGTCAGGACGGTCACGAGCGTCGCGTACGGCAGGGTGATCACCAGCAGCGCCAGCGCACGTCCGCGCAGCTCGACGTACGCGTCCCGGGTGGACGAGATCGTCATCGCGACGATCCAGAACGCGGACGTGTCCTGCCCGAACTGGTTGTACATCTGGATGCCGAGCATCCCCGCGGCGAAGCACGCGAAGTAGATCGAACCGGTGCCCTGGAGAGCGTTGAACACCGGCACGATCAGCCCGATGGCCAGCGACGTCACCCATGCCGCCTTGGTCTTCGGATCGCGCCACACATAACGCAGGCTGCGCTCCATGACGGTCCCGGTGCGCCCGGGCGGCAGCAGCCGGGCCGCTCCCGACGCCCCCTTCTCCCGCGCGGCCGGCTCGGCCGCCTGAAGGGTCGAACCGTCCGGCGAGGTCATCAGACGGGTCAGATGACGGGACCACAGTGCCAGCAACCCCGCCAGGGCGGCCACGGCCAACAGCAGTTGGACCGTGCCGGTCGCGTACGACCCGTCGCTCACCGAGTCCACCGCACCGATCGCGGAGGCGGGCGGCACCCAGCGCAGTACGTCCGCCACGGGGTCGAGCTGCGACAGGCCGCCCGCCGAACCGAGCCGCTGCGCACCGAAGTTGACCAACTGCGCGCCGACCGCGATCACCAGACCGCTGAGCACCGCCAGATCACGGCCCTTGCGGCTGGACAGCAGCCGGATGTTGGCGGCGGCGACGGCCCGTGCGAGGGCCACGGAGACGAGGAGGGCGACGGCCACGGCGACGACGGCGGTGACGTACGCCGCCGCGCCGTGCGCGACGGAGATCACCGAGCCGAGCAGCAGACAGAGCGTGAAGAGCGGCCCGACGCCGACCAGGGAGGCCGCCAGCAACGCCCGTACCAGCGGCCGCGGACGCAGCGGCAGCATCACCAGGCGCGTCGGGTCGAGGGTCTCGTCGCCGCTGGGGAAGAACAGCGGCATCACGGCCCAGCCGAGTGCGAGCAGCGCCACCAGCAGCAGGGCGACGGCGGGGGCGTGCGTGTTGCCGCGCAGCGCGATCAGGCCGATCAGCTGGAGGGCGGCGAAGAGCAGGACGAGGACGACGGAGGAGATGTACGCGGCCCGCCGGCCGGCCGACTGGCGCAGCCCGTTGCGCAGCAGCGACAGCTTCAGCCGTACGACGACGGGGGTGATCGACGCGGCCGAGACTCCGGTGGCGGCGCTCATCGTGCCCCGCCGCCCAGCCAGTCCAGATCGGCCCCGGCGGTGCGGCCCTGCGCGCCGACCAGTTCGAGGAAGGCTTCCTGGAGGGAGGGCGCGCCGCCGCGGACCTCGGTGAGCGGGCCGTGCGCGCGGATGCGCCCCGCGGCCATCACGGCGACCCAGTCGCACAGCGACTCCACCAGCTCCATCACATGGGAGGAGAACACGACCGTGGCGCCGGAGCCGGTGTAGCGCTCCAGGACACCGCGGATCGTCTGCGCGGAGACGGGATCGACGCCCTCGAACGGCTCGTCGAGGAAGAGGACCTCCGGGTTGTGCAGGAGGGCGCAGGCCAGGCCGATCTTCTTGCGCATGCCGGTCGAGTAGTCGACGACGAGTTTGTGCTGGGAGCCCGCGAGGTCGAGCACGTCGAGGAGCTGGGTGGCGCGCTTGTCGACCTCGGCGCCGGGCAGACCGCGCAGCCGACCCGTGTAGGCGAGGAGTTCGCGCCCCGAGAGCCGTTCGAACAGCCGCAGTCCCTCGGGCAGCACGCCGATGCGCGCCTTCACCTCCACCGGGTCGCGCCACACGTCGTGGCCGACGACCTCGACGGTGCCCTGGTCGGGCCTGAGCAGCCCGGTCACCATCGACAGCGTGGTGGTCTTGCCGGCCCCGTTCGGGCCGACGAGCCCGATGAACCGGCCCGCGGGCAGTTCCAGATCGATCCCCGCGACGGCGATCTGTTCCCCGAACCGCTTCCAGAGCCCCTGTACGCGTACGGCGGGCACACCGGCCCCTGCTCCCTCGGTCATGCGAGAACCCTACGTGGGTGCGGTGCCGTCCCCGGAAGTCCGGAGACCGGCGGGCGGGCGCACGGCGACCGCGGACGGCCGTGCGCCCGCCGACACCGAACGGCGGTGACGGGTGAGGCGGTCGGCGGCGCTACCGGTCCCGTCCGCACGCGTACGCCAGTGGCGAGATGAGCTCCTCCGCGTCCGGCAGCCACCGGTTGGCGGGCGTGGGGCGGCGGGCCCACTGCACGGCGCCGCGGGAACCGAAGCGGGTGGGCGGGGCGGCCACGTACGCGCCCTCGCCGAGCGCCAGCAGATCGAGGGAGGCGGGCGGCCAGCCCAGCTTCCGCACCAGGTCGGGGACCTTCGCGGCGGCACCCGGGAGCACGAAGAAGTGCATGCGGCGGTCCGGGGTGCAGGTGACCGGACCGAGGGTCAGCTCCATGCGCTCCATGCGGGCCAGGGCGAGGAAACCGGCCGTCTCCGGGACGTCGATCGCGTCGAACGTCCGCCCCGTGGGCAGCAGGATCGACGCCGTCGGCTGCTTCGACCACAGCCGGCGCGCGACGGTCGCACTGCCCGTCGCCTGAGTCGCCCAGTCCTCGCGCGCCGGGTGCGCGCCGGGTGAGGCGCACGCGGGTTCGCCGCAGGAGCAGTGCTGCACCCCGTCGGCGGCTTCCAGCCAGGTGCCCGGGACGACGTCCCAGTGGCGTTCATCGGCATAGCGCACGGCGGTTTCCTGCAGCGATTCGCCACGCTGCTGGGGGATATGTGCGGACTCGGTGCCTGCCATGGTCTTTTCCACGTGGAACTCAACTCCCGTGTCCACCTCGGGTTACGGGGGACACACGCGCGGGGGAGGAGCATCGATTCCGCGTCTGGGGCGCATGGATGCACGTGTGGGGGCGCGCGGGAGAAACGGCCGCGGGGAGTGGGTAGGCAGCGGTGGGGTCGGCAACCGCCTTTACCCCGGCAAACCTCACATGTCTCGCATCTTCGGCATGTCTGCGGGGCATTGATCTTCCTGGCCGACTTCTTTCGGTGCGGTCGGCCACTGAAGACACGTCAAGTCGGTGCGCGGGCAGGCACCGCAGCCACGGGCGGGTGAGTCGAAGGGGCGTGCCGGTGCGAGGGGCGACGCGCAAGGGCCCGCGGGGCCCGAGCGCGATCGCCCGCTCGGCACCGGTCGGCGCGCCCCGGAGGCGAACCGCCGGAGAGCAGGGGGTAGCCATGGCCGCAAGGCCTCTCATCGCCAGGCAGCCGAACGAACGGCTCCAGGCGCTCATCCAGGAAGCGGGCTGTTCCAACGCCGGGCTCGCGCGCCGGGTCAACATGTGCGGCGCGGAACACGGTCTCGATCTGCGCTACGACAAGACGTCCGTGGCGCGCTGGCTGCGCGGACAGCAGCCGCGCGGGCGGGCCCCGGCGATCATCGCGGAAGCGCTCGGACGCAAGCTGGGCCGTACGGTCACGATCGACGAGATCGGCATGGCCAACGGCAAGAACCTCGCGTCCGGCGTGGGCCTCCAGTTCTCGCCGACCGTACTGGGCGCCATCGAGCAGGTCTGCGAGCTGTGGCGCAGCGACGTGGGACGACGGGACTTCCTGTCCGGCTCCTCGGTCGCCGCCTCCGCACTCGTCGAACCGAGCCGGGACTGGCTGATCTCCGCGCCGGACGCCCAGGTGGCGCGTTCGGCGGGCCCGCGGGTGGGGCTCTCGGACGTGGCGGCGGTCCGCGCGATGACCCAGGCGCTCGTCGACCTGGACCACCAGTACGGCAGCGGGCATGTGCGCCCGGTGGTCGTGCACTACCTGAACAGCGTGGTGTCGGGACTGCTCGCCGGCTCCTACCGGGAGGCGGTCGGGCGCGACCTGTTCGCCGCGGTCTCACGGCTGACGGAACTCGCCGGGTACATGGCCGTCGACACCGGCCAGCCGGGGCTCGCCCAGCGCTACTACATCCAGGCCCTGCGACTCGCCCAGGCGGCAGGCGACCGCGGGTACGGCGGCTATGTGCTCGCCGCGTCCATGAGTCATCTGGCCGCGCAGCTCGGCAACCCGCGTGAGATCGCGCAGCTGGCGCGCGCCGCGCAGGAGGGCGCGCGGGGGCGGGTGACGCCCCGCGCCGAGGCGATGTTCCACGCCGCGGAGGCGCGCGGGCACGCGCTGATGGGCGACGCGCGCGCAGCCCAGCTGGCGTCCGGACGCGCGGTGACCGCACTGGAGGGTGCGGACGCGGCCTCCGGGGACGATCCGACGTGGATCGCGCACTTCGACGAGGCGTATCTCGCCGACGAGCTGGCGCACTGCCACCGCGACCTGGGGCAGGCGGAGGCGGCGGCGCGATGCGCGGAGGAGTCTCTCGCCGGGCACCCCGAGTCGCGGGCCCGGCGCAGGGCGATCGGCTATGTGCTGCTCGCCACGGCACAGGTGCAGCAGCGCGAGGTGGAGCAGGCCTGCCACACCGGGATGCGCGCCGTGGAGTTGCTGGGCACGCTGCGTTCCAACCGGGGCGCGGAGTATCTGGACGATCTCCAGCAGCGGCTGGAGCCGTACCGGGACGAGCCGGTGGTCCGGGAGTTCGGCGCGCGGATGGACCTCCAGGCGGCGGCCTGAGCCCGGGGGCGGGCACGCGGGCGACATGAACGCACGGTCCGCCCGGGCGTGAACGGCGGGGAAACGGACGCGGCGGTGAAGAAGGGAGCCATATACAGCGCCGCGCGGGACGGATTCGTTACCCGGGTCACAGGGGGCGGGCGTCACGTCCCGTGCTGCGTGGCACCGGGTTGTGGGGACCCGGTAGCGTGAGCCGACGATTCCGAAGGTCCCCCATTCGTAGGAGTCCCGGTGACGCAGAGCGGACAGGGCGAGGAGCCCTCGGCGCGGCCCGCGCGCGAAGGCATCGTGCTGCCCTCCGACGGTGGCGCGCCCCTGCTGCCCGGTACGGCGGGCGACGCCGCGACCCCGGCGGGCGGCCAGGCCTGGGGCCGGCCGTGGGGCCCGGACCAGTCGGCCGCGCCCGCGCCCGGCAGCGCCGAGGGCTGGGGAGCGCCCCAGAACGAGGCCCAGGCATGGGGAGCCGCCGAGCCGCCGGCACCGGCCGCGCCCGCCTCCGACTGGGGGACCTCCGACTCCTCCCAGGGCTGGGCCGCCTCCGGCGCGCACGCGGCTCAGCAGCCGCAGGGATTCGCGCCGCAGCCGCCGGCCGCTGCGGGCCCGCTGCCGCCCGAGGGCGCGCAGGCCCCGTTCGGTGTGCCGGGCGGCGCCGCTCCGCAGGCGCCGGGCGCGCACGCGGGCAACGGGTACGGTTACCCGCCCCCGGTGCAGCACCCCGGCGTCGCTCTCCCGCAGGAAACGGGCGGGTACGGCAACCCCGGCGCGGCTCTCCCGCAGGAAACGGGCGGGTACGGCAACCCCGGCGCGGCTCTCCCACAGGCCACGGACGGCTACGGCAACCCCGGGGCTCCGGCCTCCGCGCCGCTGCCGCAGGCTGCCGTGGACGGTGCCACGCAGTACATACCTCACATACCGCCCGCCCCGGCCGGTGACGAGGGAGCGACCCAGTTCATCCCGCCCGTCCCCGCCACGCCCGACGAGGGCGCCACCCAGTTCATCCCGCCGGTCGCCCCGGGGGCACTGCCGCCCGAGATGCTGGCCGGCGACGCCACGCAGTTCCTCGGCCGGGCGCCGCAGGGCGGACCCGGGGCGGGGACGCTGCCCACCGGCGGACACCCGGACGCCGAGGCCACCCAGTTCATCGCCCCCGTTCCCGCACAGTCCGGGTCTGAGCCGTACGGCATACGTCCGGGCGGTCCGGAGGACCGGCAGCCCCCGGCGGAGTTCGACAACCTCTTCCGCAGCGAGCCGGAGGGGCCGGCGTCGACGCAGCAGATGCCGCGCTTCGACCCCTCGGCCCAGCAGGCCCCGCACGGTGCGCAGGCCCCGTACGCGTCCCCCGCCCCGGGCGGCCGGGCCGCCGCACGGCGCGGCGGCACCCCCGACTTCGAGCAGGGCGGCGGCCGCGGTGGGCGCAGCGGCTCGCGCATCCCGGTGATCGCGGCCATCGGCATCGGCATCGTCGTGCTCGGTGTCGGCGCCGGTGCGCTGCTCAGCGGCGGCGGGGACTCCAAGGACGACGGCAGCAAGACCGTGTCGGCGACGGCTCCGGCCACGCAGGAATCGGCGTCGCCGGCCGCGGACCCGGTCAAGGCGCAGGCCGTCGAGCTGGACAAGCTCCTCGCGGACAGCAGCAACAGCCGTGACTCGGTGATCAAGGCCGTGGCGAACGTGCGGGCGTGCAACAACCTGGACCAGGCGGCCAGTGACCTGCGCGACGCGGCCAAGCAGCGGGGCGAGCTGGTCACCCGGCTCGGCGCGCTGTCCACGGACAAGCTTCCGAACCACGCCGCGCTGTCCACCGCGCTCACCAACGCCTGGAAGGCCTCGCAGTCGGCCGACAACCACTACGCGGCCTGGGCCGACCAGGTCGGCGGCAAGAAGGGCTGCCGCAAGGGCCATGCCCGCGAGACCGGGCAGACCCAGGCGGCCACCCGGGCCAGCGGCACGGCCTCCTCGGAGAAGGAGAAGGCCGCCCGGCTGTGGAACTCCATCGCGTCCAAGTACGGACTGACGCAGCGGACGCGGATCCAGTTGTGAGCCGTCCCTGATCGCGGGAGGGCGCGGGTGATCTCAGTCCGCGTTCTCCAGCGTCCTGGACACGTTCACGAACCCGCGCCGCTGCGCGGTCAGCAGCCCCTGGCGCACGACCTGGAAGGTGACGTCGGCGTTGACCAGGCGCGGGAAGTCGACGGCCGCGATCAGGTCCTCGAAGCGCCAGCTGAGCGTCGGGGTGAGCCCGCCGGTGGTCACCTTCAGTCCGTTGTCGAGGGCGCGCCGGATGGCCAGTGAGGTCACCTTCTCGTCGCCGAGCGACTCGAGGACCGCCTTCAGCACGGTGTACGCGATCCAGGTGGTCTGCACTCCGGCGTCCGCGGGGTCGATCCGGTTGTCGCCGAAAGCCTGCTCCTTGATCACGGAGCGCATCTGGTCCCAGCGGGAGTCGTTCGAGGTCGGGTACCAGCCGGTGACGAAGGAGCCCTCGTACGGGCTGGACCTGCCGCCCGTGGCGTCGATCAGCGACTGGTCGACGCTGCCGAGCACCGTGCCCGTGCTCACCTTCGGATAGTTCTGGCGGTCGCGCCGGAAGGAGTCCATGAAGGTGTCCGTGCGGTCGCCGAGCGCGGGCACCACACAGCCCCGCTCGGCCGGGTCGGAGGTGGCGTGGGTGAGCGCCTGCTGCGTCTGCCGTGCGTACTCCGTCGCGTCCTCGGCGGCCCGCTGGTCCGCCGCGGCCGAGTGGGCCCGCGACTTCAGGCCCGAGTCGAGCAGCACCGGGAGCTGGTCGCCGGCGATGGTGTCGGGACGGATCAGCGCGACCGGACCGCAGTTCTTGCCGAGCTGTTCGCCGAGCCCGGCCAGCAGCGCGGGCTCGCCACCGTTGACGGGGTAGGACAGCGGGCTGGTGAACTCGTCGTCGGTGACGCCGTAGCCGCCGATGTAAGGGATGCCCGCGCTCTCCAGCGGAGCGAGGAAGTCCCGGCTGTGCTGGCTGTAGGAGCCGACGACCGCGACGACGTTCTCCTTCGCCGCGCGCTGCGCGCACTGCGCGGCGAACACGGCGTCGTTGTGGTCGTTGCAGGTGAGGACCTTGAGCGGGTGGCCGTTGATCCCGCCGTGCGCGTTGACCCAGCGGGCGTAGGCCTTCGCCATGGCCGGCATGCCGGGTTTGTTGGTCGCCGAGGTCTTCTCGGGCGCCCAGGTCATGACGGTGACGGAGTCGTCCCCGGAGCCCCCCGTGGCACCAGGGATGACCCCGCATCCGACGGCGATCGACGCACACGCGGCCAGCGCGCCCGCGGACAGCAGCGTGGCCCTCAGGGGCCGGGGGAGGACGGAGGAGCTGATGCGCGTACGCCGACTGCCGGTCATGGACACGCACGATTCCGTCACATCACTAACCTTCGAGTGACCCGTGGTCAATGGAAGGTGACACAGAGGTGAATTGCGGGGGCCGGTGATCCGGATTTCACGGGGAACGTACGATCGATGACCGTGCAAGGTTCGGAGAACTCTTCCCGTCGCGGCCGTCGCTCATCCACCATGGGCGGCATGCCACTCAACGACATGCCGTGGTGGCGCTGGCGCAGCAATGTGCGCTCCGCGCTGCACATGCTCTCCGACCCCGCCTTCCAGCGTGACGTCTGGCTCGCGGGCATCGACGGGTACGGGGACGTCACCGACGCCGTGTACCGCCTGGTCGAGGACACCTGGCTGGACAACTGGTCCGCCGAGAAGTACGTCGGCACGATATTCCGGGACTCCCAGGAGGCGGCCCTCGTCGACACCGCGGTGCTGCGCGTGCTGCGGATCATGCACCAGGTCGGGCCCGACGCGCCGGTCTCCGCGTACCTCGATCACCACGCGTGGCCGGAGGCCGTCCGCGCCGCGCGCGACGCGCACGTGCGGCTGGCGGCGAGCGACGGCGAGGACCCCGACGCCCCGCCGCGCACGCTCGAAGTGCTGCGGATCCTGACGCGCTCGGCCTAGCGGCCGCCACGCCCCGACGGCGTCCGGGTGGCGGGACGGCTGCCCGCTCCGGGGGTCTGATATGGGACCCTGTGCTGCATGAATGAGCAGTCCGTCCGCGGGGCCGCACCCGCCGCCGAGCAGTACGTCCTGATCCTCTCCTGCCCGGACAAGCAGGGGATCGTGCACGCCGTGTCGAGCTATCTGTTCATGACCGGCTGCAACATCGAGGACAGCCAGCAGTTCGGCGACCACGACACGGGACTGTTCTTCATGCGGGTCCACTTCTCGGCCGAGGCGCCGGTGACCGTGGACAAACTGCGGGCGAGTTTCGCGGCGATCGGTGACTCCTTCCACATGGACTGGCAGATCCACCGGGCCGAGGACCGGATGCGGGTCGTCCTCATGGTCAGCAAGTTCGGCCACTGCCTGAACGACCTGCTGTTCCGCGCACGGATCGGCGCACTGCCCGTCGACATCGCCGCCGTGGTCTCCAACCACACCGACTTCGCCGAGCTCGTGGCGTCGTACGACGTCCCCTTCCACCACATCCCGGTGACCAAGGACACGAAGGCGGAGGCGGAGGCCCAGCTCCTCGAACTGGTCCGCGGCGAGAACGTCGAACTCGTCGTCCTGGCCCGTTACATGCAGGTCCTCTCCGACGATCTGTGCAAGCAGCTCAGCGGGCGGATCATCAACATCCACCACTCCTTCCTGCCGAGCTTCAAGGGCGCGAAGCCCTACCACCAGGCCCACGCCCGGGGCGTCAAGCTGATCGGCGCGACCGCGCACTACGTCACCGCCGACCTCGACGAGGGCCCGATCATCGAGCAGGAGGTCGAGCGCGTCGGCCACGACGTGACGCCCGACCAGTTGGTCGCCATCGGCCGTGACGTCGAGTGCCAGGCGCTGGCGCGGGCCGTCAAGTGGCACGCGGAGCGCAGGATCCTGCTGAACGGGCGCCGGACGGTGGTCTTCGCCTAGGGGCGGTCCGAGCCACCGCAAAGGGTCTCCCTCCTGCATCCGGCTCGGGGGTACCACCCCCTGCACCCGGCCCGGCGACTACATCCGGCTCAGTGACGCCGCGGCGAAGAGCACGTCCCTGATCGCCTCGCGGTCGCCGTCCTGACCGGCGGCGGCCTCCTGCGGGGAGACATGTCCCGCGGCGAGGCGGCAGAACTCCACGCCGTCCAGCGCGACATGGGCCACCTCCCGCTCCGCGGAACCGACCGCGCCCGGCGAGTCGAGCGGGATCATCCACTCACCGCCCCCGGACCCCTCGATCTCCAGGCGCAGGCTGCGCCCCGGCGCCCCCGCGGCGACCAGATGACGGGCCGGGGCCTCGGAGAGCCCCGCCCGCCGCCGCCCGGCGAGCGTCGCGGGCAGCATCCGCGCGGCCAGGTCGATCATCTTGTGCAGATGCCGGGGCGCGGGCGGCTCGTACGGGTAGTCGACGGCCTCCGCGATGTCGCCCGCGTGCACCCAGCACTCGAAGGCCCGGTCCAGCATCGCGTCGCTCAGCGGCAGCCCGAAGCCGCCGTACGCCACGGTGAGCCCGCCCGAGCCGGTTCCGGCCTCGCCCGCCGAGGTCCCCTCGACGGCGAACGACACCGTACGGACGAGATGGTGGCTCTGCTCCCGCCAGGGCAGGCGCACGGCCCGGGTGGGCGGGAAGTGCGAGGCACGCCAGTACGCCTCGGTGCGGCCCTCCGGGGTGGCGGGGTCCGCGGACTCGGGGACGGCCGGACCGAGCGGGTCCTCCAGACCGAGCGCCGTCGCGACGAGCCCGTCGACGCTCAGCAGGTGCGCGATGACCCCGGCGACCGTCGTACGGCGGCTCACCGGCCGGTCGGCGGCGAACCAGCGCAGCCGCACCGGCGCATGCCACTCGGCGCCCCCGATGTCCTGGAGCAGTGCGTCGAGCCGGGCGGTCTCGGCGTCGTACGGAGCCGCCCAGTCGGGCACCGGGATGCGCGGCGGGCGCCGGTCGAGGCAGCTCTCCAGGACACGGGTGCGCAGCGTCGGATCGAGGTCGAGGCTCTCGGGCGGGTGCAGCAGCCCGACCGCCTCGCGCAGCCGCAGCGCCTCGTCGGCGCAGGAGCCGCAGTCCCCGAGATGCTCCTCGACGGCCACCGTCTCCTCCGCCGAGCAGGCGGCCAGCGCCCATGCGCCGAGCAGGGACTTCAGCACCCGGTGGTCGAGGACGAGCGGCGCCGGGGCGGTGGCGGGGGCCGGGGCGGGCAGCGGGAGTCCGGTGTCCTCGACGGAGGAGCGGGGCAGCGGTATGCGCGGGGGCCCGCCGGGCTGTCCGGCGGCGCCGCCGTGCTCCGGGGAACCGGGGCCGCCCGGACCGGCGGAGCCGCCGCCCGCGGGGGAGCCGGGCCCGTCGTGCGGTGCCGCGCCGTCGTCCGTGCCGTGCCCGGCGTCCGACCGCTCGTCGGGCGCGTCCTCCCAGGGGCTGGTGCCGGGGGCCTCTTCCCGGTCGTCGCCTCCGACGCCTCCGTCGTGCGCGGCGTGTGCTTCGAGCGCGCCGAGTCCGTGCTCGTCGCGTTCGTCGCGTCCGTCGTGCCCGGATGCGTCGGGCCCGTGGGCTTCGTGCTCGTCGAAGGCCTCGAACCGGTCGGGTCGTCCGTTCACCGCGCACCCCCGTACTCGGGCGGGGCGCCGGTGGGGCCGGCGTCGTGGGCGGTGGACAGGAGCTGGAGCCCGAGACGGAGCCTGCGGCGGGCCTCGTCCTCGGTGACGCCCAGGTCGGCGGCCGCCTGGCGGTAGTCCCGGCGCTGGAAGTACGCGAGCTCCAGCGCGGCCCGCAGCGGGGCCGGCATGGACGTCACGATGTAGTCCGCGCGGGCCGCGACGGACGCGCTGCGCACCTTCCGCTCCAGCTCCTCAGTGGTGCCGTGGCCGCCCCGGGCGAGGGCGGCGGTCTCGTTCACCCGCAGGCGCTGTACGGCGAGGCGGTGGGTGAGCGTGGCCACCCAGGAGCGCAGCGGGCCCTGTTTGGGGTCGTACGCCTCGGGGTTCTCCCAGACGTGGGTGAACACCTCGCGGGTGATCGCGTCGGCCGCGCGCTCGTCTCCGAGCACGCGGTGGGCCAGACCGTGCACGAGCGAGGCGAACCGGTCGTAGAGCTCACCGAGCGCCGCGGCCTCCCCGCGTGCGAGCCGCTGCTGCATCTTGCGGTCCCAGCGGGGCGGTGTGTCCCTCTTCGCCATGCGGCCCCCCTCACCCCTGGTCGTGCCGGCGCCCGTCCCTGTCGCCCGTGCGTGTGCCTGTGTGCGTCCTGCTCCTGTCCAGCCTGTGTGCACGGCTGTCTCGAATGTAGTCGGCACGTCTGACGGCGCACGCCCCTTTGCGTCAATACGCGCCCCTGGACAGGCCCCAGATGGTAGAAGCCCATCATCTTCCCCATCGAATCCGATCAAAACGCGACCGAAGTAGACCGCAGTCGTCCGAAAAAGCGCGCTCGGCTGACATTTTCGACCGTGGACCGACGTTTCTTCCTGTGCGGACCGGTGTTTCATGGAACGACGGCTGGGCAGCCGCGCTGGAAGGAAGCGAAGCGACTGCTTCCGTTTCTGTTGGGCGAGGCGAGCGAGAGGCGTGGCGGTGACGCTCAAGGTGACCGACGGCGTACAGGGCGAGTGGGCCGTGCTCCGGGTGTCGGGCGAGCTGGATCTCCTCACGTCACCGGTCCTGCGCCAGCGGGTGCACGACGCGGTGGCCGAGGGCCGGCGAAGTCTCGTCGTCGACCTCTCCGAGGTCTTCTTCTGCGACTCCAGCGGTGTCGGCGTCCTCATCGCCACCCGTCGGCTCATCCGCTCCTGCCGGGGCCGGTTGAGACTGATCCTGCCCGCGCGCGGCGCGCTCGACGGCTCCCACGTCAACCGGGTCCTCGGCGCCCTCGGCGTGCGCCGGCTCTTCGACGTGTACCCGGACGTGACCTCCGCCGTCGACGAGGAGTCCAGCCCCCTGTCGGCGTGACGTGTTCCACCCCGCGGCCCTCCGGTGCCACACAGTTGTCCCAGAATTCCCGCGGTCTTGGTACAACCGTCGTTTTCCCGTGCCCGCGGCGGGTCCGGCGTCGTACGCTCCGTCCCAGATGAACCCCAGCCCGGTCAGACAGGAGACCGGCTGAGATGTAAGGCGGTCCGAACACACCATGGTCAGTACCGAGTACGAACGCAGGATTGCCGACCGGTTCGCCGGCTTCGACCAGGACGGCAACGGCTACATCGACCGTGAGGACTTCAGCGCCGCGACCAAGGCGGTCCTCGCCGAATTCGGTACGACGGCCCGGTCGGACAAGGGCCAGGCCCTGTACGGCGGCGCCGAGGCGTTCTGGCAGGGCATGGCGGGGATAGCGGACCGGGACGGCGACCAGCGCATCACCCGCGAGGAGTTCGTCAGCGGCGCGGTCAAGCGGCTGCGCGACAATCCCGAGCGGTTCGCGGAGATCGCCCGTCCCTTCCTGCACGCGGCCCTCGCCGTCGCGGACTCCGACGGGGACGGCGCGGCCACGGTCGAGGAGGCCGAGCGCGTCCTCAAGGCGCTCGGCGTGCGCGACGAGGTCGCCGTCGTGGCCGCGGCCGCGCTCGACACGGACTCCGACGGCCGGATCGGCGAGGCGGAGATCGTGACCGCGTTCGCCGGCTACTTCACGGTGCCGGAGTAGCACCGTCCCGTGCCGCCGGGCCCCCGCCCGGCACGGACGGTGCCGAATAGCGCTCCCTGAGCTTGTACTTGAGCACCTTGCGCAGCGTGTCGTTGCGCGGAAGGGCGTCCACCACCTCCAGCTGCTCCGGCAGCTTGTGCACGGACAGCCCTTCCCCGCGCAGGTGGGCGGTCACCGCGTCCAGGGTCAGCACGTCCGCGCCCGGCGGCTGTTCGACCACCGCGCAGACGCGTTCGCCGCGTTCGGCGTCCGGCAGCCCGATCACCGCGGCGTCGGCGACGCCGGGGTGCCGGTGCAGCAGGTCCTCGATCTCCTTGGCGGAGATGTTCTCGCCCTTGCGGATGATGATGTCCTTCAGCCGCCCGGTGAGGACGAGATGTCCGCTCTCCGTCAGATGCCCGACGTCCCCGGTGACCAGGAACCCGTCCGCGTCGAACGCGGCGGCGGTCTGCGCGCCGTCCAGGTACCCCTGGCAGACGGCCTCGCCGCGCAGCCGCACCTCGCCGTCCACGATCCGTATCTCCATGCCCTCCGGGGGCCTGCCCTCCGTGGTCGCCAGGTTCTCGGCGGTGTCGTCCGGCGCGCCCATCGTGATCATCGGGACCTCGGTCATCCCGTATCCGTGGGTGAGCTGCACCCCCATCTCCCGTACGACGGAGTGGTAGACCTCGGGCGGTTTGGGCGCGCCGCCGCCCGCGAGGAGCCGCAGGGTGGGGACGACGGGCACCCCGGGCTGCTTGCGCTGCTCGGCGAGGAACATCGAGTAGAACGCCGTGGAGCCGCCGGCCACCGTCACCCCGTGCCGGCGGTAGTCCTCCAGGGCGGCGGGCAGCGCGAAGTGCTCGAACATCACGGCCGGGAAGCCGTACAGCAGCAGCATCACCGTGTAGTCGGGCCCGGCGATGTGCGCGTAGGGGAACGCCATCGAGCCCACGTCGTCGGCCGTCAGACGCAGCGCGTGCGCGAGGCACGAGCCGCCCGCGATCAGCGAACGGTCCGTGTGCAGGACGCCCTTGGGGTCGGAGGTCGTGCCGGAGGTCCAGTAGATCCAGCGCACCGATGTGCCGTCGGCGGGCGGCGGCGGGAGCACCGCCGGATCGCCGTCCGGCAGTGCGTCGTACGCCTCGAAGACGCCCTTGGCGCCGAGCCGCCGTGCCATCGCGGTGTGGTCGAAGCCCCGCCACTGGCCCGGCACCGCGAAGAACTCCGCCCTGGACTCGCGCAGGGCGAAGCCCACCTCGCGGTCGCGGTAGAAGGGGATGACCGGGGACTGCACGGCGCCGAGGCGGGCCAGCGCGAAGGACAGCAGCGCCGTCTCGATGCGGGTGGGCAGCTGCCAGGCCACCACGGTGCCGGGGCGTACGCCCATGTCGTACAGGCCCGCCGCCACCCGCTCGGCGCGGTCGCGCAGCGCTCCGAAGCTCAGCGAACGGTCGTCCTGGAGGAGGACGGGCCGGTCGGGGGTGAGGGCGGCGCGGCGGTCCACCAGTTCCCAGAGCGTGCCCGCGGAACCCAGGGCGTGTGCGGTGTCGTTCACGTCGGCCCTCCTTCGGCCGGGTCTCGCCGGCCCGACTTCAGCTGACGGTCAGTCAGATCGTGGCAGAGCGTAGGGCTCGCCGCCTTGTCGGTCCATAGGTGCGGGGCTAGCCTGCTTGTGTCGAGAGATCTGACGGGTCATCAGATAAGTTCGCCAGGCGGAGGGGAACCATGACCGAACTGCCCCGCATCATCAGCGTCGACGACCACGTGATCGAGCCCGCGCACCTCTTCGAGACCTGGCTGCCGCGGAAGTACCACGACCGGGGGCCGAAGCCGCTGACCGCCGGCATCGGTGAACTCGCCTACGTGGGCGGCAAGTACCAGATCACGATGGACCCGGACGGCCCGCCCACCGACTGGTGGATCTACGAGGACCTCAAGTTCCCGTACAAGCGCAACATCGCCGCCGTCGGCTTCGACCGCGACGAGATGACGCTGGAGGGCATCACCCGCGCGGAGATGCGGCGCGGCTGCTGGGACCCCGCCGAACGGCTCCGGGACATGGACCTCAACCACGTCGAGGCCAGCCTCTGCTTCCCGACCTTCCCGCGCTTTTGCGGTCAGACCTTCGCCGAGGCGCACGACAAGGAGGTGGCCCTGGCCTGCGTGCGCGCCTACAACGACTGGATGGTCGACGAGTGGTGCGGCGACAGCGGCGGCCGGCTCATCCCGCTCTGCCTGATCCCGCTGTGGGACGTCGGCCTCGCGGTCGCCGAGATCCGGCGCAACGCCGCCCGCGGCGTGAAGGCCGTGACCTTCTCCGAGATCCCCACCTACCTGGGACTGCCGTCCATCCACTCCGGCTACTGGGACCCGTTCTTCGCCGTCTGCCAGGAGACCGGCACGGTCGTGAACATGCACATCGGGTCGAGCAGCCAGATGCCCGCCGCGTCCCCGGACGCCCCGCCCGCCGTGCAGGCCTCGCTGTCCTTCAACAACGCGATGGCCTCGATGATGGACTTCCTCTTCTCCGGGGTCCTCGTCAAGTTCCCGCAGCTCAAACTCGCCTACTCCGAAGGCCAGATGGGCTGGATCCCGTACGCCCTGGAACGCGCCGACGACGTGTGGGAGGAACACCGCGCCTGGGGCGGCGTCCGGGACACGATCCCGGAACCCCCGTCGACGTACTACTACCGGCAGATCTTCTGCTGCTTCTTCCGCGACAAGCACGGAGTCGCGTCCCTCGACGTCGTCGGACGGGACAACGCCACCTTCGAGACCGACTACCCGCACGTCGACTCGACCTTCCCGCACACCAAGGAGGTCGCCCTCGACCACGTGAAGGGCCTGGACGACGAGACGATCCACAAACTGATGCGCGGCAACGCGATCCGCATGCTCGACCTGGACCTGTAGTGGACCTGGACCACACTCCCGAGGAGGAGGAGTTCCGGGCCCGGCTGCGCGAGTGGCTCGCCAAGGCGCTCCCGACCCTGCCCGCGAAGCCGTCCCCCGACGACTGGCCGGGCAGACGGGCCTACGACCTCGGCTGGCAGCGGATGCTGTACGACGCCGGGTACGCCGGACTGCACTGGCCCGTCGACGCCGGCGGCCGGGGCGCCACCCCGACGCAGCACCTCATCTACCTGGAGGAGACGGAGAAGGCGGGCGCCCCCTACGTGGGGGCCAACTTCGTCGGGCTGCTGCACGCCGGGCCGACCATCGTCTCCGAGGGCACCGCCGGGCAGCGGGCGCGCTGGCTGCCGCCCGTGCTGCGCGGCGAGGAGGTCTGGTGCCAGGGCTTCAGCGAGCCGGACGCGGGCTCCGACCTCGCGGCGCTGCGCACCCGCGCGTGGCGCGACGGCGACGAGTACGTGGTGAGCGGGTCCAAGATCTGGACCTCGCACGCGGAGGTCGCGGACTGGTGCGAGCTGCTCGTCCGCACGGACCCCGACGCCCCCAGGCACCGGGGCATCACCTGGCTCGCCCTGCCCATGGACGCGCCGGGCATCACCGTCCGGCCGCTGCGCACCCTCGCGGGCTCCACCGAGTTCGCGGAGGTCTTCCTCGACGAGGTGCGCGTCCCCGTGGGCCACCGCGTCGGCGCCGAGAACGACGGCTGGCGGGTCACCATGGTGACGCTGTCCTACGAGCGGGGCACCGCCTTCGTCGGAGAGGTCGTCGCCTGCCGCCGGGTGCTGGGCGCCCTGGCCCGCCGGGCACGCGAGAACGGGCGCTGGGACGACGCCGTGCTGCGCCGCCGCCTGGGCAGGCTGAACGCCGAGTTCCGCGCACTGTGGCGGCTCACCCAGTGGAACGTCGGCGAGGCGCAGCGGACGGGGGCGGTGCCCGGCGTAGGCGGCTCGGTCTTCAAGCTGCGCTACTCGCACGCGCGCCAGGAGCTGTACGACGCCGCGGCCGAGGTGCTCGGCCCCGAGGCGCTCGACCTCGGGCAGGAGTGGACCCTCGACCGGCTCTCGTCGCTGTCGTACACGATCGCGGCGGGCACCTCGCAGATCCAGCAGAACATCGTGGCCGAGCGCATCCTCGGCCTCCCCAAGGGACGGTGAGCGGCGCGCCATGGACTTCCAACTCACGGACGACCAGCAGGCGTTGCGGTCCGGCGTACGGGAGCGGCTGGCGGCACGCTTCGGCCGCGACGCACTGCGCGCCGCCGTCGACGACGGGCCGCCGCGCCTGGACCGGGCCCTGTGGCGCGAACTCGGCGAGGCCGGGTTCTTCGCCCTGCGGCTGCCGGAGGCCGAGGGCGGTGTCGGGCTGGGCCTTCCGGAAGCGGTGCTCGTCTTCGAGGAGGCGGGACGGGTGCTGCTGCCCGGACCACTGATCGCGACGCACCTCGCGGCGGGGTCCGTGGCCGGTGCCGCCGCCGGCGAGACGGTGGTGACCGCCGTCGACGGAGGTCTCGTGGAGTGGCTGGAGGCGGCCGACGCGGTACGCGGGGACACGGCGGGCGCCGAACCACTGGCCTCGGTGGACCCGCTCACCCCGCTGCACCGGGTGCCCGCGTCCCCGGGCCGGGACCGTGCGGACGGCCGCGAGGCGGGCCGGGACGGCGTCGCGCGGCTCCTCACCTCGCTCCTCACCGCCGCGGAGCAGCTGGGCAGCGCCGCCCGCACCTGCGAGCTGGCCGTGCAACACGCCCGGACGCGCGAGCAGTTCGGACAGCCGATCGGCGCCTTCCAGGCGGTGAAGCACCTGTGCGCGCAGATGCTGGTGCGGACGGAGGTGGCGCGCGCGGCCGTCTACGCGGCCGCCGTGACCGGAGATCCGGTGGACGTCGCCGCGGCTCGGCTGCTCGCCGACGAGGCCGCCGTGCGCGGCGCCCGCGACTGCCTCCAGGTGCACGGCGGCATGGGCTTCACCTGGGAGTCCGACGTCCACCTCCATCTGAAGCGGGCCTGGGTGCGGACGTACCGTGCGGGCGGCGCTACCGAGAGTGAGGAGATTCTGTCCGGTGACCTTTCCGCGACGATCGCCTGAAAGGCCCCCTGGGCAGGCATGTCACGGGAAGAGGCCAAGAAATGTCGCGGATCGTGGCATACCGGAATTACGGAGCGTTGATATCGGGTTGTGTCCTAGGCGTGACTTGTCACGGCCTGGAGTCGGCGCCGGGCTCGGGTACCTTGTGTGGGATGCGAGTGGTTCTGAGGCCGAGCCATCCCGGTGTTGCCCGCGAGGCGGCGCCGGATCCGGCGATGCATGCCGCTCGTGAGGCGGGTCGGGCCCCCGAGCCCGCCTGTTCGACTCCCCATGGCGAGCGTCGCACAGTATGCCGCACGCGTACTCCTTCGCGCTGGAATATGCCCGAAGCGCTTGTTGGGGTGACTGTACGTCAACCATGCTGTCTCGTAAGGGAATCACGTTCCGTGATCCTTGTTCTGGCCATGCAGAAAATGGCTACGATCGTGGCCCTTGTGAGGCGCGAGGCGATGTGTCCGCCGGTTCGGATGGTGTGAGCGGTGCAGGTGCTTCAAGTGCAGCTGGAGATCCGGCCCGACCCCGCGGAGGTGGGGCGAGCCCGGCGATGGGCCAGGTCGAGGCTCGCCGGGTCCGGCATAGGGGCCGATGAACCGCTCGCCGAGACGCTGATCCTGCTCGTCTCCGAACTCGTCACCAACGCCGTGGTGCACACCGGCTGTCCGGCCGTGCTGCGGCTGTCCCTGCCGGGCGGGTGCGAGGCGGCCACCGTCCGCCTGGAGGTGGCCGACACCAGTGCCCGGCCCCCGATCCCCCGCCATGCCGAGGGTGACGAGACCAACGGCCGCGGCCTGGAACTCGTCGACGGACTGGCGGACCGCTGGGGCTGGAACCCCGAAGGCGCAGGCAAGCGCATCTGGTGCGAGGTGGACCGCTGCGCACCGGGAGCCTCGTCGGGTGCCGCCTATCCGGGCTACGAGGACTTCGCGTACGAGGCGGTCTAGGGTCTGCCTCCCGGGCCGGACGACGGTCCAGGGTCCGTCTCCCGGGCCACCCGTGCCGCCCACTGCGCGCAGCCGGGGTCGCGTCGGGGCTGCGGGGCCGTGAGCACCTTCGTCGTGCCGAGCTCGCCGTGCCGTGATGTGCCGCCGCCGCGCCGCCGTGCCCCTCGATGCTCCGTATCGCCGGCTTCGCCGGTCCGACGCGGCCGGTCCGCCCCGTCCGGAGCGCGGGGAGCACGATGCGGGCACATGCGCACGGACCCGCGGTGCCGGGCCGCGGTCGCGGCCGAATGCGCCGGGGTGTGCTTCCGTTCGTGCTGTCGCAAACAGGGATGTACAGGGATGAACCGCCGAACGGGTGTTGACGTGTCATGTCCGTTTGATCACGCTTGTGGTCAGCGATTCGCCGCGAGGGGACGGCGAGGGTTCCGGTGACGGGAGCCCTCGGCGAGTGTGAGTCGCATTCGGCGTCGGCTCCTCCCCGGGTCAGGAGGAGCAGGGCGGGTACGCCGGAGCCGGATGGCGGCGCGCAGTGCCGTGCTCGGGGCGCGCAGTGACGCGCCGCCAGCCGATCCAGGTCCGCGGTGGTTCGGGACGGCGGTCGACGCGGGCGGAGGGTGGTTCCCGACGGCGGCCGGCGCAGGTCGAAGGCGGTTACCGGCCTGCCTCGGGGCGTCTCGCTTCGCGGTGGCGGCCGGTGGCCGGCCGCCGTGCGGTGTGACGGACGGCCCTCAGAGCACCGCGACCGGTGCCACCGGAGTCCCCGTGCCGCCGACGAAGGGCTCGGGCATGGCCGACAGCAGGAACGCGTAGCGCCCTTCTTCTCCACAGGCTGTGGACAACTCTTCGAGATTCCAGTTCTGGCCCTGGAGCATCCCCATCTCGACCAGATCGAGCGCGTGCACGGGCAGCCACAGGTCCTCGATCTCGGGCGGGAAGATCTCGAAGGTGAGGGTGTCGTTCGCGACCGCCGCGACGTCGCGTGCGTGGAACCACTCCGGGGTGTGCACCGACAGACCCGGTGAGGGATAGCCGTACGCGTGCTTGTCCCCGGCGAGATACACCTGGATCTGGCCCGTGCGCACCAGGACGATGTCGCCCGCCCGGACCCGCGTGCCCGCCAGTTCCTCGGCGGCGTCCAGGTCGTCGGGCGTCACGGCGTGCCCGCCGTCGAGGCGCTCCACGCCCCGCGCCCGCGCGACGTCGAGCAGGACACCCCGGGAGACGATGTGCCGCGGCTTGTCGATCCCGCCGAACTCGGCGCCGCCGTGCGGGGTGACCGTGTCGGCCGGGCGGCCGTTGTAGATCTTCCCCGAGTGGGAGACATGGGTGAGCGCGTCCCAGTGGGTGCCCGCCTGGAGTCCCATGGTCACGGCGTCGTCGCTGCACGCGACGGTCCCGGGGCCGAAGAGCTCCTGGTTGATCTGCACCATGACGTGCAGCGGATTGACACGTCCCGGGATCATGCCGGTCTGTACGCCGTCCTGCCTCAGGGGCAGCGCCAGTGGCACACGGCGTCCCGAGCGCACGGTCGCGGCGGCCTGTCGTACGACCTCGTCGGTGATCAGGTTCAGCGTCCCGATCTCGTCGTCCGACCCCCAACGGCCCCAGTTGTTCACGCGCTTGGAGATCTCGTGGAACTCCGGACGGAGCGCCGGCTGCGACATGAGTCCTCCCCGGGGGCTTGTCTCCAGGTATCTGACGGGTCGTAGAATCCGAGTTGAATCTAACGGACCGTCAGAAACTGCGGGAAGGGGCCGGGCGTGGGGAACTTCTTGGCAGGCAAGGTCGTCGCCGTCACGGGCGGCGGACGGGGGATCGGCCGGGCCGTCGCCCTCGCCGCCGCGGCGGCGGGCGCGCGGGTCGTCGTCAACGACTACGGCGTGTCCGTCGAGGGCGCCGAGCCCACCAGTTCGGTCGCCGAGGCCGTCGTCAAGGAGATCGAGGCGGCCGGCGGGGACGCGGTGGCGGTCGCCGACGACATCTCGACCATGACGGGCGGGCAGCGCGTCGTGGACACCGCGCTCGCGTCGTACGGACGGATCGACGGCGTGGTGTGCGTGGCGGGCATCCTGCGCGAGCGGATGCTGTTCAACATGTCCGAGCAGGAGTGGGACCCGGTGGTCGCCACCCATCTGAAGGGCACGTTCACGCTGTTCCGGGCCGCCTCCGCGGTGATGCGCAGACAGGGCTCGGGCACCCTGATCGGCTTCACCAGCGGCAACCACCAGGGGTCCGTCTCGCAGGCCAACTACAGCGCCGCGAAGGGCGGGATCATCTCGCTCGTCCGCAGCGCGGCGCTGGGGCTGCACAAGTACGGAGTGACGGCCAACGCGGTCGCGCCGGTCGCCCGGACCCGCATGTCCGCGGGCGTCCCCATGGAACTCAAGGAGATCGGCGAGCCGGAGGACGTCGCCGCGCTCGTCGTCTACCTGCTGTCCGACCGGGCGCGCGAGGCCCGGATCACCGGCCAGGTGTACACGATCGCCGGTCCCAAGATCGCGGTGTGGGCGCAGCCCCGCGAACTGCGCGCCGGGTACGCGGACGGCACCTGGACCCCCGAGCGGATCGCCGACTTCCTGCCGGGCACCGTGGGCGTCGACCCGATGCCGCTGCTGGAACAGGTCGAGGCCATGGCGCGGGCGGCGGCCGACAAGGCGCGGCCGAACGCGTGAGGGCCCTGGCGGCCGGAGAGGGGGAGCGCGCATGGAGTTCGGATTCGGCGCCGAGGAAGAGGAGTTCCGGCACGAGGCGCGGGCGTGGCTGGCGGCGCACCTCACGGGCCGGCCCGAGCGCCGGGACTGGGAGCGGGAGCTCGGCCGGGGCGGCTGGATCGGCCTCGGTTGGGGCGAGGACGGGTACGGCAATCGGCGGGCGAGCCTGATCCAGCAGGTCGTCTGGGCCGAGGAGTACGCCCGCGCGAAGGCGCCCGCCCGTTCGGGGCACATCGGGGAGAACCTGCTCGCCCCGACCCTGGTCGCGCACGGCACACCGGAGCAGAAGTCCCGTTTCCTGCCGCCCGTCGCCCGCGGCGACGAACTCTGGTGCCAGGGCTACAGCGAGCCGGGCGCGGGCTCGGACCTCGCCGCCGTGCGTACCGCGGCCGTGCGGGACGGCGGCTCGTACCGCGTCACCGGGCAGAAGATCTGGACCTCGCTGGCCCACGAGGCCGACTGGTGCTTCGTGCTGGCCCGTACCGGTGCCGGCTCCGTCCGCCACCACGGCCTGTCCTTCCTGCTCGTCCCGATGGACCAGCCCGGCCGTGTCGAGGTCCGCCCCATCCGGCAGCTCACCGGCACGAGCGAGTTCAACGAGGTCTTCTTCGACGGGGCGGTGGCGCGCGCCGAGCACCTGGTCGGCGGCGAGGGCGACGGCTGGCGCGTCGCGATGAGCCTCCTCGGCTTCGAGCGGGGAGTCTCCACACTGGCCCAGCAGATCGGGTTCGCCGAGGAGTTGGGGCGCGTGGTGGAGACGGCCGTGGCGACCGGAGCGGCCACCGATCCCGTCGTGCGCGACCTGCTCGTACGCCAGTGGGCCGAGCTGCGCACCATGCGCTGGAACGCCCTGCGCACGCTCGGCGGGCCGGACGCGGGCGGCACCGGGGCGCCCAGCGTGGCGAAGCTGCTGTGGGGCGGCTGGCACCGGCGGCTCGGCGAACTGGCGGTGCGGGTACGGGGGGCCGCGGCGGCGGTGGGGCCGGTGGACTGGTCGGCGGCGGCACCGTACGAACTGGACGCGCTTCAGCACCTGTTCCTGTTCAGCCGGGCCGACACCGTCTACGGCGGTTCGGACGAGGTGCAGCGCACGATCATCGCCGAGCGCGTGCTCGGCCTGCCGAAGGAGCCCAGGGGATAGCCCCGGGACACGAACCCACGGGACGGCCCCGGGACCGGAACCCGGTGGCGGCCCGGGACAGAGGGGAGCACGGCGCGATGCGAGGCGTGATCTTCGACGGGAAGCAGACCCAGGTCGTGGACGACCTGGAGGTACGGGAGCCGGGTCCCGGCGAGGTGCGGGTCGCCCTCTCCGCGGCCGGACTCTGCCACAGCGACCTCTCCGTGGTGGACGGGACCATCCCGTTCCCCGTGCCCGTGGTGCTCGGCCACGAGGGCGCCGGCGTGGTGGAGCAGGTCGGCGACGGCGTCACCCACGTCAGGCCGGGCGACCATGTGTCACTGTCCACGCTGGCCAACTGCGGTGCCTGCGCGGAGTGCGACCGGGGGCGGCCGACGATGTGCCGCAAGGCGATCGGGATGCCGCGGCAGCCGTTCACGCGGGCCGGGCGGCCGCTGTACCAGTTCGCCGCCAACTCGGCCTTCGCGGAACGCACGGTCGTGAAGGCGGTGCAGGCGGTCCGGATCCCCGAGGACATCCCGCTGACGTCCGCCGCGCTCATCGGCTGCGGGGTCCTGACCGGTGTCGGCGCGGTCCTCAACCGCGCACGGGTGGACCGGGGCGACAGCGTCGTGGTGATCGGCACCGGCGGCATCGGTCTCAACGTGCTGCAGGGTGCGCGGATCGCGGGCGCCCTGAAGGTCGTCGCGGTCGACGCCAACCCGGCGAAGGAGTCCGCCGCCCGCCGGTTCGGCGCGACGCACTTCCTGTCCTCGACGGAGCGGGTGAAGGACATCCTGCCGACCGGCGCCGACCACGTCTTCGAGTGCGTCGGCAGGGTCGAACTCGTCCGCGAGGCCGTCGACCTGCTCGACCGCCATGGGCAGGCGGTGCTGCTCGGGGTGCCGCCGGCGACGGCCGAGGCGTCCTTCCTCGTCTCGTCCCTGTTCCTGGACAAGTCGATCCTGGGCTGCCGCTACGGTTCCTCCCGCCCGCAGCGCGACATCGCGCTCTACGCGGAGCTGTACCGCGAGGGCCGCCTGCTGCTGGACGAGCTGGTCACGGCGACGTACCCGGTGGAGGACTTCGACAAGGCCGCGGAGGACGCGCACCAGGGGAGGGTGGCGAGGGCGGTGCTGACCTTCTAGCGCCCCGGGCGCCGCGACCGGGCGTCGGCCGCCGCCCCGCTCACCGGCCCGGCGCGGACGGCGTGAGGGAGTCGCCGTCGCCGCCGGGCCCGGTGCTCCCCGCCCGGAACGTCCGCCGGTACACGGTGGGCGTGACCCCGAGCACCGTCTGGAGGTGCTGGCGCATCGACTGCGCCGTGCCGAAGCCCGCGTCCCGCGCCACCTGGTCGATGGACAGGTCGCTGGACTCCAGCAGATGCCTGGCCCGTTCGACGCGCTGCTGGGTGAGCCACTGCCCGGGGCTGACGCCGACCTCCTCGCGGAAGCGGCGCGTGAAGGTGCGCACCGACATGGCCTCCTGCTCGGCCATGTCGCGCAGCTGGATCGGCTCGTGCAGGCGGCCGAGCGCCCAGGCGCGGGCCGCGGTGGTGGTGGCCGCCTGCGCCTCCGGGACCGGGCGCTGGATGTACTGCGCCTGGCCGCCGTCGCGGTGCGGCGGTACGACCGTGCGGCGGGCCACCTCATTGGCGACGGCGGCACCGTGGTCCCGGCGTACGAGATGGAGGCAGAGGTCGATCCCGGCCGCGACCCCGGCGGAGGTGAGGACGTCGCCGTCGTCGACGAACAGGACGTCCGGGTCGACCCGGATCCTCGGGAAGAGCTGCTGGAAGTGGTCGGCGTGCATCCAGTGCGTGGTGGCGGGGCGCCCGTCGAGCCGGCCGGCGGCGGCGAGGACGTAGCCGCCGATGCAGATGGAGACGAGCCGGGTGCCGGGGCGGATGCGGGCGAAGGCCGAGGCCAGCTCGGGGGTGAGGACGCCGTCCTCGTAGACCGGGCCGAGCTCGTACGACGTGGGGACCACCACGGTGTCGGCGGTGTCGAGCGCCTCCGGTCCGTTCGCGACGAGGACGGCGAAGTCGGCGTCCGTCTCGATCGGGCCGGGCGCCCGGACCGAGCAGGTGACGACCTCGTACAGGGGCCGGCCCTCGGCGTCCTGTGCCTTGCCGAAGATCCGCTGCGGGATGCCCAGCTCGAAGGGCATCAGGCCGTCGAGCGCGAGGATGGCGACGCGGTGCCGCCGGTGCGGTGCCTGCTGTTCGGTCATGGCCCGATCCTAACGAATGCTGTCTCTCGGGCCAGTGGTTCGCGCGCAGCCCGTCCCCGAAGCTCTATGTCGTGACCCAGACAACCGAAGCCGCCGCGCCCGTCGAGGACCCCCGACCCGCACGCCCCTTTGGCACCCACCGCGTCCACCGCGCCTGGTTCGTCGCCGCCGTCACCTTCGTGACGATCATCGGCGCGGCGGCTTTCCGCTCGCTGCCGGGACTGCTGATCGATCCGCTGCACCAGGAGTTCCACTGGTCGCGCGGCACGATCGGAGCCGCCGTCTCGGTCAACCTCGCGCTGTACGGGCTGACGGCGCCGTTCGCCGCCGCGCTGATGGACCGCTTCGGCATCCGGCGCGTGGTCGCCGTCGCGCTGACGGTGATCGCGCTCGGCTCCGGTCTCACCGTGTGGATGACGGCGGCCTGGCAACTGCTGCTGTGCTGGGGCCTGCTCGTGGGCCTGGGCTCCGGCTCGATGGCCCTGGCCTTCGCCGCGACGGTCACCAACCGCTGGTTCACCGCGCGCAAGGGCCTGGTGACGGGCATCCTGACGGCCGCCTCGGCGTCCGGCCAGCTGATCTTCCTGCCGGTGCTGTCCTGGATCGTCGAGGAGCACGACTGGCGTCCGGCCGCGGTCACCGTCTCCCTCGCCGCCCTCGCGGTCGTCCCCTTCGTGTGGCTGCTGCTGCGCGACCATCCGGCGGACGTGGGCCAGAAGCCGTACGGGGCCACGGAGTTCGTGCCGAAGCCCGAGCCGGTGCGCGGAGCCGCCCGGCGCGCGGTGGCCGTCCTGCTCTCCGCCGTCCGCACGGGACCCTTCTGGCTGCTCGCCGGAACCTTCGCGATCTGCGGCGCCTCCACGAACGGCCTCGTGCAGACCCACTTCGTGCCCGCGGCCCACGACCACGGCATGCCCGTCACGGCGGCCGCCTCGCTCCTCGCGGTCATCGGTGTCTTCGACGTCGTCGGCACGATCGCCTCGGGCTGGTTCACCGACCGCTTCGAGCCCCGCAGGCTGCTGGCCGTGTACTACGCGCTGCGCGGCATCTCGCTGCTGTTCCTGCCGATGCTCCTCGCCCCGAACGTGCACCCGCCGATGATCTTCTTCATCGTCTTCTACGGCCTCGACTGGGTCGCCACGGTCCCGCCCACGCTGGCCCTGTGCCGCGAGCAGTACGGCGAGGACAGTGCCATCGTCTTCGGCTGGGTCCTCGCCTCCCACCAGGTCGGCGCCGCCCTCGTCGCCTTCCTCGGCGGTGTCGCGCGGGACACCTTCGGCTCGTACGACGTGGTCTGGTACGCCTCGGGCGCGCTGTGCGCGGCGGCGGCGCTGATGGCGCTGGTGATCCGGCGCAGGCGTCCGGCGACGGGCGCACCCGCAGCCGCGCTCGCGTGACGGTCGGGGGTGCCTGAGAGCCGCGGTCCCATGGGAGGGCCGCGGCTCCGGTGTCGGTGGCGGTCCGCGTGCCGGCCGTGGGCCGTATGCCGGTCGCGTTCGCGTACCGGTCGTGTTCTAGAGGAAGCGGCCCTTGTGGAAGAGCAGCGGTGCCGCGTCGTCGTCGCCGGTGCCGAGGGCGTCCACCCGGCCCACCACGATCAGATGGTCCCCGCCGGTGTGCACCGCGTGGATCGTGCAGTCGATCCAGGCCGCGGCCCCCGCGAGCCGCGGCGAGCCGGAGACCGGCGCCGCGTCGTACGCGACCCCGGCGAACTTGTCCGCGCCGCTCACCGCGAAGCCGCGGCACAGCTCGCCCTGGTGGGCCCCGAGGACGTTCACGCAGAAGACTCCCGCGCGGGCGATCCGCGGCCAGGTCGTCGACGTACGGCCGACCATGAAGCAGACCAGCGGGGGATCGAGGGAGAGCGAGGCGAAGGACTGGCAGGCGAAACCCGCGGGCCCCGCCGGTGCCTCGTGATCCGTCGCCCCGGCGTCCGGGGCGGTGACCACGGTGACGCCGCTCGCGAAGTTCCCCAGCACCCGGCGGAACTCGGACTGGTCGACCGACGCGCGTTCGTCGTCGCCGACCGCGCGCAGGTCCGGGCGCGGCAGCGCCTCGACGGGCCCCGCGGCGGTAGGGGCCCCGGCCGACCGGAGGTAGCGGACGGCGGCTGCGGCCATCCCTGCGTGTCCCATCACATTCCCCATTGAAGCTGACGGTTCGTCAGATTGGAAGGGGTGGGCTGACGGAAGGGGGGACGGGACGGGAGGCGCGGGGGGCGGACAGGGGCCGGGGAGCGATGCCGAACGGTGGCGGGGCCGGGTGGGCGGGTCCGGTGGGGGCCGGCGTGCGGGCCGGGGCGGTCGGCGAACCCCTCGTGTGCCGTCACGCACCGGGCGCGTATCTTTCGCCCATGGGGTGGGGAGACACGGGTCGGCCCAGGCATCCGCGGCTGACATGGGAGAACGCCGAACTGAACGCCGCCGCCGCGGTCTGTGCCGTACAGCTCGCGGTGGCCGCCACGGTCTGGTGGGTCGGGACGTTCGACGACGACAGTCACGGGGCCGGGACCGGCGGCGCACTCGCCGCCGCGGGCCTGCTGTGCATGGTCGTCCTCGGCCCGCTGCTGCTCGCCGCGCTCGGCATGCTGCACGCGGCCGTGCACACGATGCCGGCCGCGACGCTGGCCCGGCTGACGACCCGGCGCGCCCCCGGTCGCGAGACCGTCCGGCACCTGGCGTCCGTGATCCTCCTGGGCGCCCTGTGGGCCGCCGTCGCCGTCACTCTCGGCGGCCTCTCACCCACCGGCGCACCGGTCCTGCTCCTCGCCGCCTCCGGGATCCTGCCCGCGCTGGGCGTCGGCCACGTCCGGCGGCGGGCGCGCGCCACCGGCCGCGCGTCACGCGTCCGTCGCGTCTGGTCCCGCTCCGCGCTCGCCGCCCTCGCGGCATGCGCCCTGGTCGCGACGGCCGGAGCGGTGGGGCTGTCCACGGGCCTCATCGAGGAGTACGAGCCCCCGACGCTGACCACCGCACAGCTCGTCGGGGTCTGGCACGGCGACGGCGGCGCGGTGCTGCGGTTGCGGTCCGACGGCCGCGCCGACCTCACGAAGCTGCCCGCCGAGCCCGAGTTCGACGACGTCGCGAAGCGGGACTTCACCCGCTGCGACGGGACGGGCAGCTGGTTCCTGGACACCGAGGGCCGTTACGACCCCTACGCGGGCGAGAACGGGCCCGAGGTGCGGGACGGCGTCGTCGTACGCGTCAAGGACTGCGGCCACGACACCTACTGGACCATCGGCGGCAGCGAGAGCGGCCCCGAACTGTTCGTGCTCTTCGGCGACCCGGACAGCGGCGACCTGCGCATACTGACCCGCGACTAAGGGAGGGGCTGTCCGCCGCCGGGCCGACGGCGGATGCCGAGACGGTCGACGGCTGATGCTGAGCGGCCGACGGCTGATGCCGGCGGGTCAGCGGCCCTCGAAGCGGGGGGCGCGCCGTTCCACGAAGCTCGTGACGCCTTCGACGGCGTCCGCCGTCGTCATGTTGATCTCCTGCGCGGCCGCCTCCGCGGCGAAGGCCGTCGCCCGGTCGGTGTCGAGGGAGGCGTTGACCAACTGCTTGGTGAGGGCCAGCGCCCGGGTCGGGCCGGCGGCGAGCCGCTCCGCCCACTCGCGTGCGGTCTTCTCCAGGTCGTCCGGCGGCACGACCCTGTTGACGAGCCCGATCCGCTCCGCGTCCGCGGCCGTCAGCGCGTCGCCGAAGAACATCAGCTCCTTCGCGCGCTGCGGACCGACGAGCCGCGGCAGCAGATGGGCGCCGCCGCCGTCGGGGACTAGACCGCGGCGCACGAACACCTCGATGAACCGGGCCGGTTCCGCCGCGAGCACGAGGTCGCACGCGAAGGCGAGGTGCGCGCCGATCCCGGCCGCCGTGCCGTTGACGGCCGCGATCACCGGCTTCTCGCAGTCGAGGACGGCGGCGATCAGGCGCTGCGCGCCGAGCCGGATCGTCCGGGCGACGTCGCCGGCGACCCGCTCCCCGGCGGGCGGGCCGCCGCGCAGGTCCGCGCCCGCGCAGAAGCCGCGCCCCCGCGCGGTGATCACGACGGCCCGCACGGCGGGGTCGGCGGACGCCCCGGTGAGCAGCGCGATCACCCGTTCCCGCTGGTCCCAGGTGAGGGCGTTCATCGCCTCGGGCCGGTTGAGGGTGATCCACGAGACGGCGTTGTCAGTGGAGTGAAGTATCAATGAGTCGAGGGGATTTCCTGACGGGTCGGCTGTTTTCGACGGTTCGCGTGCCTCGCGCGGTTCAGGCGTTTCACGCGGCCCGGCGGACCGACGGGATGCCGGGGATCGGCGGGGGGAGTCGGACATGGGGGTGCTCCGATGCGTGCGGGGGACGGTGGGCCGTGCGGCGGGCCGGTCAGTGGCAGACCACCATGGCGTCCAGCGCCACCGCGCCCTGACCGCGCGGCAGCACCATCAGCGGATTGATGTCCAGCTCCGCGACGTCGTCGCCGAGTTCGAGGGCCATCCGCTGCACCCGCAGAGCGACCTCGACCAGCGCGTCGACGTCCACCGGCGGCCCACCGCGCACCCCGTCGAGAAGGGCCCGCCCCCGCAGCTCGGACAGCATCGCCCGCGCCTGGTCCTCACCGAAGGGCGGCACGCGCACGGCCGTGTCCCGCAGCACCTCGACGAGCACACCGCCGAGTCCCACGGTCACGGTCGGCCCGAAGAGCGGGTCGTGGGTGACGCCGACGACCATCTCGACACCCCGCTCGACCATCTGGCACACGAGCACACCGTCGAGCGAGATCCCCTCGTAGCGCGCGATGTCGGTCAGCTCGCGATAGGCGTCGCGGACCTGGCTGGCGGAGGTCAGCCCCACCTTGACCAGGCCGAGTTCGGTCTTGTGGGCGATCTGCGCGCCGGAGGCCTTCATGACGACCGGGTAGCCGACCAGACTCGCCGCCCGTACGGCCGCCGCCGCGCTGGTCACCAGTTGCTCGCGCGGCACCCTGATGCCGTAGGCGCGCAGCAGCTGCTTGGCCGCGTGCTCGCTCAGCTGCTGGCCGGGGCGCATCAGCGCCTGCGCCTTGCGGAAGGAGGGCGAGGGCGTGCGGGGCGCCTCGTCGAAGGGGGAGCGGTAGGCCGAGACGAACCGGTGGTGGTCCAGGTGGGCGCGGACGGCGGTGATGCAGTTGGCGAAGGTGCGGAAGGTGGCGACCCGCGAGGACCCGAGCAGCGTCTCGCGGTAGGCGGCCTCCATTCCGACCGGCGACCCCCACACCACGCACACCAGCTTGTCCGTCTGCTCCGCAGCGTCCACCAGATCCCGGGCGAGCCTGTCGCTCATCGGCGGGAAGGGGCCGGTGATGGGGCAGATGAGCACCCCCACGGAAGGGTCGGCGAGGATCGCGTCGATGATCTTCCGGCCGCGCCAGTCGCCCACGGGATGTCCGCCGTTGTCGACGGGGTTGGCGACGTTCAGGTAGTCGGGTATCCACTGGTGCAGCTCGGCCTGCTTCTCCTCGGACAGCGTGGGCAGCGCGAGCCCGGCCTCGCTCGCCAGGTCCGCGAAGTGCGCGCCCGTGCCGCCCGAGATCGAATAGACGACGACGCCGTCGGCGTGCGGGGTGCGCGCCCGTGCCAGCAGGGCGGCGGTGTCCTGGAGCTCGTCGAGCCCGTCGACGCGGATCACTCCGTACTGCCGCATGGCCGCGTCCACCACGGCGTCGGCCCCGGTCAGCTTGCCGGTGTGCGAGGCGGCCGTGCGGGCGCCGGTCTCGGTGCGGCCGACCTTGACCGCGACGACGGGCACCCCGCGCCGGGCCGCGCGGTCCGCGGCGAGCAGGAAGGAACGGCCGTCCTTCAGGCCCTCGACGTAGCAGGCGATGGCCCCGATGCCGGGCTGTTCGGAGAAGTAGGAGATGAAGTCGGCGGTCTCCAGGTCGGCCTCGTTGCCGGTGGGCGCCCAGTGGGAGAGCCGGACGCCCAGCTCCTGCATGGCGAACACCGGGCGTCCCTGGTGCCCCGACTGGGTGATGAGCGCGATCGCCGGACCCGCGAGGTCCTCGCGGAAGTTCTCGAAGGCGTTGAGGTTCGTGTTGGGGCCGAGCAGGCGGAGCCCGGAGCGTCGGACGGCGTCCGCGAGACGGTCCTGCGCCTCGGCGCCGTCGGCCCCGGTCTCGGCGAATCCGGAGGCGAAGGCGACGGCGAACCTCACCTTGGCCTGGGCCAGTTCCTCGATGACGGGGAGGGGGTCGCCGACGAGCAGCACGGCGAGATCGACCTGCTCGGGCAGGTCGGCGACGGAGGGGAAGCAGGGGATGCCGAAGACGGACCGGCGGGTCGGGTGCACGGGGTGCAGCCGGGCGCCGACCCGCTCCGCCCAGGCGATGAGCTGCCTGGTGATGCCGGTGTTGGGCCGTCCCTCGGTGTCCGAGGCGCCGACCACGGCCACGGACTCGGGACGGAAGAAGCGGTCCAGATCGGGGACGTCGGCGTACAGCGGACGCCCGCTGACGTCCAGGTCGTCGACCTCGGCCGGCCGGCCGTGCACGACCGGCGAGGGTTGCTCGCCGCAGGCGATGACCCGGGCCCGGCGGGAGTCGGTGGTGAGGGTGCCGTGGGTTGATCCAAGCATCGGTCCGCCCGCTCCTGTGTGACAGCCAACTTCTAACTGACGCAGTGTCAGATTACGCAACTGACGCCGCGTCAGGAACCGTTGTGCAGGCAAAGGCTGTGCGCGAGGACGGGGTGCGATGGTGCGGCCTCGGACCTGGTGGCTCGGCGGGAGGCGCGTGCGGGGGTGCGGCGGGTACGTGGTTCGTACCCGCCGCCCGGCCGGGCGGAACCGTCACAGCGCCGCCAGGACCTCCTTCGCCACGCGCTCGCCGGAGCGGACGGCGCCGTCCATGTAGCCGTTCCAGTAAGTGGAGGTCTCGGTGCCGGCCCAGTGGATGCCGCCGACGGGCCTGCGCAGGGCCGGGCCGTACTCGGTGAGCACCCCGGGCGGGGCGTAGGCGACCGGGCCGCCGCGCGAGTACCCCTCGTTGTCCCAGCGCTGGAGCACGAAGGAGGTGGGGGACTTGGCCTTGTCGCCGAAGTACACCGCGTAGTCCTTCAGTACGGCGGCCTTCACCTCGTCGACCGTCGCGCTGTCGGACGCGCGCATCTCGTCGGCCTCGATGAAGCCCATCAGGGCGCCGTAGGAGGCGTCGGGCGGCGAGTTGTCGAAGGTGGAGCGGACGGTGCCGGTGTCGCTGACGACCTGGCCGTTCAGGCCGTCGGCGCGCCAGAACGGGGTGTCGTACACGGCGATCGCCTTGCCGATCGACCCCATCGGCAGCCGCTGGCAGAGCTGGTCGCGGTCGGCGGGCAGCAGCGGGTCGTACGCGATGCGCGCGGCCAGCGGCGGCGGGAGCGCCACGACGACGCGCCGCGCGGTGACCGTCGTCCCGTCGGCGGCCACCAGGTATCTGCCGCCGGAGAGCGTGATGGAGCGTACCGGGGCGCCGAGCACCACCCGGTCGCCCAGGGTCGCGGCGAGCTTGACCGGCACCTGCTGCGAGCCGCCGACGAAGCGGGACTCCTGGGCGCCGTTCGCGGTCTCGGTCAGGCGCTCCAGGGTGCCGGGGCTGGACTCGTTCCCGGCGGCGGCGATGTAGAACAGCACGAACAGCAGGGAGAGTTCGCGCGGCTGCGCCGAGAACACGGAGGTGCAGGCCACGTCGATGAGGAACTTGGCCGAGGGGACGACGGCCTTGGCGTTCAGCCAGCTCTCGAAGGTCTGCTTGTCCCACTCCACGGCCTTGGCCGCTGTCCACGGCGCGGCGACGGGGACCTGCTTGGCCATGTCGTCGAGTTCGGCCTGTACGACGGCGGCGTTGGCGAGCCCCGCCAGGTCGACCGGAGGGACCGAGCCGAGCAGGCCGTCGGTGGCGTACGGGGTCCGCTTCCCGTCCTTGTAGAGCAGGTTCTTGCCGGTGTTGTAGGTGGTGAAGGTCGTCACGCCCAGGCTGTCGGCGAGGGCCTTGATGCGGTCCTGGGTGGGGCCGATGAACTCGCCGCCGCCCTCGGTGACACCGCCGTTCGGCAGCTTCAGGTTGACCACCCGGCCGCCGACGCGGTCGCGGGCCTCCAGGACGACCACGGACCGGCCCGCCGCCACCAGGTCGCGGGCCGCGGTCAGTCCGGCGAGCCCGCCGCCGACGACGGCGACGTCGGCCTCGCGGGCGGTGGTGGCGGCAGCGGCGGGGCCCGCGGTCACGCCGGTGAGGGCCACGCCCGTCGCGGCGGCGCCGCCCAGGATCGAGCGCCGGGAGAGCCGGGCCGCCGGGCGGGGGGTGAGCTGTCTTTCACGTGCCACGTTCATCCTCCGTCGATGCGAGTCGAACACGAGAGGTGGATGGAGCCGGAACCGGAAAGTGAGCAGTGCTCGCATTCTGGCCCGCGTGGCTGGATCGGTACAGCGCCGGCGCCACATCTGACGCGCGGGTAACACAGTTGGTGTGTGGGGGAGTTGAGGATCCTGCTGCTGCTTCCCCATCCGCTGCCGCACGCCGGAGCGGCCCGGAGGGCGGACGCGACGGCGAAGCGGCGGGCGCAGGGGCCGGGCGTCGGGTGCCGGGCTTCGACTGCACCGCCGGGGCAGGGGCCAGGCCGTCGGGCGGGGTGGGCGGGTCAGCGGGCGGCGGGTGCGGATCCTCGCGCCGTGGCCGTGTGGCGGGCGACCGACTTGGCGATCTTCCGGGCGTCGAGGGCGAGTTCGCGGAACATGCCGCTGATGGGGTTGGTGAAGCCGGTGAAGTAGAGACCCGGCGCGCCCTTCGGGGAGCGGGCGCCGTGCACGACCGGGCGGCCGCGCGGGTCGAGTACGTCGAGGTGACCCACGACGTCCTCCAGCGCGCGGACGTAACCGGTGGCGGCGATCACCGCGTCCGGGCCGATCCGCTGCCCGTCGGCGAGGATCACCTTGCCGTCCTCGAAGCCGTCCACGGCGGCCACGATCTCCACCTTGCCCTTGCGGACGGCGTCGATGAGGCCGACGTCCTGGACCGGGATGGAGCCCTCGTTGACGCGGGAGTAGAGCCCGGTCTCGGGGCGGGGCAGCCCCTGGGCCGACAGGTCGGGGACGCTCAGCCGGGCCATCGGCCGGGCGAGCCGGTCCACGAGCCGCACCGGCAGCCGTCGGACCAGGATCCCGGTGAACTGCGCGGCCCACCCGGCGGTGGAGCGGCGCACGATGTGCGGTGCGGTGCGGACCGACAGGCGTACCCGGCGGGCGCCGCCCTCCACCAGGTCCACGGCGATCTCGGCACCCGTGTTGCCGATGCCGACGACGAGGACGTCACGGCCGGCGTAGGGCGTGGGGTTGCGGTACTGCCCGGCGTGCAGCAGCTCGCCGGTGTAGTCGTCCCGGCCGGGCCAGTCGGGCAGGCGGGGCGTGTGGTTGTAGCCGGTGGCGACGACCACGGCGCTGCCGGTCAGCTCGCGTCCGCCGGTGGCGCGCAGCAGCCAGCCGTCGCCGCCCGGCGCGGGCTCGATGCGCGAGACCTCGACACCGGTGACGATCTCCAGCTGGTGGTGCTCGGCGTACTTCTCCAGGTAGCGCACCACGTCGTCGCGCGACACCCAGCGCCCGAAGGAGCGCGGCATGGGCAGTCCGGGCAGCGCGGACAGCCGCCGGGTGGTGTGCAGGTGCAGCCGGTCGTAGTGGCGCCGCCAGGAGGCGCCGACCTTGTCGGACTTCTCCAGCACGACGGCCCGTACGCCCTGGGCGCGCAGCGCGTACGCCGCCGCGAGTCCGCCGGGGCCGCCGCCGATCACGTACACGGGGCGGTCTTCGTGGGACGGCACCGTGCGGGGTGTCGAGGAAGCAGTCGAGTCGGCCATGAGCGCGAGCGTAATCACGACTTAGCTTGATAGGTCTCGGTCAAGACCGGAATCGGTTGCGAACTGATCACGGCTGTAGGAGGAGTGGGTGGGGCCGGTGGCGTAGGCGGCCTCGTTGTGGCGGGGGTGTGGAGCGGGTGACGGCGTCGCGCCGGTCCGGCGGACTGCGTGCCGGAGCCGGTGCACGCCTCTTGCGCGGTCCGCACGCTTGCGCTGAACTGACGTACCGTCAGATCTGGGCGGGCGGCGGGAGGATCGGCCATGGACACCATCTGGCTCAGTGGCGCGGAATGGCTGGCCGTGCTCCGGATCGGGCTCGGCCTGTGGTGGCTGGAGAGCTGGCGGCACAAGGACAGGAAGGGCTGGTTCGAGCGGGGCACCGGGATCGCCTGGGCGGCGGACGTCGCGGCCAAGCACCGCTGGAACGCCGTGCGCTCCGGCTTCGACGTGGTCGTCGCGCCGCGCCCGCGCACGATGGCGTACGTCGTCGTCTACGCCGAACTGGCCCTCGGACTCGGGCTGGTCACCGGCCTGCTGACGCCGGTCGCGCTGGTCGGCGGACTCCTGCTGAACCTGCTCTACCTCGTCCTCATGATCCACGACTGGGCCGAGCAGGGGCAGAACTCGATGATGGCGCTGATCTCCCTGGTCGCCCTGTTCGGGATGTCGTGGCAGACGTGGTCGCTGGACGACGCGTTCGGGCTCTTCCGGTGAGCGGGGCGGAGAGCGGCGCGTCCGGCGCGCGGTTCGACCTTCCCGAGGTGGACGCCTTCACCCGGCCGTACTGGGACGCGGCGGCCGAGGGCCGGCTGCTGCTGCGGCACTGCGCCGCCTGCGACCGGGCGCACCACTATCCCCGGGAGTTCTGCCCGCACTGCTGGAGCGAGGACGTCGCCTGGCGGCCCGCGAGCGGGCGCGCCACGCTCTACACCTGGTCCGTCGTGCACCGCAACGACCTCCCGCCCTTCGGCGGACGTGTGCCGTACACCGCCGCCGTCGTGGATCTCGCCGAGGGCCCGCGGATGATGACCGAGGTGGTCCAGTGCCTTCCCGCGGCCCTGCGGGTGGGGATGGAGCTGGAGGTGACGTTCCGGGACGCGGGGGCGGTGCGGGTGCCCGTGTTCCGGCCCCCGGTGTGAGCGGGCGGCGACGTCGACGCCGACGGAGGCGGCGACGGCCCGGCCCGGTCCCGGTCGCCCGTCGCAGCCGCCACGGTCCGGGTCGCCGCCGTCGTGGCCGCCACGGTCCTGGTCACCACGGATGCGATCGCCGAGGCCACGGGTGCCAGGCCCCCGGTCGCCGCGGCCCTGGCCGCACGGACCGGGATCCGAGCAAACCCCACGACTCCGTGCGGAGCGAGGGGATTGAATGGCCCGATGAGCAACGTCCACCAGCAGTACGCAGTGAACCCCTTTCCCGAGCTGCGTGGTCACGGCCTGTGGCTGCGCCCCTGGGACGCGGAGTCCGACGCCGACGCCGCGTCGTGGCTCCGCGGGCTGTCCGATCCGGAGTTCCAGCGCTGGAACACGCCGCTCAAGTTCGTGCGGGACGTCGACGCGGCCCGGGAATCGCTGCGTTCGCGCGCCGAGAGCGCGCGGGAGGGCACCGGCGTCGCCTTCCACGTCACCGACCCGGACACCGGGGACGCGCTCGGCCACATCGGCATCAACGCCATCGACCACGTGATGCGCCGCGCCATGGTCGGCTACTGGGTGCTCCCCGAGGCCCGCGGCCGGCACGTCGCCACCCGCGCCCTGCACCTGGCCACCCGGTTCGCCTTCACCGAACTGGCCCTGCACCGCCTCGAACTGGACCATGCCGCCGGCCACGACGCCTCCTGCCACATCGCCGAACGCTGCGGTTACCGGTACGAGGGCACGCTGCGCGGCGCGATGTTCGAGGCGGGCCGCCACGACGCCTTCCGCGACTGCCATCTGCACGCCCGCCTCGCGACCGATCCGGAACCGGAGGTCCCGGACCTGGCGCGGGGCGCGCGGTGAGATCCGCCCCGGGGCACCGCCGCTGCCCGCGGGCCGCGGAAAACCGGAGGCGGGGCGTGGCCGGCCCGCGGGACCATGGGGCATGGACCCCGCTTCCCGTTCCTCCGCCGCATCCGCCGCGTCCCGCGACTGGCAGGTCACCCACGACCTGGAGCGTTTCCTCGGGCGGGCAGGGGACTTCCTGCGCTCCGAGCCCGCGCTGCACACCGTGGCGCTGTCCGTGACGGCGGCGCTGCGCCGACGCGGACACCGGGCGTTCGGACAGGAGGCGCCCGTCTTCGGATTCCTGGAGCGGGAGGGGGCGGTGCGGGCGGCCTTCTTCCGCACGCCGCCGCACGGGCTGAGCCTGACGCGGTTGTCCGCCCGGGACGCGGACGCGCTCGCCGCCCGGCTCGTCGACGAGCGGCACCGGCTGCCCGGCGTGATCGGGGACAGCACCACCGCGGCCGCGTTCGCCGAGGCCTGGCAGCGGCGCACGGGAGCCGGCGCCGTGCTGCGCCGGAGCGAGCGGCTGTACCGCCTCGGCACGCTGGCGGTGCCGGCGCCGGCACCGCCGGGCAGGGCGCGGGTCGCGACCGCGGCGGACCGGGAGCAGGTCGTCCGGTGGAGCGCGGAGTTCGCCGAGTTCCTCGGCGAGGACGCCGACCGGGACCACGGGGCCTGGGCCGACGACCGCGCGGCCTACGGGGGCGTCACTCTCTGGGAGACCGACGACGGCAGGCCGGTCGCCATGGCGAGCGTTACCCCCCTGATCGCCGGACAGGTCCGCGTCGGCCCCGTCTTCACACCGCCGCAGCAGCGCGGCCGTGGCTACGCGGGCGCCGCCACCGCGGAGGTCAGCCGGGCCGCGCGGGACTCCGGCGCCGACGACGTCCTGCTCTTCGCCGATCTCGCCAACCCGACCAGCACCGGGCTGTACCGGCGCATCGGCTATCGCGCCGTCGCCGATTTCGCGGTGTACGACTTCACGGCCGCGGCGACCGCCTGAGCCGCACGGCGACAGCCGCTCCCCGACCCGCACGGCCGCGGCGGCCGCCCGGACCTCACGGCCACAGCAGCTCCTTCAGCCAGTCGCCCGAGGTCGTGCGGCGGTAGAGAAGGCGCACATGGCGGCGACGGGCGTCGCCCTGGAAGAACTCCACCTCCTCGGGGCGGAGGCGGTACAGCGTCCAGGTGGGGGCCGGGGCGTCCGGCTCCCGGCCGGCCCGGTCCCAGGCGGCGTCGGACGCGCGCTCCAGTTCCTCGTACGAGGGCAGTACGTCGCTCTGGCGGCCCACCAGCGCGGCGGCCAGCGCGCCGGTGGAACGGGCGTGCAGGTCCGCCTGGCCCTCCTCGGGCGGGGCCGCCGTGACGGGCCCGCGCAGCCGGATCTGGCGGCCCTGGACAGGCCAGTAGAAGCCGAGGGCCGCGTACGGGCGGGTCCCGAGCTGGCGGCCCTTGCGGCTCGTCGCGTGGCTCGCGAACGCCCAGCCGTCGGCGTCCGCGCCGTGCAGCATCACGGTCCGCACGTCCGGAAGCCCTTCCTCGTCCGCCGTCGCCAGCGACATGGTGTGCGGCTCGGGCTGACCGGCCGCCACCGCCTCCGCGAACCAGCTCACGAAGAGGGGCAGCGGCTCCTCGGGCGCCTCGTCCGGCGCGAAGCCGGGCAGCTCCGTGTCCCACACCCGCAGCGACCTGAGCAGCTCATGAAGATCCGGTTCCATGCCTGTGAGTATCGCCCCCGTGCCCGGCGGCAGTAGGTTGGGCCGCCTGCCGGAGCTCAGCGAGGGGAGGGCGGGGGATCCGTGCGCGCGACCGAACCGGCCCTGTTCCGAAGGGTCCTGTCCGGGGCGGCCTCGCGCCGGCCGGTCCGGGGCCGCCTCGGGGGCGCGGTCCGCCCGGACGGCCGGGCCGTCCGGTGAGGCGCGTGAGCGCCGCCGCCCTCGGCGGCACCCTGCTGCTGGGGCTCGCCGGGTGCGGCCCCCTGGAGAAGCCCCCGAAGCCGACGCTCTCGGCGCCCGGCCTCTTCTACGTGCGCCCCACCGGCGACCGGTCCGGCCCGGAGGACAAGGAGCCGTACCACGTGACGGTCGGGAACGACACGGGAGCGGGCGCCCGCCGGCTGACCGTGGACGTCCTGCCCGGCTCCGAGCACGCGGTCCGGCTGCGCAGGCACGGGCACTGCTCGGGCGACACCCTGCACGTCACCTGTGACGTGGACTCCTCCTACAACAACTGGGTGAACGGCGAACGCGTCCTGCCGGTCGCCGCCGAGGGCAGCGGGCCCGGCGACACCGGGACCGTCCGGGTCACCTACACGACGAAGGACGGGAAGGAACTCTCCGCCCGCACCCGGGTGGTGGTCGGGGAGCCCGTGGTCGAGGTGCGCACCGCCGCGCCGCTGGAGGACGTCCGCCCGGGTGCCGAGATCAGCGCGCCGGTCGTCGTGCACAACGCCGGCGAGGTGCCGGTCGTCGGACTCGGGCTCGAAATCGGCTCCGGAACACAGGAGTTCACGCGGCATTACTCCAACTGCCGCTATCCGGAGACCCATCACGGGCACACCGCGGTCTGCCGGTTCCCCCGGCTGCGCATCGCCCCCGGCGAGACCGTCGTCCTGCGCCCGGCGCTGCGCATGCGTGCCTCGGCCGCGTCCATGTACGGCTACTTCACCCAGGAGGCCTGGGCTCTGGACATGGGACCGGGCCAGTACGGCAGCTATCCCAAGGGCGGCGATCCGGGTGACGGGCCGGCCCTGCGGGCCGAGACCGTCCGGGGCGGGCACGGCAGGTTCGCCCAGCGGATCGTGAGCACCGAGGTCCGCCTCGACACCCGCGCCGACTACGAACTCTCCGACGTCACCGTGCACGGCGACCCGGGGGACGAGCGCACGGTGCGTCTCACCGTCCACAACGAAGGGCCCGGCGATCCCGGCCGGTCCGCCCGGCTGGTGTTCGAGCCCCCGCCCGGCTCCGGTGTGGTGAAGCAGCCCATGGCGGAGGTCGACGACGGCTACTTCGAGCCCTACTGCGAGGAGAAGGACTCCACGTACATCTGCGACGTCGGCGAGCTCGCGCCGGGGAAGAGCCGCGCCTTCGACTTCACCCTGCACCTCGGGGAGCCCGGGACGGGCAGGATCGCGCTGCGGAGCATCGAGGGGCCGGACGTCGGCCGGCCGGACCGCCGGGACCCGGACCCCACCGACGACTCGGCCCTGGTCACCGTCGCACCCTGATCGCGCGCCAGGCCCCGGCCGGACACGGCGGGCCGCTCAGTCGCGCCCCAGCACCACCGTGCCCGAGGAGCAGAACCAGCCGCCGGTGCCGGAGGCCACGGCCAGCCGCGGCAACGTGCCGTCCCGGCGGCGCACCTGCCGCCCGTCCGCCTCCCCCCGGAGCTGTCGCACCGCCTCCACCAGCAGGAACAGACCGCGCATGCCGGGGTGCTGGGCCGACAGGCCGCCCCCGTCCGTGTTCACCGGAAGGTCGCCGGACAGGGTCAGCCGGCCCTTCTCGACGAAGGCGCCGCCCTCCCCCTTCGCGCAGAACCCGAGGTCCTCCAGCGTCACCAGCGTCATGTAGGTGAAGGCGTCGTAGATCTCGGCGAGGTCGACCTCCTCGGGGCGGACGCCCGCCCGTGCGAAGGCGTGCCGCCCGCTGACCGCCGCGGGCGAGACCGTGAAGTCCTCCCACTGCGACATGGTGGTGTGCGACACGTGCTCCCCGGTGCCGAGGATCCAGACCGGAGCCGTGCGGCAGTCGCGTACGTACTCCTCGGCGGCCAGCAGGACCGCGGCGCCCCCGTCGGAGCGCAGGCAGCAGTGCAGCTTGGTGAACGGGTCCGCGATGAGCGGTCCGTCCAGTACCTCGTCGACGGTGATCGGGTCCCGGAACATCGCCTCCGGGTTCGCCGCCGCGTTCGCCCGCGCCTGCACCGCCACCGACGCCAGCTGCTCGATCGTCGTGCCGTACGTGTGCATGTGCCGGCGGGCGGCCATCGCGTACTTGGCGATGAGCGTGTGGCCGTACGGGACCTCGAACTGGAGCGGGCCGCGGGACCCGAACGACAGGTTCCCGCTGCGCCGGCCCGCCTTGATGTCGGCGCGTGCCGTGGAGCCGTACACGAGGAGGACGGCGTTGGCGTGACCTGCGGCGATCGCGTCGGCGGCGTGGGCGGCCATCACCTCCCAGGTGGAGCCGCCCACCGAGGTGGAGTCGACCCAGTCCGGGCGCAGGCCGAGGTATTCGGCCACCTCGGCCGGGGCGAGCGTGCCGAGGCCGGCGGAGGCGAAGCCGTCGACGGCCCCGCGGTCCAGCCCCGCGTCGGCGAGGGCCCGTCGTGCGGCCTGGGCGTGCAGCGCGTACGGCGTCACGCCGTCCACGCGCCCGCAGTCCGAGAGGGACACGCCGACGACGGCGACTTTCCGGCTCCCTGGCGTCATGAATCTGACGGTACATCAGATCGGGTCGGGAAAGGGAGGTCGTCGCGGGCCTGTGCATTCGACCCCCTCCGCCCTAACATGACGGGCCGTCAGATGGGTCTTTCATGCAGGGCCCGTCGGATACGCGTGTCCCGTGAGGCCACGTGGCCGCCGCAGGAGGAGCCCGCCGATGGACGCCAGCTTCACCGCTGAACAGGACGAGATCCGCCGCACGCTCAGGGAGTTGCTGCACAAACGCTGCGGCCCGGAGGAGCTGCGGGCCGCCGTGGGCACACCCGCCGGGTACGACACGGCGCTCTGGGAGGCGTTCGGCCGGCAGCTGGGACTGCCCGGACTCGCCCTCCCCGAGCGGTACGGCGGTGTCGGCTGCTCGGTGACCGAACTCGCCCTCGCCTGTGAGGAGTCGGGCCGGGTGCTGACCCCCGGCCCGCTGCTCGCGACAGCGGTGCTCGCCGCGCCGCTCGTCCTCGCGCTCGGCACCGAGGCGCAGTGCACGGCGCTGCTGCCCCGCCTCGCCTCCGGTGAGCTGACCGCCGCACTCGCCGTGCCGGGCACGGCCCTGGCGACGGCCCTCGGCCTGGTGGGCGACAACCGGGGCGACTGGTCCGGCGGGGGCCGGGCCGGCGGGGTGCAGGCGCGCCGGGCCGACGGCGTGTGGCGCCTGTACGGGCAGGCGGCACAGGTGCTCGACGGGCACAGCGCGGGGCTGCTCGTGGTGGCCGCGCACACGGGCGGGTTCGCCCGCTCGCGCACGCTGCTGTTCCTCGTCCGGGCGGGGGCCGAAGGGCTCGTCCGCGCGCGGCAGACCACGCTGGACGAGACCCGGCCGCAGGCCCGCGTCGAACTGCGGGACGTGGAGGCCGAGTTGCTGGGCGGGGACGAGACCGGGAGCGAGCGGCGGGGCGCGGCCGGCTCCGGGGTTCCGGGCGCGCTGGCCGCCGTCGGGAACACGGCCGCCGCCGTGCTGGCCGCCGAGGCCGTGGGCGCCGCGGACCGCGCCCTGGAACGGACCGTCGAGTACGTGCGGCAGCGGGAGCAGTTCGGGCGGGCCATCGGATCGTTCCAGGCGGTCAAGCACCGGCTCGCGGACGTCTACGTGGCGGTGCAGGCGGCGCGCTCGGCGGCGTACTACGCGGCCTGGGCCGCGGCGAAGGGGGAACGGGTGGGGCCCCTGGCCCTCGCGCAGGCCCTGGAAGCACTGCGCACCGCGGCGGCGGAGGGGATCCAGCTGCACGGCGGCATCGGGTTCACCTGGGAGCACGACGCCCACCTGTACTTCAAGCGGGCGTCCGGCGACGAGCTGCTCTTCGGGCCCGTGCACCGGCTGCGCGGGCACGCGGCGGACGCGGCACGGCTCTTCGACGGCGGGGAGGTGGCGGTATGACGACCCAGGGGCAGGGGCAGGGGCAGGGGCAGGGGCAGGGGCAGGGGCAGGGGCCGCGCCGGGTCCCCGGCGTCCGGCTGGTGCAGAAGGTGTCCTCGACCCGCGCCTTCGCCCGGGTCGCGCCGCACGTGGTGCCCGCCCTCGACCGCGCCGTGCACCGGCTGACCCGGGGCAAGGTGCTGCTCAGCGCGCAGATGCTGCCCGGGGTCGTGCTCACCGCGCGCGGCGCCCGGAGCGGGCTGGAGCGGCGTACTCCGCTGGCGTGCATGCCGGAGGGGCCCGGTCCCGACACGTGGCTCCTCATCGGGTCCAACTTCGGCCGCGCAGGCCACCCCGCCTGGACGGCCAACCTGCTCGCCCATCCCGACGCCGTGATCAGCTGGAAGGGTGAGGACATCCCCGTGGCCGCCCGTCTGCTGGCGGGGGAGGAGCGGGCCGCGGCCTGGAAGGCGGCGCTGACGTTCTGGCCGCCGTACGCCACCTATCAGGCGCGGGTCGACCGGGAGATCCGGCTGTTCCGGATCGAGCGCCGCCCGCCCGCGCGCTGACCGCACCCGTCGGCGGGGCCCCGCGTCACAGTGTGGCCAGGCGCTCCACCAGCAGGAACCCGCCGATGCCGAGCATCGCGGCGCCGGAGGTGCGGGCCACCGCACGCGCCGCGGCGGGGCGGGCCCGCAGCACGGCACGGGCCAGCAGGCCGACGGTGAGATAGACGGCGGCGCAGGCGGCCATGTGGACGGCCCCGAGCAGGCCGGTCTGCGCGGCCACCGGAACCCCGCCCGGTCGCAGGAACTGCGGCAGCACGGAGAGGTAGAGCAGCAGGCCCTTGGGGTTGAGACCGCTGATGGCGGACCCGCGCAGAAACGTGCGCAGCGGCGGAGCCGCGGGGGCGTCCTGGGCCGCTCCCGGCGTCGCCGGCCTGCGCAGCACGCCCCAGCCCAGCCACAGCAGGTAGCCCGCCCCCGCCACCGTCAGCCCGGTGAGGAGCGCGGGCGACCCCGCGACCAGCACCGCGAGCCCGGCCGTCGCGAGCAGTGTGTGCAGTGCGTATCCGGCGACGAGCCCGGAGACGGCGGGCAGCACCGAGCCCCGCAGCCCCGCCGAGATCGCGTACGCCCAGTCGGCGCCCGGCACGCACACCAGCAGCAGATCCACGGCCAGAAACGCCGTGACCAGTCCCCAATCCATAAGAGGGACATTAGGCGCGATCGCCCCAAAGGTGTTTTCGAAGTTTGCTCATGATCGCGCCTTTGAGGGAAGAATCTGCCTCATGGATGCCGTGGACCAGAAAATTCTTGCCGAGCTCCAGCAGGACGGCCGGCTGACCGTCACCGAGCTGGCCGCCCGGGTGCGGCTGAGCGTCTCGCCCTGCCACCGGCGGCTGCGCGAGCTGGAGCGGTCCGGCGCCATCCGGGGCTATCGCGCGGTCGTGGACCCGGCCGCCGTCGGTCTCACCTTCGAGGCGCTGGTCTTCGTCTCGATGCGTCAGGAGGACCGGGACACCGTCGCCGACTTCGAGCGGGCGCTGGCGGACATCCCCCACGTCCTGGACGCGCAGCGGCTCTTCGGGGAGCCGGACTACCTGCTGCGGGTCGCGACCGCCGACCTCGCGGCCTTCCAGCGGCTCTACGACGACCGGCTGGCGACGCTGCCGGGCGTGCAGCGGCTGACGTCGACGCTCGTGATGAAGCACGTCGTCACGGACCGCCCGCTGCCCTCGTAGCGCCCGGCACAGGGGCGCGCACAGCGCAGCGGGCGGCAGCCCACACCGGTGGACTGCCGCCCGCATGACAGGAATTGAGCAGGAAATCTGAGCGAGAAAAGGGCAGACGCTACTTCGTCGGCTTCTTCCCGGTCACGCCGAGGTGCACCAACAGCGCCAGGTTCGGCTTGAGTTCGGCCTGCTTGACGCCCCAGGACTGGAAGCCCTTCTGGTGCGAGGCCACCGCCGCGAGCATGGCGACGAGGGAGCCGGCCATCGCCGCCGGGTTCACGTCCTTGTCGACCTTGCCCTTGGACTGGAGCTCGGTGACCGTGTCCGTAAGGGAGTTGTTCACGGAGTTCAGGATCTTCATGCGGATCTTGTAGAACCGCTTGTCGCCCTCGGCGGCGCCGAGGTCGACGACTCGCAGGATCGCGTCGTTCTTGCGCCAGAACTCCAGGAAGCCGTCCACGAGCTCCTGGGCGGTCTGCCAGCCGGCCTTGCCGACCCAGGAACGTCCTTCGAGCAACTGGGTCAACGCCGCGCCCTCCGCGGCCATTTGCTCGGCGATCTCCAGGACGGCGCCTTCGACGTCCGGGAAGTACTGGTAGAAGGTCGCCGGCGACGTGCCCGCCTTCCGGGCGACATCAATGACTTTGACGTCCCGGTAGGGCGAGGAGCTGAGCATCTCGCTGAGGCAGTCGAGCAGCTTCTGCCGGGTCGCCTGCCCACGCCGTCCGGCCACGCGGCCGTCGACGGTACGCACTTGTCCTGTCATGCCGTCAGCTTACCGAGGGGTGATCGGAGCGCGATTCGGCCGACTGCAAATGGGGTGCGGGGGCCCGCCACGGGAGTTCACGGGGGTGGGCGCGCCCGCTCTGCGGGATGCGGGGAGGGCCGTTAGCTTGGCCGCATGGCCGAATCAGCCGTTTTCTCCGAGGGCGTGCCCTGCTGGGTCGACGCGCAGCTCCCCGACGTGGGCGCGGGCAAGCGCTTCTACGGCGAGCTCTTCGGCTGGACCTTCGCCGAGGGGTACGGCCCGGCCGGCTGGGCCCGCCTCCGCGGCGAGGCCGTCGCGGCCCTCACGCCCAAGCGGGACGGCCGGATGCCCACCGTGTGGACGATCTACTTCGCGGCGCCGGACGTCATCGCGCTCTCCCGCCAGGTCATGGAGGCGGGCGGGCGGCTCATCACCGCCCCCGAGCCGGTCGACACCCTGGGCACCGCCGCTCTGGCGACCGATCCGGAAGGCGCCGTGTTCGGCCTGTGGCAGACCGGCACGCATCCCGGCTTCGGGCGGCGCCACGAGCCCGGCTCCTTCTGCTGGGCCGAGCTGTACGCCCGGGACACCACGACCGTCGACCGGTTCTACGGCTCCCTCTTCCACGACGCCCTCTTCGGCCCCGACGCCACCCCCGATTTCGGCCGGGCCCCGGTCTCCGACGTCTTCCCGGCCGAAATGCCACCCCACTTCCTCGTCCACTTCGGGGTCGAGGACTGCGACGCGGCACTGCGGACGGTGAGCCGGCTCGGCGGCCGTGTCCAGGCCGCGCCCTTCGAGACCTCGTACGGGCGGGTGGCGGTGGTCACGGACAACCAGGGGGCCTCCTTCGCCCTACTGGAGAGGTGAATCGGCCACCGGTCGCGGGTGGCGCGGCGGTCCACCACCGGAAAACCCTGCCCCTTTGTCCTGATACATCATGAGACACCCCGATTCGCCCCCTGGTTCGCAACCTTTGGCTCGGCCAGGAAGAATCGGGGTGCGTGCCGCCGCGGCGGTGCGGTGGTGAGACGCTGCACGGGGGTCGCGTTCATACGTGGACGGCGCGGCCCGTACGGGGAGGTGGCAGGCAAGTGGTGGATCAGCTGACGCAGCACGATCCGCGGCGGATCGGGCCGTTCGAGGTGCTGGGGCGGCTCGGTGCCGGCGGCATGGGGCTGGTCTATCTCGCGCGCTCGGCGTCCGGCCGGCGCGTGGCGATCAAGACGGTCAGGACGGAACTCGCCGAGGACCAGCTGTTCCGGGTCCGCTTCTCGCGCGAGGTCGAGGCGGCCCGCGCCGTGTCCGGCTTCTACACGGCGGCCGTCGTGGACGCCGACGCGCGCGCCGCGGTGCCCTGGCTGGCCACGGCCTACGTGCCCGCGCCCTCCCTCGAAGAAATAGTGAACGAGTGCGGGCCGCTCCCGGCCCAGGCGGTGCGCTGGCTGGCGGCGGGCGTCGCGGAGGCCCTCCAGTCCATCCACGGCGCGGGTCTCGTCCACCGCGACCTCAAGCCCTCCAACGTCCTGGTCGTCGAGGACGGGCCGCGCGTGATCGACTTCGGCATCGCGTCCGGCGTCTCGAACACCCGCCTGACCATGACGAACGTCGCCGTCGGCACACCCGCCTACATGTCGCCCGAGCAGGCCAAGGACTCCCGCAGCGTCACCGGCGCGAGCGACGTCTTCTCGCTCGGCTCGATGCTCGTGTTCGCCGCCACCGGCCACGCCCCCTTCCACGGCGCGAACCCCGTCGAGACGGTCTTCATGCTGCTGCGCGAGGGCCCGGACCTGGAGGGGCTGCCCGACGAACTGCGCCCCCTCATCGAGTCCTGCATGCAGATGGAGGCCACGGCACGCCCGAACCCCGCCGACCTCCAGGCCCAGCTGGCCCCCCACCTCTTCGGCTCCGGCTCCGACGACAGCGGTACCGCGTCGGCCTGGCTGCCCGAGCGGGCGGTGGGCCTCATCGAGACGCGCCGCGGGGGTCGTCCGGCCCCCAAGCCCGCCACCGGCGGCGGACGCAGCGCAGGGGGCCGCTCCGCCGTGCCCGCGCCGCCCTCGCACGCCCCCGTGCCCGTCGGGGCGCCCGACACCGGTCCGGTGCGCCTCGCGGGCGCCCAGGTGCCCATCGGCCCCGGGCCGCGCGTCGCCGACGCCCGTGCCGCCGCCGTCAAGGCGCCGCCGCCGGAGGCGGGCCTGGCCGCGTCCTGGTCCCGGCCGCACGCCGGGGTGAACGGCGCCGATCCCGTGCCCACCGTGGCGCCGGCCCCGCCCGCCGAGTCGGCCTCGGGCTGGCGGCCCTGGCGCTTCCGCATGTCCAACGACGTGTGGGGGACGCCCGCGGTCGCCGACGACCTGGTCTACGTCACCTCCTTCGAGGTCCACGCGCTGGACGTGGCCACCGGGCGCCGCCGGTTCAAGACCCGGGACGTGGCCTGGTCCATGGCGGTCGCCGACGGCCGTATCCACGCCTCGGACGGGCCCACGCTGTTCGCGCTCGACGCCCGCGAGGGCGGCGACCTGTGGCGCCTGTCGACGGACGCCTGGGTGTACTCCCTCAAGGCGGACCGGGGCACCGTCGTCACCGGCACCCGCGGCGGCGGCGTGCAGGCCTGGGAGGCGTCCAGCGGCCAGAAGCTGTGGGAGATCACCGGCGCCCAGACCGACTTCGAGTCCCCGGAGGCCGGACCGGCCCTCCACGACGGCACGGTCTACGTCTGGAAGGACGCGCGGCTGCGCGCCCTGGAGGCCCGCACCGGTGAGGAGCGCTGGTCCTACCCGGTCGGCGACGCGGCCTCCTGCGGCGGCGTACCGGTCCGGATCACCCAGGCCCCCGACGGCTACGTGTACGTCTGCGCCGGCACCCGCGTGCTCGCCGTCGACGTGGCCGGCGGACACGTCCGCTGGCACTTCGAGGCCCCGGCGGTCTTCCTCTGCCCGCCCACCTTCGCCCCCGGCCCCGCGGTCACCGGAGGCGGCGTCTACCTCGCCGACTACCTCGGCACGGTCTACGCCCTCGACGCCACCGACGGCCGCGACCGCTGGCGTATCGCCACCGAGTCCCGGGCCTCCGTCGAGCCGGTGCTCGTCGCCGCCGGCCACGTCCACGTCGGCAGCGGCAAGGGCCTGTACACCCTCGACGCCGTCACCGGTACGCCCAAGTGGCGGTTCCAGGCGGGCGGCGACCTGGTGGGTGCCCCGGCGGTGGCCGAGGGCCGGATCCACTTCGGCTCCACCGACCATCTGCTGTACACCCTGAAGGCCGACGACGGCCGGCTGCGCTGGAAGCTCGCCACGGGCGGCGAGATCACCGGCGCCCCGGTGGTCAGGGACGGGGTCGTCTACGCCTGCAGCAAGGACCGCTGCGTGTACGCCCTGGACGCGGAGAAGGGGACGGGCACGGCCCGCACGACGTAGCGCGCGCCGGGCCCGGCGGTCGGTGACGGCCGTCGTGCCGGGCACGGAAGGGAGTCCGGACGGCGGCCGTCGCAGCAGACGCTACGCCCGGTCCGGGAACCCCGCCACGCGACGCCGACTCCCCCCGGGAGAAGGGCTAGCGCAGCCGGAACCCCGGCCTTCGTCCGGTGAAGAGCCCCGCCTGCCGTTCCGTCGGCAGATTGCCGAGCGAGACGAGCTGCGGGGCGTGCGCGAGGGCCTGCGCGCGGGCCGCCTCCTTGGCGAGCCACAGTGCCCGTACGGTCCCCTGCACGGCCTCGGGCGGATACGAGGCGATGACGGCGGCGCACTCGACGGCCGCGTCCAGCGCGGCACCGGGCGGGGTGAGTTCGGACACCAGGCCCACCTCGTGGGCCCGCCGCGCCGAGATCCGCTCGGCGGTCCCCATCAGCGCCATCCGCGCCACCTCGCCGAACGGCATCCGCTGCGCCATGTGGACGGACTCGTAGGCGCTGACCATCCCGTAGGTGGTGTGCGGGTCGAAGAAGGTCGCCGTCTCGTCCGCGACCACGAACTCCGCCTCGCCCAGCAGGTAGAAGGCGCCGCCGCAGGCCATCCCGTTGACGGCGGCGATCACCGGCTTCCACAGGTCGTTGGCCTTCGGCCCGATGGTGAGGAGGGGGTCGTCCACCATGAACGGGGAGCCCGGCTGCGGCACCGCCGCGTCCCGGTCGATCCCGGTGCTGAAGGCCCGCTCCCCGGCGCCGGTGACGACGACGGCCCGCACACCGTCGTCGTAGCGGAAGTCCCGCCAGGCGGCCGAGAGTTCGGCGGCGGTGCCGAGGTCGATGGCGTTGAGCCGGGCGGGCCGGTCGATGGTGACGACGGCGACACCGGTGTCCTTGTCGGCGCTGACGCGCAGTCCGCCGCCGCTCACGGCCGCTCCAGGACCCAGCGGGGCACGGACACCCCGTCGACCTCGGTGAAGACCGCCTGCACCCGCGCACCGATCCGCAGCCGCTGCGCGGGGACGGAGTTCAGCGGGGCGTCGGGGGCGGACACCAGATTGCCCACGAGACGGATCCGCGGAGCGTCCGCGAGCTCCACCACGATCGCGTTGTACGGCGCCTGTTCGGCGTAGGCGGGCAGCAGCGGGGGGTGCGGGACGACGTACGACCACACGCGCCCCCGGCCGCTCATCCTGCGCCATTCGCTCGCGAAGGAGTGGCAGTGCGGGCAGCAGGGCCGGGGCGGGAAGCGGAGTTCGTCGCAGTCGGCGCAGGCCTGGACGCGCAGTTCGCCGTGCGCGGCGTACTGCCAGAAGGGGGCGCCGTCGTCGTCGGGCACGGGGGAGAGCAGGCTGTCGGACATCTCAGCTCCTCAGCAGAAGGGCGGAGGTCGGGACGCCTTCCCCCGCGGTGACCAGGCAGGTCGCGGCCCCGGGTACCTGTGCGGTGCTCGTGCCGCGCAGCTGCTTCACCCCTTCGTTGATGAGGTTGAAGCCGTGCACGTACGCCTCGCTGAGCCCGCCTCCGCCGGTGTTGACCGGCAGCCGCCCGCCGATCTCCAGCGCGCCGCCCTCCGTGAACGCGGCGCCCTCGCCCCGCGCGCAGAATCCGTAGCCCTCCAGGGAGAGCGGTATGAGCGGGGTGAAGGCGTCGTAGATCTGCGCCACGTCGACGTCCTCGGGGGTGAAGTCGGCGTGTTTCCACAGGTGTCGGGCGGCCGTCCAGGCGGGCCCGGTGAGCGGGTCGTCGTTCCAGTAGTTGACCATCCCGTGGTGCTGGGCGGGCAGGCCCTGGGCGGCGGAGTGGACGTAGACGGGCCGGGTGCGGCAGTCGCGGGCGCGTTCGGCGGACACCAGGACGCAGGCCAGCGCGCCGTCGGTCTCCAGACAGTTGTCGAAGAGGCAGAGCGGTTCGCTGATCCACCGGGAGGTCATGTACATCTCGCGGGTGAGCGGGCGTTCGTACATGATCGCGGCGGGGTTCTGGTTGGCGCGGTTGCGGCAGGCGAGGGCGACGTTGAAGAGGTGGTCGCGGGTGGCGCCGTACTCGTGCATGTACCGGCGGGCGAGCATGCCGATCTCGTCGGCGGGGCGCAGGAGTCCGAACGGGCGGGTCCACTGCGCCGGGGTGGGGAGCTGGACGGTGGTGTTCTTCCAGGGGCGGGGGCCGGAGCCGCGTTTGCGCGACCGCCAGGCGACGCCGACGGTGGCCTGCCCGGCGGCGATGGCGGCGGCCAGGTGCGCGACGGTGGCGCAGGAACCGCCGCCGCCGTAACCGACCTTGCTGAAGAACGTGAGGTCACCGAGGCCGACCGCCTTGGCGACCTCCACCTCGTCCGTCTCCTCCATGGTGTAGGAGGCGAGCCCGTCGACCTCCGAGGCCGCGATGCCGGCGTCGTCGAGGGCGGCGAGGATCGCCCGGCAGGCCAGGGCTTTCTCGGACTCCGGGAGGTGTTTGGCGAAGGGGGTCTGCCCGATCCCGACGACGGCTGTGGCGTCCTTGATCCCCGGCATGGGTGCACCTCCGCACAAGGTCCCGGCTGCTGACAGGGCGTCAGGCTACAGCTAATCTGACGGACAGTCAGCTAGTGGTGTGCGGGCGGGAGGTACGCGATGCGCGGTGACCTGGAGTGGACGAGCGTCCCGGGACTGGTGCGGTCGGCCGCGGAGCGCTTCGCGGACCGCGAGGCGGTCGTCGACGGCCGCACGCGCGTCTCGTACGAGGAACTGGGCGCCCGCGTCGAACGCGCGACGGCCGCCTGCATGGCGAACGGGGTGGAGCCGGGCGACCGGGTCGCCGTCTGGGCGCCCAACACCCTCGACTGGATCGTCTCCGCCCTCGGCGCCGTCGGCGCCGGTGCCGTCCTCGTCCCCCTCAACACCCGCTTCAAGGGCGCGGAAGCGGCCTACGTCCTGTCCCGGAGCCGTGCGAAGCTGCTGTTCGTCACGGGCACCTTCCTGGGCACCTCGTACGTGGCGTCGCTGCGCCGTGCCGTCGGGGAGGGCGCCGGATCCGGTCCGCTCCCGGGCCTGCCGCACCTGGAGCAGGTGGTGGTCCTCGCGGACGACGCCCCCGCCGACTTCCGCACCTGGAAGGACTTCCTGGCCGAGGGTGAGGGCGTGGGCCGGGACGACGTACGGCGGCGCGAGGATGCCCTCTCCGGCGCGTCACCCTCCGACATCGTCTTCACCTCGGGCACGACCGGCCGCCCCAAGGGCGCGCTGATCACCCATGCGCAGACGCTGCGCGGCTACGCGATCTGGAGCGACCTCGCGGGCCTGCGCGAGGGCGACCGCTATCTGATCGTCAACCCGTTCTTCCACACCTTCGGCTACAAGGCCGGGATCATCGCCTGTCTGATGCGCGGCGCGACCATGGTCCCGCAGCCGGTGTTCGACGTGGACACCGTGCTGGCGAACATCGCCGCGGAGCGCATCTCCGTCCTCCCGGGCCCGCCCACCCTCCACCAGTCCCTGCTGGACCACCCGTCCCGGGACACCCACGACCTCTCGGCCCTGCGCCTGGTGGTGACGGGCGCGGCCGTCGTCCCGCTGCGCCTGGTGGAACGGCTGAAGTCGGAGCTGCGGATCGACACCGTGCTGACGGCCTACGGTCTCTCCGAGGCCAGCGGCATCGTCACCATGTGCCGCAGGGGGGACGCCGCGCCGGTGATCGCCGCCACGTCGGGCAGGGCCATCCCGGGCAGCGAGGTGCGGGTCGTGGACACCGCGGGAGACCCCGTCGGCCCCGGCACGCCCGGAGAGGTCCTGGTCCGCGGATTCAACGTCATGCAGGGCTACTTCGAGGACCCGGAGGCCACCGCCGCGGTCCTGGACCCGGACGGCTGGCTCCGCACGGGGGACGTCGGCGTCCTCGACGAGGCGGGCAACCTCCGCATCACCGACCGGATCAAGGACATGTTCATCGTCGGCGGCTTCAACGCGTACCCCGCGGAGATAGAGCAGCTGATCGGCCTGCACCCGGACGTGGCGGACGTCGCCGTGATCGGCGTCCCCGACGGCCGCCTCGGCGAGGTGGGCAAGGCCTACGTGGTCCGCCGCGCGGACTCCACCCTGACCTCCGACGACCTCATCGCCTGGTCCCGCCGAGAGATGGCCAACTACAAGGTCCCCCGCGCGGTGGAGTTCGTGGCCCACCTGCCGCGCAACGCGAGCGGGAAGGTGGTCAAGGGGGAGCTGCGGGGCCGCTGACGGACGGGCGGGCCGGCCGGCGTCGTGCGGACATGCCTCGGCCGCGACGGCTCCCCCTCCGCGCCGCCGCGGCCGATCCCCGTTCCAGGCAGTCCTCAGTCGCGGCGCAGCGCCGGCGGCACGGGAGCGTGGCTGTCCATCGTGGTCACGCCGTCCTTGGCCGGCGGGGCCGGGGCGTGGCTGTCCATCGTGGTCACGGCGTCCTCGCCGGGCACGGGCGCGTGGCTGTCGTCCGTGGTGGCGACGGGGTCCTTGGCCGGCGGAGCGGGCGCGTGGCTGTCCATCGTGGTGGCGTCCGCGAGGTCGTCGGTCTTCTTCTCGTCGCTCATGGCTGGGCCCTCCCGTGAAGTTGAAGGTGTGCTGTGGGGAACGCCCGTTCGGCAACTCCCCCGTGGGTCGCCGAACGGGCGTTCCAGGGCCGCTCACCCTACAAGTGGGGCCCACGCCGATCCGTCTGCCCCCCGACGCGACGGGTCGATGCACTGAGACTGACAGCCGCTCATAAACGTTCGATGAACGCCGCCCGGGGGGCGGCTCAGGCGGCGGCGACGGGGCTGAGCAGAGCGCGCAGTTCGTCGGCCTCGGGGGCGCCCGCCTCCTCGTGGATGGTGAGCGCCTCGTTCCAGCAGGCGCGTGCCCGGTCCACCTGCCCGAGACCCTGCAACGACCGCCCGAGGAGGGTGAGGACGTTGGCGCGCATCCAGTCGCCGCCGATGCAGCCGGTGCTGAGGGCCTGTTCGGCGTGCTGGGCCGCCTTGCCGAGACCGCGGCCCGCCAGGTGCACCTGCGCGATGCGGAAGTGCGTGGTGCCCTCCCACAGGCGCTGCCGGTTCTCGACGAAGATGGCGAGCGCCTGGGTGAGTTGCTGCAGTGCCTCGACGTGGCGCCCGGCGTGGCTGAACGCGATCCCGAGCGCGTAGCGGGCGTTGGCGAGCCGGACGGTCAGGCCCAGCTCGTCGTAGATCGCGATGCCCTGCTGGGCCAGCTCGATGCCCGCCGCGGTGCGGTTCATGGAGACCAGCACACGGGAGAGGTTGCACAGGGCGCTCGCCTCGCCGGGATGGTTGCCGTCGGCGCGGAAGCGGTCGATCGCCTTGAGCAGGTGCGCCTCGCCGGCGGCGTGCTCGTTGCGGCAGATGGCGATGATGCCGAGCTCGTTGGGCGCGTTGCCGCTGGTCCAGGGGTCCATGGCCGCCTCGCCGAGGACGACGGCCCGATCCGCCTCGGCGGCCGCCTCGTCGAAGCGTCCCGCGGTGCTGAGCACCTGGGTGAGCGTGACCCGGGCGCGCCCGGCCGCGTGGGCGTCGTCGAGGGCCTCCGCGGCGTCCCGGGCGGCCCTGGTCGCCGCCTCGTACGCCAGGGAGCTGGCCCCCGATTCCGCGAGGTCCTTGGAGGCGAGCAGGAGATCGACCCCACGGCGCAGCGTGTCCGGGCCGAGCGACTGCTGGACGAACGCCAGGATGCAGGCCGCCTCCGCGTGCAGCCAGTCCAGCGCCTTGCCGTCGTCGGCGAACTCCTGCCCCTGCTGCCGGGTCACTTCGAGATGGTCCACGGTCCGGTCGCCGGGGCGCTCGATGGCGTAGACCGCCGTGGCCGAGGCCAGGTAGAAGTCCAGCAGCCGCGACATCGCCGCGGCGCGTTCGCTCGGCGGCTGTTCGTCGCGTTCGGCGCAGGCACGCGCGTAGAGCCGTACGAGGTCGTGGTAGCGGTAGCGGCCGGGCGCCGCGGACTCCAGGAGCGAGGTGTCGACGAGGGACTCCAGGAGGTCCTCGGTGTCCTCGACGCCCAGGTCGAGGACGGCGGCCGCCGCGGGCAGCGAGATGTCCGGGCCGTCGGCCAGGCCCAGCAGCCGGAAGGCGCGGGCCTGGGCGGGCTCCAGCTGGCCGTAGCCGAGTTCGAAGGTCGCCTTGACGGCGAGGTCGCCCGCCTGGAGCTCGTCCAGCCGGCGCCGCTCGTCGGCGAGCTTGGCGGCCAGGACGGACACGGTCCAGGTGCGGCGGGCGGCCAGCCGGGAGGCGGCGATGCGGATGGCCAGGGGGAGGAAGCCGCACGCGGCGACCACGTCCAGGGCGGCCTCCCGCTCGGACGCCACCCGCTCCGCGCCGACGATCTTCGTGAAGAGCTGGAGGGCCTCCTCGGGGGACATCACGTCGAGGTCCACGAGGTGCGCGCCCGCCAGGTCCACCATCCGCACCCGGGAGGTCACCAGCGCCGCGCAGCCCTCGGTGCCGGGCAGCAGCGGACGCACCTGTGCGGCGTCCCGCGCGTTGTCCAGCAGGACGAGCACGCGGCGTCCGTCCAGTACGGAGCGGTAGAGGGCGGCCCGTTCCTCCAGGGAGTCGGGGATCGCCGAGTCGGCGGTGCCCAGGGCCCGCAGGAAGGCCCCGAGCACGGTCTCGGGTTCGGCGGAGCGTGCGCCCGCGCCCTGGAGGTCCACGTACAGCTGACCGTCGGGGAAGGCCCCGCGGGACTGGTGTGCGACGTGCACGGCGAGGGTGGTCTTGCCCACGCCGCCGATCCCGGCGAGCGCGGAGACCGCCATCACGCTGCCCTCCGCGGAGGTGGCGGAGGCCAGGACCTCGCTGAGCTCCTGGACGAAGGAGGCGCGCCCGGTGAAGTCGGTGACGGTGGCCGGCAGCTGGGCGGGGCGCACCGGAGCCGCGGCGGGTTCGGCGGCCGGGGCGGACGGTTCGGCGAGGCCGGGGTCGGCCTGGAGGATGCGCTGCTGGAGCTCCTTGAGGCCCGCCCGCGGGTCCACGCCCAGCTCGTCGGCGAGCAGGCGCCGGGTGTCCGCGTACACCGCGAGGGCCTCGGCCTGGCGGCCGCTGCGGTAGAGCGCGAGCATCAGCAGTTCGCGCAGCCGTTCGCGCAGCGGGTGCGCGGCCGTCAGGGCGGTCAGCTCCGAGACGGCCTCCGCGTGGCAGCCCTGCTCCAGGTCCATGTCGAGGCAGGACTCCAGGAGTTGCAGCCGCCATTCGTCGAGCCGGGCCCGCTGGGTCTCGGCGTACGGGCCGGGTACGCTCGCGAGCGCCTCGCCGTCCCACTGGCCGAGGGCGTCCCGGAGCAGCTCGCGGGCGCGGCACAGGTCTCCGCCGCCGCGGGCCTTCTCCGCGTCGGCGGCGAGTTCCTGGGCGCGGGCGAGGTCCAGCGCCCCGTCGCCGAGGGACCGGATGGCGTATCCGCCGGACTCGCTGACCAGGACCTCGGTTCCCAGGGCCTTCCTGAGCCGTGACGCGTAGGTGCGGACGGCGGCCAGCGCCTGGGAGGGGGGCTCGTCGCCCCAGAGGGCGTCGATGAGTTCGGATGCCGTGGCCGTGCGGCCCTCGCGCAGCAGCAGGGCCGCCAGCAGGGCGCGTTGTTGTGGTGACCCGGCGGGCAGGGCGTCGTCCCCGCGCCAGGCGCGCACCGGTCCGAGCACGCTGAAGCGCAACGCCGCCGATCCCTCGGGACGCCGCTGCTCCGGTACCCGCGGCACACCGACCATCGCTGTCCCCCTGCCGAACCGTCAGTACAACGAGGCCAGTTTGCCTTGTTCATGGCGGATGCGTCAGCCGTGGGAGACGGCTGTCACAGGGCGCCGGACGGGACACCACAAGGTCCTCACACAGTCTCCTCACATGTCCGCACACAATCGCCCAGTCCACAGGCGGCTGCACGGGCGGTTCGACAGAGAGCTGACGGGTCGTCAGATCAGCGCTACCGTGGGCCGTATGGAGACCACGCAGAGCAAGGCGGGCCCTTCGGGGACCTCCGAAACGCCCTTCCCGAAGATCATCTCGGTGGACGACCACACGGTGGAGCCCCCCGACGTCTGGCGCGACAGGCTCCCGGCCAGGTACCAGGACACCGGCCCCCGCATCGTCCGGGCGCCGCTGAAGGAGATGACGTTCCTCGGCGGGAAGTTCGCCCCGGTGATGGGCGCCCCGGGCGACGACGGTCCGGTCGGCGACTGGTGGGTGTACGAGGACCTGCACCGTCCGCTCACCCGCCTCGACACGGCCGTCGGGTACTCCCGCGACGAGATCAGGCTCGAAGTCATCACGTACGAGCAGATGCGACCAGGCTCGTACGACGTGCCCCGGCGCCTGGCCGACATGGACGTCAACCATGTCCAGTCCGCTCTCTGCTTCCCCACGTTCCCGCGCTTCTGCGGCCAGACGTTCACCGAGGCCAAGGATCGCGAGCTGGGCCTTCTCGCGGTGAAGGCCTACAACGACTGGATGGTGGAGGAATGGTGCGGACCGCAGGCCGCGGGCCGCCTCATACCGCTGACCCTCATTCCGCTGTGGGACGCCGAACTTGCGGCGGAAGAAGTACGGCGCAATGCGGCCCGTGGCGTACGCGCGGTGGCCTTCTCCGAGATCCCTCCCCATCTGGGGCTGCCCTCCGTGCACACCGACGCCTGGGACCCCTTCCTCGCCGCGTGCGACGAGACCGGCACGGTCGTCGCCATGCACATCGGCTCCTCCAGTCGCATGCCCTCGACCTCCGCCGACGCCCCGCCCGCCGTCGGTTCCACCATCACCTTCGCCAACTGCTGCTTCTCGATGGTGGACTGGCTGATGAGCGGCAAGTTCGAGCGCTTCCCGAACCTGAAGGTCATGTACGCGGAGGGGCAGATCGGCTGGATCCCCTACATCCTCGAACGGGCCGACGTGGTGTGGGAGGAGAACCGGGGCTGGGGCGGTGTCGCCGACAAGGTGCACCGGCCGCCGTCCGAGCTGTTCGCCGACCATGTGTACGGCTGCTTCTTCGACGACGCCTTCGGCCTGCGGAACCTGGACGCGATCGGCGTCGGCAACGTCCTGTACGAGACGGACTACCCGCACTCGGACTCCACCTGGCCGAAGTCCCGGGAGGTCGGCGAGGCGCAGATGGCCCATCTCGCACCCGATGTCGTCGAGCGGATCGTGCGGCGCAACGCGATCGACCTGCTGGGGCTCACCGAGGACGGCCTCTGGACGCCCTGAATACCGGCCCGCCTCTTGTCTGACGGTCCGTCAGCTACGACGATGGGCGGCAGCCCGAGCGACATGACGGATCGTCAGATGGGAGGGCGTGCCATGCAGGTGCTGCCCGAAGGACGACTGGCGTACGGGATGCAGCTCCCGGTCCAGTCGCAGAGCACGCTCTACGCGGAGGCGTGGGAGGCCTCGGCGGGCCCGGCCGACCTCGTCGAGATCGCCCGCAGCGCCGACCGCGCCGGTTTCGACTACATCGCGAGCTGCGACCACGTCGCCATCCCGCGCCGCCTCGCCGGGGCGATGAGCACCATCTGGTACGACCCCGTCGCCACCCTCGCGCACCTGGCGGCCGTGACGGAGCGGGTCCGGCTGCTCAGCCATGTCGCGATCGTCGGACTGCGGCATCCGCTCGTCACGGCCAAGCAGTACGCGACCCTCGACCACCTGTCCGGCGGCCGGCTCGTGCTCGGCGTGGGTGCGGGGCACGTGCGCGAGGAGTTCGACGCGGTCGGGGCCGACTTCGAGCGGCGCGGGGCGGTGCTCGACGAGACCGTGGACGCGCTGCGCGCCGCCCTCGGCCCCGAGGAGTTCCCCGTCCACCACGGCAAGCTGTACGACTTCGAGGGGCTCGGGCAGCGGCCGAGGCCGGCCCAGGACCGGGTGCCCGTGTGGGTCGGCGGCTCCTCGCCGGCCGCCGTGCGCCGTGCCGCGCTCCGCGGCGACGGCTGGCTGCCGCAGGGCGACCCGCGCGACCGGCTGCCCGCGCAGATCGCCCGGCTCGGTGAGCTGCGCGCGCAGGCGGGCATCGAGGACCCCCTGACCGTCGGCGCGATCACCGAGCCGCTGTACGTCGGTGAGCCGGGCTGGGACGTCGGGCGGCGCACCCTGCACGGATCGCCCGAGGTGCTCGCCGAGTCGCTGCGGGCGTACCGGGCGATGGGTGTGCACCAGATACAGGTGCGCTTCCGCAGTCGCAGCCGCGGCGAGCTCACCGACCAGATGGCCGCGTTCGGCGCGCAGGTCGGGCCCCTCCTCGGCTGAGGCGGGGCACGGTTCCGGAACCAGGAGGTGCGGCCGGGCCCGCCCTCGCCCGCACCCACCCCAACCAGGCAGAGCAGGGAGACACGGCATGGGCAAGCTGGACGGACGCGTCGTCATCGTCACCGGCGCGGCGCGCGGACAGGGCGAGCAGGAGGCGCGGCTCTTCGTGGCGGAGGGCGCGCGGGTCGTCGTCGCCGACGTGCTGGACGACCAGGGCGAGGCCCTCGCCAAGGAGATCGGGGCCCGCTACGTCCACCTCGACGTGAGCAGCGAGGACGACTGGCGTGCGGCCACGGCCGCCGCGAAGGACGCGTACGGACGCGTCGACGGGCTCGTCAACAACGCCGGCATCCTGCGCTTCAACGAACTGGTCGACACGCCGCTCGAAGAGTTCCAGCAGATCGTGCAGGTCAACCAGGTGGGGGTGTTCCTCGGCATCAAGACCGTCGCGCCGGAGATCGCCGCCGCGGGCGGCGGCACGATCGTGAACACGGCCTCGTACACGGGACTCACCGGCATGGCGTGGGTGGGCGCGTACGCGGCGACCAAGCACGCCATCGTCGGGCTGACCCGGGTGGCCGCCCTGGAGCTCGCGGCCAAGGGGATACGGGTCAATGCGGTGTGTCCCGGCGCCGTCGACACCGCCATGAGCAACCCCGCCCAGCTCGACCCGGACGCGGACCCCGCAGAGACCTCCGCCGCCCTCGACGAGCTGTACCGCAAGCTCGTGCCGCTGGGGCGCGTCGGGCGGCCGGAGGAGGTGGCCCGGCTGGCCCTGTTCCTGACCGGAGAGGACTCCTCCTACATCACCGGGCAGCCGTTCGTGATCGACGGGGGATGGCTGGCCGGGGTCAGCGTCATCTGACGTGCTGTCAGCTATTGACGGCTCAAGGGTGCGGTGCAACAGTCGGCGCATTGGATCTGACGGTCTGTCAGATAAAGACGTGGGGACGGTGAACCTCCTTGGAATTCGGGCTCTTTGTACAGGGATACGTGGGCAAGCGGGCCGAGACCGATCCGCTCGCCGAGCACAAGGCGCTGATGGAGGAGACCGAGTACGTCATCCAGGCGGACAAGTCCGGCTTCAAGTACGCCTGGGCGTCCGAGCACCACTTCCTGGAGGAGTACTCGCACCTCTCGGCGAACGACGTCTACCTCGGCTACCTGGCGCACGCGACCGAACGCATCCACCTCGGCTCGGGCATCTTCAACCCGCTCGCCCAGGTCAACCACCCGGTGAAGGTCGCCGAGAAGGTCGCCATGCTCGACCACCTCTCGCGCAACCGCTTCGAGTTCGGCTCGGGCCGCGGCGCCGGCTCGCACGAGATCCTCGGCTTCATACCGGGCGTCACCGACATGAACTTCACCAAGGAGATCTGGGAGGAGACGATCGCCGAGTTCCCGAAGATGTGGCTCCAGGACGAGTACGTCGGCTTCCAGGGCAAGTTCTGGTCGCTGCCGCCGCGCAAGATCCTGCCGAAGCCGTACGGGAAGTCGCACCCGGCCATGTGGTACGCCGCCGGCTCACCGCCCTCGTACGCCATGGCCGCCCGCAAGGGCCTCGGAGTGCTCGGCTTCAGCATCCAGAAGGTCTCCGACATGGAGTGGGTGCTGGAGCAGTACAAGACCGCGATCGTGAACGCCGAACCGATCGGCGACTTCGTCAACGACAACGTGATGGTGACGACGACCGCCATCTGCGCGCCCACCCACGACGAGGCCATCGACATCGCCGTCCGCGGCGGACTGCACTACCTGCCGTCCCTCGTCTTCCGCTACCACGACACCTTCCCGCGCCCCGAGGGCTTCCCCGTCTGGCCCGAGACGCTCCCCGAGTACACCCCCGAGTTCGTCGAACTCCTCATCGAGGAGGAACTGCTGATCTGCGGCGACCCGGACGAGGTGCTCACCCAGTGCAAGCGCTGGGAGCAGGCGGGCGCCGACCAGCTCAGCTTCGGCCTGCCGGTCGGAGTGCCCAAGGAGGAGACCCTGCAGACCATCCGGCTGATCGGCGAGCACGTGATCCCGAAGATCGACACGGATCCCGTGCACCGGACCACGCGGTTCCGGCAGAGCGCCTGAACGCCGCGGGGCCGCGGACCGCCGGGCGACCGCGGACCCCGGCGGCCGGCCGCGCAGTTCCCCGCGCCCCTTCGGGGGCGCCCACCGCCGCGTCGTTCAAGGAGGGACGCCGCCATGCTCGATCACGTCATCAGGGGCGCGACCGTCGTCGACGGGACCGGCGCGCCCGCGTTCGTCGCCGACGTCGGCATACGCGACGGCCGTGTCGCCGCCGTCGGAACGGTCACCGAGGAGTCCCGCACGGCCGAGGACGCGGCCGGCCTCGTCCTCGCGCCCGGCTTCGTCGACCCGCACACGCACTACGACGCCCAGCTCTTCTGGGACCCGTACGCGACGCCGTCCCTCAACCACGGGGTCACCACGGTCGCGGGCGGCAACTGCGGCTTCACCCTGGCGCCGCTGAACCCCGCCCGCCCCGCCGACGCCGACTACACCCGCCGCATGATGTCCAAGGTCGAGGGCATGTCCCTGGTCGCCCTGGAGGAGGGCGCGCCCTGGAACTGGCACACCTTCGGCGAGTACCTGGACGCCCTGGAGGGCCGCATCGCCGTCAACGCCGGCTTCATGGTCGGGCACTGCGCGCTGCGCCGCCATGTGATGGGACCCGACGCGGTGGGCGGCCAACCCACCCCCGGCCAGCTGGAGGACATGCTGCGTCTGCTCCACGAGGCGATGGACGACGGCGCCTGGGGCCTGTCCACCACGCAGTCCTCCACCCACTCCGACGGCGACGGCGAACCGGTCGCCTCACGGCACGCCCGGCCCGCGGAACTGCTGGCGCTCAGCAAGGCGGTCGGCGAGCACGAGGGCACACAGATCGAGGCGATCGTGGCGGGCTGTCTCGACCAGTTCAGCGACGCCGAGATCGACCTGTTCGTGGAGATGAGCGCGGCGGCGGGCCGCCCCCTGAACTGGAACGTCCTGACGATCGACGCGGCCGTGCCCGAACGCGTCCCGCGGCAGCTGGAGGCGAGCGAACGGGCCCGCAAGGCCGGTGGTCGCGTCGTCGCGCTCACCATGCCGATCCTCACCCCGATGAACATGTCGCTCGGCACCTTCTGCGCGCTGAACCTGATACCCGGCTGGGGTCCGGTCCTCGCACTGCCCGTCCCGGAACGCATCGCGAAGCTCCGCGACCCGGACGTCCGCGCCGAGATGCTGCGGCGGGCCGACAGCAAGGAGGCGGGCGTGTTCCGGCGGCTCGCCGACTTCGGGCGCTACGTCATCGGGGACACGTACAGCGCGGCCAACGAGGGCCTGACCGGCCGGGTCGTCCGGGACATCGCGGCCGAGCGCGGCCAGGAGCCCTTCGCGTGCCTGGTCGAGATCTGCGCCCACGACGACCTGCGGACCGTGCTGTGGCCGATGCCCACCGACAACGACCCCGGCTCGTGGGCGCTGCGCGCGGAGACCTGGCAGCACCAGGACGTGCTGCTCGGCGGTTCCGACGCGGGCGCCCATCTGGACCGCATGTGCGGAGCCCCGTACACCACGCGCTTCCTCGGCGACTGCCTGCGCGGGCGGAAGCTGGCGACGCTGGAGCAGGCCGTACGGATGCTGACGGACGATCCGGCGCAGCTGTTCGGGCTGCGCGAACGCGGACGCATCGAGGTGGGGTTCCATGCCGACCTGGTCCTCTTCGACCCGGAACGGATCGACGCCGGCAAGGCCACCCTGGTGCACGACCTGCCGGGTGACAGCCCGCGCCTCGACTCCAGGGCGATCGGCGTGACCGCGGTGTGGGTCAACGGCGTCGAGGCGATCAGGCAGGACACGGTGACCGGCGCCGTGCCCGGCAAGGTGCTCCGCTCCGGGCGGGACACGCGGACGGTGAACACCAGGTGACGGGCGTCCGGGCCGCCGCGCGGCGGCCCGGACCGGTTCTTCGAGGGGGTCGGGTGACCGGCGAGCAGCGGTTGTTCATCGGCGGGGCGTGGATGGAGCCCGAGCACGGGCACTACGAGGTGATCGACCCGGCGACCGAGGAGGTCGTCGGGCTCGCGCCCGAGGCCTCGCGGGACCAGGTGCACGCGGCCGCGGCGGCGGCCCGTGAGGCCTTCGGCGCGTGGTCGCGCACACCCGCGGAGGAACGCGCCGCGGTGCTCGGCCGGGCGGCCGGGATCATCCAGCGCAACTTCCTCCCCTACGCCGAACTCGCCCAGGCGGAGAGCGGTGCCACGACGGGCACGGCGCGCGGCATGCAGGTGGGGGTCGCGGTGGCCCGCTTCCGGCGCTACGCGAAGGTCGAGCCCGTCGAGCAGCCGCTGCCTCCGCAGATCAACGAGGCCGGCCCGTTCGGCGGGGCCGCCGTGATGGGCGCCCTCGCCGTGCGCCACCCGGTCGGGGTGGTCACGTGCATCACCTCGTACAACAACCCCTGGGCCAATCCGGCCGGCAAGGTGGCCCCCGCCCTGGCCATGGGCAACACCGTGGTGGTCAAGCCCGCGCCGCAGGACCCGCTGTCGGTGTACCGGATGGCGGAGGCCCTGGAGGCGGCCGGCGCCCCGCCGGGCGTGGTGAACGTGGTGTCGGGATCGCGCCCGGAGGCCGGGGAGGCCGCGGTCGACTGCCCCGACGTCGACATGGTCAGCTTCACCGGTTCGACCGCGGTCGGACAGCGGATCGCCGAGGTGTGCGGCCGGGGGATGAAGCGGCAGCTGATGGAGCTGGGCGGGAAGGGCGCGGCGGTCGTCTTCGACGACGCCGACCTGGACTCGGCGGTGTCGGGGATCGGCACCACGTTCTCGTTCTACAGCGGGCAGATCTGCACGGCGCCGACCCGGGTGATCGTGCAGCGGGGCGTGTACGACCGGCTGGTCGAGCGACTGGCCGCGTACGCACGGCACTTGACGGTGGGGGACCCGAGGGAGCAGGGCACGGTGGTCGGCCCGGTCATCTCCGCGGCCCATCGCGACCGTGTCGAGGCGTACGTCGAACTGGGGCGAAAGGAGGGCGCGCGCGTCGTCGCGGGCGGCGAACGGCCCGCCGCCGAACGGGGTTTCTACGTCGCACCCACTCTGCTCGCCGACTGCACGCCCGACATGCGGGTGGTGCGTGAGGAGATCTTCGGCCCGGTCGTCGCCGTCCTCCCCTTCGACGACGAGGAGGAGGCGGTCGCCCTCGCCAACGACAGCGACTACGGCCTGATCGACTACGTCTGGTCCGGCGACGTCGCCCGGGCCTTCCGCGTCGCCCGCCGGCTGCGGGCCGGCGGGGTGGGCGTGAACACGGTCGGCCGCAACATGGAGGCCCCGTTCGGCGGCTTCAAGAAGAGCGGTGTCGGGCGGGACGTGGGGTCCTACGCGCTGCACGCCTACAGCGAGGTGCAGGCCATCGTCTGGCCCGGGTGAGGCCCGGCCGGACGGCGGCCTGAGGGTCCGGCCGGCTGCGGACGCTCGGCCGGTCCGGTCGGCCCGGGCCCTGCGGCCGGCCCGGCCGGTCGGTCAGGTCGCCCCGGCGGTCAGTCGGTCAGGTCGACCCGGACGGTCAGCAGCCGGGTGCCGAGGGCGCGGACGGCAGCGCTGTTCATGCGTGGCAGCAGTCCGAGGCGGGCCCGCGGGTCGTCGTCGGGGAGCGGGTGGGCGGTGCCGTGGTACCAGCGGCCCCGGATGCGGACCCGGACCCGCGGGTCGGCCTGGATGTTCCGTACGTACTGGGACTTGTCACCGAACTCCGAGACGAGCCAGAACGAGTCGCCGACGCGGCGCCCGCCGACCGGGGTCCGGCGCGGCAGCCCCGAGGTGCGCCCGGTGGTCTCCAGCAGGGTCTGCCAGGGCAACCGCTTCAGCAGCGGGTTGCCGATCCGCCGCTGGAACGTCGTGACGGCCCGGTGCTTGGCGTCGAGGTAGCGCGACATGAGGGCTTCTCCCGTTCGGTCCGGTCGACCCTATCGGGGCGGGGCCGGGGCGGCCGGGCGGGCCGTTCCCCGGCCACCGCCCCACACCACTGTGAGCCGCCGCGTCCCCGTGCCGCCGTATCAGTGCTCCGTAGCGATGCTACGGAGCGGGGGTAGCGTTGCTATCCCGAAAGTGTTAGCGTTGCTTCTGTCGGGAGCGGAACACCGCTACCACCGTCACGTCAAGGAGCAACGCCATGAGCGAGCAGTACGAGCCGGCCGCAGCCTTCCCCCGCGTCGCGATCGTCACCGGCGGATCACGCGGCATCGGCCGGGAGACCGCCGAGCGGCTCGCCGCCCAGGGGCACGCCGTCGTCGTGAACTACGCGAGCAACGGCACGGAGGCGGACAAGACCGTCCTCGCGATCACCGAAGCGGGCGGACGGGCGATCGCCGTCCGCGCCGACGTGGCCGACGAGGCCGCGGTGGCCGGCCTGTTCGACGCGGCCGAGCTGGCCTTCGGCGGCGTCGACGTCGTCGTGCACGCCGCCGGATCGATGACCCTGGCCCCGCTCGCGGACCTCGACCTCGACGTCCTCGACCGGATGCACCGCACCAACATCCGCGGCACGTTCGTCGTCGACCAGCAGGCCGCGCGCCGGCTGCGCGCGGGCGGCGCGCTCGTCAACATCTCCAGCTCCGTGCTGGGCCTCGCCCTGCCCGGCTACACCGCGTACGCCGCCTCCAAGGGCGCCGTCGAGGCGATGACGCTGATCCTGGCCCGCGAACTGCGCGGCCGGGACATCACCGTCAACGCCGTGGCCCCCGGACCGACCGCCACCGAGCTGTTCCTGGACGGCAAGGACGAGGAGACCATCGCGTGGATGGCCGCCCAGCCGCCGCTGGAGCGTCTCGGCACCCCCGGGGACATCGCCTCCCTCGTCGCCTTCATCGCCTCGCCCGCCGGGCACTGGGTCAACGGCCAGGTGGTCCGCGCCAACGGCGGCATCGTCTGACGCACCGCCGCCCCCGCCGCCTGCCCGTCCCTCACCCCAGGAGTACCGACATGAGCAAGAAGACGATCCTCATCACCGGCGCCGGCAGCGGCTTCGGCGCCCTGTCCGCCCGCGCGCTCGCCCGCGCCGGGCACACGGTCTACGCCGCGATGCGCGACACGCGGGGGCGCAACGCGGACCGCGTCGCCCGGGCGGCGGCCCATGCCGCGGAGCACGGCGTGGACCTGCGCACGGTCGAACTCGACGTCCTCTCGCAGGAGTCGGCCGACGCCGCCGTGGCCACCGTCCTCGCCGAGGCCGGCGGCCTCGACGTGATCGTCCACAACGCGGGCCACATGGTGACCGGTCCCGCCGAGGCCTTCACCCCCGAGGAACTGGCCGCGGTCCACGACACGAACGTCCTCGGCACCCAGCGCGTCAACCGGGCCGCGCTGCCCCACCTGCGCGCCCGGGAACACGGCCTGCTGCTGTGGGTCGGCTCCACGTCCAGCAGGGGCGGCACCCCGCCGTACCTCGCGCCGTACTTCGCCGCCAAGGCCGCGATGGACGCGCTCGCGGTGTCCTACGCCGCCGAGCTGGCCCGCTTCGGCATCGAGACGACCATCCTGGTGCCGGGCGCCTTCACCTCGGGCACCGAACACTTCGCGACGGGCGGTCACCCCGCCGAGCAGACCGTGCTGCCGGCCTACGAGGAGCGCTACGGCGCGCTGACGGAGCAGGTCGCGCGGCGGCTCGCCGAACTCGCCCCGGCCGACGCCGACGCGTCCCTGGTCGCCGACGCCGTCGTCGAGGTCGTCGACACCCCGCACGGCGAGCGGCCGTTCCGGGTCCATGTCGACCCCGCGGACGACGGGTCGGAGGAGGTCAGCCGGGTCGCGGACCGCATCCGCGTGGAGTTCCTGACCCGGATCGGCCTGGCCGACCTGCTCGCCCCGCGGGGGATGGCGGCGTGAGCACCCGCACCGCCGCCACCGCGGCCTCGGATAGCGTCCCTGGCGTGAGTACCAAAGCACGCATCCTCGAAGTGGCGGCCGCGCTGGTCGCCGAGTCACCGGACGGGGACGTCTCGACCCGGGCGGTCTGCGAGGCCGCCGGGGTCGGCGCCCCCGCGCTCTACCGCCACTTCGGGGACAAGGAGGGCCTGCTGTCCGCGGTCGTCGACCACGGCTGGGACCAGTACCTGGCGACCAAACGCGATCGCCGCCCCGGTACGGACCCGCTCCAGGATCTGCGCGACGGCTGGGACACCCACACCGAGTTCGCCCTGCGCAATCCGAACCTGTACCGGCTCATGAACTCCCCGGTCATGCGCACGCCCCCGGCCGCGGCCCTGGAGTCCCACGAGATCCTCACGTCGGACCTGCGGCGCGCCGCGGAACAGGGCAGGCTGCGTCTGGCCCCCGAGCTCGCCGCCCAGATGATCATGTCGGCCAACGTCGGTGTCGCGCTGATGCTGGTCTCCCGCCCGGCGAGCTTCACCGACGCGTCCCTGTCCCGACGGGTCCGGGACGCCGTGCACGCCGTGGTCTTCACCCCGGACGCGGCCGGGCCCCGTACGCCGGCCGCGGACGGGGCGGAAGGGCCGCAGGTCCCCGCGACCGCCGCCCGCCTCGGCGCGCTCCTGCGCCAGTCCCCGAGCCCGGCGTTCACCCCCGCCGAGACGGGCCTGCTCGGCGAGTGGCTGGACCGGCTCTCCAACACGCCCCCGGACGACACCGGCCCTGCGGGACGACCGGCGGGTGGACGGCGGTCCTGAGCCGGAGTACCGGGGCCGGCTGAGTACGCGCACGGATGTCCGGCGCGGGCCGGGCTCCGTAGCGTCGGGGCATGGATCACACGAAAGGCTCCGGCGCACCGGCGGAACCCGTCGCCGATGCACGGCGCGCCCCCGCCGCATGGGCCGGACTGACCGCGCTCGCGCTGCTGGTGCTGTTCACCGGCGCCCTCGTCGGCCTGTTCGGGCCGCTCCTCGCCATCGCCTGCGACGCCTGCCAGGACGGCGTCCGCACCCCGCGCCACGGCGATGCGCTGATCGCCGTCGCGCGGGGAGCCGTACCGCTCGTCACCCTCGGCACGGTCCTCGGGATCTTCCTGCCCCGGGGCGGTGCGAAGGCGGGCGGGGCCGGGCTGGGCGTGCTGGTGCTCCTCCTGGTCGTGATGCAGGCGCTCAGCGCCTGAGGGGCCGGCTCACCCGTCCGCGGCCCCGGACGCCCCCAGGAAGATGGGGTTGGTGAACGCGGCGAGGGCCCCCGGCAGCGGACCGGCCGCCACCTCGTGCCGTACCTCGGCCCGTACGTACGCCGCGTAGGAGGCAGTGGTGCGCCACTCGACCGTGCCCGAGCCGGACACCGGCAGTGGGGCGCTGGTGAACAGGACGCCCTGGTCGGTGACGAAGCGGACCGTGCAGCGGGGGACGCCGGTGGCCTCCAGACGCACGGTGACCGGGGTCTCCCGGTCCACGTGCAGCCGTTCGCCGATGCCCGCGTGCTCGCCCCGGCCGCCGGACGCCGTGAAGGACAGCGAGACCGTCTTCGACTCGGCCACGTACGAGCGGCCCGCGCGGATGCCGTCCTGCACGGCCTCGCGCGTCAGGTCGTCCGCGAGGACGACGGTCTGCGGCGTGCCGACCGGGTCGGGATCGCGGTGCGCGTCGCTGTTGCCCATCGCGGGGATCCAGTCGCGCCCGGAGCGCACGGAGGCGACCAGCATGCCGTCCCAGTCGGCCAGGGCCACCTCGTCGTCGGGCGTGTACGGGCCGTTCCACACCTCGACCGCGTCCGCCTCCCCGAAGCCGAACTTCCAGGCGCAGCCGATGCAGGTGGCGTGCGGGTGGGCGGGCACGACGAGGCCCCCGGCGCCCCGGATCTGCCGGGCGTACCGGCCGAAGCGGTTGTCCCGGGCGCGGTAGCGCCAGTCGACGAAGGTGCCGGGGTCGGTGCCGAGAGCCACCACGTGGCCGTTGCGGGTGGTGACCTCCTCGCCGAGCATGATCAGCAGGTCGTCGCCCGCCTGGTCCGCCCAATGGGGGTGCGCGGAGTGGGTGTTGTGGTCCGAGGTGTTGATGAAGTCGAGACCGGCGGCGCGGGCCAGCGCGGCGATCTCGGCCGGTGTGCGGCGGCCGTCCGAGTACCAGGAGTGCAGATGGCAGTCGCCGCGGTACCAGTCCCGGCCGCGGCCCTTCGCGCGCTCCGGCGGGTACACCGGCTCGGGGGTCGGGGCCTGCTCGCCGTAGGTGAGGGTGATGGTGACCTCGTACGCCAGTCCCTGCGGGGCCACCGTGTAGGGGCCGAGCGCGATGTGCCAGGTGCCGGCCCGGACCGGGCCGGGGACGTACCCGGGGGTGGCGTCGTCGCCGCGCACGAAGAACTCGGTGCGCGCCCCGCCCGACCAGCCGCGGAAACCCCGGCCGCCCGGCGCGGTGCCGCGCTCGTCGAAGATGCCGATGTCCAGGGCGTTGCCCGCGGTGCCGGCCGGTACGGACGGCCTTTCGTAGGTGTACGCGACCCTGATCTCCCGCACACCGCGCGGTACTTCGACCGGCAGGTACACGAAGTCGGGCGAACCGGTGGGCAGGGTGCCGCGCACCGTGCGGGTCTCCGAACCGCCCGCCGGCGTCCCGGAGCCGTCGGCCGCGTCGGCGCCGCTCGCGAAGGTCACGCTTCCCAACGTAAGCGCCGCGGCGGCGCCCGTCACGAACAGGGCGCGTCTGCCCATCCCGTTTCCGTGGTCGTCCTCGCACATGCTGCTGCTCCCAGGGGTGTCGAGCATGACAGTGGCATGACATTGCCTGCCATGGTGTGGCGCGGGGGTGGCAGGGGCAACCCTGCTGCCCGGCCGTGAACGCCGTTGCACGGGCAGGGGATCGGCGGTTTGCCCGCAGGCGACGCCCCCGGACGGACCGGGATTGTGCGCGGGCCCTGCTGGGCCTGATCACCGCGATCGTATGCTCGAAGGATGACGACTTCCGAGACTCCCGGAACCGGGCCCACGACTCCCGCGACGTCCGGGACCGGGCCGACGGCGAACTCCCTGCGGCGCGCGCTCAGGCGCGCCCGCGACGGCGTCGCGCTCGACGTCGGTGAGGCGGCGGTTCTCCTCCAGGCGCGCGGCGCCGACCTCGACGACCTGGCCGCGTCCGCCGCGCGCGTGCGCGACGCGGGCCTTCGGGCGGCGGGCCGCCCGGGCGTCATCACGTACTCGAAGAGCGTCTTCGTCCCGCTGACCCGCCTGTGCCGGGACAAATGCCACTACTGCACCTTCGTCACGGTCCCCGGCAAGCTGCGCCGCGCGGGCCACGGGATGTTCATGTCCCCCGACGAAGTCCTCGACATCGCCCGCCGCGGCGCCGAACTCGGCTGCAAGGAAGCCCTGATCACCCTCGGCGACAAGCCCGAGGACCGCTGGCCCGAGGCCCGGGAATGGCTGGACGCCCACGGGTACGACGACACGATCGCCTACGTACGGGCCATCTCCATCCGCATCCTGGAGGAGACCGGACTGCTCCCGCACCTCAACCCGGGAGTGATGTCCTGGACGGACTTCCAGCGGCTCAAGCCGGTCGCCCCGTCGATGGGCATGATGCTGGAGACCACCGCGACCCGCCTGTGGAGCGAGCCCGGCGGCCCGCACCACGGCTCCCCCGACAAGGAACCCGCCGTCAGACTGCGCGTCCTGGAGGACGCCGGCCGCTCCTCCGTCCCCTTCACCAGCGGACTGCTCATCGGCATCGGGGAGACGTACGAGGAGCGCGCCGATTCGCTGTTCGCGCTGCGCCGGGTGTCGCGGTCGTACCACGGCATCCAGGAGCTGATCATCCAGAACTTCCGCGCCAAGCCGGACACCGCGATGCGCGGCATGCCGGACGCGGAACTCGACGAACTGGTCGCCGCGGTCGCCGTGGCCCGGCACATCATGGGCCCGTCGGCCTGTCTCCAGGCGCCGCCGAACCTCGTCGACAGCGAGTACGGACGGCTCATCGGCGCGGGCATCGACGACTGGGGCGGCGTCTCGCCGCTGACCATCGACCACGTCAACCCGGAACGACCCTGGCCGCGGATCGAGGAACTCGCCGCCCGCTCGGCCACCGAGGGCTTCGAACTGCGCGAACGCCTCTGCGTCTACCCGGAGTTCGTGCGCCGCGGCGAGCCCTGGCTGGACCCGCGGCTGCTGCCGCACGTCCGGGCACTCGCCGACCCGGAGACCGGCCTCGCCCGCCCCGACGCGGTCGTCGAGGGACACCCGTGGCAGGAGCCCGAGGAGGCCTTCGTCTCCTCCGGACGCACCGACCTGCACCACACCATCGACACCGAGGGCCGCACCGGCGACCGGCGCGACGACTTCGACGAGGTGTACGGCGACTGGGAGGCGCTGCGCGAGGCCGCCGCGCCCGGCATGGCCCCCGAGCGCATCGACACCGACGTACGGCAGGCGCTGGCCACCGCCGCCGACGACCCCACGAGACTCACCGACGCCGAGGCGCTCGCCCTGCTGCACGCCGACGGCGCCGCGCTCGACGCGCTCTGCCGGGTCGCCGACGACGTCCGCCGGTCCGCCGTCGGCGACGACGTCACCTACATCGTCACGCGGAACATCAACTTCACGAACGTCTGCTACACCGGCTGCCGCTTCTGCGCCTTCGCCCAGCGCCGCACGGACGCCGACGCGTACACCCTGTCACTGGAACAGGTCGCGGACCGCGCCGCACAGGCCTGGGACGTCGGCGCGGTCGAGGTCTGCATGCAGGGCGGCATCCACCCCGACCTGCCCGGCACCGCCTACTTCGACATCGCGAAGGCGGTCAAGGAACGGGTCCCCGGCATGCACGTCCACGCCTTCTCGCCGATGGAGGTGGTCAACGGCGCCACCCGCACCGGTCTGTCCGTCCGGGAGTGGCTCACGGCCGCCAAGGAGGCGGGCCTCGACTCGATCCCGGGCACCGCCGCGGAGATCCTCGACGACGAGGTCCGCTGGGTGCTGACGAAGGGCAAACTGCCGACGGCGACATGGATCGAGGTCGTCACGACGGCGCACGAGCTGGGCATCCGCTCGTCGTCGACGATGATGTACGGCCACGTCGACCAGCCCCGCCACTGGCTCGGCCACTTCCGCACGCTCGCCCGCATCCAGCAGGAGACCGGCGGCTTCACGGAGTTCGTGACACTGCCCTTCATCCACACCAACGCCCCCGTCTACCTGGCCGGCATCGCCCGCCCCGGCCCGACCACCCGCGACAACCGGGCCGTGGTGGCGATGGCCCGTCTCCTGCTCCACCCGCACATCCCCAACATCCAGACCAGCTGGGTCAAACTCGGCACCGAGGGAGCCGCCGAAATGCTGCGCTCCGGTGCCAACGACCTCGGTGGCACCCTCATGGAGGAGACCATCTCCCGCATGGCCGGGTCGTCCTACGGCTCGTACAAGTCGGTCAAGGACCTCATCGCGGTGGCCGACGCGGCGGGACGCCCGGCCAGGCCCCGGACGACGCTGTACGGCGAGGTGCCGGCGGAACGGCAGCGGGCCGCCGCCGCGTCGGACGGTCATCTGCCGGAGCTGTTGCCGGTGCTGGAGCAGTGAGGGGGTAACACCCCGCGGCGCCGGAACTCCGGTTCCGGCGGACTCTGCTGCCCGGCCCACCGCCGGGCGCCCGCAGCCGAGTTGGGCCAGACTGGGGGCGGGGCCGGGGCGTGGTGCGCCGGGGGAGTCGGGAGGACGACGGATGCCTGGGGCGCGTTCGGTGCCGTCGATGCAGGAGCTGATCGAGGCGCGCAGACGGCTCGCGTTCGTGGGCCGCGGTGCCGAACGCGCGGCGTTCCTGGCGAACTTCGATGTGCCGCTGCGGGACCCCGGCCGTCGCTTCCTGTTCCATGTGCACGGCAATGCGGGGGTCGGAAAGACCTTTCTCGTCAGGGAGTTGCAGCAGCTCGCCCAGGAGGCCGGGGCGCTGACCGCGTACGTCGACGAGAGCACCGGCAGCGTGCCCGAGGCGCTGGAGGCGATCTGTGCGCAGTTCGCCCGTCAAGGGCGCCGGTTCAAGGATCTGGAGCGGTTGCTCGCCCGACACCGCGAGCGGCGTCACGAGGCCGACTCGGTGTTGCAGGGGTCCCCGCCGGCAGAGCCCTCCGCGGCCGGCACGACGCTGGCGCGGGCGGGTCTCGTGGGGATCGGCATGGTGCCCGGTGTCGGCCCGTTGGCCGGCGCCGTCGACCCGGCCCTCCTCGCGGGCGCGGCCGACCAGGTGCGGGCCGGACTCAGCGCGCACTTCCGCGGCCGGGACGACGTACGGCTCCTTCTGTCGCCCGAGGACGTGCTCACTCCGGTCCTGCTGGAGGAACTGACCAGGACTGCCGCCCGTGCCCCGCGCCAGGTGCTGTTCTTCGACACCTACGAGCGGACCGGCCCGTTCCTCGACGCCTGGCTGCACGCGACCATGGCCCTGGGGCACCACGGTGCGATGCCGGCGAACGTGGTGGTCGTGACCGCGGGACGCAACCCGCTGGACGCCGGGCGCTGGGGAGGCTGCGGCGGCTCCGTGTCCGAGATGCCGCTGCTGCCGTTCACGGAGCAGGAAGCGCGGGAAGTGCTCGCGGGCAGGGGTGTGGTGGCGGAGCCGGTCGTCGAGGAGATCCTCCGCGTCACCGGCCGGCTGCCGGTCCTCGTCTCGACCCTCGCCGAGACGCGCCCCGCCGATCCGGACGACGTGGGCGACCCGAGTGCCACGGCCGTGGACCGCTTCCTGAAGTGGGAACACGACCCGGTGCACCGGGCCGTCGCCCTGGACTGCGCGTTTCCCCGACGACTGGACGCCGATGTCTTCCGCGCGGCGGCGGACTGCCCGGAGGAGGAGGCCGACGGCCTGTTCGACTGGCTGCGCGGGCTGCCCTTCGTCACCGAACGCGGCGGCGGGATCCAGTATCACGACGTCGTACGGGCGCCGATGCTCCGCTCGCAGCGCCTGCGTTCGCCGCGCGGCTGGACCGCACGGCACAGCCGCCTCGCGGAGACCTTCGGGCGGTGGCGGCAGGAGGCCGAAGCGGGAGAGGACAGGGGCCGGTTGTGGGCGCACGACGGGTGGCGGGAGCTGCGGCTCGCCGAGTCGTACCACCTGCTGTGCGCGAGTCCGCGGACCGCGCTCGCGGTGGTGCTCCGCGAGGTCGTGGACGCGTGCAACGAAGGCGACGTCCCGGCCCGGCAGTGGGCGCGGGTGCTGGCGGAGGCGGGACGCGACGCCGGTGCGGAGGAGCCGTCCCGCCTGGGGAGCGACCTGCTGCGGGCGCTGGACGAGGACGGACCGGCCGCCGCCCTGGAACTGCTGCTGAACCGTGCCGGGTTCGACGCGGCCACCGAGGCGTTCGCCCGGGCGGTGCGCGGCAGCGTCCTGCGGCACGGCGGGGCGTACGAGCGGGCGATGACGGAGTTCGACCGGGCGATCGCCCTCGATCCCGAGCTGGTGAGGGCCTATCGCAGCCGGGCCATGACCCGTGCCGAGTCGGGTGACTACGTGGCCGGAATCGCCGACCTGGACCGGGCGCTGGCCCTGTCGCCCGACGACGGACGGTCGTTCGCCGTCCGGGGCGAGTACCACCGGGTTCTCGGCGACTACGACGCGGCGCTCGACGACCTGGACCGCGGGATCGCCCTCGATCCCACCCGGGACTTCGCCTGGGCCTCCCGGGGAGCCACCCGGCTGAGCCGCGGCGAACTCGACGAGGCCCTCGCAGATCTGGGACGGGCGCTCGAACTCAAACCGGACTACGGGTGGGCGCTGGCCCGCCGCGCCCGGGTGTGGCGCGCCCTCGGCGAGGACGATCGGCAGATGGCGGACCTCGACCGGGCCGTCGCCGTGCAACCCGACTGGGCGTGGGGCGTCTGCGAGCGGGGAGACGCCCTCCGCGTCGCGGGCAGGCACACCGAGGCGCTGGCCGACTACGACCGCGCCGTGGAGCTCGACCCCGGGTACGCGTCGGCGTACGCGAGCCGGGCCGTCTCCCGCAGCGAACTGGGACGCCACGAGGAGGCGCTCGCGGACCTGGACCGGGCGCTCGGCCTCAGGCCCGACTACGCGTGGGCGCACAGCCACCGGGCGGAGATCCTGGCACGCGCCTCGCGTGCCAGGGAGGGCGGCACTGCGTAGCGCGGCCCGGGCGCCCGCACGGGCCGCCCGGTGAAGGCGGCGCGGGCGGACGCGCGTGCGTCGGCGACCCGCTTCCGCCGACGGGATGGGCACGGGGGCGGGGACGGGGATGGGGCCGGGGGAGCATCACGGGACATGCCCCCCGAACGACGCCCATACTCGACCACTTGAGGTCACTCGGAGCACATCCCGTATATGGATCCGGAACCTCAACCGACCGTTCGCGTTCGATTACAGTGCTGAGCTGTCGGACGTGCGGACGGTGCCTGGGAGGTCTCGGTGGGTGCGACAGCCGGTGCCGTCTGGGGCCGTACCGAGCAGCAGGACTTTCGCAGCAGGGTGCGCGGCACGCTGCTGGGGGCGGCCGTGGGCGACGCGCTGGGCGCACCGCTCGACGGGCTCGGCCTGGAGGAGATCCGCGAGGCGTACGGTGCGGAGGGCCTGACTGATCTGGCGTCCGCGTACGGCAGACGCGGCGCCGTCACCCACCTCACGCAGCTCACGCTGTTCAGCGTCGACGGACTTGTCCGCGCCCAGGTGCGGCGCGACACGGGCGCCTGGCATCCGCCCACGGACCTGCACCGGGCCTACCGCCGGTGGGCCGCCACCCAGAGCGACTGGGGGCCCGACGAGCGCCGCAAGGACGACGGCTGGCTGGCCCGCGAGGAATGGCTGTACGCGCGCCGTGACCCGGCCAGATCCTGTCTGCTCGGCTTCGGCGACGAGATCATGGGCACGCTCGACGCGCCGAAGAACCCCGGTGAGGCCGGCCCGGAGGCCGCGGCCCGCTCGGCGCCCTTCGGACTGCTCGTCGGCTGGGAGCCGCAGCTGGTGATGCAGCTGGCCGTGGAGTGCGCCGCGCAGACGCACGGGCATCCCGCGGCCTATCTGGCGGCGGGCGCGTACGCCGTGATCGTGCACGCGCTGGCCCGCGGCGAGAGCCTGGACGCCGGTGTGCAGCGGGCCCTCGGGCTGCTCGGCGCGCGGCCGGGACAGCAGCCCGTCACGGACGCCCTCCAGCACGCGCTGGGTGCCGTCCGGCAGGGCATGCCGACGCCGGGGCGGGTGGAGGAACTCGCCGGGAACGCGACCGCGGAGGGGCTGCTCGCGGTCGCCGTGTACTGCGCGCTGGTCGGCGAGGACATCCGCCACGGGCTGCGTCTCGCGGTCAACCACGGGGGCCCGTCGGGTGTCGCCGGGGCGCTCACCGGCGGGCTGCTCGGCGCCCTGCACGGCGAGACGGCCCTCCCCCCGGCCTGGCTGGCCGAGCTGGAGGGCCGTTCCACCGTGCTGGTCCTCGCGGACGACTTCGCGATGGAGATGACCCAGGGGCCCGCGCTGCACGGGCCGGGCGGGTCGTCCCCCGGGTGGCTCGCCCGCTATCCGCGGGGCTGAGCCGCCTCCTAGTCCTTCGTCGGGGTTCCCACCACGCCGTCGGCCGCCCCGGCGGGCGCCGGGATCGCCGCCGCCGCGCCGCCGGTGTCGTCGTCCGTGTTGATCTTCTCGATGATCGCGTCCCGCTCCGGGGTGTCCTCGGGCCTCAGGTGGCCGATGAGGATGTACAGGACCAGGGAGATGACCATCGGGACGGCGACCTGGTACTCCAGCTTCACATCCGTGCGCTGGGAGAAGTCCAGGTTGTAGTTGACGAAGAAGAACGCGAGCAGACCGCAGGCCCAGCTGGTCAGCGCCGCCGTCGGCCCGGACTTACGGAACGGGCGGAGCAGTCCGAGGATGAACGGGATCGCGATCGGACCCATCAGGCCGGCCACCCACTTGATGACGACCGTGATGATGTCCTTGAAGGTGGGGGAGTTGACCTGCGTGGCCACCGCCATCGAGAGGCCGAGGAAGGCGACGGTGGTGACGCGGCCCGCGATCAGCCCGGTCCGGGTGTCCCAGGCTCGTGCGGCCTTCGACAGCACCGGGACGACGTCCCGGGTGAACACGGCGGCGATCGCGTTGGCGTCCGAGGAGCACATGGCCATCGTGTGCGAGAAGAAGCCGACGACGACCAGCCCCAGCAGGCCGTGGGGCAGCAGCTGTTCGGTCATCAGGCCGTACGCGTCGGAGCCGTCGGGCTTCTTCGCGGTGACGAGCAGCGGCGACAGCCACATGGGGATGAACAGGATGACCGGCCACACGAACCACAGTCCGGCGGACAGGAACGCCGAGCGCGTGGCCTGCTTGGCGCTGCCGGTGGCCATGTAGCGCTGGGCCTGGTTCCACATGCCGCCGTTGTACTCGAACAGCTTGATGAACAGGTACGCGATGAAGAACACGGTGAGGTACGGGCCCGCGAAGCCGTCCGCGTGGCCGTCCAGCTTCGGCGAGTCCAGCGCCTTGGACAGGCCGCCCTGGTCGGAGATCTTGTTCAGCGCGATGACCAGCATGGCGAGGCCGGCCAGCAACTGGATGACGAACTGGCCGAGTTCGGTGAGCGCGTCGGCCCACAGCCCGCCGATCGTGCAGTACACCGCCGTGATGCCGCCGGTGATGATGATGCCCTGGGTGAGCGTGACGCCGGTGAAGACGCTGAGGAGGGTCGCGATGGCGGCCCACTTCGCGCCGACGTCGACGATCTTCAGCAGGATGCCGGACCAGGCGAGTGCCTGCTGCGTCGGTATGTTGTAGCGGTCCTTGAGGTATTCGAGGGGCGAGGCGACGTGCAGGCGCGAGCGCAGCCGGTTGAGCCGGGGTGCGAAGGCCTTGGCGCCGATGGCGACGCCGATGGCGATGGGCAGGGCCCAGGTGACGTACGACGTGATGCCGTACGTGTACGCGATGCCGGCGTAACCGGTGAACATCACCGCGCTGTAGCCCGACATGTGGTGCGAGATGCCCGACAGCCACCACGGCATCTTGCCGCCCGCGGTGAAGAAGTCGCTGACATCGTCCACACGCTTGTGGGACCAGACGCCGATCGCTGTCATCACGCCGAAGTACGCGACCAGGACGGCCCAGTCGAGACCGTTCATGTGCCCCCTCCAGGGGTCCGCCTTGTGAACCTGCTGATACCGGACGGCACTTCGCCAGTACGCGCTGGGGCGGCGCCCCCGTGCGGGAGCGGGGACTTCGGGGATTGAACCGCTGGTCCGACCGGCCGGTCAAGACCTTTCGCGGTCACAGATATGAACGCAGATCAGAAAGCAGAACGATTTTACGTCTACTTTACCCGTCGGGCTGTTGTCGTGCTCGTGACGTGGACCACACGATGAGCGGGCACTTCGCCAGACCGGCGGACCCACGAAGAAGGACGACCGGACGACAGCCGTACGGGATGCGGGTCCCGTACGCCTGGGAAGGGAGGGTCGACAGCAGTGACTACCGCATGAGTTCGCCGGCGTTCACGAGCAGCGACTGCCCCGTGATCGCCCGCGCCCGGTCGGACGCCAGGAACACCGCGGCGTCCGCCACGTCCCCGTCCGTGGCCAGCTCGGGCAGGGCCATCCGCTCGGTGAGCCGCCGCAGCACGTCCGCCTCGGGCACGCCCTCGGTGTGCGACGTGAACTGCACGTACGCCTCGACCGGCGGCCCCCACATCCAGCCGGGCAGCACGGTGTTGACCCGGATCCGGTGCGGTCCGAGTTCCCGCGCGAGTGAGTACATCGCACTCGTCAGCGCGCCCTTCGACGCCGCGTAGGCCGCCTGGCGCACCTGGCTCGGCGCGGCCACCGACGACTGCGTGCCGATGATGACGACCGAGCCGCCCCGTGCCTTCAGCGCGGGCAGGCACGCCCGGGTCATCCGCAGGGTGCCCAGCAGGTTCACGTCGATGACCGTCTGCCAGGTCGCGAAGTCGGCGTCCTCCAGGCCGCCGAAGTAGCTGTCCCAGGCGGCGACATGGATGACCGCGTCGATCCGCCCGAACCGTTCCGTCGCCAGTGCGGCAAGCGCCTCGCACTGGCCCTCGTCCGTGATGTCCGTCGCTCGGTACGCCGTGTGCGAGCCGTCCGGATCGAGCTCCGCCGCCGACTTGGCGAGGTTCGCCTCCGTGCGCGCCCCGAGCACCGCGTGGCCCCCGTCGCGCACCACCGCCGCCGCGACCTGGTGGCCGAGTCCGGCCCCGACGCCCGACACGACGACGGTCCTGCCCGCGAGCAGTGACATCGCTGCCTCCCCTTCGTTCGGCTCGGTTCGCCTCCGGGGCGCCTGGGCCTGAGGCTCACTCGCCGTCGGTTGCCGTACCTCTGGCGCATTGTCTGACGGAGCGTCAGAGTATGGGCGTCCGGCGGAAGAAGGAAGGGGATCGTCGTGTCGGAGGAGACTCGCAGCGAGACGTACGCCGAACTGGCCGCCCTCGGCCCGTACGGCGTCCGTCCGGGCCATGCACTGATCACCATGGTCGAACCGCACCCGGGCCACGAGTACGCGTACAACCGGTGGTACGAGGACGACCACTACTACGCGGGCGCGATGGCGATGCCCTGGATGTACGCGGGTCGGCGCTGGGTCGCCACCCGCGATCTCCAACTGCTGCGCTACCCGGAGAAGTCGGCGGTCGCCCAGCCGGTCACCGCCGGCTGCTACCTCTCCACGTACTGGGTCACCGAGGGCCGTTACGACGACCACATGAAGTGGACCGTCGGCATCAACAAGCGGCTCAACCGCGACGGCCGCGTCTACCAGGACCGCACGCACGTCTTCACGGCCTTCCAGGACCACGAGGCCACCGTGTACCGCGACGGTGCCGCGGGGCCCCGCGACCATCACGCCCTGGACCACCCCTACGCGGGGCTGGTGCTGGAGGTCGTCGACGCGGAGTCCGCCGAGCGGCGCGCCGAACTGCTGGAGTGGCTGCGCTCCCGGCACCTGCCCAAGCGCCTCGCGGGCTCACCGGCCGCCATGGTCACCGTCTTCAGCCCGACGCCGCTGCCCGGCGACCGGATGACGTACGTGAAGCAGGTCGAGGGCGTGGACACGCGGCTGACACTGCTGTGGTTCCTGGAGGCGGACCCACGGGACTGCTGGGAGGAGTGCTTCACCGGGCTCGACGCGGAGGTGGCCGCCGCGTCCGCCGGTGGCCCGGACTCGGGGGCGCTCGGCAGGGTGGAGCTGGTCGCGCCCTTCATCCCCACGGTGCCGGGGACGGACAGATACGTGGACCGGCTGCGCTAGCCGGCGGGCGGGGTCGCCCCACCCGGCGCAGGTGCGGGAGAAAAGAGCCGAGCCCCCTCGGCCAGGACGGCGGGCCGGTCGAGAGGGCTCTGTCGGTGGATCGTATGAAGTTGTGTCGGGTCATGTGTCGGACGTGGTGTGGGGTCGCGCCTCAGACGAGGCCGGCGGCCCCACGGCTCACCTCGGCCACGAAGACGTTCCAGGCGTCCGCGGGGAAGGCCAGGGTGGGGCCTGCGGGGACCTTGGAGTCCCGTACCGCCATCGCCGCGGGGACAGGGGACTTGACCTCGACGCAGGCGCCGTTGCCGGTGGAGTAGGAAGACTTGGTCCACGTGTCGGTGGCGCCCTGCTGAATTGCCATGTTCGCTCCAGTAAGCCAGTCGTTCATCTGTGAGTACCCCCGACGACGCGGTCGACGCGGTGCCACCGCACCACGGGTCCGCTTCGGAACCCGCAGTCCGGTTTGCGCCAACGTTGTTGTTCGGTGGCGTGATCGACGCTACTCGCCAACATCGGCTGACGAAGCGACTATTCACTCGACTGGATGGCATATTCCAGTGGGGTCTTCCGCCCCGGCCGGGCGAAGGTGTATCGTCCGGCACCTTCCCGTCAGGACCCCTCCGTGAGGCCGTCCCCGACGTCCGGAGCCCCCCGCCTCAGCGCGCGTGCTCCTTGGCGATGTCCGCGATGAACTGGCGTGACTGCTCCACGTTCAGGGCCTGGGCCCTCAGGTGCTCGTACATCACGCTGTACTTCTGGACGTCGTTCGCCTTCTCCAGGTACAGGTCGCTCGTCACGCCCTCGATGTACACCACGCTGGAGTCCGCCGCGTCGGGGAACTCCAGGATCGCGTACTGGCCGTTCAGCCCGGGGTGCGCTCCCATGTCGAAGGGGATCACCTGCACCGTGACGTGCGGCAGTTGGGACTGCTCGACGAGGTGCTCCAACTGGTCGCGCATGAGGGAACGGTTGCCGACGGTACGGCGCAGGGCGGCCTCGTCGAGGACCGTCCACAGGCGCAACGGGTTGTCCGGCGCGGAGATTCGTTCCTGCCGTTTCATCCGTACCTGGACCCGCTTGTCGATGTCGACGGGCGCCGTCTCCGGCAGCGCGCCCGCGATCAGGGCCTCGGCGTACGACCGGGTCTGCAGCAGGCCGGGGACGACCTGCGGGTCGTACACGCGCAGCGAGGCCGCGTCCGTCTCCAGGCCGATGTAGACGCTGTACGGGATGTCGCCGAAGGAGTGCCACCAGCCCTGCTGGCGCGAGTCCTTGGCCATCTGCATCAGGGAGTCGACGATCCGGTGGTCCTCGACCTCGTACACGCCGCACAGGTCACGGACGTCCCGCTGGCTGATGCTGCGCCGTCCGTTCTCCAGCCGGCTGATCTTCGACTGCGAGACCAGCAGCCGCTCGGCGACCTCTTCGGCCGTCATGCCCTTCAGTTCGCGGAGCCGGCGCAGTTCCTGACCCAGCCGGCGCCGCCGGACGGTGGGATTGACATTGGACGCCACGGGACGTGCACCTCCGGCTGCAGGCCTGTACTTTGCGTATCTGCTGTTGAGCAGATTGCCACCAAGGTGCTTTCTACCGCTGGGAAACAGCGGATATGCGCTGGGTGCGCGCCAGTTCGGCGATCCGCCGCGCGGCGGCGCGCCTCCGCGGCCCCGGATGCGGCCGCGCGGGGCGCTGGGGCCGTGTCGTCGTCCGGACGTACGGCCTCATCGCCCCGCGCGAGCCAGCGGCTCCCGAACCGGGTCGTGGGGACTGCGGTGCGGCGCTGAGGTTCTGGCGGTGCTGGTGGTTCCGGCGGTGCTGGTCCTGCTGTGGGGTGCCGTGGGACTGCGGCTCAGTGCACCACGGCGCGCGCCATGGAACCGCGGCGCGGTTGCATCGGAACACCGCGGGCGGGTTCCGGCGCGGACCTGACTCCGGCGGTGGCCGGACGGCCTGCCGGTGCCGGGTTGCGGCGAGGCTGAGCGGCCACGCCGTTCTGGACGTCCATGACCGCGTGGGCCACGAGACCGCCCATGGGGTCATGCCTGATCAGATCCCGCAGCCGGGAGCGGGACGAGCGTCCCTCGTTCCCCGGGTACAGGTGCTTGCCGAGTCCGACCGCGTGGGCCAGCGCGGCGAGCGCCGCGGTCCGCGGGTCCGGCGGTACGCCGGTGCGGATCGCACTGTCCAGCCGGGACCTGATCTCCCGGCTGATCGCCGTGTCCGTCGCCTGGTAGCGAGTCGTCGGCAGCACCCCGCACATCTGGCCGGCCACGGCATGGACCATGCCGCACCTCTCCAGATGCGAGAGGTAGGTCTGGCGCAGCCCCAACCGGGGTCCGCCAATCCAGTTGACCGCGCGTACGGGTGCTCCGCGGCGGCGAAGCAACTCCAACGCACAGTCCAGTGTCGGATCTCCTGTCGGCCGTGGCGCCACCACGGCGATACGATCCCCGTCTGGGGCTATCCGTCCGGCCAGCGCCAGCTCCACTAGCTGTGCTCCGGCCAGACCGAGGTCGAGCGACTGCGGCTGTGCGGTGGTACCCGTTGTCGGGTCCAACGCCAGCAGCAGAAGCTCCTCCGGAAGTGTTCTGCGGCTCCTGCCCATCCATGCCTCCCCGCGTGGATGAATGACAGGGTGACCCCTCTCACATCGGTCTGTCGAGAGTGCGTGACCGGAATGCAGTGGAACCAGTAGGTATGTCGTTCTCGTCTACCACAGGGGCCAAGCCCTCACACAGGACACTGGTACATGGTTCGGACAGCGGTGTTCGGGCGGCGGTTCAACGGGCAACGGTTGGGTTGGACGCACGGGGCGTGCGTCGCATGGAGGAGGCATCGGTGGCGGGCGAGTCCCCCGACAGGTCGAAGCAGCACGAGTCGTCGGCGCCGTCGGCAGAACCGACGCCGGTGACCCCGGCTGCGGTTCCGGGTCCGGCGCGCGGGGCCGCGTCGAGTCCGTCCACGGCTCCGGCTTCGGCCGACCCCCGCGTGGCGATGGCCCGCGAGAGGGCGGCCACGGTACGGGTGGATCAGGCGACGGCGGTGTTCTCCACGAAGGCGGTCACCGCGGAACGGGCGGTGACGGAGGCCGAGTCGGCTGCCGCGCCGGTTCCCGCGTCGGTGGACACCGTGGACTCCACGGACGCCGCCGACGAGTCCGCCGGGTCCGGCGAGGGCGGGTCCGCGGGTGACGCCCGGTTGCGCGCGGCCGTGGCCGCGTGGGTGGCCGGTACGGACGAGGAGACGCCGGCGGCAGCCGGTGAGCCCGCCGGGGCCGGGACGTCGGCCGGGGCGGGGGAGGCGGGGCGTGACGCCGGCGGTGCCGACGACGCCGATAACGCCGATGAGGCCGATGGCGCAGCGAACGATGGCGCCGACGCGGGCTCCGACGACGCTGCCGACGCCGGCATCGACGCCGACTCGGGCTCCGGCTCCGCGGCCGACTCCGCAGACGCTGACGGAGCGTCAGCGACGGGTGCCGACGCCGCCGGGGAGGCCGCGGACGCGGCTGCCGACACCGACGCCGCCACGGACGCGTCCGGGGACGAGCCCCGGGACGACGTGGTGTCCGGCACGGCTGCCGACGACGACACGGCCGCCGACGACACGGCCGAGTCCGACCCCGAGCCCAAGTCCGGGGCGGACGCCGCCCGCCCGGACGAGGCCGCCGCCTCCGGGCGCCCGGGGAGCGCGCCCGAGGACTCCCCCAAGGAATCCGCGGACGCCGAGGACCCTGCGGACGCGAAGCCTGCCGTGGACGCGGAGACCCCGGAGGACGCCAAGTCCCCGGAGGACGCCAAGTCCCCGGAGGATGCCAAGTCTCCGGCCGGCGCCGAGGCTCCCGCCGACTCCACCGAGGCGAAGGCTCCCGCCGACGTCGAGGCTCCCGCCGGCAGCGACGCCCCCGCCGACGCCAAGTCCTCGGACGGCTCCGAGCGGTCGGTGGACGCCAAGGCTCCCGCTGACGCGGGCTCCGGCACCGACGCCAAGTCCCCGGCCGACGCCGAGCCCCCCGTCGACCAGCCCACCGCCATCTTCAAGGCTCCGCGGCCGCCCGCCGTGGACCAGCCCACGACGATGCTCAAGCTGGGCGGCGGCACCAAGCCGGGCGCCGGCAAGGCCCCCGCGAAGCCCGGGGACGAGCCCGCCGGCAAGGCCCCCGCGAAGCCTGCCGACAAGCCGGCCGCGAAGCCCGAGCCCGCCGCCGAGCGCACCAGCAGGTTCGTCGCGCTCAAGCCCCTCGACGAGCCCGCCCCGGCGAAGCCGAAGCCCGTCGAGCCCGCGCCCGGCACCGCCACCAGGCCCGCCGCGGACGCGACCGCCGCCCTCCCGCAGGTCGGCCCCGAGCGCACCACCCAGCAACCGCTGCCGCCCAAGCCGCCGCTGGACCTCCTGGCGGAGCTGACGAACACGCCGCCGCCCCCGCAGACTCCGGTCCGCACGATCGTGCGGCGGGTCAAGATCTGGACCCCGCTGGTCCTGCTGCTCGCCGTGATCTTTGCAGTCGCGCAGGCCGTGCGCCCGCTCCCGGCGGCGTCGCTCGCGCTGACCGCCGACGAGACGTACACCTTCGACGGAGGCTCCCTCGACCTGCCCTGGCCCGGCCAGGGGCAGTCGGCGATCGAGGTGGAGGGCGTCGGCAGCCTCGGCACCGACGGCAAGCAGACGCCCGCGCCCATCGCGAGCGTCGCCAAGATCATGACGGCGTACGTGATCCTCCAGGAGCACCCCCTCAAGGGGGACGAGAGCGGCGAGAAGATCACCGTCGACCAGCAGGCCGAGGACGAGTCGAAGCTGCCGGACGAGTCGACCGCGGCGATGTCGAAGGGCCAGCAGTTCACCGAGCGCCAGATGCTCCAGATGCTGATGATCCCGTCGGGCAACAACGCGGCGCGGCTGCTGGCCCGCTGGGACTCCGACAACAAGAGCTTCGTCGCCAAGATGAACGCCGCGGCCGACGAGCTGGGCATGACGAACACGACGTACACCGACCCGAGCGGTCTGCAGAAGACGACGGTGAGCACGGCCACCGACCAGCTCAAGCTGGCCAAGGAGGTCATGCAGAACGACGTGTTCCGCGGCATCGTCGGGATGGCCAGCGCGAAGATCCCCGGCCTCGACAAGCCCATCTACAACAACAACGACCTGCTGGTGCAGCAGGTCGGGGTGATCGGCCTGAAGACCGGTTCGTCCACGCCCGCGGGCGGCAACCTGGTGTGGGCCGCGACCAAGACGGTGAACGGCAAGACCCAGACCGTCTACGGCGCGGTCATGAACCAGAACGCCGGAACCGGCAAGGTGTGGGACAGCCTCCACCTGGCGCTCGTCAACAGCCAGAAGCTGATCGACAAGGTCCAGAAGAGCCTCACCACCGCCAAGGTGGTCGAGAAGGGACAGGTCGTCGGCTACGTGGACGACCAGCTCGGCGGCCGGACCCCGGTCGTCGCGACCAAGGACATGACGGCGATCGGCTGGCCGGGCCTGAGGACGAAGCTGTCGATCGGCGAAGGCAAGGACGCGGTCCCGCACTCCGGCAAGGCCGGCACGGTCGTCGGCGAACTGACGGTCGGCGACGGGTCCAGCCACGCCGTGAAGATCCCCGTGGCGCTCCAGTCGGACCTCGCGGAACCCGGCTTCGGCGCGAAGCTGACGCGCATCGGCTGAGCCGCCGCCGTCGCCCGGACGGACGTACGCACCGATGACGTACCCGCACACACGTCGGTGACGTACTCCGGGTACGAGCACACGCCCCGCACCCCGTCGAGGGCGCCCCACCCGGGCGCCACCCGGCGGGGTGCGTGCTAGCGTCGCGAGGTCGGGGCTGCTCGCCGCGGGCCGCGGGTCCCGGACGAGAACGGGAAAATGGGACACGGGGAGTGCCTTGCAGTGGCGACAGCGCAGCCGACACACGCCGACGACGCCGATCCGGGCCCGGGCACGGGTCCGCGAATACCGCTGCGCTCCCGCACGACCGAGGAGGCCGGTGACGACCCCGGCGCCCGGGAGCAGGAGCACGGCACCCGGCTGAGCCGCTTCCTGCGGCACCCCGTCACCCTGGCCACCGTCCTCTCGGGCGTGCTCCACCTCGCCTGGTTCTTCACGTTCGCGAACAGCGGCGGGGATCTGGCGGCGCAGGACGCCTGGGCGGAGTTCGTCGGGCGTCACCCGGACTCCGCGTACAACCTCGCCTGGTACGGCGGGATGCACCCGGTGTCGTACAGCGTGGTGTCGCCGTACCTGATGTCCGTGCTCGGCGTCCGTACGACCATGATGATCGCGGGGACGATATCCGCCGGCCTGCTGATGCTGATCCTGATCCGCAGCCGTGCGGTGCGCAATCCGCTGTGGCCGGCCCTCGCCGGGATCTTCGCGCTGCTGTGCAACGCCATCTCGGGCCGTGTGACCTACGGCCTCGGCATGGTGTTCGCGCTCGCCGCTACGGCCGTCGTGTTCTGCTGGCCCTACCGCTGGCGCTACAAACGCTGGGCGAAGGCGCTGTGCGCGGCGCCGCTCGCCGCGCTCGCCACCGCCGCGTCACCGGTGGCCGGACTGTTCGTGGGCCTGGTCGCCGTCGCGCTCTTCCTCCAGAAGCGCCGTCCCGGTGCCTACGCCCTGGGGATCGCCCCGACGATCGTGGTGGCGGTGTCGGCCTGGCTGTTCCCCTTCTCCGGCACCCAGCCGATGACCATCTACTCGGTCATCCTGCCCTTCCTGTACGCCGGGTTCGTCTTCTTCCTCGTTCCCAAGGAGTGGACGACGGTCCGCATCACGGCGGCCGTGTACGGCACCGCCGTCGTCCTCGTCTGGCTGATCAGCTCGCAGATCGGCTCCAACATCACCCGCCTGGCCATGCTCTTCGGGGGCGTCGCCCTGCTGGCGGCACTGCCCTTCACCGTGCCGCGCTCCCGCAAGTGGTACGCGATCGTCGTCACCTTCGTCGGGTTCACCACCTGGATCGGCGTCAAGTCGGTCGACGACATCATCCACACGACCCCCGCCGCGTCCTGGGCCCGCGAGCTCGCCCCCCTCGTCAACCAGCTCCAGGTGGTGGGCGCCGAGAAGGGCCGCGTCGAGGTCGTCCCCGCCCGCTCCCACCGCGAGGCGTCCGCCCTCGCCCCCTACGTGAACCTCGCCCGCGGCTGGAACCGTCAGGCCGACATGGAGCGCAACCCGCTCTTCTACGACGACACCCTCAACTCGGCGAACTACCACGAGTGGCTCCAGCGCTGGGCCATCCACTACGTCGTGCTGCCCAAGGACGAGCCCGACGGCGACGGCGGGGAACGCGAACGCCAGCTCGTCCAGCGGGGCATGCCCTACCTGCGGCAGATCTGGGGCGACGCGAACTGGCAGCTGTTCGCCGTCACCGACCCCGTCCAGCTCGCCGAGCCCGACGCCGTCGTCGAGCGCGCCGAACAGGGCGAGATGACGATCGAGGTGAAGAAGGCGGGCCGCATCCTGATCCGCGTCCCCTACTCGCCGTGGCTGAGCATCGTCGACGACAAGGGCAAGAGCGTGCAGCCCCCGCAGGAGACCGACGAGTCCAAGCACCGCGAGGACAGCACCCCCAAGACGTACGACAACCTCAACGGCTGCCTGATGCCGACCGAGGAGACCCCGGCGGGCGACAAGTGGACGGAGCTGCTGGCCCCGAAGCCGGGCACCTACCGCCTGGCCGCGCCGTACCAGCTGCCCCGCGGCACGCCCTGCCCGGAGGAAATGCGCTGACCCGGCGGGGCCCACGCCCCGCCGGCCCGCGCCGGCTCACTTCACGGGGAACGCCACGTCGCACACCGGGTCCTCGGGCCCGGCGGCGTCCCAGTCGGCGAAGTACACCTCCCGGCAGGGACCGTCGTACGACAGTCCCCGTTCGGCGATCCACGCCTCGACGGCCTCGAAGGCCACGTGGATCTGCGGATAGGCGACCTGTGCCTTGGGGATCCGGGCGTAGGCCAGACGCTGCGCCGGCTCGACACGGACCTTGATCTCCCTGGCCCGCCCCTGCGCCTGGACCCATGCCCGCGCGGCGTCGGCGTCCGCGACCGGCACGCAGGCCTCCACGGGCCCGTCGCTCTCCGTGCTGACCTCCGCGTAGTAGACGACGAAGGGCGGCCCGTCGAACCCTCCGCAGGCGCGGGCGCCCTCCTCCAGCCGCCCCAGCGAGGCGGGGATCCACACCGGCAGCTCGGTGGCCAGGACATGCCGTGTCTCCGTCAGCACCACCCGCTCGGGCACCTCGACGGTCTCGACCACGAACTTCTCGTACATCTGCGAACTCCTCCCGGACAGCCGTCCACGGAGGTACGCGGCGAGCGCCCGCTGCGAGGCGAAGCGTTCCTCGGCGTCGTCCCAGTACGCGCCGAGGAGCGAGGCGGCGGCGGACCCCTCCGCCTCCACCACCTCGGCGATCCGGGCGAGCGGCATGTCGAGCCGGCGCAGCAGCACGACGAGCCGGGCCCGCTCGACCTGGCCGACGCGGTAGTAGCGGTAGCCGCTGACCTCGTCGACGTGCGCCGGGGTCAGCAGTCCCAGCCGGTCGTACAGCCTGAGCGCCTTCGCGGACAGCCTGGCCCGAGCGGCGAACGCGCCGATGGTGAGCAGTTCCCCGTCCACGGCGCACCCCCTTCCCCTGGGCCCGGTTCGCCCCTCGTCACCTCCGTCACCGGGCGCCTTCCGCCCGGTGACGAGGACGCTCCCCCCTGCCCCAGGGGCAAGGTCAACGACGTCAGGCGGCGAGCTGCTTCTCCACCGCCGCCACGACCTCCGCCGACTCCGGCTCGGTCTGCGGCGAGAAACGGCCGACGACTGTGCCGTCGCGCCCGATCAGGAACTTCTCGAAGTTCCAGCGGATGTCACCGCTGTGGCCCTCGGCGTCCGCGGTGCCCACCAGACCCTCGTAGAGGCCGTGCCGCCCGTCGCCGTTCACCTCGACCTTCTCGGTCATCGGGAAGGTCACGCCGTACGTCGCCGAGCAGAATTCGGCGATCTCCTCGGAGGTGCCGGGCTCCTGGCCCATGAACTGGTTGCAGGGCACGCCGAGCACGGTGAAGCCCTGGCCGGCGTAACGCTCCTGGAGGCGCTCCAGGCCCGCGTACTGCGGGGTCAGCCCGCACTTGGAGGCGACGTTCACGATGAGCACGGCCTTGCCGCGGTACTGCTTGAGGTCGGCGGAGCCGCCCTGGAGGGCCCCGATCTCGATGTCGAGCACAGAATGGTCAGTAGTCATGAGCGGATGCTAACTCCGTCCGGTGACAGGACCGTCAGTCGCGCTGGGCCGTGACGAGCACCTCGCCGGCCGCCGTCCGCGAATACAGCACCGACCGCCCCGCCCGCCGCCGCTCGACGAGCCGGGCGTCCAGCAGCACCTTCAGATGACGTCCGACCGAACCCAGCCCCTGCCCGGTCACCGCGACCAGCTGGCTCGTCGACATGGGGGAGTCCAGGAGCACGAGCACCCCGGCGCGCGCCGTCCCCAGGAGCGCGCCGAGGCTCTGCGGCACCGCCTCGGCCCGTCCGTCCGCGAGGACGCCCGTGCAGGGGTAGACGACGGCGTACCGGTGCGGGTCCTCCCAGGACACCCACCCGGCCTTCGGGGTGACGGGCACGAACAGCAGCTGGGCACCGGAGATCTCCCGCGGCGGATACTCGTGGAGGTTCACCTGGAGCCGGTTGTCGCCGAGCCACCGCGTCCCCGGCCGCAGCGCGTCCAGCGCCGCGGCCCAGCCGCCCTGGCTCAGGTGCGCGGTCCGTGCCACCACGTCCGCCTCCAGGACGCGCCGCCGCCGCTCCCAGTCCGGGCGTACGTACTCCTCCCACACGTGCGTGAGGAGATCGGCGGCGCGCCCGGGCAGGTCGTCGCGGTCCGCCAGAGCGGCGGGCAGCGGGCCGCCGAGCGAGACGGCGAGATGCGCGCGCGCCGCCCGCGGCGGGGTCTCGCGCACCCTGGCGATCTCCACCTCGAAGGGCTCGTCGCCGTACGGGGTCGGGGTCAGGAAGTCGGCGATCCACTCCCGCCCGAGCCCGGAGCGGATCAGCACGGCGGTGAGCGGGTCGGCGGCCAGCCGACCCCGGTAGGCGGGCAGATGGGCCCGCAGCCATCGCCGCTCGCCGGGGTGCGAGGCGGTCCCCGACTCCAGCGTCTTCAGGGCCGCGAAGGTCTCGGCGAGCGGGGACAGCGCGAAACGGCTGCCGGCGAGGGTGTCGGCGTTGACCTGCCACCAGCCCATGCGCGCACCCTCCGTCCGTGCTCCGGGGCCCGCCCTTGTTCGGGGGCCCGTTCGTGTTCCGCGGACCGTCCGTGTTCCGGGGGCCCGTCCGTCGTTCCCGGACCGCCCGTCGCGACGCCTGTTCGCCGCGCGGTCCGGTCCGTGTCCGTTTCGGGGACTGTCCGCCGCCTGGTCCGGTCCGTGTCCGTTTCGGGGTCCGTCCACCGCCTGGTCCGGTCCGCGGCCGTCCCGCGGTGGCCGTCCGCCGTCAGGAGCGGTCCGTTCCCGGCGCGGGGCCGTCCGCCGTCCGGTCCGTGGCCGTTGGTTTCGCTCCCGCGCGAAACAATATCGACCGCCCCGCGGCTCGCCCCAGACTCCGCGCATGCGCAGCTACTCGGACCTCTTCCGCACCCGGGAGTTCACCCCCCTCTTCCTCTCCTCCGCCCTCCACGCGGCGGCCTCGACGATCGGCGGCCTGGCCATCGGCACGCTGGTGTACAGGGCGACGGAATCGCCCCTGCTGTCGGCCGTGAGCATGTTCGGCCCGCAGCTGGCCCAGGTGGCCGGCGCGGCCACCCTGCTGTCCGCGGCCGACCGGCTGGCACCGCGCGCCACCCTGACCGGCATCGCGCTGTCGTTCGCCGTCGGCACGGCCGTGATGGCGACGCCCGGACTGCCCGTCGGGACGGTCTTCGCCCTCATCGCCGTCCTCGGCCTCGTCTCCTCGCTCGGCGGCGGGGTCCGCTGGGGCCTGCTCAACGAGATCCTCCCCAAGGAGGGATACCTGCTGGGCCGTTCGGTCTTCAACATGGTCAACGGCCTCATGCAGATCACCGGCTACATGACGGGCGCCGCCCTGGTCACGCTGCTCTCCGCGCAGGTGACCCTGGCGACGGCGGCGGTCCTGTACCTCGGGTCGGCCCTGACCGTCCGCCTCGGCATGGCCCGCCGGGCGCCTCGGGCCACCGGCCGCCCCTCGGTCGCGCAGACCTGGCGCACCAACGCGCTCCTGTGGTCCTCGCCCCGGCGCCGGACGACCTATCTGCTCCTGTGGATCCCCAACGGCCTGATCGTCGGCTGCGAGTCCCTGTTCGTGTCGTACGCCCCCGACCGGGCCGGCGTGCTCTTCGCGTCCGCGGCGTTCGGCATGTTCGTGGGCGACGTGACGATCGGCCGCTTCGTCCCGCCGGCGGTCCGCCGCCGCCTCGGCATCCCCTGCCTGCTGCTTCTGGCGGCCCCGTACCTGCTGTTCGCGCTGCGGCCGGGCACGGCCGTCACGGCGGTCTGCGTCGCCGTCGCCTCGGTCGGCTTCGGCGCCAGTCTCATCCAGCAGGAGCAGCTGATGTCGCTGACCCCGGACGAGCTGAGCGGCCACGCCCTGGGCCTGCACTCCTCGGGCATGCTCACCTTCCAGGGCGTCAGCGCGACGGTGGCGGGGACGGTCGCCCAGCTGGCCTCGCCCGGCGCGGCGATGACGGTGATGGCGCTCGCGTCGCTGGCGGCGACGCTGACACTGGCCGCGGTCCCCGCACGACGACGGCCCGCGCGCTCTGGCCCGGACCCGGAGCCGGGGCCGGTCGGTGAGCCTCGGCCCGGTCCGGCCGCGCCACGGGAGCCGGAGCAGGCACCGGAATCGGCGTAGGCGTCAGGGCCGGCAGGCCGGCCCTGGCCGCGGGTGTCCCCCTCCGGCCGCCGTCGCCCCCAGGGCTGTCGGGGTCCCCCGCGCCCGTGGCCGTCTGTCGCCCCGCGCGCGGGCGGGCTAGCTTGGCCGCGTGGACGACGGACGCGAGCGTGACGGGCGCAGGCCGAGGGTGATCGTCGTGGGCGCGGGCTTCGGCGGCATCGCGGTCGCCGCCGAGCTCCTGCGCCACGGACTGGACGACGTCACCCTGCTGGAGGCGGCGCCCGCGCCCGGCGGCACCTGGCACCACAACCGCTACCCGGGCGCCGCCTGCGACGTACCGAGTCATCTGTACTCGTACTCCTTCGCCCAACGCCCCGACTGGACCCATCTGTTCTCGCACCAGCCGGAGATCCTCGCCTACCTGAGGCGGACGGCGGACTCTCTCGGCATCACCCCGCGCATCGTCACCGGCACCGAGGTCACCGCCTGCACCTGGGACGACCGCACCTGCACCTGGACGGTGCGCAGCCGCCGTACGGACACGACCGGGCCGTACGAGGAGCGGGTGGCCGACGCGCTGGTGCTGGCGACCGGGCAGCTGGACAAGCCGTCCTTCCCCGCCGTCGAGGGGCTGTCCCGCTTCGCCGGCCGCAGCTTCCACTCCGCGCGCTGGGACGACACCTACGACCTGCGGGGAAAGCGCGTGGCGGTGATCGGGACCGGCGCGAGCGCCGCCCAGCTCGTCCCCGAGATCGCCCCGCAGGCCGCCCGGCTGACGGTCTTCCAGCGGACGGGCAACTGGTTCCTGCCGCGCAGCGACCGCCCCACTCCCGCCCTCCTGGCCCGGGTGCTGCGCCGCCTGCCCGTGGCGCGCCGGGCCTGGCGCGGGCTGCTCCACCACGGCATCGAGCTGATCACCCTGTGCGTCCGCCACCCCCGCACCGTGGGCCGGATCGGCGCCGCTCTCTCCGCCGCCCACATGCGCCGTCAGCTCCCCGACCCGGAACTGCGCCGCAAGGCGTGGCCCGACCACCCCTTCGGCTGCAAGAGGGTCCTGCTCAGCTCGGACTTCCTGCCGGCCCTGCGGCGCCCGAACACGGAACTGGTGACGGACCGGATCGTGCGGATGGAACCGGAGGGCCCCGTCACCGCCGACGGCCGCCGCCACGACGTCGACTGCGTGATCTACGCGACCGGCTTCCGCACCAACACCTTCATGCTGCCGATGCGGGTCACGGGCCGCGGCGGCCGTTCGGTCGAGGAGGCCTGGTCCGACGGCGCCCAGGCCCACCTGGGCATCACCGTCTCCGGCTTCCCGTCGATGTTCCTGATGTACGGCCCCAACACCAACACCTCCGGCGGCTCCATCCTGTTCTTCCTGGAGGCGCAGGCCGGCTACGTCCGCCGGGCCCTGCAACTGACCCTGCGGACCGGAGCGGCGGCCCTCGACGTGCGTGCCGAGGCCCAGGCGCGCGGGCTGGAGCGGCTGCGGGCCCGGTTCGCGGGCACCGCATGGACCGCCTGCACCTCCTGGTACCGCACGGCCGACGGCCGCAACGTCGCCAACTGGCCCGGCTACATGGGCGAGTACGCGGAACGGACCCGCCGTGTGGACCCGTCCGAGTACCACCTGATCCGCGCGCCGCGTCCCTGACGCGCCCCGACCGGCCACTCTCCGGACGGGCGTTGACACTCTCCGTGTCCGCCAGCTAACTTCGCGGCGTCGTCGCCACACCAGGAGCACCAGGCTCCATCGGGACTAGCGACGCGAAGGACACTCTCCAGTTGACGACTGCGACCGTCTCCGAGATCCAGCACGTCACTCCCCGCCCGACCATCGCGGGCCTTTTCAGAGTCCAGCCCTACACACCCCACTGTCAGGTCATCCACGCCGCGGGCGACCACGCCGTGATCGGCGTCTCGCCGGGCAACAGCTACTTCTCGGCTCGCCGGGTCGACGACCTGGCCCGCTGGGGCGTCGAGCACTTCGACCGGGTCGACCTCGTCTACACCGACCTCCATGTGGCCGAGATGTACGAGGCGCTCGGCTATCCCGCCGACGACGCCCGGCGCAAGGCGGTGAAGAACCTGCGAGGCGTACGCGCCAAGGTGACCGCCGCGGCGGCGGCCCACGGCGCGGGCGGCGCGCGGCTCGCCGCATACGCCATGTCCGACTTCGCGGACAACCCGGCCTACCGGCGGATCCACGACCACATCCACGAACTCCTCGACGAGGACGCGGAGTTCCGCGAAACCTGCGACGCGCTGGTGGACGCCTACCTCGCCACGAAGGTCCTCGACGGGCAGGCGGCCACCGAGCGGCAGCGCGCCGTGTGCCTGGAGTACGTGTGCGCCGAGGCGCCGCTCTTCCTGGACACCCCGGCCATCCTGGGCGTCCCCTCCTCCCTCAACTGCTACCACCAGCTGCTGCCGATGGCCGAACTGCTCTACGCGCGCGGATCGGGCCTGCGCGCGTCCCGCAACCAGGGGCACGCGATCGTCACACCCACGGAAGGAGCCGGCGATGCCCACTGAGGAACTGCTCGACTTCCCCTTCTCCTGGCGCGGCGACCAACTCCCGGCCGAGGTTGCCAAGTTGCGTGAGTCGACCCCCGTGCGCCGGGTGCGGACCATCGCCGGGGACGAGGCCTGGCTGGTCTCGTCCTACGAGCTGTGCACCCAGGTGCTGGAGGACGCCCGCTTCAGCCTGAAGGACACCTCGGCGCCCGGCGTGCCCCGCCAGTACGCCCTGACGATCCCGCCCGAGGTCGTCAACAACATGGGCAACATCACCGGCGCAGGACTGCGCAAGGCCGTCCTCAAGGCCCTCAACCCGAAGAGCGAGGGCCTCACCGACTGGATGCGCTCGCACGCGGCCCGACTGGTCGACGCCCTGCTCGCCGAGGGCGCGCCCGCGGACCTGCGCGGCGGTTTCACCGACCCGTACTCGGCCGGCATGCACTGCCACATCCTCGGCATCCCGCAGGCGGACGCACCCCGGCTGATGCGCAGCCTGGACATCGCGTTCATGAACTCCGCCTGCCCCGTCACCGGCGCCCGCCTGAACTGGGACCGGGACATCGCGTACATGACCGACCGCCTCGACGACCCGTCGACGACCGGCCTGATGTCCGCGCTGGCGGCCCTGCGCGAGGATCCCGAGTACGCGCACCTGACGGACGAGATGCTGGCGACGGTCGGGGTGACGATGTTCGGCGCGGGCGTCATCTCGACGTCCGGGTTCCTGACCATGGCCCTGGTCTCCCTCTTCCAGCACCCGCAACTGCGACGGGAGGTGACGGAGCACCCCGAGAGGATCCCGGCCGCCGTCGACGAACTCCTGCGCATCAACCTCTCCATCGGCGACGGACTGCCCCGGCTCGCCCTGGAGGACGTACGGCTCGGCGACGTGCACGTCCGCAGGGGCGAACTCGTCCTCGTCCTCGTCGAGGGCGCCAACTTCGACCCCGAGGAGTTCCCCGACCCGCTCAGGCCCGACCTGACCCGCGAGAACAGCACCACCCACCTGTCCTTCGGCGGCGGACGCCACTACTGCCCGGCCACCGCACTGGGCAAGCGCCATGCGGAGATCGCCCTGGAGACCCTGCTCACCCGCATGCCCGACGTCCGACTCGCGGTGCCGATCGAGCAGTTGGTCTGGCGCACCGGATTCATGAAGCGCATCCCGGAGCGGTTGCCGGCGATGTGGTGACGGACGACGCCGGCCGGGGCCCGAAGAGCGGGCGGTCCCCGGCCGGCGTCCGGTGTCGCCTCCGCCGCCCCTCCGGGCTTCAGAAGCCGCCCGCGCGTCCGCCTCCGTGCGCGTGGGCGGCGTGGACGGCGAGCACGTGCTGGAACTGCTGCCTGGCCTCATGGACCCGACCCGTCGCCAGATAGGCATGGCCCAGCCGGGACCGGATGTCCATCTCCAGCCAGTCGTAGCTGGGTTCCGTGAGGGGGGACAGCAACGCGTGCTGACGCAGGGCCTGGTGGTGCAGGGCGACGGCCGCGTCCGGGTCGCCCTCGGCCTGCTCCACCGTGCCCAGCCGGGTCAGGCTGCGTGCGCACAGGAAGACGTCCCCGGCCTGCTCGACCAGGCCGACCGCCCGGCGCAGCACGCGCCTGGCCTCACCGTGGTCGCCGAGCCGAAGGTGGACGTCCGCGGCGCAGCTCAGGGGCCTGCCGAGCATGCGCGGTCTGCCGTCCCGCTCGGCGTGGGTCCGGGCGTCGGCGAAGCAGGCCAGCGCCTCCTCGTCGCGTCGGCCGAAGTAGTGGGTGAGACCGAGGATGACGAGCGCCATCGAGGCGACCCAGTCGCTGCCCAGCCGCTCGGCCAGCTCCGCCCCGGCCGCGGCATGGCGAAGGGCGCCGTCACCGTCCCCCAGACTCAGATCGAGAGCCCCCAGGCCGGTGAGGGAACGGGCCTTCTCATACGGGTCGGGGGCGCGCCGGCCGATCTCCAGCGCCTCCATGAAGCAGGCGCGGGCCTGTGCGTACCGGCGCTGGTGGACGCAGGTGTAGCCCAGGCAGTTCCGCAGGGCCTGGGACATGCGCGGATCGCCGGCCTCGTCGACCTGCGCGAGCGCGGTCTCCAGCGCCGTTCGGCCCTCCTGGTAGCGGCCCTGCCGCACGAAGTAGTCGCACAACGCCTCCGCGATCCAGCAGGCGAAGTCGGTCTCACCGTGGGCCGCGGCGTGCGCGACGACGTCGGGCAGCTCCCCGCCGGCCGCGTCCAGCCAGGCCTCCGCGTCCTGCCAGGTGCCGAACGGACCGACGGAGGGCCGCGGCCCGGTGGGGAAACCGGTACGGCCCCAGTCGCTGGTGATCCGGCCCGCGTCGAGGAAGAGCCGGTACGCGGCCCTGCGCGCCGCGGCGGCCTCGGCGGGCACGGCCTCGGCGACCCGCCGCGCGTGCACACGCACCAGGTCGTGCAGCCGGTAGCGGCCCGGCCGCGGCTCCTGCAACAGGCTCGTGTCGACCAGGCTCTCCAGGACCCGCTCGGTGTCGCGGGGCGGCGCGTCGAGCACGGCCGCCACCGTCAGCACGTCGAACTCGACCGTCGGCGCCACACCGAGGGCGCGGAACCCGCGCTGCTGCCCAGGCGTGAGCTGGTCGTACGACAGGCGGAAGGCCGCCTCCACACTGCGGTCCCCGACGCTCAGTTCACCGAGCCGGTGCTCGTCGCCCGCCATGCGGCCCACCAGGTGCTCCACCGTCCAGGAGTGGCGGTTCTGCAGCCGCGACCCCGCGATGCGCAGCGCCAGCGGCAGCCCGTCGCACAGTCCGGCCAACTGCCGCGTCGCCTCCGGCTCCCCGCTCGCGCGCTCCGCTCCGATGAGGTGGGTGAGCAGCGACACCGCGTCCCCGCTCTCCAAGGGCTCCAGGGTGACCCGGCGGTCGGCGTCCAGTTCCGCGAGCCGCCGCCGGCCGGCCACCAGCACCCTGCTGCCCGCCCCGGCGGGCAGCAGCGGCCGTACCTGGTCGGCGTCGAGGGCGTCGTCCAGTACGAGGAGCAGCCGCAGCGGGCTGGTCGCCGCGCGCCAGGCGGCGGTGAGCTCCTCGAGGTCGCCCGGCAGCTCACCGCTCGCCGCGCCGAGGCTGCGCAGCAGCCGCTGCAGGGCCCGTTCCGGCGCCTGCCGCCGCTGCGCGCTGTGCGCGTGCAGGTCCACGAACAGGCAGCCGTCCGGGTGGTGGCCGCTGAGCTCGCGGGCCGCGCGCACGACGAGCGCGGTCTTGCCGACCCCGGCCGTACCGTCCACCGTGACGACCGAAACCGAACCGGGCGCGGCCGGCGCGATCAGCTGCGCCAGCTCCCTGTCCCGGCCGATCAGCCGGCCCGAGTCGCCCGGCAGGTCGTTGACCGCGCGGAGGGGCGAGGAGACCCGCTGTGCCGCACCGGGTAGGTGGGTGGTGTGGGCCGCGGCCGGGCCGAGGAGGCGTTCGTCGTCCCGGCGCAGCACCGCTTCGTGCACGCGGCGGAGCTCGTCCCCGGGGTCGACGCCGAGCTCCTCGCGCAACCGCCCGCACATGTCCTGGTAGACGCCCAGCGCCTCCGCCTGACGTTCGCTGCCGTACAGGGCACGCATGCGCAGCGCCACCAGCGACTCGTCGGCGGGATCGGCCGCGGACAGGGCGGCGAGCTCGTCCAGGGCGTCGGCGAACCGGCCCGTCAGGACGAGGCATTCGAGCCGTTCCAGCCGAACGGTGCGCAGGCGTGCCAGCAGCCGCTGCCGCTCGGCGTCGGCGTACGGTCCCGGCAGCCCGGCGAGCGGCTCGCCGTCGAACAGGGCGAGGGCCGCCGACAGCCGGTCCGCCGCCGTCACCGGGTCGCCGGACGCCTTCGCCCGCTGGGCCTCGTCGACCCGCTCGGCCAGCTCCGCCACATCGAGCCGGATCCCGTCGACGACCAGGCGGTACCCGCCCCGCTCCCCGCGGATCAGGGAGTCGGCCGGGGCGGTGCCGCTCTCGTCGAGCGTCTGCCGCAACCCGTAGACGTAGCTGGGCAGCACCTTGCGGCCGGACTGCGGCGGACTCTCCCCCCAGACCCCGTCGAGCAATTGCTCGCGGCTCACCAGGAGTCCCGGGCGCAGCGCCAGCGCGGCCAGCACGGCCTGCTGCCGGACGGGCCCGAGGGCCAGCCGTCCGCCGTCGCGCCAGGCCCGCATCGGCCCGAGCACCGCGAGTCGTAACCGTCGACGGGATTCCGAGCCCACCTCGAAGCCTCCGCTCCGCGCATCATCAGAATTTCACCGGCATTGCAGCGTCTTCCGCGAGGGTGTGCAAGTGCGGCGGCCGTGGACCGGGGGAACGGCCGCCGCCTCCCGACGAGGAAGGAAACACGAACGTGGCCGTCATCGACCGGTCCCTCACGGGTCAGCTGAAGCGGCGGAGGCTGTTCCTCACGCAGGAGCGGAGCGACGTCGCGGAGATCGTGTACGTCTGCGTGGACGACGGGCTCCCGGGAGGGTTCCCGGTCGGCTACGTCATCCCGTCCCGCGCGGGGGCCTGGTCCGCGTACGCGCGGGTCCGCCCCGGTGTCCGCGTCTTCGCCACCGACGAGGTGGGCACGGGCCTGCCGGACGTGGTCGAGGCCGTGCGCGCCGTGCTCGACCACGCCCGTTACGGGGACGTCCTGTTCGCCCTGGAACAGGAGACCGACCGCGACGGCACGTACACCGCGAAGGTGAGACGGGAGCACGCCGCCTGGTTCGCCGCGCTCGACGCACCCGAGGGCATCACACAGCTGGGCGACGGCAGGATCCGCCTGACCGCCCCCGCCGTCGCCTATCTCCGCGGCCTTCCGGCACGTCTGGGCTGCCACGTGGACGGCGACGACCGGATCCGGCTCGCGGGGGAGTCGTACGTGTTGACCCGGGAGCCCCGGCGCGTGCGGTGACGGTGCGGTCGGCGCCTGCGGCGGCGCGTACTCCGACGGTGAGGGTGCCTTCGACGCGGAGTTCCGTCGGGTGCCACGACGGTGACGGTGGCCTCGCCGCGAGGTTCCCGCCGCGTGACGGCACGGGGGGTGTTTCCCGTGGGGCGGCACGAGGACACCATGTACCCATGCGCCGACAGCAGCCAGACGCCACCGCCTGGTCCGAAGCCCCCGATCCGGTACTCGCTCTGGCCCAGGGCGAGTTGGCCTTCTACGAGAGGGTCCGCGACTCGGCGCGCCTGTGGTACCGCGTGTCCGAGCTGGGAGCCCTGGCGACCTCCTCGGCGACGGTCGTCGCGGCGGGCCTGCACGCCCCGGCCTGGCTGACGGCGATCATCGCGGGCGGCGCCCTGTTCTTCACCGGTTTCCGCCAGGTCTTCGCACACGGCCCGCGCTACGTCCTCGCGGCACAGTCCCGCGAGACCCTCCGCCGGGCCGTCAACCGCTACCGGCTCCTGCCGGAGGCCGACCGGGACGAGACGGCCCGCCGCGAGCTGCTCGCCGCGGTCGAGCAGGTGGGCGACGAGGAACTCCGCCAGTGGGTCGAACAACGCAGTCGCGCGACCGTGGGCGGCGCGGACCCGACGGGCGGCCCGGCACTGCCCTGACCCGCGGGTGGGTGACCGGCTGCCGACCGCCGGCCGGTCGGCAGCCGGCCCCCGCCGACGGACGAAGAAAAATACCTACGGGCTCATACAAAACACAGATAAATCCGATGAGGACTGCCGATAATCATCAGGTTCCAATTCGTAAATAATCGGTTCCCAATGTCGATGTATATGGAATTGGGGCCGAGATCGGCTCAATGAGTGGCTTTTCCCGGACCGGACCGGTGCGCTTCGACGGCGTTTCGAACCAGCCCTGTATCCCTTGACCGTCACATGAGGCGAGGGAGAGCTGGAGACGATGATCGAGCGAAGGAAATTCCTCATGGCCGGCGCCATGGGGGCCGCGGGCATGCTTCCACGGGGTGTCCTCGGGGCGAGGGCGTACGCCTCGTCGGCCCAGCCGCCGGCAGGGTGTGACGACCAGGCGACCAACACCCCTTCGCTGACGAAGTTCGTCGACCCACTACCCAGACCGTCGACGGCCGTCCCGGACCCGTCCGCCTATCCGGGCGCCGACTACTACGAGTTCACGATGCGGCAGGGGTCGTGGCGCTTCCACCGGGATCTCGGTCCGTCACCCGTGTGGGGTTACTGGGCCACGGATCCGCACCGTCCCCACGAGCCGATCGGCATGGGCTATCTCGGGCCGACCTTCGAGACGATCAGGGACCGCCCGACGGTCGTCAAGTACCGCAACGAGCTGCCGACCACCCACATGTTCCAGACCGTGATCGACATGATTCGCGACAAGAAGCCCGTCGTCGCCCCGATCCCTCCGCCCCCCTACGAGTACATGCCGCAGTTCCCCGACGACATCAACGTGTGGAACGTCGTGCACCAGCACGGCGGTTACACGGCACCACAGTCCGACGGCCTGCCGGAGCAGTCGTTCAGCCCGAAGGGCTTTCACGCCGAGGGCTACACCACCCTGGAGCCGGGCCGGGTCAAGCCCAACGAAGCGATCTACGCCTACACCAACCACGACCATTCGTGCATGCTCTGGTATCACGACCACGCCATGGGGATGAGCGCGCTCAACGTCTATGCGGGACTTGCCGGTCTCTACTTCATCCGTGATCCCGCCGACGAGCGGCTCGGGCTGCCGCGCGGTGAATTCGAGGTCCCCCTCATCCTGCAGGACCGGACCTTCAACGCGAACGGCTCGCTCGCCTACACCATGGTCGACAGGGAGGGCGAGGACACCCCGATCGTCAACGGGAAGGCGTACCCCTACCTGGACGTCGAGCCGCGACGCTACCGGCTGCGCATTCTCAACGCTTCGAACGAGCGATTCTGGCGGCTGCGGTTCGACACCCCCCGAGGGGTACTTCATCAGCCGCAACTGCCGTTCTGGCTGATCGGCACGGACGGTGGCCTCCGTGCTCCGTTGCACATGCTGGACTTCCTGATCAGTCCGGCCGAGCGGTACGACCTGATCGTCGACTTCAGTGAGATTCCCCCGGGCAAGGACGTCACGTTGACGAACTACCCGGGAACGCAGGTCCACTTCCCCGGAATCACCGGCTGCGGACCGGAGATCGCGGAGATCATGCGATTCCGGGTCCGCAAGCCACTGTCCGGGGGCCAGGACAGGTCGACACCGCCCGAGAAGCTCAAGCTGCAGTCGGTCCCGGCCATCAAGCCGAAACCGCACACCCGTCGGCGGCAATGGGTCGTGTACCAGCACGAGCTCTTCAGGACGATGACGTTCAACGCGGTTCCCTACATGGAGCCGTCCCAGGACTTCATCAAGGAGGGCTCGACCGAGATCTGGGAATACATCAATCCCAATCACGACGCCCACCCGATGCACGTCCACCTCGTCAACTTCCAGGTACTGGACAGGCAGCCGATCGACGCGGCGGCCTACCAGAAGGACTACGACAACTGGGTCTACGGCGGCCGAAAGCCGGAGGACCACCCGGCCGTGGCCGACTACTTCACCGGCCCGCCGATTCCCCCGGACCCGGACGAAGCGCTGCCCTACAAGGACACGGTCAAGGCCCCCGCGCAGATGGTCACCAGAATCATCATCCAGGAATTCGTCCCGCCGAAGAAGGAGATCGCGTCGATCCCGGGAAGCGGCGCCGAGCTCCCGGCGACGTACATCCACCACTGCCACCTCCTCGAGCACGAGGACGACGACCTGATGCGCCCCTGGACGATCGTCCCGGCCGGCGACTGACGCGATCGACACCGCCGGGTGATCACGGCCCGGGTGGACTCCACCGCCACGCGGGCCGCACCCCGGACACGACGAAGGACACGGCCCGGGAGGAGACCGTCGGACGCTCCCCGGAAGCGCCCCGGACATCGGTGACCGGCCGTCCGCTCGGCCGTGACCGGCGGACCGGAGACGCCGTCGGCGGCACCGCGCCGCGCGTCATCCGGATGGTGCAACAGAAGGCGACTCACCCGTCCGGCCGACCTGACGTACCGTCCGCTGCCCCGCCCGGAAGCCTAGGATCCGCCACTAGAGAGAGACGTCGCCTACCCCTGTCCGGCATCGGCGCGCCCACGTACGAGCGGAGGAGACGGGATGCTGCGCAGTGCAGGCAGGACCTCCTGGAAGCGCTTCGCCTGCATTCTCGTCCCGAGCGCCGTGGCTGCCGCGGCCCTCGGCATCGCCATGGCCCAGGGAGCGCTGGCCGTGTCGTTCCTCATCTCCGGCCAGAAGTTCCAGGTGGCCCTGGACACTCTGGACGTCCGAGGTCTGGCCATCTACGGCACGGTGGACGTGACCAAGAAGGGCACCCTCGTGCCGGTGTTCGTCACCGGCGCCAGCCACGCGAAGATCAGCGGGCTGTGCCAGTCCGTGGTGATCACGATCCCGGTCCTGGGCCCGTACACACTGAAGATCACCGGCGGCGATCACAGCCGGGTCGAAGCGAGGAACCTGTTCCTCGACGCGACAGCCCTGTCGAGCAGCCAGGCGAATTTCGACGACCTCGACATCGGCGTGGCGACAGGAGCGGTCAGCAAGGGCCCGATCAGCCGGGGGGACCGGAACTCCCGGTTCTTCGATCCCAACGGCTTTGCCCAGCAGGCGAATTCGGCCTTCCTGACCGACGTGCACTTCACCACGGTCGCCGTCTCGGCCGCCACGTTCAACGTCCCGGACCTCGATGTGCGACTCAGGCAAGGCCACCACGAGTGCTTCTGATCCGCCGGCACGAAGCACGCGCCTTCCGCCCCCGCTCACCGCGTACTCCCTCCCGCCGAACATCAGGGAAGCTCACGTGTTCCTCCAGCGAATCGGCAGACGCGAGAACGTGCGCGTCGTCGCCGCCGACGCCCGACGCAGATTCAGGACCTGGCGGGGTGAACGACCCTTCTGGGCAGGCCTGTTCACCTTCGCGGCGGGTCTGCCCATCATCTACTTCCCATACGCGCGCCTCGACTTCGGCGCCATCCCCCTGGCACTGTCGACCTCGGCCGGCGCCGGGTCGCTGATCATCGGGGTTCTCCTCGTCACCCTCGCCGTCTCCCTGTGGTTCCACCGGCAGTCGCGCGTCTTCGCAGGGATCACGGTCATCCTGCTCGCCCTCATCTCCTTCCCCGTCGCCAATCTCGGGGGCCTTCTCGTCGGGCTGCTCTCCGGCCTGATCGGCGGATCCCTGGCCTGCGCCTGGATTCCTCCGACGGGCGCCACCGATGCGCAGCCCGCGGCCGACCTTGCGTCGCCCCCCGTCCCCGTGGGTCAGGACCACGGTGGCAAGTGACGCCCTGACCGGCTGTACGGAAAGCGGTCCGGAGCGCGATCCCTGCCGTCCGAGCAGTGCGGTGAAGCGCCGCTCGCCGGGCCGACCGCTGCGGCCCCTCGCCTGCGCCCTGGCAGTGGCCGCCCTTTCCTTGGGCCTGCAGCTCGCCACGCCCACGGCCTCGAAGGCGTTGCTCGCCCCTGGCGGCATCCGCACGTCCGAGCCACCGGCGGCCGGTGCCGCGCCGGCCGCCCGCTCACCGGACCGTGCGGCGGACGTCCCCTGGGTGCTGCGTGCCGACAGACTCGTGCTCCACGGCAGTGCCTTCCGCGGCGTGGCCGTCCTCAGGACCGCGGCAGGGTCCGAGCGGGTACTGAAGTTCACCGCACGGTCGCTGGACCTCGGCGACCTCGACCTGACGGCGGGCCGCGGCCGCTCGGCGGTGCGACTGCGGGCCAGGCCCGCGACCACGTCCACGGTCAAGGGCAAGGACGTGGTGACCCTGTACGTCCAGAAACTGAGCGGTACGCTCGTCGGCCTGGGCGGCGCTCCGCTCCCGGCGGACCGCAGTGTCACCGTCACGCCCGACGCGCTGCCCCCGTGGCTCTCCGACTCCGCCGCGCCCACCCGCACCATCACTTTCAAGAACGTGACCGTCTCCCAGGCCGCCCGGCTCAGCGGCGACCTGTCCATCGCCGGCCCGGCCCTCGGCGTCGTGGCGGGGTGACAGCGCACGCCCGCCGCCTGCGGAACACGGACGCGTGGCGGGACGAGGGCCGGCCCGTTCGGCAGGCGGACGTGGCCGGAGGGCCGAAGACCGCAAGGAACGGTCTTCGGCCCTCCGGACGGGTGCGGCGGCCGTGCCGGCTATGCCGACGGGTGGCGGAGGGTGCGAGCCTCCGCGTCGCAGCACAGCCTCAAGGCCGGTACAGCGGCCTAGCGGTGGCCGTGGTGCCAGCCGCGGTCACGGTCCCAGCCGTGGTGCCGGTCCCGGTCCCAGCCGTGGTGCCAGCCGCGGTCGCGGTCCCGGTCCCGGTCCCAGCCGTGGTGCCGGTCCCGGTCCCAGCGGTGGTGCCGGTCCCGGTCCCAGCCGCGGTGCTCGCCCCGGTCCCAGCCCCGGTCCCGGTCGCCGAAGTGACCGTCGTGGTGGCGGTCGCCTCTGTCGCTGTGCGAGTAGCCCCTCCCGTTGTCGCGGTCATGGCCCGCTCCGGCGGCCAGAGCCGGCATGGCGGCCGCGCCGACGAGTGCGCCCGTAGCCACAAAGGTGGCGATCAGGCGGACCGTCGTACGAGAAACAGACATGAATCTGTCACCTCACGTTCGTGCACGCCGACCCTGGTCTGAGCCGGGCGCGCTGTCCGAAATTCCCGGCTAGGTGCCGAGGACCCCACACTGTGGCCCTTTGCGGCGACACCAGAGCAAGGACAGGATTCGCGTTACAAAGCGCAGATATATCGGTAACTGTCCCTTGTATGCGCCATTGATGCCGGACAGGAGCCCGGGTGTCGGCCCTGCCCCGGCTCGGAATCATGCCGAGAGCAGGAGAAACAGGAGCTGACGGCCAGTGGGATTCGCGGCCGTCTCGCTGCCCGAACTCCTCCGAACGGCCCAACGGCTTCGGTAACAACGGGGGGCCTCCGTTCGGGGGACCCTTCGCGGTCCGCCGCGATCCGGTCGATCGGTGGCAGGGCCGTTGACGCCAAAACTGGACGCCAAAAGGCCCCGGACCATGATCGGTCCGGGGCCTTTTGGCTGCTGCCCCCGGCATGATTCGAACCTGCGACACCCGCTAATAGGAGAGAGGCGGGGCGACAGGGCAGGTGGCCTGCGGATACCTCGACCAGGCCAGTCGTCACGGTTCTGCCTGCCGATCGCCACTACCAACCGTGGCTGACCTCTGCATCTGGCACGACTGTGGCAAGCGGCGAGCAGACGGTTCGGCCCCCCTGCCGACTCGGTCGAACCGGGTGCTCAGCCGCCGTAGCGACTGCGCAGATCCTCGGTGATCCGCGACATGAGCCCGGCCGCGTCGTGCGGAGGCGTCTCTGTCAGGGGACGTTCTGCCTGGGGATCGTAAGCGGAAAGCCCGGTCTCCTTCTCGACGACGCCAGCGAGGGCGAAGACCTTGTCGAGGACGACCGCGGCGTCGTTTCCGGCATGCCAGTAGGGCACGGTGATGCTTACCTCGTCGCCGAACACGGACAAGTCGATGCCGGTGCCCGAGTCGCTCAGGTCCCGCGACTCCTGCTCGTACTCCGTGATCTCCACTTCGCCCAGCAGAGCCCGGGCTTGCGGCACTATTCGCTCCCAGGCTTTGAGGAGTACGCCGGGAATCGGCTCGCTGTCCTCGGCCTGGGCCGCGTCTTCCATCGCCTCCAGGGCCTCGTCCCAGGACTGCCCGTCGCGCCGGCTCAGGAAGTAGATGTCGTAGCTCACCGCGCGATCGTAGACACTGGCGCCTTCCGGGCCCAGGGCCCGCGGCCGAATGACTACTGGTGACGGCGTCATCAGCTTGGGAAGCTGCGATCTGGCCGGTGCACTTGTGGTGCGATAGCAGCATCCCCGCTCAACGTCGTTGACTCGTCGGCTTCGCCGTACAGGCCGGCGCGGAGGCGTTGCTTGGCCGCTTCGAGGCGCGGGCCGTAGTCCGGCATGAAGATCTCGCTGAGCGTCGTGTCCAGCGTTCCCGAAATGGTGTAGATCGCGGACCAGACGGCTCGGTCGCGCACGATCTCCTGAAGGTCGTCGGACTGGAACATGACTCGGTAGAGCCAGTCCGACAGCACGAATGCCTGATCGTGCGTGAGCCTGATGGTGATCGCATCGTCGTCCACGACCTCAACCTAGCCGCCTCGACTGTTGGTGTCGCGGGTCCTGACCTGCTACGGCGTCGGCTTGCTCACCAATCCCGCCACTGGTCCGTGAGCTCATGCCGTCCGAGTCCGCGCCTGGCGGTCAGGGCCGCGACGTCGACCCCTTGCTCGGTGAGGGCCTGGTCTATGTAGGTGCACAGTTGCTCGCGCTCGTCGGTCTCGAACGCGCACCCGTCGTGAGCTTCGTTCACCGCGTTCAGGGCCAGGACGACGCGCTGCGCCACGGCGAAGACGCGTTCGTCGTCTCCTTCCGCAAGTGTGGGCAACTCGGCCTCAAAGGTGTCCAGGACGGCATCAGTTGCCGACAGAAGCTCGTCGGGGAACAGGTCGACCATGCACGCGCAGTCGGGATCCAGAGTGCCGGCGGCAAGCTCCGCGGCTTCCTGGGCCATGCCCCTGCGCCAATTCGTCGTCGGTCTCTCGGCCATGAGGCCGGACCGTACAGTGCGGCTCTGACATCGAGGTCCGCTCTTCGCGGCTCGCCGAGCAGCCCATGAGGGGCATGAGCTCGGGAAGCCGAGGTGATCTACGGGTGGTTGATCGGCTGACCTGGGCCGGGAGTGGTGACGACGTGCTCGCGCTCGCGAGATGTCGCCGGCCGGTGGTCCGGGCCGCCTTCTGGGAGGAAGGCGGCCCGGACACGGGGTCACCTCGAGACTGTCACCTTGAGCGGGTCCAGATCCGGGCTCGGAACGGGCTTGCCGGTGCTCGCGGTGCTCGCGGACAACGGCTGGGAGGCCGGGCTCTGCGGGATGTCACCCTTGTAGTACGAGGTGTACACGTAGGTGCTGTCCACGCCGATGGCCCTGCCGATCAACGGGACCACCTTCGCGTCGACGGAGGCGTTGCCGCCGAACACGGCCACGTGGTTCAGGCTCGCCGACGTGCGCATCATGTACCACTTGGTGTCGTACGTCAGCGAGGTGACGTCGGTCCACAGCAGCGGGCCGAACGTGGTCATCGCCGACGACGCGGAGACGCCGCCGGTCCAGCTGTTCACCGAGGCCACCGCGGCGTCCGACGGCGACGACCACCAGAACTCGGCGAGCCTCGCGGCGACCGGCGCCGGACTGCCGCCGAAGCGGTAGTAGCTGTACTTGCTGGGCCAGTGGGGCAGCTTGCCGGCGTTGTACGCCTTGGTCAGCGCCGACTCGGCGTCGACCCCCACCGTGATGATCTTCGTCGTGCTCGGGCTGTACTTGTTCAGGTAGCCGTACACGGACGGGGTCATGGTCGAGCCCTCGGTCAGCAGTACGACCGCGGTGCCCGAGGTGCCCATGGCGCCGGCGGCGGAACTGGCCGCGAGGGCGTTGTGGTAGTCGGTGCCGGTCGCCAGGAACACGTACTTCGGGGCGCTGGTGATCGTCTTGGCCACGGCCACCGAGGTGGAGTAGCGCGAGACGTCGGACAGCCGCTTGGCGACGTACCCGAGCGAGGTCACCTTGGACGCCACCGAGCTGCTGAGGATGCTGGTGCCGCCGACCAGGTAGACGGTCTTGCCCTTGGGCAGCATGCGCTTCAGCTCGGTCTGGACGGAGGAGTCCAGTCCCGTGCGGGATGTCATCAGCACCGGTCCGTGCTTCTTGCCGGCCAGTGAGGTCGCGGTGGTGGCGTACGCGGAGTCCGACTTGCTGATGAGGACCGCCGAGCTCGCGTTCATCAGGCCCGGCACGCTCTTGCCGAGGGTGTTCCACGTCCACTTGGACGACGCGATGTTGGTGCCGTAGGTGTCGGCGCCGTAGACCCGGGAGATCGCGTTCTTCCGGAGCGGCTGCCAGGCCACGTCGGACCCGTCGGCCATGGGCACACGCGTCTCCGTGCCCGTGCCGAGGTCGTGGATCCAAATCTGCGAACCGCTGGGGCCGGTGTCCGGGCCGCCGGTGAAGTAGGTGTCGTACGCGATCCGGTCGCCCTTGGGCGACCAGGCGGGACGGTTGTGGTCGGCGGGGTCCGTGGTGACCTGGGTCAGCCCGGTGCCGTCGACCTTGACCGTGAAGAGCTGCTTGTGTCCGGCGACGGTCCGGGCAAAGACGAGCGACTGCCCGTCCGGGGACATGCTCGGCTCGTCCGCGTCGGAGGCCAGCTTCTTGAACGCCTTGGTCCCGCCGTTGTAGACCCAGACGGCCGGGGCGCCGGTGGTGGAGCAGCTCGTGCCGGTGCGCACGAAGGCCAGCATGCCGTTGACGGCGCCGCTGGCCTTGGAGTCGCAGCCGTCGACATCGGTGCCGAACAGGGCCGCGGGAGCGCGGCCGCTGTTGGCCACGGCCACCCGCAGTCGGCCTCCGGCGGTGAAGACGATGTCGGCTCCGCCGTACCAGAACGTCGGATCGGTCGGATGCCAGCCACTGCCCGCCGGCATGACGATGTCGTTGCCCGATATCGACTCCTGGGCGTACGTCTTCGTGCGGAGACGGTCGTCGTAGGCGCTGACGTAGGCGATCTGGCTGCCGTCGGCGGACCAGGCGGCCTGATTCGCGGTCTCGTAGAACTGGGCGCTCTTGGTCCCGTCGGGGTTGATGTAGCGCAGCGAGCCGAGTTCGTTGTACAGCAGCCTGCCGTCCGTGGCCGGCCAGCCGGCGGTGTCGGCGGTCGCCTGGCTCGGGAGCCCGGCGACGAGACCGGCCGCGAGTGCGGCGACGGTCGTGAGCGCCGCGAATCCGCGACGCGCAGAGATGTTCAATGTGCCCCCACAGGTGAATGGATGGCTGCGTTGCCCCTCCCCCGAGGCGAACGGACGGCATCGTGTTCGTCGTCCGTACGGCAGCGGCGAAACCATAGCGCCGTGCCACGGCATCTGTGGAGGCAGGGGCACCCGGTACCGACGCGCCCGTGGACAAGTCGCGGGAGATGCTGCTGAAGGGCCAGCGGTTCGCGGCGGGCCCTTCAGCATCGTGCCCGTTGTTGATGGACCCACTTGAACGACGGTGAAGGTCGCTGAATCCCGACGGGGGTGACCATGGAACGGCATGTGCTGGAATCGCAGTTGGTCGGTGACGACGAGGCGTCCGTGATACCGAGGCGCTCGCTTTGGTTCCGCGCAGTTCCACGGTAGGGCGGGACGCCCATTTGATCCGACTCATGCCGCCCTGCACCGGGCCGCCCGCCGCCGCATCGCTCATGCGCTGCCGACTCCGAGCAGCGCGTGGTCAGACCTGCCTCGATCGGGTTGCCCAGCCAGCGGGTTTCGTCGGGAACGGACTCCGCCGCCATCACCAGCGACGCCGGACCCAGGGTGGAGCGAGTGGCCCCCTTCTCGGTGGAAATCGACCTCGATCAAGGAATGGAGCGCTACCTACCGGCAGCTCGCCGAGCGCCCTGGCCGTACCGAGCTACGTCGGCGTCTGAATGACGGGCCGGAGTGCGGGGCCGTACATCCCGGATGATTCTGAAGGCATGCCCGGCCCGATACGTGTGATCGTGCATCCGCCGTCGCCGACGGGTGGCCGGCGGGTACGCGTGGATGGCGAGATCCTCGGCCTGGCCCACAACGTGGTCGACGTCGCCGAGTTCCTTCGCCGCGCCGGGCTGGAGATCGACCCGGCAGAGGTCGCGGAGGCGCCATGGATCGACTGGCGCGGCGTCGGGCCGGAGCGCTGGGGTCCAAAGACGTGATGGCCTCGGTGCGATACGCGGCGAGGCCATCACTTTCTGATCCGTAGCTCTGTGCGGATCGGTCGGTGAGGGGCCTCTCCAGCCGAGTGGCCCGCACGACCCCTGCCACGGTCACCACGTCTTGATCAGTTGGCGATACGGTCGCGGCCATGATCAGTCAGATAGTGACACTGGTGGGCGTACTTGTCGGAGCCCTCACTTCGTATCTGTCCGTCACCATGGCCGAACGTGCTAGGCATCGACGCACCATGGCGACCCGCTGGGACCAACGAAAGCTGGACACATACATCGAGTACGCCGCGTGCGTGAAGGAGGTCGCTGACGCCTCCAAACACTCTCGGCTGGCGGAGGAAGGCTCAGAGACTCACAAGGAGTTCATAGCATCGATGGAGGAGGGAGAGCGCAGACGCTCAGCCCTCTTCGAAGCACTCTTGTTGCTGGCGGATCCTCCAGCCATCGAGGCAGCCCATGGAGTCAACATCGCTTTGTGGGAGATGGTGAAACTGGCGCGCACGCACGAACCTCCACCCGTCGCCGGCGACCTCCACGAGCGTCTGAACACGTACCACGAGCGAGCTCGAGAAGGCCTGGGCATCAGAGCGGATTCGCGGCGAGTCCGCTGAGGCCGACCAGAGGGAACCGCTACACCACAGATCAGTACTGAGGCAGCGTTGCCGTGGCCTTCTTCCCAGCCTGGACCTGTGCGATCCGCTCGGCGAACATCGTTGCACCCTGCGTCAGCATCGGTTCGCTCTCACCGCCCTCTACACAGATGGTGGCGACCACCGTACCGACGCGCATGGTGATGTACTCGCCCGTCAGCCCTCCGCCTTCCTTGGTGTAGGCCTGACTCTCGTTCCCGAAGGTGGGCTTCGACAGAGTCGGATTGTCACCGACCTCGACCTTCAGCCCGTCCTTGTTCCGATCCGTAGCTCTAGCCAGAACAGGTCAGCGACGGTCATCCCGGTCGCTCCGAGGACCCTGAGGACGCCAAGGGGCGGGGTCGTCCAGTCTGCGGTGTGGGTGTGCCGTACTCTCCGCTGTCATGAGCATGGATCATGCGGGGAGCGCCGAAGTCGCCGCCCCCGGTGTCGCCCGGTTCGAGTACACCCCGGCGGTTGCGGACTATGACCGGGCGCTGCGGCGTTTCAGTCTCCGTACCCGACCCGGACTCACCGGTTCTCTGTTGCTGCCTGGCGCGTTCGCGGCCGCAGCCATTTTCGTGCGCGCCGTGGTGTGGCATCTCGACGAGACCGTTGTCGTCATAGCGGGCGTGTGCGGTGTCATCGTCCTGTTCGTGATGCGTCAGGCGCTCCGCCGGTTCCGGATGCGGGACCAGTACGAGACTCACGCAGCTCACGGGGTCTGCCGCACCACGGTCGCCGAGGACGGGCTGACCACCACCGGTACAGACAGTAAGAGCGACCGCATCGAGTGGAGCTCCTACCCCTGGTGGTTCGAGACGCCCGAGCTGTTCGTCCTCACCGGAAGTCTGGGCTACTTCCTCGTGCTGCCCAAGCGCGGTGCCGCTTCCTCCGAAGACCTGGACAGGGCACGCGCATTGTTCGCGCAGCGCCTTCGGCGCATCTGAAGACCTCGGCACTTGCCAACTCCTCTGGCCAGGGGCCGCGTCTGCTCGGCTCTGCCTGGGTCGATGGCAGACGGGATGGAAGCACTTCACGCACGCCTCTACTCGCCGGCACTCGCGAACGGCGCCCCTCCATCCCGGAGTCTGAGCGCCCCCGCCGGAGGCATGTCCTGAGGCGCGGGTTGCATCGCGGCATCTTCCCGAGCCCGTCTCTCCGTGACCTGTCGTGTTCGGCAGGCCTCAGCCGTGGCGTACCTGCTTTTTGATCACAACGCGTTCTGTCGGGTGTACCCGCGAGTCATGCTCGCCGGCCATGCGATCGTGCCTGTCCAGGCGGGGCCTGGCATGCGGGATGGGCTGGGATATCAGGCTCGGTCCGGTGTGTCGGCCCTGGCGTGCCAGAGCGTAAAACGGTGATCACCCCGAGGCGATCGTGAGTGGCGCGGGGCCGGGGGCCGGGGGCCGGGGCGGCGCGGGCCGAAGGCATGAGCGCAGCCCCGAGTCCCCGAGCCCCTCGCCGGCCCGCGTTGCGGGCTGGTGGGGTGGGATCTCCGAAGCGGCGGTTGGAAAGTCGTGGGGCCAGCGCTCCGGATGACCGAAAGCCAAGAGTCCCCCGGCGCTGCCCCGCGAAGCCGTGGGCCCCGTCCTGGGGACGGGACAATGTCGCTGGGGTCGGCGAGGCATGGGGGAGGAGTTGCGGCTCCAATGACGGTGCTGTGGTGGCGCACTACAAGCCGGACGTGAACCCGAACCGCAATGGCTGGTCGTTTTGGCTGCTTGATGGTGGGTCCGGTGGGTCGCTGCAGAGCATTCGACACTCGGAATGAGTTCGCGGTGGGCGACCCGTTCTGCGGCTTCCTGCCCATGTGTGGACGAGTAGCCCAGGCTGAGGATGCAGACGTAGTGGCACGCGTGTGGCACGGCGTCTGAAAGGTCTAAGGGCCAGCTCGGGAGGAAACCTCTCCTGAGCTGGCCCTTTGTATTGTGCCCCCGGCAGGATTCGAACCTGCGACACCCGCTTTAGGAGTTCGATCTCGGCGCGCTCCGGCTGAGGTCGTCGACTGGTGCGACGGCCGGACACGGGCGCTGGCATACGCCCCCGTCCGGCGTCGTTGATGTCAGCCGTGGATGTCAGTGACCTTCTAATCCGTAGCTCTAGCCAGTCCGGTCAGCGACGGTCATTCCGGTCACATCGAGGCTCCTGAGGGGCGGCAACGGACAGGCTCAGTTGCTGGGGTTGCGGTACCGCGCTGCTTGTATGTCTCGCTTCGCTGCCGTGTTACAGGTGGATCCCACCAACCCGTACATCCAGGGCTCCACGGAGACCATCGTCACCCCGTGATCCAGACTCCGAACTCCGGCCACTCGCTCGTCGACAGACCGGCCGTTCCTGCGCCGAAGCTCACCGCACCGGTCGTAGTCAGACCAGAGGCACGTCCCTTGAGGGACCACACGGCGCCATCCATGGTGTTCTCCCCAGGGCCACCGACGGCGAGGTCTGCCTTTCCGTCCCCGTTGGTGTCCGCCAGTGCCACGCCTTCCCCGAAGCGGTCGCCACCCTCCGCTGTGCCCGGGATTCCGGTGGATCCCTGGTTGTACGCGTAGGCCGAGGTCGCGGCGAGACCACTAGCAGATCCAGGGATCACTGTGATCGAGCCCGTGGACTCCGCCGCGCCGATCGACTCATAAGGGCTACCGACGGCGAGGTCGGCCTTGCCGTCTCCGTTGATGTCGTTAAGCGTTACCGCGTATCCGAATTTATCGTTCGTTTCCGATGTGCCCGGTATTCCATTGGTGTTCTGTGTGATGGTCACAGCCGGGCGCGAGGTGTCACGACCGTTGGCCGAACCGAAGGTGAGGGAGACGTTGCCCCCCAAGGTCGTGCCGGCCATCGAGGACCGCTGATCCCACGGGTGACCTGTCACGATGTCGGCGTATCCGTCACCGTCCACGTCTCCGACAGCTGCTGTCTGGCCATGTGCCACATCGCCCGCGTACTCCAGGGAAGGGAATGAGTCGAGTCCGACATACAGGGACTGTTTGAAGAGCTCCCGGCTGTCGTTGTCGTTGCCGCCCACCACAATGTCGTCGATACCGTCACCGTTGACGTCACCTCCGGCCAGCGAGATGACCTCCGTCAGAGATTTGGCCGCGAATCCCGTTCGTCCTCCGAGAGTGCCGCTTTTGGTGGTTCCACCCTTGTAAATGAAGACAGAGTTGTCCGTTTTGGTACCGACCGCGACATCGTCGTCTTGGCCGTCACCATCGAAGTCACCACTGGTAAGGGATGAGCCGTAGCCGTTCAGAAGGGCGAGAGGGGGGAGGCTCAGAGCGGTTCCGCCGGCCAGTCCCGCCTTGCTTCCCCACAGCACGGTGACCGCTCCGCTGCCGGACCCTGCGGTGGTGCTTTCGCCGGGAGCGCCGACGGCGAGGTCTGCGTAGCCGTCGTTGTTGAAATCACCGAACGCGGTGGCGGCGCCGAAACGGTCTCCTTCTTCGGATGCGCCGGGCACCCCGCTGGAGCTCTGCGAGACGACCTGGGTTCTGCTGCCCTGCAGGCCGCTGGACGAGCCGTAGGTGATGACCACTGCTCCAGCCCAGTTGTGACCTCCAACGACCGCTCTTGGTGCGGAGACCGCGAGATCGCGATAGCCATCACCGTTGAAGTCATCCGCGTATTTGGCCGAGGCCGCGGTGGACGGCACGGCCGTGACCACCAGCAGGCCACCAGTCAGCGCGGCGACCGATGCCGCGGCCAGGGCCGTGCGGAGGTTCTTGTGCATCGACACTCTCCTGCAACATGCTGGATGCCAAGTGGGCATCCCTCGTAGGGGGACCGAATCTCCCGTGTTCACCCGAAGTTGTCCTTGGGTCACGGGATGATCAGCGACCGCAAGACTGACGAGCCGGCACAACGGTTGTATGGGATTCCTAAGAAGACTCTGCGGCGTGATCCGCCGCGGTATAGCACCGGTTCGGCGATGAGGCACGGTCGGATCAGGAGCCGTCTCGCCACCACGATGAGGGGGGTTGCCATACGGCACCGCGTCGGGGCGGTTGAGGAGCTTTAGATCAAGGTGAGTCCCCTGGCCGACCGCAGGATTTGAACTTGTGGCCTCATCCTTATCAGGTCGATCACGGGGGACCGTCGACGTCGGCCAACCGCGTCTGAGCCTCGGCCGATCGTCCACTGGAGTCCGGAGTCGACCGCTGCTGTTCGCGCTTGTTGGTGTCAGTCACTGATGTCAGCTGCCTCACTCAACTTTGACAAGGACTGAGGTGACACGGTCAGCCTTCTTCCACTCCCAGACACCCCTCCTCCTCCAGTGCGGCCATGACGAGACCGGAGCTCACAGCCTGCTCGTCGTCGATACCCAGCCGCTGGAGGCGAGCCCAGCGGTCGAGCTGAGTGCAGGCCCAGGCCGGGTCATAGGCCGCCGTGGGCAGCTGGGGTACGCGTTTGCGACCTGTGTCGTCGAGTTGGTAAGGGACCTCGAACGCCGTATCCCAGAGGGCTAGGTTTGCAGTGAAACGAGCCTCAGCCTCCGATGGATCAATTCCCAAGTAGCGGGCGATATCCGCCCAAGAGGCACCCCGCTCGCGCTCATAGATCACAGCCGAGACCAGCGCACGTTCAGCAAGTTCAATGAGCTGGAGCGCTTGACTCACCCGGCCCCCGGGACCCGTGTCAGGATCGTGGCGGGTCGCGACCAGGCCACGCGCACTGTCAGCAACGTCCACGGCATGGTCGCAGAGCACCAAGCGTGCCAGCGCTTGCCGGGAAAATCGGGCGCGGTCGACGTCGTAGGGGGTCGTCTCAGTCATGCGCACAGCGTCGCAGGAGGCGCCCGTTTCGCGAACCCGATTTGCCTGGAACCGTTCTCCTTCTCGACGGCATGGCCGCACGAGGTGTCTTTACCTCAACCCACCACTCTCCCCGGCTCCCATCCCGTCTGCCGTCGACTGCTCGGCTCTGCCTTGGTCGACGGCGGACGGGATGGGAGCTCCCCGCGCACGCCACACTCGGCCGGCACCCGCGAACGGTGCCCCCGCCATCTCGGAGCCCGAGCGCCCCCGCCGGAGGCACGTTCTGACCGGAGCACTCCGTGTCCAGGTCTCTGCTCATGGGCCGTAGCCTGCTGCGGCCCCAGGGTCCCGGCCCCGGCGCCGAAGGCGCAGAGGGGTCGGGCCCCAGGGGCCAGCCCGCGCTCGCGCGGGCACTTGATGAAGTAGGGAAAGTTCTACCGCGCCCTTGGCGATCGGCAGCTGTCTTGTCTCGGTTGATGCTTGACGTTGTGGCTTCACCTGATGCTTGACGGTGGCCGTGATCGGCTAGGTCGTGCCCGTCCGTGTGGCGTGGTGCGGGAGGCCGGGATTGGCTCTAGCAGTGTTGGGGCCTGCCCGCCGTCCCGGGTTGCGTCCCTATGCTCTGGTGTATGACGAGCCGGACGCGCCGGGCGGCTTCCGCTACTTGCGGCTGAGGGTTTGGTGTTTCCCGTACGAAGGATCTCCCACGAGGCGCCGCATTTCCGGATGCTCCTTCGAGCCGCCGAATTCCCACGGGTTGCCGTCGCAGACGGTGATCCACGACTGCTCCGCTTCCTTGTCGTCGGGATACACACCCCACTTGCCGGTGCCGCTGCACTCCGAAACCTTGTCGCCGTCGTTGTTGAACTCGGCAAGGTTAGTTACGACGACGTTGCCATCGTCCTTGAAGACCAGGGTCCCGGTATCGCCCTCGGTCCAGGTGCCTACGATGTCGGCCCGAGCCAGTGTCTGTTGCTGCCATATGCACCCCGTGGCCAGCGTCAAGACCGCGACCGCCAAGACCACTCCACGCAACCCTGCAGCGACTCGCCCTCGTTCATCACGCATGACTCCCCCTTGCATACGTCAAACCCTGGTTGCTTCGCACACCAGATCGTCAAGCCCTCACGCTGCCACGAAAGTTGAACATGTTCAACTCTGCTCGGTGTGCACTGGTAGCCCCGCTCCGCACCGCATGGAGCGGTGCACCTTGGTCGCTCACCCAAAGTCTCTCCGTACCGCTCCTCCGCCTGCCGTGAGGAGCTGATCACGCGTAACGTCGCCAAGCTCGTCGAGCCTCCGCGCACGGACAACAGGGAGCTGAAGCCCTGGACGCTCGACGAGACGCTCGACTTCCTCGCCGCCTCCCGTCAGGATCCGCTCTACGCGGCCTTCGTGCTCGCCGTCGCGATGGGGCTCCGCCGGGGCGAGATCATCGGTCTCCGGTGGTCGGATCTCGACCTGGACAACCGGGTCCTCTACGTCCGTCAGCAGACTCAGCGCCGCCGTGGTGTCCTCTACGACGACGACCCCAAGAGCCGCCGTCGTCGTGTCGTCCCTCTGCCCGCGCTGTGCATCGCCCCGCTGCGCTGGCACCGGATGCGGCAGTCGGCAGCACGCGCCAAGGCGGGGGAGCGGTGGCAGGAGTCGGGGTACGTCTTCACGACCCGCACCGGACGCCAGGTCGAGCCGCGGAACGTCTACCGCTCCTTCACCCGCGTCGCCGAGTCCGCCGGCCTCCGCGTGATCCGGCTGCATGACGCTCGGCACGGCACTGCCACCCTCCTCACGGCGGCCGGGGTCGCGCCCCGCGTCGTGATGGAGATCCTCGGGCATTCGCAGATCAGCATCACCATGGACGTGTACACGCACGTCGTGCAGGACACCCAGCGCGAGGCCATGAGCCACATGGACCGTCTGCTCAGGAGGCGCCCCGGTCGTCAGTGACTGTCGCCGTTGATGTCAGATCTGGATGTCAGAAGGGGGCCACCTACCGAATTCGGTAGGTGGCCCCCTTCTGAACTGGTGCCCCCGGCAGGATTCGAACCTGCGACACCCGCTTTAGGAGAGCGGTGCTCTATCCCCTGAGCTACGAAGGCGGGGTTCTGGCGGATCATGGTCCGGGCGTCCGGGTCTGATGCCGACAGAGCTTTCGGTGGCGCGGCCGGGGTGCGGCTGTGCCACCGCCCACAGTGTAGCGGTTGGTGATCCGACGGCCGGGGGGACTTTCGTGGGAGAGGGGTCGGTCCGCTCGGAGAGGGCTGCTGACCTGCGGGAAGGCGTGCTCCGCGGGCGTGGGGCCGTGGGTGGGCGGCAGAACTGTTCCGGTGTCGCCCACGGCTCGTCCCGGAGGGGCGTTCAAGGGCCCGACAGCGCCGGGCGGACCAGTTGGATCATGCGGGTCAAGCGCTGTTCGGCCGACTCGCGGGAGCTGAACGGGCTGTTGCCGAAGGCGAGTTCGGTGTGGGTGCGGGTCAGGGACGAGGTGCCGGTGATCAGGGACATCATGAGGGTGGCGGCCGGGCGGACGTCCACGCCGGGCAGCAGGGAGCCGTCGGTCCTGGCGCGACGCAGGGTCCGGTAGAGGCTGCCGAGCCAGTTGAGGTGGCAGTGCACCGACGGGTCGTCCGGTGTGTCGATCTCCTGGGTGAGCCGGGTGCCGGCGCGCACGACGACGTCGGTCTCCAGGAGGCGTACGAGTGCGTGGGCCATGTCGACGGCGATGTCGAAGCCGGGTCCCCGCCGCTCCGCCTGCTGGGCGAGGAGGGCGCCCGACGCGGCGCAGGCCTCGGCCTGGACCGCCCGCGCGAGGTCGGACTTGGCCGCGAAGTGGAAGGACAGCGCGCCCTTGGTGACCTGGGCGAGTTCGCTGATCACCAGCAGCGTGGCCCGCTCGTAGCCGACCTGGTCGAAGACCGTGGAGGCCGCTCGGATCAGGTTGCCTCTGGTTCGCCCGGACCTCTCCTGCTTCACCACGACGCAACCACCCGGACGCTCCTTGTCACTTGGCCGCCTCTTGTCCTTCGCAGGCGACGCTAGAAACCAACTTTCCGGTTTGTCAACGGGGCCGGGGCATGGAGATCATCTTCACGACATCGCGCCAACCTGCGGGTTTCGCAGATGAGTTGAGTGGGCCGCGTTTGATCGATGTCGGTCGTGAGGTGCCGGGAAGTGAGGGAAAAAACCGCGCGGCCGGTTTTTGAAGCCGGGCGCCGCGAGGGGACCCTCCGCCGAGGGGCGTCTGCCATCAAGGGAACGTCAGCCGCCCGGTGGGCGCCGAGGGGCCGGCAGGCGCCGGGAACCATGCCGGGCGCCGAGCCGAAGTCAGGGGCCGAGCGTGCCGGACGCCCCGGCCCGCAGCGGCAGGTGCGCGCGGCCGAGCGCCGTCGTCGCGGGATCGGTGATCCCCTCCGGACGGACCCGTGCCAGCGCGCCCGGGTGCGCGACGGACGGCAGCAGGTGCCGCCAGAGCACGGCGACACGGTCCCGCAGGTCGGCCCGCCCGGTGAGCGCCTGGGACACCAGCTGCACGCCGGTGAAGGACGCCACGACGAACTCGGCGGTCTCGACCGGGTCGACCTGCGGAAGGACCTCGCCCGCCGCCTTGCCCTCGGCCAGCAGCCGGGCGGTGAGCTCGAACCAGCCGCCCCACGGATGGGTCCCGTCGACGAGGACCCCCTCGATGGACAGCCGGCTGCCGGCCCGGGCGAGCGGGTCGTGGCGCAGCGCGTACGCGAACTGGTGGGTGATGTCGACGACCGACTGGAGGGGCGAGCCGTGCTCCGGCACGGTCACCAGCGCGGTCTGCTCGTCGATGACCGCCCGCGCGAGGTCGGACTTGGCCGCGAAGTGGAAGTACAGGGCGCCCTTGGTGACGTTCGCCCTGTGCAGGATCTCCGAGATCGCCGCGCGCTCGTAGCCGCGGTCGGCGAACACGCATGCGGCGGCTTCCACTATCGAGCGCCGGGTCTGCACCGCGCGAGCTTGTCTGGCCATCTCTCCCCTTCCGGGAGGTGCGTGCGTGCCCGGCGGGCGCCACGCAGGACCGCCGTGCAGCAGAAGGGGGCTCACCCTACCGGCCGGTCTGTTTCTCCGGCACGGAGCCGGCCGCCACGGAGCCGGCCGCCACGGGTCGCGCCCGGACTCAGCCGAGCGGTACCCGCCGGAAGCGGCCCGCGACGCGCAGTTCCGCCTCGATGCGGCCCGCCGTCGCGTGCAGCTCGGGCAGCACGTCGCGGACACAGGCCTCGCTGCTGCGGCGGCTGCTGTGCATGGCGACGTTCACCGCGGCCACGACCCGCCCGTCCCGTCCGCGCACGGGTACGGCGATGGACCGCAGGCCCTCCTCCAGCTCCTCGTCGACCAGGGCGTATCCACTGTCCCGTACGCGCGCCAGCTCGTTCTCGAAGCGTTCGGGGTCGGTGAGGGTGCGCGGGGTCAGCGGACGCAGTTCGGGACGGGGGGCCCGGGGCCGGTCGGCCAGCATCACGCGGCCCAGCGAGGTCGGGTACGCGGGCAGCCGGGTCCCGACGGTGATGTTGACGCTCATGATGCGGCTGGTGGCGACGCGGCCGACGTACTGGATCTCGTCGCCGGTCAGGATCGCCAGCGACACGGAGTCGTGCAGCTGCTGGGAGAGATCGGTCAGGTGCGGGGCCGCGATGTCGGGCAGCGTGGTCCGTGACAGCGGTGGGAAACCCAGGCCCAGGACGCGCGGGGTGAGCCGGAAGACCCGGCCGTGGGCGGTGACGTGGCCGAGGTGTTCCAGGGTGATCAGGGCGCGGCGGGCGGTCGCGCGGGCGAGGCCGGTGGCCTGGGCGACCTCCGTGAGCGTCAGCTCGGCGCGGCCCTCGCCGAAGGCGGTGATCACGGTCAGGCCGCGGGCCAGCGACTCGACGAACTCCCGCCCCAGCTCCTGCTTGGAGGCGCCGGTCCAGGCGGCGAGCCCCGCGGGGGAGCCCGGCGCGTTCCGGTCGGCGGGCGGCGCCTTCTGCAGCTCCTGCTCCATCGCGGCCACCGAGGCACGCAGCCGCGGCAGCAGTGTGTCCCGCAGCCCGTCCACGGTGTGCCGGCTGGTGTGGCTGACCACGCTCACCACGCACGCGATCCGTCCCGACTCCCGCACGGGCATGGCGAGGGCGACGAGTCCGGGCTCGATGAGCTGGTCGTCCAGGGCCCATCCCTCCTCCCGGGCACGGAGGGTGCGGACTTCGAAGTCGTCGCCGACGGCGGCGGGCCGCGTGGTCGGGGGCGTGGCGTCCGGTTCCCGGCCGGTGTCCTCGATGGGCCGGCTCCGGGCCGGTACGGCGGGGAATCCGCGGTCCTCCGGGTCGCTGGAGCGGCGTTCGCGCCAGCGCGCCCAGTCCTCCTCGTCCCACTCGGTGGCGAACAGCGGTCCGGGCGCGGTGCGTTCGGCGGGCAGCAGGTCGCCGATGCGGAAGCTCAGGGACATGGCGCGGCGCCGGGTCGCCTGGTGGATGAAGCGGATGCCGTCGCGGTCGCCGACGGCGAGGGAGACCGACTCGTCGAGTTCGTCGGCGAGCGCGTCGGCGTGCGCGTCCAGGAGGCGGGGGAGCCGCAGGGCGGCGAGGTAGGCGTTGCCGAGTTCCATCAGACGGGGGGCGAGCACGGCGTCCCGGCCGTCGAGGCGTACGTAGCCCATGCGGGCGAGGGTCGCGGTGATCCGGTCGACGGTGGAGCGGGCCAGTCCGGTGGCCCGTTCCAGTCCGCTCAGGCTGGACGTCCCGTCCGCCTCGGTCAGCCGCCGCAGGACGGCGATGCCGCGGATGAGGGGGGTGACGGCCTCGGCGGGCGCGGCCGCAGCCGCAGCGCCGGCCCCGGTGGCCGACGTCCGGGACCCGGTTCCCGACCCGGATGCGTTCCCGGCCCCGGGGGCCGGTGCGACGTTCGATGGCATGGGCTCTCCGTTGCGGATCTCAGAAGAGACACCGTAGTGCTTGCCGGGCCGTATCAGCAGGTCGGCGACGGGCGCCGCCCGCGGCTCAGCGCCGGGTGACGGCGATGTGGTACTCCCCGGAGAGGTCGGCGGAGGCGACCCGGACCGTGACACCCGTCTTGGGGTCCTTGAAGGTCTCGCCGGGGGCGAACGGCGCGTCGGAGAGCTCCGCGTGCACGTTGGGGGAGCGGGTGCAGCCGCCGCTGTCGCGCTGGGAGTCGTACACCGTGACGGGGCCGTTCCCGGTGTCGACGCTCGCGTCGACCTTGTAGATGAGGATGCCGGGGCGGCAGACCTCGGAGTCGTTGCCGCCCCGGGTGCGCAGTTCGAGGGCGTAACCGGTCTTGGGGCTGATGGGGATGAAGACGAGCTTGTTGCCGCCGCGCCGGGACAGCGGGGTGAGCGTGTACTCCGTGGTGCCGGGTATCGCCGCGCAGCTGACCTGCGAGTCGTCGAGCCAGCCGAGCTTCCACTTGTGCCAGCCGAGCAGGTCGTTGTCGGCGCCCCAGTCCTCGCTCATGATGTCCCAGTGCCCGACCGCGCCCCCGCCGTCCTGGGTGTAGAGGTCGGGGAGGCCGAAGGTGTGGCCGTTCTCGTGGGGGAGCACCCGGTAGCCGGTGTCGGCGTAGGAGCCGGAGCCGTCGTCCTGGCGGCTGTAGACGAAGGACGCGTTGGAGACGGGGACGCCGTCGGCTATTGGCGCGTCGCCGTTGCCGGCGAAGGTCACGGACAGGACGGTGTCCAGGGCGGAGGGCCCGGCGTTCGGGGTGACGAGGACGTTCAGGATGTCGTAGTCGCGGAAGTCGACGGTGGGGTCGGCGGCGGCGACGATGTCCTGCACCAGCTCCCGGTACCCGGGGTCGAAGGGCGCGCCGCGCTCTATGCCGTAGTCCTTGAAGGTCTTGGGCATCCGCAGCCAGTGCGTGATCGGGGTCTCGGGGCGGTAGTCGAGACGGCCGTACGAACCGGTGCGGAACCAGTCCCGCGTCTTGGGGAAGAACTCGCCGTAGCGGTCCATCGCGCTGCCCTTGCCGGGCGCGTCGGAGAAGTCGATCATCAGGGTGAGGGCCCGGACGGTGCCGGTGGAGCGGGCGTAGCCGTTCGTGGTGGGTATGCCTTCCCCCATCTGCACGTTCATCGCTCCGTTGATCATGCAGGGGCCGAGCGCCGTGGAGCGCGCCAGCGCGATGGATCCCGCCGCTGTGGATCCCGCTGTGAGGTGCCCGGTGCCGGCGGAGGTGCTCACCGCCAGCGTGAGGACGGTCACCGAGGCGAGTGCGGCCGCACGGCGCGGGCGTATCCGGCGGCGGCTGGTCGGCTGCATGCATGGGCCTCTCGCTCCACGGCAGCCGCCGGTCTGGCTGCACCCTTGCGATCACCCTGTGCCGACCACCGGGCGGGCGCGCGCTGGATGAGCCCGATCGGGTCGTCGGCCCGGATGCCGGGGGTGTCCGCGGATCCTCGGAACGTCCCTCTTCAGAGGCGGTGCGGCGGGCGCGGCGTCGGGCCCGCGCGAGGCACATGCCGGCAGCGGCCGGAGGGTCGGCGGGCCGCGCGGCAGAGGTCGGACGGAGGGCTCGTACGAGGCGTACGGCGGTGGCCGGCCGCGGGCCCGCGCGAGGCCCCCGATGACGACCCCGCGGGGATGTGGCACAGGTCACATCAAGACGGGGAAATAACCGGGGATCGTTTCCCCGTTTAGCCCTGTGTCCGAGCGAAACGGGGAGCGAATCCCCGGATCGCAGTCCGAACTTCCAGCGACTCCGAGGAGCACACCGTGGACACCGCCACCCCCGTGCAGCGCCGAGTGGCCCGGCCGCGCGCCGATGCCCTGCGCAACCGGGAGCGGATCGTCGCCGCCGCCTGCGAGATGTTCGTCGAGTTCGGCCCCGAGGTGCCGTTCGACGAGATCGCGCGCCGGGCCGGCGTCGGCAACGCCACGGTGTACCGCAACTTCCCCGACCGCGACGCCCTCGCCCGCGAGGTCGTCTGCGCGGTGATGGACCGCACCTCGGAGTGGGTCGAGCGGGCGCTCGCCGAGGGCGGCGACGCCTTCGAGACGCTCAGCGGCTTCGTGCACTTCGCCGCCGACGAGCGGATCGGCGCGCTGTGCCCGATGCTCTCCGAGAGCTTCGACCAGCATCACCCCGACCTGGTCGCCGCGCGCGATCGGGTCACCGAACTCATCACGGAGCTGATGTCGCGCGCCCGCGAGGCCGGACAACTGCGCCCCGACGTCGAGTTCGGCGACCTGATGATCGCGCTCAGCCAGCTCACCCGGCCGCTGCCCGGCACCGCCTGCCAGGGCATCGACCGCTTCGTACACCGCCATCTACAGCTGTTCCTGGACGGCATGCGGGCTCCGGCCCGGTCCGTACTGCCCGGAGTGGCCGCCACCGTGGAGGACATGCGCCGAGCGTGACCGACGATTCCACCCTCGCATCGACGAGTTGACCATCGCATCGATGAGTTCGGCGCACCGCGCCGGTCAGTACTGACAGCCGGTAGTTCCCTCCGGAACTTCCTGTAGTTCCTCCCGGAACGTCCCGTCAGTCCCCTGCCAAGCTTCCCGGCCGTCAACGATGACGAGCCGTCCCTTTCTCTCGACCTTTTTTCGACACGAAGTCCCGGAGTGGGTATCCCCATGTCAGAAACAGGAACGCCGGCGCTCGCCGCCGACGCCAATTCGAACCGCTGGAAGGCGCTCGCGTTCATCGCGCTCGCCCAGCTGATGGTCGTCCTCGACGCGACCATCGTGAACATCGCCCTGCCCTCCGCCCAGCAGGACCTGGGGATATCGGACGGCAACCGTCAGTGGGTCATCACCGCCTACGCCCTCGCCTTCGGCGGTCTGCTGCTCTTCGGCGGCCGCATCGCCGACCTGTGGGGCCGCAAGCGCACCTTCGTCACCGGCCTGATCGGCTTCGCCGGCGCCTCCGCCCTCGGCGGTGCCGCCCAGGGCGAGGCCCTGCTGCTCGGCGCCCGCGCCCTCCAGGGCGCGTTCGGCGCGCTGCTCGCGCCCGCCGCGCTCTCGCTGCTCGCCGTGATGTTCACCGACGCCAAGGAGCGCGCCAAGGCGTTCGGCATCTACGGCGCGATCGCCGGTGGCGGTGGCGCCGTCGGCCTCATCCTCGGCGGCTTCCTCACCGAGTACCTGAACTGGCGTTGGACCTTCTACGTGAACATCCCGTTCGCGGTCATCGCCGCCGCCGGTGCGTACTTCGTCATCCGTGAGCCGGCCGGTGGCCGCAACCGCTCGCCGCTCGACATCCCCGGTGTCGTCCTGTCCACCCTGGGTCTGGTCTCGCTCGTCTACGGCTTCACCCGCGCCGAGTCCGACGGCTGGAGCGACTCGGTGACCATCGGCCTGTTCGTCGCCTCGGCGGTGCTGCTCGCGGCCTTCGTGCTCGTCGAGTCCAGGGTCAAGGCCCCGCTGCTGCCCCTGCGCGTGGTCACCGAGCGCAACCGTGGTGGTGTCTACCTCTCCCTGGGCCTCGCGATCATCGCGATGTTCGGCCTGTTCCTCTTCCTGACCTACTACCTCCAGATCGTGAAGGGCTACTCGCCGGTCAAGACCGGCTTCGCCTTCCTGCCGATGATCGCGGGCATGATCACGGGCTCCACCCAGATCGGCGCCCGGCTGATGACCCGCGTCCCGGCGCGGCTGCTGATGGGCCCCGGCTTCCTGACCGCCGCGGTCGGCATGCTGCTGCTGACGCAGCTGGAGATCGGTTCCTCGTACGCGGGGCTGCTGCTCCCGGCGCAGCTGCTGCTCGGCCTCGGCATGGGTACCGCCTTCATGCCGGCCATGTCCCTGGCCACGACGGGCGTCGAGCCCCGTGACGCCGGTGTCGCCTCCGCGATGGTCAACACCTCGCAGCAGGTGGGCGGCGCCATCGGTACGGCCCTGCTGAACACGATCGCCGCCTCGGCGACCACCTCGTACGTCGCGGACCACATCGCCGGTGCCACCACCAAGCCGCAGCAGCAGCTCGTCCACCTGCAGGGTCTGGTGAACGGCTACACCAACGCGATCTGGTTCGCCGTCGGCATCCTCGTGGCCGCCTCGGCGATCGCCCTCACCTTCGTCAACGCCGGTCGCCCGGACCTCTCCTCGGCCGCCGGCCAGGGCGAGGGCGTCGAGGACGAGGTGAAGATCCCGGTCGTCGCCCACTGACGGCCGCGCACTCCGGCTGCTTCGCGTACGGACGAGGGGTGGGGACGCCTCGTCCGTACGAACCCCAGGGTCTGCCCCGGCTCCCGAGCACGACGGAGCCGGGGCAGACCCCTGTCCGGCGCGGGCGTCCGGCGCGGTGCGGGCGTCGGGCGTGGCGAGGGCCGCTCCAGGCGGTCAGCGCAGCCAGGGCAGGTCCGCGCCCGCTTCCTTCGGCTGGAGCCCCTCGGCGATGATGAGCATGGCGTCGCCGAGGGCTTTCTGCTGCTCGGGGGTGAGCCGGTCGAACATGGCCTGACGTACGGCGGCCACATGGCCCGGCGCGGCCTTGCTCAGCGTCTCCTGACCCGCGTCCGTGAGGACCGCGAACTGGCCCCGCTTGTCGGAGGGGCAGTCCTCGCGGCGCACCCAGCCGTTCTTCTCCAGGCGGGCGATCGCGTGCGACAGGCGGGAGCGGGTGATCTTCGCGTTCATGGCCAGCTCGGTCATCCGCAGCCGCCTGCGCGGAGCCTCGGCGAGCTGCACGAGCAGCCCGTAGTAGACGTGCGGCATCCCCGCGTCGCGCTGCAGCTGCCGGTCGAGATGGTCCTCGAGGAGAGTGGCGGCGTGCATGTACGCGCGCCAGGTGCGCTGTTCCTCGTCGGTGAGCCAGCGCGGCTCTTCAGCGGGTGCCGTGTTCATGTACTCCACTGTACGAGCCCCTTCTTGAATATTAAACAAACCAGGAGTATCGTCCGCCGTAGAGATTGAGAGTTCAAGTATCCAGTCCTATGGTGAAAGTCTCCGGAGGGAGCCGCAGTCATGTCTGCCGCCACGTCTTTCGCAGCCGGGGAACGTGCCCCGCAGCAGCGCATGCCCGCCCTCTACCTGAGCCACGGCGCACCACCCCTCGCCGACGACCCCGTCTGGCCCGGCCAGCTCTCGGCCTGGTCCGCCGACCTCCCCCGCCCCACGGCGATCCTGATGGTCTCCGCCCACTGGGAGGAGGCCCCGCTCGCCCTCGGCGCCGTCGAGACCGTGCCCCTCGTCTACGACTTCTGGGGCTTCCCCGAGCACTACTACCGGGTCGAGTACGCGGCCCCCGGCGCCCCCGCGCTCGCCGAGTCCGTACGGAAGCTGCTGCGCGCCCCCGGCACCCCGGTCCAGGACATCCCGGACCGCGGGCTGGACCACGGCGCCTACGTACCGCTGGTGGAGATGTACCCCGAGGCCGACATCCCGGTCCTCCAGGTCTCGCTGCCGACCCTCGACCCGGTCCGCCTGTTCGAGATCGGCCGCAAGCTGGCGCCGCTGCGCGACGAGGGCGTGCTGATCGTCGGGTCCGGCTTCTTCACCCACAACCTGGCGGCACTCCGGCACACCGGCGGGGGCGTGCCGTCCTGGTCCAGCGAGTTCGACGACTGGGGTCACCGGGCCCTCGACGCCGGCGACGTGGACGCGCTGCTCGACTTCGAGCGCAAGTCCCCGGCGGGCCGCCTCGCCCACCCGCGCACCGAGCACTTCGCCCCGCTGTTCGTGACCATGGGCGCGGCCGACGCGTCCGGAGAGCTGGACGGGCAGAAGTCCGTCATCGACGGGTTCTGGATGGGGATGGCGAAGCGGTCGGTGCAGTTCGGCTGACCTGCCTAGCCGTTCAGCTTCTTCTCGTACCAGGCCACGTCCCAGTACCGGCCGAACTTGCGGCCGACCTCCTGGTAGGTGCCCACGTGCTGGAACCCGAAGCGTTCGTGCAGCCGCACGGACGCTTCGTTGGGCAGCGCGATGCCCGCGTACGCCCGGTGCAGGTCCTCGCCCGCGAGCGCGTCGAAGAGGCTCTCGTACAGCAGGGTGCCGATGCCGCGCCCGCCGGCGTCCGGCGCGACGTACACGGTGACCTCGACCGAGGTCGCGTAGGCGGGCTTCGGCCGGAACGCGCTGGACGTCGCGTACCCCAGAAGCCGCTGTGAGTCCGCGTCCGTGGCAACCATCAGGCGGTGCGGTCCGTCTTCAGGGTGGGAGAGCAGCCACGAGTGACGCGCTTCCGGCGTGAACACGGCGGTGTCGAATGTGATGGACGTCTCACGCACGTAGTGGTTGTAGAGGTCCGTCAGTGCGCCGAGATCGGCCTCGACTCCGGGCCTGACCTGCGCCTCTGTACGTCCGACAGGCATCTGTCCTCCCTGGGTGGCCGGACAGGGTACTGCATGATCAGAAAAATCGAGGGGCGGGTTGGGAATTCTGTCCTGATTCCAGTCGTTGTTTCCATCGGATGCCGGGCACCCGGGAGGGTGAACCCGAAGTCCAGGACCACCCGCAAGCCCACCATCGCAAGGGAGCACGCATGGCAACCCGTGCCGTCGCCCGTCGTCAGTCCGCCACCGGCGAGACCGCCGACGCGGCACGCAGTGTTCGCGCCGTAGGCGGCGAGATCGCCGACCGCGACCTGGTCGGCATGTACCTCGACGAGATCGCGCGTACGCCCCTGCTCGACGCCGCCAAGGAAGTCGAGCTGTCCCAGATCATCGAGGCGGGTGTGTTCGCGCGGCAGATCCTCGACGGGGAGGAGGAGGCCCAGGCGGACGCCACCCGTGAGGAGCTCGAGGCGCTCGTCGCGGACGCGGAGCGCGCGAAGGACATATTCATCCGTTCGAACCTCCGCCTGGTCGTGGCCGTGGCCCGGCGCTATCCGCGCAGTGGCCTGCCCCTGCTCGACCTGATCCAGGAGGGCAACGCGGGCCTGGTCCGCGCCGTCGAGAAGTTCGACTACCGCAAGGGCTTCAAGTTCTCGACGTACGCCACGTGGTGGATCCGCCAGGCCATCACCCGCTCGATCGCCGACCAGTCGCGCACGATCCGCCTCCCCGTGCACCTGGTCGAGGAGCTGGGCCGCATCCGCCGCGTGCAGCGCGAGTTCAACCGTGAGCACGGGCGGGAGCCGGAGCACGCGGAGATCGCCGCCGAGCTCGGTTCGACCCCGGAGCGCGTGGGCGACGTCCTGGACTGGGCCCGCGACCCGGTCTCGCTGAACATGTCGGTGGACGACGAGGGCGAGACCCAGTTCGGCGACCTGCTGGAGGACACCTCGGCCGTGTCGCCCGAGCAGTCGGTGCTGACACTGCTGCGCAGCGAGGGGCTGGACGACCTGATCGGCCGCCTCGACCAGCGCACGGCCTCCATCATCAAGATGCGGTACGGCATCGAGGACGGCCGGGAGCGCACGCTCACCGAGGTGGGCAAGGAGCACGGGCTGACGCGCGAGCGCATCCGCCAGATCGAGAAGCACGCCCTTCTCGAACTGAAGAAGCTGGCCCGCGACACCGGGTTCGACGCGGCGGCGTAAGCACCGGAGTCGACGAGTCCGCCCGTAACGCGCCCTACCGCGCGCAACGTTGGCCACAAGTCGACCAGACATGGCCATGTAAGGCCGCTTCAACCTGCTGGGCTCTGGGAACAAGACTTCAGAGCCCAGGGTTGAAGGGCTCAGTCCAGGGCAGACGCACCATCGACCCCCAAGAGCCGAGTCCCGACGCACCCCCCCCTCGCGACGGGACTCTTCCGAGCCGAGCCTCGGCGCCTCACCCCCCCCTGGCGCCGAGGCTCGGCTCCGTTCTGCGAGGGCTGTGCGTACGGGCTTTCGGGCGGAACGCTGACGGGCCACCCCGAACCTGAACCCCGGGGTGACCCGAAGGGCAGATTCTGCCACAGCGACACGACGCCACCCCGGCCCCGACGAGGCCGGACCCGCAGCGCCCGTGAGCGGACCGGCCGCGCGGGCGCGTGGCGGGCCCGCCCGAGGGCCGAGGCTCATCCACGGGGCGCGGCGAGCGATGCCGCGTCCGCCGGGTCGCCGCCCGCCCGGGTCAGACGAGCGCCCAAGTCCCGCACGCAGCCGACCAGTTCGGGCGGCTCGTGCACCACGAAATCGCAGTCGACCATCGCGAGCCGCACCGCCAGCCACTCCACGGAGTCGCCGGCCGAGGCCCGCAGCCGGCACCTGTGGTCGTCGACCGGTTCGGGCGCACCGAGCCAGGCGGGCAGCCGCGCCGCGACGAACTCGGCGGGAGCGGCGAAGGTGACCTCGAAGGTGTACGTCTCCTGGCGGCGGTACATGGACTGCCGCAGATAGTCGGCGGCGTTCCCGGCGGGCAGCTCGCGCGCGGCGAACCGAGCCCCCGTGGCGAACGGCTCGGAAACCCGGTCGACGCGGAACGTACGCCAGTCCTCGCGGTCGAGGTCGTAGGCGACGAGGTACCAGCGGCGGCCGGTGGAGACGAGCCGGTACGGCTCGGTCAGCCGCCGTGACGGCGTCCCGTCCCCCGAGCGGTACGCGAACCGCAGCCGCTCCCGGCCCGCGACGCACGACGCCATCACGGTCAGCGTCTCGGGCGCGATGCTGGCGCCGTCCCCGCTGGTCAGCGGAGTGGTGGCGGCCTGCAGTGTGGACACACGGTGGCGCAGGCGGGACGGCAGCACCTGCTCCAGCTTGGCCAGGGCCCGTACCGAGGCCTCGTCCACGCCCTCGACGGCGTGTCCCGCGCCGGCTCGCAGCCCCACCGCGATCGCGACGGCCTCCTCGTCGTCGAGCACGAGCGGCGGCATCGCCTTGCCCGCGACCAGTCGGTATCCGCCGTCGGCTCCCTTGGTCGCCTGCACGGGATAGCCGAGTTCCCGCAGGCGGTCGATGTCCCGCCGCACGGTACGGCGGGACACCCCGAGCCGCTCGGAGAGCTCGCCGCCGGGCCATTCGCGGGGCGTCTGGAGGAGGGAGAGGAGCTGGAGGAGACGTGCCGGAGTGTCCGTTGTCATGTTTCCCAGAGTGCCGCACATCTAGGACACGATCTGACCTATTGGGGGCCTACCTTCTTTCCATGACCTCCACCGAGACCACTCTCAGCAGCACGGCCGAGCCGGCCGACGCCCCGGCCGGCTCGGCCGACCGGCGGCGCTGGTTCGCCCTCGCCATCGTGATGACCGCGGCCTTCATGGACCTGGTCGACGTCACGATCGTCAACATCGCGATCCCGTCGATCAAGCAGGACGCCGGCGCCTCGTTCAGCCAGATCCAGTGGATCACCGCGGGCTACGCGCTGGCCTTCGCCGCCGGACTGATCACGGGTGGACGGCTCGGCGACATCCACGGACGCAAGCGGCTCTTCCTCATCGGCATAGCCGGATTCACCGTGGCCTCGGCCCTGTGCGGCTTCGCCGCCAACCCGGAGATGCTCGTCGCCTCCCGCATCCTGCAGGGCGCCATGGCCGCGATGATGGTGCCGCAGGTGCTGTCGATCGTGCACGCCACCTTCCCGGCGCACGAGCGGGGCAAGGTCTTCGGCCTCTTCGGCGCGATCGTCGGTCTCGGCGCCGTGTCCGGCCCGCTGCTCGGCGCCCTGCTGACCGAGTGGAACCTGTTCGGCCTGGAGTGGCGGCCGATCTTCCTGATCAACCTGCCGGTGGGTGTGGTCGCGCTCTTCCTGGGCCGCCGTTTCATCAGCGAGTCCAAGGCCCCGCGGGCCCTCAAGCTCGACCTCGTCGGCGTCGCCCTCGTCACGCTCGGCCTGCTGATGCTGCTCTACCCGCTGACCCGTGGCCGCGAGCTGGGCTGGCCGGTGTGGGGATACGTGTCGATGGCCGGCGCCCTGGTCGTCTTCGCGGTGCTGGTGGCGTACGAGAAGCGGAAGACCGCGCGGGACGGTTCGCCGCTGGTGGAGCTGTCGCTGTTCAAGGTGAAGAGCTTCGCGGCGGGCATCGCCGTCCAGACGGTCTTCGGCGTCGGCCTCGGTGTCTTCTTCCTGGTCTGGACCCTCTACATGCAGGTCGGCCTCGGCTGGAGCCCGCTGCGGGCCGGTCTGACCGGGGTTCCGTTCTCCATCGCGGTGTCGGCGGCGGCGGGCATGTCGGTGCAGCTGCTGGTCCCCCGGTTCGGCCGCAAGGTCCTCCAGGCGGGTGCCCTGGCCATGGCGCTCGGTGTGCTCCTCTACATCTGGGAGTCCGACCGGTACGGGATGTCCATCGCCTCCTGGCAGATGGCGCTCCCGCTGGTGGTCATGGGCGCGGGCATGGGCTTCATCGTGGCCCCGCTGACGGACGCGGTGCTCTCGGAGGTCCCGCGCGAGCACTCCGGCTCGGCCTCCGGACTCATCAACACCGTGCAGCAGATGGGCAACGCCCTCGGACTCGGGCTGGTGTCGGTCCTCTTCTTCGGCGAGATCGGCGACCGGCTCACCGCGGCCCAGGTGGGCCCCGCCTTCGTGAACGCCTTCCAGCACGCGCTGGGCTGGGTCGTGGCGGTGATGGTGGTCATCTACCTGCTGATGTTCGCCCTGCCGAAGCGGCCGGCCCAGCACGTCGAGGGCGCGGACGTCGGTGCGGTCACGGGGGAGCGGGAGCCCGAGCTCGTCGGCTGAGACCCCGGTGGAGGGGAACGGGCCCGGCACCTCAGGTGCCGGGCCCGCCCCATGCCCCGACCACACCGCGCCCCGGCCCCTTGCGGCCCCACGGCCGGTGCGGCCCGTCACAACCGTCCCTCGCCCCCTCCGCCCCTACCCGACCCGACCCCCCAGGGGCTCCGCCCCCGAACCCCCGATCGGCCTGAACGGCCTCGTCCTCAAACGCCGGACGGGCTGAAAGGTGTCTCTCTGCCCTCAAAGCGGGGCGGCCGGGCGGGGCGGGAGTTGCCACCCAGCGGGCCAGCAGCCGGACCCCAGCCTCACTCACACCCGCAGCCGCCATCTCACCGAAGGGGCCGTGCCGGTGAATCAAATGCCCGTTGCGGACGGCGCCACGCACCCACCGAGGTCCTACCAGCCCCGCCCCGCACAAGGGCTGCAACGGGCGGATCACCGGCACGGACCCGACCCACCCACCGGAGCGGCGGCGCAACGCCCACGCCCCGGCACCGGACACAATCAGAAGTCCGTTCATGCCCGAATCAAGCCCGAACCTGTTTACTTTCCAGAAATCCGGGCGTAGCCTCCGAGTGAAACCACAAGTTCGGGCATCACGCGGAGGCGAGCGGACATGTACGCACCGGAGCGACAGCAGGAGATCCTGCGGCTCGCCCGTGACGGCGGACGGGTGGATGTGCTCTCGCTGGCCGAGGAGTTCCAGGTCACCGCGGAGACGATCCGCCGGGACCTGAAGACTCTGGACCGCGCCGGTCTCGTACGCCGCGTGCACGGCGGGGCGATCCCGGCCGGCCGCCTGGACTTCGAGCCCGACCTCGCCGAGCGCGAGTCCACGTCCGCCGACGAGAAGGACCGCATAGCGCGCGCCGCCCTCGCCGAACTGCCCGGCGACGGCACGGTGATCCTGGACGCCGGATCGACCGTCTCCCGGCTCGCCGGCGCCCTCCCCCTGGAGGCGACGCTCACCGTCGTCACCCACAGCCTGCCCATCGCGGCCCGCCTGGCCGACCACCCCGGCATCCAGCTCCACCTCGTCGGCGGGCGCGTCCGGCACCGTACCCGCGCCGCCGTGGACGCCTGGGCGCTGCGCGCGTACGGCGAGATCCGCGCCGACGTCCTCTTCATCGCGGCCAACGGTTTCTCGGCCGACTACGGACTGACCACCCCCGATCTGGCCGAGGCCGCCGTCAAGCGCGCCGCCCTGCACGCCGCGCGCCGCGTGGTGCTGCTCGCCGACTCGTCCAAGAGCGGCCAGGAACACTTCGCCCGCTTCGGCGACCTGTGCGACGTGGACCTGCTGATCACGGACCGCGGACTGAGCCCCGAAGACGCCGCCTCCGTCGAGCGGGGCGGCACCGAAGTGCTGTGTGTATAGAGCACGGCACGCGAGCGCCGTGTGAGGAACGCGGCGTGCGAGTGCCGCGTGGAGAACGCGGGCCCGTCAGTGCCGTGTCCGAGAAACGAGTGCGCATGATCCTGACCGTCACCCCCAACCCCTCCCTCGACCGTACGTACGAGGTCCCGTCGCTCGACCGAGGCGAGGTGATCCGGGCCACCGGCGAACGCATGGACCCGGGCGGCAAGGGCGTGAACGTCTCGCGCGCGGCCGCCGCGGCGGGACGGCACACGGTCGCCGTCCTCCCGCTGGGCGGAGCGCCCGGCGCACTCGTCGCCCAGCTGCTCGACGCGCAGGGCATCGAGGTCGCGCCGGTCCCGGTCGCCGGAGCCACCCGCTCGAACATTTCGGTCGCCGAACCCGACGGCACGCTCACCAAGATCAACGCACCGGGTCCCGAACTCTCCGCCGCCGAGGCGGAACTCCTCCTGGAGACGGTCCGGCGGCACTACCGCCCCGGCAACACCGACTGGATCACCTGCTGCGGCAGCCTTCCGCGCGGGCTCGCGCCGTCCTGGTACGCCGATCTCGTCGCGCGGGCCCACGCGGCGGGCGCCCGGATCGCGCTGGACACGTCCGGCCGGGCACTGCGGGAGGCGCTGCGCGAGCGGCCCGACGTGGTGAAGCCGAACGCCGAGGAACTCGCGGAGGCCGTCGGGCGCCCGCTCGCCACGGTGGGCGACGCGGTCAAGGCGGCGGAGGAGTTGCGCGAGCAGGGCGCGCGCGCCGTGCTCGCGAGCCTGGGCGCGGACGGGCAGCTGCTGGTGGAGGAGGCGGGCGCCTGGTTCGGCAGCGCCCGCGTCGACGTCGTACGCAGCAACGTCGGAGCCGGCGACGCCTCGCTCGCCGGGTTCCTGATCGCCGGCGGCCGCGGTCCCGCCGCGCTCGCCTCCGCCGTCGCCCACGGCGCGGCCGCCGTCCAGCTCCCCGGCAGCGTGATGCCCGGACCGGCCGACCTGGACGCCTCCGCGGTGACGGTCACGACGGAGATCCCGATGGACCTTCCCCTCACGGAGCCGGTGCCATGACCGCGGTCGCCCGCCCGGCCCGTACGCCCCTGATACGGCGGGGACTCCCCTTCGCCGCCGCATCCGAACAGCGGGGCCGCCCCGGTCCCACAGCCCCCTGCACCACGGCCGCCACTTCCCTCACACCTCTCACACTCCTCACCCCTCTCACCCCCCTCACCCCTGTTCCCTCGGGGCGCAGCATCCCCGTCCCCACCCCCGCCCACGAATCCCCACGGGCGATACGCGTGCGAAGGAGCCCGCGATGAGCGAGATGATCACCGCGGACCTGGTCGACCTCGACCTGTCCGCCGATACGAAGGAAGCGGCGGCGCGCGCCCTCGCGGAACGCATGGTCGCCCTGGGCCGGGTGACCGACCTCGACGGCTTCCTCGCCGACGTGGCGGCTCGCGAGGCCCAGATGCCGACGGGCCTGGACGGCGGCATCGGCATCCCGCACTGCCGCAGCGAGCACGTCACCGAGCCGACGCTCGCGTTCGGACGCAGCGCGGAGGGCATCGACTTCGGCGCACCGGACGGACCCGCCGACCTGATCTTCCTGATCGCCGCCCCTGCGGGCGCGGACGACGCCCACCTCACCATCCTGTCGTCCCTGGCCCGTCAGCTGATGAACGCCGAGTTCACCTCCGCGCTGCGGGATGCGGACGACGCGGCGACCGCGGCGGCGCTCATCCGCGGCGAGGAGCCCCCGGCCCCCGCCGCGGCCCCCGAGACCTCCGCGACGGTGCCGAATGCGGCGGCCTCCGCAGGCACCGGCGTGGACGGCACGGCCCCGGTGCCGGGTGCGACCGTCGAGGACGGATCCGCCCCGGCGCCGGGCGCCACCGACGCGGAGGTCCAGCGGCCCTTCCGTGTCGTCGCCGTCACCTCCTGCCCCACCGGCATCGCCCACACCTACATGGCGGCGGAGTCCCTGGAGAACGCCGGCCGCGAGGCAGGCATCGAGGTCGTCGTCGAGACGCAGGGCTCGGCCGGATTCACCCGCCTCGACCCCGCGGTCATCGCCGCCGCGGACGGCGTGATCTTCGCTCACGACGTGCCGGTGCGGGACAAGGACCGCTTCGCCGGCAAACCGACCGTGGACGTCGGCGTGAAGGCGGGCATCAACAAGCCCGCCGCACTCATCGCCGAGGTGCGGGACAAGGCGGCGCGCGGTGAGGTCACCTCCGCGGCGGCCCACAGCACGCCCGTCGAGCGTGCCGGCGAGTCCGGCGAGGGCTACGGCACCAGGCTGCGCAAGTGGCTGATGTCCGGCGTCAGTTACATGGTCCCGTTCGTCGCCGCGGGCGGTCTGCTGATCGCCCTGGGCTTCGCGATCGGCGGCTACAGGATCAACAAGGCGCCCTCGGTCATGGACCACTTCCTGTGGACCCAGGCGGACAGCTGGGGAGCCCTGTTCTTCCAGATCGGCGTCGTCTCCTTCGGCTTCCTCGTGCCTGTCCTGGCCGGTTACATCGCCTACGGCATGGCCGACCGGCCAGGACTCGTGCCCGGCTTCGTCGGCGGCGCGATCTCTCTGACCATCAACGCCGGCTTCCTCGGCGGTCTGGCCGCCGGTCTCATCGCCGGTGCGGTGGTGCTCGCCATCCAGCGGGTCAGGATCCCGGCGGCCCTGCGCGGCATCATGCCGGTCGTGGTGATCCCGTTGATCTCCGCGGCGATCGTCGGATTCCTGATGTTCGTGGTGATCGGCAAGCCCATCGCCTCCGCGCAGAAGGGCATGACGGACTGGCTGAACGGCCTCACCGGCACCAACGCCATCCTCCTCGGAGCCCTCCTCGGCCTGATGATGTGCTTCGACCTCGGAGGCCCGGTCAACAAGGTCGCGTACACCTTCGCCACCGCGGGCATCGCCGTCGCGAGCCCCAGCGACTCGGCGATGAAGATCATGGCCGCGGTGATGGCGGCCGGCATGGTCCCGCCGCTCGCCATGGCCCTGGCGACGACCGTGCGCGGCAAGCTCTTCACCCAGACCGAACGCGAGAACGGCAAGGCCGCCTGGGTCCTCGGTGCCTCCTTCATCTCGGAGGGCGCGATCCCGTTCGCCGCGGCCGACCCGCTGCGCGTCATCCCCGCTTCCATGGCGGGCGGCGCGGTCACCGGTGCGCTGTCGATGGCGTTCGGCGCCACCCTGCGGGCCCCGCACGGCGGCATCTTCGTGGTCCCGCTGATCGGCAACCCGTTCCTCTACCTGATCGCCATCGCCGCGGGCGTCGGTGTGAGCGCCGCTCTGGTCGTCGTCCTCAAGGGCATGCGCAGGCAGGCTCCGGCGGGCGTCGCGGCGGGGGCCGCGGACGCTCCGATATCGGCGAAGGCCGAGACGCAGGAGCCGGTCGCGGCGTGAGGGGCGCGGCTCCTGCCCCTTTACGGCATCTGTGAGTTGTTCAAGGCATCTGCGAGATGCGTCACGGTCCGGGATCAAAGTCCCGGACCGTGGTGTCTACTGGGACGTATGCCTGAGCACGTGTCGACCTTTCAGCTGATAGGCGTGCCCCTGATCGCCCTGGCGACCGCCATCTGGATCGTCGGGCTGTCACGCTTCATGCGCCGCGCCCGCCTCCGGGACGCGATGCGGCGCGCGGACGACACGCTGCGAGCCATTCCCGAGCAGTCGCGGTCCGGCCCGGTCTCCGAGTCGGTCGAGCTCACCCCCGAGGAACACGCCGCCTTCGCGGGCCTGGTCCGCCGATTCGGCGACACCCGCCGCTAGGCGCAGCCCCGGCCCTCTGCGGCCGACACCCGCGCCCAGGCCCGGCCCCCACCTTCAGCGGCCGCCACGCGCCCATAGGCGCAGCCCCGGCCCTCTGCGGCCGACACCCGCGCCCAGGCCCGGCCTGCACCTTCAGCGGCCGAGTCGCGCCGCGCGCCGCTCCATCGCCTCGCGCGCCGCCTCCTCCGTCGGGTACACCTCGCACATGTGACGCCGGTCCGGGGTCGCCGTGTGCTCGACCTCCCACAGGGAGATCTCCCGCCCGTCCCGCAGCAGGAACGCGTGCTCGTAGAGCGAGAAGCACAGCCCCGCCCGACCGGCACGGCACGGCTTCCCGAAGGCCTGGGTGATCTGGTGCGCGAACGCCTCGCGCAGCAGCAGCGTCGACAGGTCGTCGCCCGGCCGGTCCGCGTTCTCCGCGCGCCGCAGCAGCCGGCGGACGTGGTCCGCCGAGTCGTCGGGCACATACGCGTGGCGCGGCTCGGGGATCGGCGACAGCTGCACCAGCACGGGCAGCTCGAAGTCCGGTGCGTCCGGCGGCAGCGGCAGCCGCGCGGTGGCCGCACGCAGCTCCTCCTCGTCCACGTACACCTCGTGCTGAGGGTCGCGGCCGGGGGCGGTGTTGTGCACGAGCTCCCACAGCGTGACCGCCGAACCGTCGGCGAGCAGCCATGTGTGCCGGTACGTCTCGCGATGCAGCCCCGCGCTGTGGTGCGCGGAGTGCAGCGAACTGTCTTGGGCCAGCGCGCAGTCGAGCTGCCGTATCGTCTCGTCGGGCAGTTCGAAGGAGTTCAGGGCGCGGCCCAGGAGTCGCGCGAGATGCTCCTCCGGAGACTCGGGCGACTCGGGTGGTTCGTACGCTGCTGTCTCGTACGGAACGCTCAAGGCTTCTCCCGGCGTTGCTGCATGTCACCTTGTGGGTGCATACCGTAGCCCCTCGGTCGGACATCATGTCCGTGAACCGAGAAAACGTACGGACAGAAAACGGGCGGGCCGCGCGGGGAGTTCCCGCGCGGCCCGCCCGGTCGTCAAAAGCCGCTCGTCAGAGGGCACTTCCCGCGGTCCAGGCGCTCCACGACATGTTCCAGCCGTTGAGCCCGTTGTCCGGCGCGACCGTCTTGTCGGGGGAGTTCTTGACCGTCACGACGTCCCCGATGAGGGAATTGTCGTAGAACCACTTGGCGGTCGTGTCCCCCCGCGCGCCCTGCACATCGGCAAGTCCCACGCAGCCGTGACTCGTTCCCTGCCGGCCGAAGGGCGGGTTCCCGCGGTTGTACCAGTAGTTGCCGTGGATGAACGTCCCCGACGCCGTCAGCCGCATGGCGTGCGGCACGTCCGGGATGTCGTACTCGCCGCCGTAGCCGACCGTCGAGCCGTTCATCCGGGTCTGGACGAACTTCTCGGAGATCACCATCTGCCCGTTGTACGTGGTGTGCTCCGGGCTGCCCGCCGAGATCGGCACCGACTTGAGGGTCTTGCCGCCCCGCACGACCGTCATGGTCTGCGTGCGGACGTCGACCGTGGAGACCTGGGAACGGCCGATCGTGAACGTGACGGTCTTCTTCTGCACCCCGTACACGCCGTTCGCGCCCTCGACGCCGTCCAGGTCGATCTTCATCGTGACCTTGGAGCCGGCCTTCCAGTACGTCTCGGGCCGGAAGTCGAGCCGCTGCGCCCCGAACCAGTGGCCGACGACCTGCTGGCCGCTGCTCGACGTGACCTTGATGTGCGACTGCACGGCCTTCTTGTCGCCGATCACCTTGTCGAAGGTGAACGACACGGGCATGCCGACGCCTACGGTGGAGCCGTTGTCGGGCGTGTAGGTGCCGATGAAGCTGTTGCCCGAAGACACCGTCGTGAAGATGGAGTTGGCCGCCGAGGTCCGTCCCTTCGCGTCCTTCGCGGTCGCCGAGATCTGGTACTTCGTGCCTCGCTCCAGCTGCTCCTTCGGCTTCCAGGAGCCGCCGTTCGCGGATATCGTCCCGGGCACGGCCGTCCCGGTCCCGGCCACCGTCATCTTCACGTCGGTGAGCTCGCCGTCGCTGACCTTCACCCCGGTCGCGTTGATGGACGCGCCCGTCGAGCCGTCCTGGGCCGAGATGACGATCTTCGCCGTGGACGTCCTGGTCGCGCTCTTGCCGTCCTTGCCGCTGTCGGCGTTGGCGTCGCCGCCGCATGCGGTGAGGGTGAGGGCGCCGACCATCAGGGCGGCACAGGCCCCCAGTGCGCGCCGTGTTGTCCTGTCCGGCGTTGTCACGGGCTGCTCCAGTTTCGTGTGATGCGCGGGTTCCGCTCGGTTTCGAGGACAAAGAGCGAGCGTCGACGCGTCGGGTTCCCTCCGATCGCGTCGGATGCCATCACGTGACAGAACCGGGACAATCGCCCAGCGGCGGCTCCCTGTAGAGCTCCTCGTAGGACGGCCACAGGCCGCCCGGCCCGTCCACCGGCACAGCGGCCCGTACGGCCCGCACGATCGCCCGCGTCACCAGATCCGCGCCCGCCGCGAGGATCTCGTTGAGCGCGAGGGGGTTCTCCGCGGCGAGCGGCCGGGCACCCGTGGCCAGCGCGAACACCGTGTCCCCGTCGTTCAGCAGATGCACCGGCCGCACCGCGCGCGCGATCCCGTCGTGCGCCGTGCCCGCCAGCTTCTGCGCCTGGGCGCGCGTCAGATCGGCGTCGGTGGCGACCACGGCGAGCGTCGTGTTCAGCGGGGGCGGTGCGTTCCTCGCCGCGGCCTCGGCGAGCCGCGCCCGCGCCGCCTCGTGCACCGCCGGCGAGGGGTACTCCACCCGCCGGCTCAGCAACTCCCCGTACAGCGCCCCCGTTTCCGGATCCGTCACCGATCCCGCCGCGTTCGCCACCACCAGCGCGCCCACCGTGATGCCGGACTCCAGCACGGCGCTCGCCGTGCCGACACCGCCCTTGAGCCGCCCGACCACCGCCCCGGTGCCGGCGCCCACACAACCCTCGCGCACCGGTTCGCCCGGCTCGCTCGCGTCCGCCGCCTCGACCGCGGCCCGGCCGGTGGACGCGTCGGGCCTCGCCCGGAAGTCGCCGCCGCGGCCCAGATCGAAGACGCATGCCGCCGGCACCACCGGCACCACGTGTGCCGGGTCCGTGCCCACGAGCACCCCGCGCCCCCGGTCCTCCAGCCAGGCCATCACGCCCGACGCCGAGTCCAGCCCGTACGCGCTGCCACCGGTGAGCACCACGGCTTCGACCTTCTGCACCAGATTGCGGGGGTCCAGCGCGTCGGTCTCCTTGGTGCCGGGTCCGCCGCCACGCACGTCGACGGCCGCGATCGCGCCGCCTTCCGGGGCGAGCACGACCGTCGTGCCGGTGAGCCAGCCGTCCCCGGTGCGCGTCGCGTGCCCCACCCGAAGACCCGTGACATCCGTCAGAGCGTCAACTGTCATGCGCTCAGCCTTCCCCACTCACCGGGTCATACGATCACACCACCGCACAACCACCCGGGCGCATGACCGGCCGGGGCATGACCGCCCGGGCCCCGGCTCCCACCCGTCCGCCCTCTCTCCGCCCCAACTCCGCGCGGAGACCTTCCGTGCCCCTGCCCCTTTACGCGGTCCTCGGCGTCCGTCCCACTGTCGTCCGGGCCGGCAGCACCATCCCGATCACCACCGACAGGGCCGAGACGACGCCCGCGGCGAGCACCGCCCACTCGCCCAGGAACGTGCACACGATGACCAGCAGCGCGCTGGTGGGCAGTACGAGCTGCTGCGCGATCCCCACCTTGTAGTGGCGGGAGTGCAGCGTCCAGACGGTGAGGAAGAACAGCGCCGTCGGGAGAGTCACCGCGGCGGACGCCGAGAGCGTCGAGATGTGCGCCTTGCCGACCGCCTGCTCGACCGCCACCTCCAGACCCGCGCCGATCGCGGCCGCCGACGCGAAGATCAGGTAGTGGCCGTACCCCCACAGGAACGCGTGCTTGCTGGTGCGCAGATGTCCGTGGATCGGCACCACGAAGTAGATCCACCAGGCGGAGAACACGATCAGCAGCCCGCCCACGGCGATCGGGATCAGCTCGCCCACCGCCTCGTGCTCGTCGACGGCGGACTTCACGGCGATCGTGGCCGCGGCGATCGTCTCCCCGAGCACGATGATCGTGAACAGGCCGTACCGCTCGGAGATGTGATGCGGATGCCACGACGTGTTGAAGTCCTTCTCGGCGTACACAGGGACGCACAGTTCGGCGATCACCATGACCAGGTACACCCACGGCCGGCCGGACTCCGGCAGGACCAGCAGCCCCAGCCAGCCGACCTGGCACAACAGCACTCCGCCCGCGTACCGCAGGGCCATGGTTCTCTCGGCGCCCCGCGTGGAGCGTGCGGCCCGCAACCACTGCGCGATCATGGCGAACCGCATGATCGCGTAGCCGAGCCAGACGAGCATGTAGTCGTGCTTCTCGAAGGCCTCGGACACCCCGGCCGCGAGGACGAGGACACCGGCGATCTGCACCAGGGTGACGAAGCGGTAGAGCGCGTCGTCGTTGTCGTACGCCGAGGCGAACCAGGTGAAGTTCATCCAGGCCCACCAGATCGCGAAGAAGATCATCGCGTAGTTCAGGATGCCCTCGCCGGCGTGCCCCTCGGCCACGGCGTGCACCAGCTGCATGCCCGCCTGGGCGACGGCCACGACGAAGCACAGGTCGAAGAAGAGCTCCAGCGGGGAGGCGACCCGGTGTGCCTCGTCACGGCCGCGGGCGGTCATGCGGCGCAACGGCCTGCGGCCGGAGGGCCGGGGCGGGGCTGCGGCCGGATCGGAAGCGGGGCTGGACGTCATACGGCCAAGCACAGCAGAAAAGCGCCGGAAATTCATGTGAAGACGTTCACAAGCGATCCTGGGTGCGGTGCCCCCGGCGTACCCTGATCCCATGAGTACCGCCCCCGCCCCCGAACCGCGCGATCCGAAGCCCGCGCTGGTCTTCGACGACCCACTGAGCCAGCAGTCCTCGGACGACACGGACCGTGGGTGGGGCGAGCGGGCCGAGAGCACCGGCGACAGCGCGGCCGACCTGAAGCGCTTCCTCGACGAGAAGCCGCCCCACCACATCTGAGCCCGGCCGCCGCACCACATCTGAGCCCGGCCGCCGCGCCGCAGCGGACGGCAGCCGGGGTCCGTCGTCAGTCCTGGGCGCGTCCCTGGCCGCGCTGGGCCACGAGTTCGTCGCGGATCTCCTTGAGCACCTCCAACTCGGTCACCTCGATGACCTCGTGCGTGCTCTCCTTCGCCTTCCGGCGGGCCTCCACCCGCGCCAGGTACTTGGCCATCGGCAGGACCATCAGGAAGTAGACGACGGCCGCGGTGATCACGAAGCTGAGCGTCGCGCCCAGCACCGAACCCCACAGGATCCGGACGCCCGTCGCGGTGTCCCCGCTGCCGGTGCAGGGGTCCTTGATGCACGTGCTGTAGCTGTCGAGGTTCTTCGTGCCGATCGCGCCCACCAGCGGGTTGATGATGCCCTTCACCACGGAGTTGACGATGTTGGTGAAGGCCGCGCCGATGACCACCGCGACGGCCAGGTCGACGACGTTGCCACGCATCAGGAAGGCCTTGAAGCCCTCCCAGATGCCGGGTTGCTTCTTCTCGCTCACGAGCAGGCCCCTCCGCACTGGTTGTGGAACAAACAGCTCCGCAACCTACGTCAGGCCGTGCGGGGCCTGTCCAATGGGGCAACTCCGACGTGGCACTTGACACCACATCCTCACTCATCGCAGCGTCACCGCCAGTCGTGCGCCGGCACTCGCGCCGGCCAGCCGCGCCGCCGCCGGCCGGGGGACCGAGAGGAGGACCAGTGCTCCGCTCTCGGTGGCCTCGGCCTCCGGCACCTCGGTGACGCGCGCTCCGGCCGCGACGACCCGGCCTGTGCCGTCGCCGTCCGCAGCGATCACGTCGATCAGGTCGCCAGGCCGCAGCAGACGGACCGTGGCGGCGTCCGTGATCCGCACCGGGGCCGTCACCGTGTCGGCCGCGCGATGGTCGCGCACGGGATCCGACGCGGCCGCGGACGCCGCTGCCGAAGGGGCCCGGACGGCGTCCGGTGGATGCCCCCGCGCCCGCTCGGAGTCCCGTGGGCCCGCCGCCACGAGGGCCGCCGCCGTGACCGCGAGTCCCGCGGCCAGTGCCCGCTTCCGGTGCCGCGCGAGACGCCGCAGCGCATACCGTCCGCCGCGCACGCGCACGGGGGCGAAGTGCGGAACCTCGCAGGTCGGAGGCGCGTCCGCGCCGGGCGGGCGCACGAGAAGGGAGAGTTGAGCCATGGGTGACCACCACCTGCGACGAGGGACCGGCTTGCGATCCCACGATGAGGCTTCGTGGCCGAGCCCGCCGCGCCCTGTGGACCACCCACGGGTTGTGGACAACTCGCTCACCCGAACAGGAGGTTCCACCCTTCGCGTGTCCCGCCCGTCGAGCCAGGTGTCCCCGTCGTCAAGCCGGGTGTCCCTGGCGTCGAGTCAGGTGTCCCTGGCGTCGAGCCGGGTGTCCCCGTCGTCGTGCCAGGTGTCCCCGGCGCCAAGGGCACTCCCGCACCCGCCCGGAGTGCCCCGCCCCGCGTCACGGCAGGTCGAACCCCGGGTCCATCCCGCCGAGCGCCTTCGTGCACAGGCAGTCCCGCGTCCCGTTCTCCGGCAGCCCCGCGACCGCGTCGAAGAGCACGCCCCGCAGCCGGTCCACGTTCGCCGCGAACACCTTCAGCACCTCCTCGTGCGAGACGCCCTCGCCACTCTCGGCGCCCGCGTCGAGGTCGGTGACCAGGGTCAAGGAGGTGTAGCAGAGCTCCAGTTCACGGGCGAGCGCGGCCTCCGGGTGGCCGGTCATGCCCACCACCGACCAGCCCTGCGCCTGGTGCCAGAGGGATTCGGCACGGGTGGAGAACCTCGGTCCCTCGACCACGACGAGCGTGCCGCCGTCCACCGGCTCCCAGTCCTGTCCGCGCGCGGCGTCGAGGGCCGCCTTGCGCCCGACCGGGCAGTACGGGTCTGCCAGCGACACGTGCACCACGTTCGGCACGGAGCCGCCCGGCAGCGGCATCCCGTCGAAGTACGTCTGTGCGCGCGCCTTCGTGCGGTCCACCATCTGGTCCGGCACGAGGAGGGTTCCGGGCCCGTACTCCTCGCGCAGTCCGCCGACCGCGCAGGGGCCGAGGACCTGGCGTACGCCCACGGAGCGGAGCGCCCACAGGTTGGCCCGGTAGTTGATGCGGTGCGGCGGCAGATGGTGGCCGCGGCCGTGGCGGGGGAGGAAGGCGACCCGCCGTCCGGCGATCTCGCCGAGGAACAGGGAGTCGCTGGGCGCTCCGTAGGGCGTGTCCACCTGTATCTCGGTGACGTCGTCGAGGAAGGAGTAGAAGCCCGAGCCGCCGATCACACCGATCTCGGCCCTGGCCGCGGTCTGCTCCTCGCCGGGGCGCTGTGCGTTCTCCGTGTTCGCCATGGACCGCACATTAGCCGGACGGGCGGCGTCGCAGCCGGGCCGGGGAACGCCGAAGACCCCGCCGTCGTAGGACGGCGGGGTCTCGCGGGAGAACGGGTCCGGGGCCCGACGGGGCTCCGGAAGCAGTGCAGGGCCGAGGAAGCCCGGCCGGACGGTCCGGGCAACCCGGCCGAGCCGCACGGGACGGCCGGCCCGCGGGGCGCGGCGGCAGCCGCGCCCTGGCGGACTAAGCGGCGGAGCTGCTGGACGAGCCGGTGCCCGACGACTTCGAGTCGGAGGACGACGAGGCCGTCGAGGACGACGAGGTCGACGTGGAGGAGCCGGACGCCTTCGACGACGCGGGCGAGCTGCTCGACGACGAGCCGCGGCTGTCGTTGCGGTAGAAGCCGGAGCCCTTGAAGACGATGCCGACGGCCGAGAACACCTTCTTCAGGCGGCCACCGCAGTTGGGGCACTCGGTCAGGGCGTCGTCGGTGAACTTCTGCACCGCCTCAAGGCCCTCGCCGCACTCGGTGCACTGGTACTGGTAGGTCGGCACTTGTCTTCCTCCTGGCACTCTCACTCAATGAGTGCTAACGACGGTCCATAGTGACGTATTCCGAGAGATCAGTCCACTGTCACCGGCACTCGGTGACCGACGCCACGCGCGACGGTGCGCCCCGCACCCCTGGGTGTCAGGCGTGACCGCAGGGTCACCAGGGTCGCCAGAGCCAGCACCGTACCGGCCATCGGGACCAGGAAACCGGCGCCCTCCCAGAGGCGGTCCTCCATCTGCCCGGCCACCGTGACGGCCGCGGCCTGGCCCAGCGCGACGGCGCCGGTCAGCCAGGTGAAGGCCTCGGTGCGGGCGCCCTGCGGCACCAGGCCCTCGACGAGGGTGTAGCCGGTGATCAGGGCCGGTGCGATGCACATGCCCACGAGCAGGCCGATCCCGGCGAGCACGACCACGGAGTGGGCCGTCCACAGGCCGGAGGCGGTCAGCGCCAGGGCCGCGTACCCGACGACGAGACGCCGCTGCGGCGCCGCCTTCCACGCGATGGCGCCGCAGACGATGCCGGAGAGCATGTTGCCCGCGGCGAAGACGCCGTACAGGACGCCGTTGAGGCCGGGCTCGCCGATCGACTCGCTGAACGCGGCCAGGGAGACCTGCATGCCGCCGAAGACGGAGCCGATGCCCAGGAAGGTCACGATCAGCACCCGCACGCCGGGGACGCGCAGGGCGGAGACGTGCTCCACGCGCGCGTGCCCGCCGGTCGCGACGGCCGGCTGCGTGCTCCTCTGCGCGGCGAACAGCAGACCGCCGACCAGGGTCAGCGAGGCCTCGGTCAGCAGCCCCGCGGCGGGGTCCACGGCCGTGCACAGCGCCGTGGCGAGCAGCGGGCCGAACACGAAGGTCAGCTCGTCCGTGACGGACTCGAAGGCCGCCGCCGTGGTCATCAAGGGGGAGTCCTGGAGCTTCGCGCCCCAGCGGGCCCGCACCATGGGACCGATCTGCGGCACCGAGGCACCGGTCGGCACGGCGGCGGCGAACAGCACCCACAGGGGCGCGTCGGCGAGCGCGAGGGCCGTCAGGGAGAAGCCTGCCAACGCGTGCACCAGGACGCCGGGCAGCAGGACGGCCCGCTGTCCGTGGCGGTCGGCGAGACGGCCCGTGAAGGGCGCGAACAACGCCATGGAGACACCGGTGACGGCGGCCACGGCGCCGGCGCTTCCGTACGAGCCGGTGGTGTGCTGCACGAGCAGCACGATGGAGATGGTCAGCATCGCGAACGGCTGACGTGCGGCGAAGCCGGGGAGCAGGAACGTCCAGGCGCCGCGGGTGCGCAGCAGCTGTCCGTATCCGGGGCGGGAGGTGACCGTGGATGCCACGGCCCGTGCCTTTCTGCCACCTGGTAGCGCGACCCGTCGCGGCGTGCTCGCCTCCGGGGTGCCGGGGCCGGTGCCGGGCGGTGATTCGCGCGGGCCCTCGGACTCGCGCGCTCACGCCCTGGACTCCGGCGCTCCCCTTCGACTCACTCGCCCTGCGGGGGCGCCGAGAGCTGTCCTCTTGCGCGGAACTGCGGTAGATACCGTCGCCCACTGCTGGAGGGCGTCACGGCCGCCGTGCGGTCGCGCCAGCTCTGCGTCAGGCAGAGGTGGTTCGATCTAGGTGTGCCTTCATCCTACAGGGGCCAAAGGGGCCGGGCCTGTGAAAATGAGCACCACGGCGGCGTCCGCCTGTGAATGCCTCTCGCCCCTCAATGGCCTGTTTGCCGGTGCGTTCCCGGGCCGTCGGTGCCCAGCCAGCCGGCCAGCTTGCCGCCGTGTCCCACGGCGCGCAGCCGCTTCTCGGCGGCGTCCCGGACCTGGTCGGTGGCGACGACCAGCAGTTCGTCGCCGCGCCGCAGCACGGTCGTGGGCAGCGGGACGAACGAGGTCTCGTCGCGCACGACGAGGGTCACGGCGGAGCCCGCGGGCAGCCGGAGCTCGGCCACCTCCACACCGTGCATGCGCGAGCCCTCGGGGATCGCGACGGACAGCAGGTGGCCGCGCAGCCGCTCCAGGGGTGCCGACTCGATGCCGAGGTCGGCGGCGCCCGTGGGCTCGCCCAGGTGCAGCTTGCGCGCCAGCCACGGCAGGGTGGGCCCCTGGACGAGGGTGTAGGCGACGACCAGGACGAAGACGATGTTGAAGATCCGGCGGCTGCCCTCGATGCCGCTCACCATCGGGATGGTCGCGAGGATGATGGGCACGGCGCCGCGCAGTCCGGCCCAGGACATCAGCGCCTGCTCCTGCCACGGGATGCGGAAGGGCAGCAGGCCGGTCACGACGCTGAGGGGCCGGGCCACCACGGTGAGGACCAGGCCGATGATCAGCGCGGGCACGATGTCGTCGCCCATGTCGTGCGGGGTGACGAGCAGGCCGAGCAGCACGAACATCCCGATCTGGGCGATCCAGCCGAGGCCCTCCGCGAAGCCGCGGGTGGCGGGCCAGTGCGGCAGCTTGGCGTTGCCCAGGAACATCGCGGCGAGGTAGACGGCGAGGAAGCCGCTGCCGTGGGTGAGCGCGCCGGCGGCGTAGGCGACGACGGCGATGGCCATCACGGCGATCGGGTAGAGGCCGGAGGCGGGCAGCGCCACGTGCCGCAGTCCGTACGAGCCGAGCCAGCCCACCGCGATGCCGACGGCCGCGCCGATGGCCAGCTCCAGCGTGATCTCGCCCAGCAGCTCGTACCAGTGCTCCACCGGGCCCGCCGCGCAGAACGCGACGACGAGGATGACGACGGGGGCGTCGTTGAATCCCGACTCGGCCTCCAGGACGCCCGTCACGCGCGCGGGGAGCGGGATCTTCCGCAGTACGGAGAAGACCGCCGCCGCGTCCGTCGAGGACACCACCGCTCCGATGATGAGCGCCTGCCGCCACTCCAGGCCGATCAGGTAGTGGGCCGCCGAGGCCGTGACGGAGACGCTCACCGCGATACCCACCAGCGCCAGCGAGGAGGCGGCCGGGAGGGCCGGCCTGATCTCTTTCCACTTCGTGCCCAGGCCGCCCTCGGCGAGGATCACGACCAGTGCCGCGTATCCGATGACCTGGGTCAGTGCGGCGTTGTTGAACTGGACGTCTCCGATCCCGTCCTGGCCGATCGCGACGCCGATGCCCAGGTACACGAGCAGCGTGGGGAGCCCGCTGCGTGAGGAGATCCGGACGGCCACGACCGCGAAGAGCAGGACGAGCGAGCACACGAGCAGGAGCTGGTTGAGGTGGTGGACAGTCAGCGGCCGTTCCTTTCTCGCCAATCCGGTCCCGCCGCGGCGGGCACGCGGATCCGAGCACTGGAATCCGGTACTTCAGTGCAAGTACTTCGTTACCTTACCTAACTCTTGACGTTTTCTTGACGCTTCCTGGGACAAGATCGAACGTCTGTGCTCCCGGCTACCCGACTCCGCGTCAAGGCGCTCTTGGCCCTGCGCCTATGGTTGCTCCAGCACTCCAGGACCGCCTGCCGCTCGCGTTAGGACAGCAAGGACAGCGATGCCCCCCAACACCACCGCCTCTTCCGGCACGAAGCCCGGCAAGTCCGGCAGGAAGAAGGGGCGCAAAGCCCGTCTGTTCTTGATTGTCCTGGTGCTCGCCGTCATAGCAGGCGTCGCCTTCGGCGCGTACTGGAGCATCAGCACCGTGCGCGCGTCCTTCCCGCAGACGAAGGGCAGCATCCGGCTCGACGGGCTGTCGGGCCCGGTCGACGTCAAGCGTGACAACTACGGAATCCCGCAGATCTACGCCTCCTCCGACGAGGACCTGTTCATGGCGCAGGGCTTCGTGCAGGCGCAGGACCGGTTCTACGAGATGGACGTGCGCCGGCACATGACCTCGGGCCGGCTGTCCGAGATGTTCGGCAAGGGCCAGGTCGACAACGACGAGTTCCTGCGGACCCTGGGCTGGGACCGGATCGCGAAGCAGGAGTACGACACCAAGCTGTCGGCGTCCACGAAGAAGTACCTCCAGGCATACGCCAAGGGAGTCAACGCCTACCTGAAGGGCAAGGACGGCAAGGACATCTCCCTGGAGTACGCGGCCCTCGGCTTCACCAACGACTACAGGCCCCAGGAGTGGACCCCGGTCGACTCGGTGGCCTGGCTCAAGGCGATGGCCTGGGACCTGCGCGGCAACATGCAGGACGAGATCGACCGCTCGCTGATGACGAGCCGGCTCGGCCCGAAGCAGATCGCGGACCTGTACCCCGACTACCCGTACAGCCGGAACAAGGCGATCGTGCAGGAGGGCCGCTACGACGACGTCACGGGGTCGTACGTCCAGGGCGACACCACCTCGACGACCACCGCGGGCACCGGCCTCACGGGCGGCGCCACCGCCCCCTCCGGCTTCCAGAGCCAGCTCTCGGGGCTCTACGACGTCCTCGACGACGTGCCCACGGCCGTCGGTGTGAACGGCAACGGCATCGGTTCCAACTCCTGGGTCGTCTCCGGCAAGCACACGATCACCGGCAAGCCGCTGCTGGCCAACGACCCGCACCTGTCGGCCTCGCTGCCGTCGGTCTGGTACCAGATGGGCCTGCACTGCACCAGCCTCTCCGACAAGTGCCAGTACGACGTCTCGGGCTACACCTTCGCGGGCATGCCCGGCGTGGTCATCGGCCACAACAAGGACATCGCCTGGGGCATGACCAACTCCGGGGTCGACGTCACCGACCTCTACCTGGAGAAGCTCACCGGCGACGGCTACCAGTACGACGGCAAGGTGCTGCCCTTCAAGTCCCGCAAGGAGACGATCAAGGTCGCGGGCGGCGCCTCCAAGAAGATCGTCGTCCGGGAGACCAACAACGGGCCGCTGCTGTCCGACCGTGACGACGAGCTCGTCAAGGTCGGCAGGAAGGCCACCGTCGACACCGCGGCACCCGACCGCGGCGACGGCTACGGCATCGCGCTGCGCTGGACCGCGCTGGACCCCGGCACCTCCATGGACGCCGTCTTCCGGATGGACAAGGCGTCCGACTGGGCGGAGTTCCGCAAGGCGTCCACGTACTTCGACGTGCCGTCCCAGAACCTGGTCTACGCCGACACCAAGGGCCACATCGGCTACCAGCTGCCGGGCCGCATCCCGATCCGCGGCGAGGGCGACGGCTCGCTCCCGTCGCCGGGCTGGACCTCCAAGTACAAGTGGACCGGCTACATCAAGCAGGCCGAGCTGCCCTACGAGTACGACCCGGACCGCGGCTACATCGTGACCGCCAACCAGGCGGTCGTCGACAAGGACAAGTACCCCTACACGCTCACCACGGACTGGGGCTACGGCACGCGCAGCCAGCGGATCGCCGACCTGATCGAGTCGAAGATCAAGGGCGGCGGCAAGATCTCGACCGACGACATGCGCCAGATGCAGCTCGACAACAGCAGCGAGATCGCCAAGCTGCTCGTGCCCAAGCTGCTCAAGATCGACGTCGACGACCCGGACGTCCGCCAGGCGCAGAAGCTGCTGGAGGGCTGGGACTACACCCAGGACGCCGACTCCGCCGCGGCCGCGTACTTCAACGCGACCTGGCGCAACATCCTCAAGCTCGCCTTCGGCAACAAGCTGCCCAAGGAACTGCGCGTCAAGGGCCAGTGCCTGTGGGTCGACCCGGTCGACACGACGGGCCCCGCGGACGAGGACCGGTCGGTGCGCGAGTGCGGCCAGCGCGATGCCGACCAGGCGCAGCCGGACGGCGGCGACCGCTGGTTCGAGGTGGTCCGCAAGATCATCGACGACGAGGGCAACGACTGGTGGCAGTCGCCCAAGACGCGCACCGACCGGGCGACCGGCACCCGTGACGAGCTGTTCGGGCGGGCCATGAAGGACGCCCGCTGGGAGCTGACCGCCAAGCTCGGCAAGGACATCGACACCTGGAGCTGGGGCCGGCTGCACCGCCTGTTCCTGAAGAACCAGACGATGGGCACCGAGGGCCCGGCCTTCCTGAAGTACATGCTCAACCGCGGGCCCTGGAAGCTCAGCGGCGGCGAGGCGACGGTCAACGCCACCGGCTGGAACGCGGCGGGCGGCTACAGCGTGGTCTGGGTGCCGTCGATGCGGATGGTGGTGAACCTCGGGGACCTCGACAAGTCCAAGTGGATCAACCTCTCCGGAGCCTCCGGACACGCCTACAACGCCCACTACACCGACCAGACGGACAAGTGGGCCAAGGGCGAGCTGCTGCCGTGGGCCTTCTCGAAGCAGGCGGTCGACGACAGGACGAGCGACACCCTGGTCCTGAAGCCGTGACGCGCTGACGGAGCGGCGCGGGCATCGCCCGCGGTCCGCGCTCCGGCCGAGGTGGCCCTCCACGCACGCGTGGGGGGCCGCTTCCGTCCGCGGGCCGGACGGGCGCGGACGCGCTCGCGCGGGGGTCCCGCGGGTGCGGGGCCGGCTCCGGTCGCGCGGGCCACGCGCGCGTGGAGCTCCCTCGCGTGACCCGGGGGGCCCGTCAGCGGAAGCGGCGCACGCCCGAGGGGGTCACCACGGCGTGGACGGGCCGGTCGTGCGCCTCCGCCGGCACCCGCTCGACGACCTCGGTGTCGTACAGCAGCACCACGAGCGCCGGATCGGCCCCCGCGCGCTCCAGGCGGGCCAGCACGCGGTCGTAGGAGCCGCCGCCCCGCCCGAGGCGCATGCCGCGCGCGTCGACGGCGAGGCCGGGCAGCAGGACGACGTCCGCGTCCCGGACGGCCTCCGGCCCCAGCCGGTCGCCGGCGGGCTCCAAGAGGGCCATCTTCCCGCCGTGTTGGACGCGCACCAGCGATTCCTCCCCGGCGTACGCACCCCAGTCCAGGTCGTTGTCCGCCATCAGGACCGGCAGCAACACGCGCACCCCGCGCGCGAGGAGCGCGTCCAGGAGCGCGCGGGTGCCGGGCTCGCTCCCCACTGAGACGTACGCCGCCACCGTGCTCGCGTGCGCCAGTTCGGGCAGCTCCAGTGCGCGGAGGGCGAGTTTCTCGGCCGTTTTCCGCACGTCACCGGCCGTCAACCCGCTTCTCACCGCGAGGAGGCCTCGCCGCAACATTCGCTTGTCAGGCTCCGGTTCAGGTCCGAGCTGGCTCACAGGTGGTTCCCGTATCCTTTCTAATGCGCTCATATGAGAGCGAATTAACCGGAGCCACATGTTCCGCACATAGCCACCGGTTATGGTTGCGGGCATGACTCAGTCGCACCCCAGGATCAGCAAGGCTGTCATCCCCGCAGCCGGCCTCGGTACCCGGTTCCTGCCGGCCACCAAAGCCACTCCCAAGGAGATGCTGCCGGTCGTCGACAAGCCGGCGATCCAGTACGTGGTGGAAGAGGCCGTGTCGGCGGGTCTCGACGACGTCCTGATGATCACCGGGCGGAACAAGCGCCCCCTCGAGGACCACTTCGACCGCAACTACGAGCTCGAGTCGGCCCTCCAGAAGAAGGGCGACGCCGACCGGCTCGCCAAGGTCCAGGAGTCCAGCGACCTGGCCACCATGCACTACGTCCGCCAGGGCGACCCCAAGGGCCTCGGCCACGCCGTCCTGTGCGCGGCGCCGCACGTGGGCCACGAACCCTTCGCCGTCCTCCTCGGCGACGACCTGATCGACCCGCGCGACCCCTTGCTCGCGCGCATGGTCGAGGTGCAGGAACAGCGCGGCGGCAGCGTCATCGCGCTCATGGAGGTCGCGCCCGAGCAGATCCACCTCTACGGATGCGCCGCCGTCGAGGCCACCGAGGAGGGCGACCTGGTCAAGGTGACGGGCCTGGTCGAGAAGCCCGACGCGGCGGACGCCCCCAGCAACTACGCGATCATCGGCCGCTACGTCCTGGACCCCCACATCTTCGACATACTCCGCAAGACGGAGCCGGGGCGCGGCGGCGAGATCCAGCTCACCGACGCCCTCCAGCAGCTCGCAGCGGACGAGAAGGTGGGCGGCCCCGTGCACGGCGTGGTCTTCAAGGGACGCCGCTATGACACCGGCGATCGTGGCGACTACCTGCGTGCCATTGTCAGACTCGCGTGCGAACGTGAAGACCTGGGCCCGGACTTCCGGGCCTGGCTTCGCAGTTACGTAGCCGAGGAGATGTAGGGATTTGAGCAGCGCCGCGACCCGCGCCACCGGCCAGGACCACCTGTGGTCGGTGACCGAGCACCTGGAGGACATCCTCACGACCGTCCGCCCCCTCGAACCCATCGAGCTTCAACTCCTCGACGCCCAGGGCTGCGTCCTGGTCGAGGACGTCACGGTGCCGGTCTCCCTGCCGCCGTTCGACAACAGCTCGATGGACGGGTACGCGGTCCGGGTCGCCGATGTCGCGGGCGCGAGCGAGGAGTACCCGGCGGTCCTCACCGTCGTCGGCGATGTCGCCGCCGGCCAGGCCGAGCAGCCGCACGTGGGCCCCGGGCAGGCCGCCCGGATCATGACCGGCGCACCGCTGCCGCCCGGTGCCGAGGCCGTCGTGCCCGTCGAGTGGACGGACGGAGGCCTGGGCGAGGGCCCGGTCTCCGGGATGCGCGCCCACAGCGCGGCCCCCGAGGGAGCCTCCGGCCAGGTGCACGTCCACCGTCCGGCCGAGGCCCGCGCGCACGTGCGCGCGAAGGGCAGCGACGTGAAGGCCGGGGACCGCGCCCTCGAAGCCGGCACGATCCTCGGCCCGCCGCAGATCGGCCTGCTCGCCGCGATCGGCCGCGGCACCGTGCGGGTGCGCCCGCGCCCGCGCGTCGTGGTGCTGTCCACCGGCAGCGAACTGGTCCAGCCCGACGAGGTGTTGGGATCCGGCCAGATCTACGACTCCAACAGCTTCGCCCTCTGCGCCGCAGCCCGCGACGCCGGCGCCATCTCCTACCGGGTGGGTGCGGTCGCGGACGATGCCGAGACGCTCCGCGCCACCATCGAGGACCAGCTCATCCGCGCGGACCTGGTGGTGACCACCGGCGGCGTGAGCGTCGGCGCGTACGACGTCGTCAAGGAGGCCCTGTCCTCCGTGGGCGACGAGGACGAGGCGGGCGGCGGCGTCGAGTTCCGCAAGCTCGCCATGCAGCCCGGCAAGCCCCAGGGATTCGGCTCGATCGGCCCGGACCACACCCCGCTGCTGGCGCTCCCGGGCAACCCGGTGTCGTCGTACGTCTCCTTCGAGCTGTTCGTGCGCCCCGCCATCCGCACGCTGATGGGCCTCGAGGACGTCCACCGGCCCACCACCACCGCGACGCTGAGCGCGGACAAGGCGCTGACCTCGCCCGCGGGCCGCCGGCAGTTCCTGCGCGGCACGTACGCGGACGGCGAGGTGAAGCCCGTCGGAGGCGCCGGATCCCACCTGATCGCGGCCCTCGCGCACGCCGACGCACTGATCGTCGTCCCCGAGGACGACACCTCGGTCGAGCCCGGCGCCGAGGTGGAGGTCGTCCTGCTCGGCTGAGCCTGCGGGCCCCGGAGCCCGTCCCGCGATCCGGCGGAGCGGGCGGTTCCTCAGGGGGGCGTGGGCGGAGGCGGACGGGCGGTAACGTGTCGCGCACAACAGGCCCACGCGCCGCACCGCGACAGGCCCGGACCGGGAGCGCCCACGCACATGAGTACGCAGGACCGACTGACGCACATCGACGAGGCGGGCGCCGCCCGCATGGTCGACGTATCCGGGAAGGACGTGACCGCGCGCACCGCCCGCGCCAGCGGCCGCGTCCTGGTCTCGCCGAGGGTGGTCGAGCTGCTGCGCGGCGAGGGGGTCCCCAAGGGCGACGCCCTCGCCACCGCGCGCATCGCGGGGATCATGGGAGCCAAGCGCACCCCGGACCTGATCCCGCTGTGCCACCCGTTGTCGGTGTCGGGTGTGAGAATTGATCTGTCGGTCGCGGACGACGCCGTCGAGATCCTCGCCACCGTGAAGACGACCGACCGCACGGGCGTCGAGATGGAGGCGCTCACAGCGGTCAGCGTGGCGGCCCTCACCGTGATCGACATGGTCAAGGCTGTCGACAAGGGGGCGGTCATCACGGACGTACGCGTCGAGGAGAAGACGGGCGGAAAGTCCGGCGACTGGAGCCGTTCATGACCGGCGGCCCCTCCCTGGGCGGCGCTCTCGCGGCGCCGTACAGCGCCCTCGTCGTCACGGCCTCCAACCGCGCCGCCGCCGGGGTCTACGAGGACAAGGGCGGCCCCCTGATCGCGGAGGGCCTGACCGCGTTCGGCTTCGCCGTGGACGGTCCGCAGGTCGTGCCCGACGGCGACCCGGTGGAAGCCGCGCTGCGGGCGGGCGTCGAGGCCGGGTACGACGTCATCGTGACCACCGGCGGGACGGGTGTCTCACCGACCGACCGCACCCCCGAGGCGACGCTCGAGGTGCTCGACCGCGAGATCCCGGGCATCGCCGAGGCCATCAGGGCGTACGGAAGGGAGAAGGTCCCGACCGCGGTCCTGTCCCGGGGGCTCGCCGGCGTCGCCGGCGGCACGCTGATCGTCAACCTGCCGGGCTCCACCGGCGGGGTGCGGGACGGCCTCGCCGTCCTGGAACCCTTGGTGGTCCACGCCGTCGACCAGATCCGCGGCGGCGACCACCCCAGAGCGAGTGGCAGTGGGGGTGCGAGCTGAACAGCCCATCCTGGCCGGTCGAGCTGGTGGACGGCGACGTCGTCCTCCGGCCGATAAAGCTGCGCGACCAGCGGGCCTGGCGCGAGGTGAACCGGCGCAACCGGGACTGGCTGCGGCCCTGGGAGGCGACGATCCCGCCGCCCACACCCAGCGGACCCATCGCCCACCGGCCGACGTACCGTCAGATGGTCCGGCATCTGCGCGCCGAGGCCAACGCGGGCCGGATGCTGCCCTTCGTGATCGAGTACCAGGGGCGTCTGGTCGGCCAGCTGACTGTCGCGGGGATCACCTGGGGTTCCATGTGCTCGGGGCACATCGGCTACTGGGTGGACCAGTCGGTGGCGGGCCGCGGAGTGATGCCGACGGCCGTGGCGCTGGTGACCGACCACTGCTTCCGCACGGTCGGACTGCACCGCATCGAAGTCTGCATTCGCCCGGAGAACGGCCCCAGCCGCCGGGTCGTGGAAAAGCTCGGATTCCGCGAGGAAGGGCTGCGTCCGCGATATCTCCACATCGACGGGGCCTGGCGCGACCATCTCGTCTTCGCACTGACCGCCGAAGAGGTGCCCGAGGGACTCCTCGGCCGCTGGCGTCGCGCGCGCTCGGCGCAGAACCGTTCGGAGCAGGTGGGATCGGATCAGACGGGACCGCAGAAACCGAGTGGGCCACGGAACGCCGGACAAGGCCGGGAAATGAAATAGGTGTTCGAAATTGATCGCCGGGTGATCGGCTCGGAGCATTAAATTCGCGCTCCCAGGCGAGCTGCTGATCGCATGGGTCACAAAAAAAGCTCGAAATATCAGCCAGATCGTGCGACACACCGGCCCAATTGGCAGATGGCCTCATGCAAACCCCTCTACCGTGTGAGGCGTGAGCAGCAGCGGCCTCATCTACGCAGTCATCGTCGGGGCCTGGGCCGCCTACTTGGTGCCGATGTGGCTCCGTAGGCAGGACGAGCTGAACGAAGCCCGTCCGACGGAACGCTTCAGCACCGCCATCCGGCTGCTGTCCGGACGGGCGGGTATGGAGCGCCGGTACGCCAAGGACCTGCGCGCACGCTCCGCCGACCAGGGGGAGCCCAGCGCCGACCCGGGCGACGCCACCGATTCGGTGGACGTCCGGGCCTTCGTCGCGCCTCCGTCCCGGACACAGGCGCATGCCGAGAACCGGCCGCAGGTGCAGGAGCGGGTCCAGTCGCAGGCGCCGGCCCAGGCGGAGCAGAAGCCCGCAGCGCGGCCCGCCGCCAGACCGGGCGGCGCCGCACAGGAGGCGCCGGGCGCCACCAGACCCGTCCCCAAGCAGCCGGGCAAGCCCGCACCCCAGTCCGCCCAGCCGTCCGCGGCCGGGCGGGCACCCGGGGCGCGCCGCGGGCCGTCGGCGGAGGCCGCAGCACGGGCCAGGCGCACGAAGGTGCTCGCGCGCCGCAGGCGTACGACGGTGCTGCTCTTCCTCGCCTTCACGCTCGGCGCGATCGTCGCGGCCGTGGGCGGCCTCGCCTTCCTGTGGGCGCCGGGCGTACCGGCCATGCTGCTGAGCGGGTACATCGTGTACCTGCGGGCCCAGGAGCGACGACGCTTCACCTACACCATGGACCGGCGCCGGGCCGAGGCCGCGGCGCAGCGGCTCAGGGAACGGCAGCCGCGCCGCCGGCCCACGCTCGACGAAGGTGTCGACGAGCCGGAGGAGGGACCAGTGACGGACACCGACACCGGTCTCTCCGCCCTCGCGGCCGACCGCCGCGCGCTCGTCGAGCAGACCGACCACGCCGAGTGGGTCGACCAGCAGCGAGAGCGCCAGCGCGGTCCGGGGCAGGGCGACAGCTGGGACCCGGTGCCGGTTCCGCTGCCGACCTACGTGACCGCGCCCGTCGCCCCGCGGGCCACGTCCAGCGTCGACCTGGGGGCCCCGGACGCGTGGAGTTCCGCGCGCTCCAGCGCCGCGGAACCGGCCGTGCCCGAGACCGCCCCCGTGGCGGAGGAGACCCCCGACGGCACGGAGGGCGCCGACGACGGCCGCAGCGACGCGCGGCGCGCCGCGTCCGCCCGGCGCGCCCGTGAGCGCGGCCGCACCCCGCTCTTCGACCAGTACGAGGACGGGGAACGGCCGCGCGCGGCCAACGAGTGACGGGTGGGACGGGAGCTGCCCGGGAGTCCTCGGCTGACCTGCCAGGAACGGATTTCCAAGCACCTCGATGGGGATGCTAGAGTTTCACTCGTTGCAAGGGCCTGTGGCGCAGTCCGGTAGCGCACCTCGTTCGCATCGAGGGGGCCAGGGGTTCAAATCCCCTCAGGTCCACTGCAATCACTGTTTCCGAGCTTTGCTCGGGGCAGTTGACTGGATCCCGTCCGATCTCATGATCGGGCGGGATCTTTGCGTTGCGCTCGGGACGGCAGCCCTGATGGCCGGTCAGAAGACCGGCCCGAGGGGGGCGGCGGCGGTGCCGGCCGCGGGGCTAGAGCGCCTTGGCGTAGCAGAGGCTCAGCTCGTGGAAGCGGTAGTAGCCGAACTTCACGCAGGGCTCGTAACCGCTCGACCGGTACAGGGCGACCGCCTCGGGCTGCTTGGAGCCGGTCTCCAGGACCATGCGGGCGCGGCCCGCCGCGCGGGCGTCGTCCTCCAGCGCGGCCAGCATCCGGCGGGCGAGGCCGAGGCCGCGCGCCTCGGGGATCACATACATCCGCTTGAGCTCGGCGTCGCCGTCGGAGTACCCCTCGTCGTTCTCCTCCTGGGTGCGCCAGCCGCCCGTGGCCACCGGACGGTCCTGTTCGTCGTACGCGATGAGATAGAGCCCCAGCGGCGGGGCGAACATCGCCGAGTCGAGCGGTGTGGCATCGCCGTCGTCGCCGTAGCGCTCGGCGTATTCGGCCTGCACCTGGTCGTTGAGCTTGACGGCGTCGGGGTGGTCGAAGGGAACGGACCGGATATTCATACAGGCAATCGTACTCCTATGCATAGGGTCAGGGCTACGGATTAAGTATCGTGCCCGAGTGCTGACTGTGACCTCTGTGAATGTGAACGGGCTCCGGGCCGCCGCGAAGAAGGGCTTCGTGGAGTGGCTCGCGGAGACCTCCGCCGACGTGCTCTGCCTCCAGGAGGTGCGGGCCGAGCCGGGGCAGCTCCCCGAGGAGGTGCGGGCGCCCGACGGGTGGCACGTCGTGCACGCTCCCGCCGCCGCGAAGGGGCGGGCAGGTGTGTCCCTCTACACACGCCGTGAGCCCGACAGCGTCCGGATCGGCTTCGGGTCCGAGGAGTTCGACGCTGCCGGGCGCTACGTCGAGGCGGACCTGCCCGGCGTGACCGTGGCCAGCCTCTATCTGCCCTCCGGCGAGGTCGGTACCGAGCGGCAGGACGAGAAGGTCCGCTTCATGGAGGCGTTCCTCGCCCATCTGAAGGTGCTCAGGGAGCGGGCCGCCGCCGACGGGCGCGAGGTCGTCGTCTGCGGTGACTGGAACATCGCCCACCAGGAGGCCGACCTCAAGAACTGGCGGGGCAACAAGAAGAACTCCGGCTTCCTGCCCGAGGAGCGGGCCTGGATGGGGCAGGTCCTCGACGCGGGCGACGGCGGCTACGTCGACGTCGTGCGCGCCCTGCACCCCGACGCCGAGGGACCCTACTCGTGGTGGTCGTACCGCGGCCGGGCCTTCGACAACGACACCGGCTGGCGCATCGACTACCAGGTCGCCACGCCGGGCCTCGCCGGCAAGGCCCTCAAGGGATACGTGGAGCGGGCGGCGACCCACGCGGAGCGGTGGTCCGACCACGCGCCGGTCACCGTCGTCTACGACCACTAGGCGGTCGCCCCGGGCGCGGCGGGGCGCCATACCCCTCCGGTCCGTGCCCGCCGCGGCCTGAGCGGCTAGGCGTCCCGGTCGTCCCCGTGCGCGCGCAGGCGTCGGTCCAGTGCCATCGACAGCTCCGCCTCCACCACGCTCTTCGCGAGCGGACGCAGGCGCTGGAGGTCCTCCGTGGAACGGTCCTGGGTGAGGACGAGGCCGGTGAAGAGTTCGGCGAGCGCGTCGGCGTGGTCGCGTACGCGGCGGGCCGCGCCCAGTACGTCCGCGAGCGGGATGCCCTCGCGGACCAGGGCCGCGGAGACGTCGAGCAGGCGGCGGCTGATGTGTACGATCTCGCCCCCGTCGGTGCCGAGGTAGCCGAGGTCGAGGGCGGCGGCGAGATTCTCCGGGGTCGCCTGGCCCGCGAAGACGTCGGCCAGCGCCTCGGGGGAGAGGCGGACCGGGGTCTCCTCGGTGGGCTCGCCCAGGCCGAGCAGCTCGCCCACGTCACGGCCGTGGTCGAAGGCCTCGGCCAGCTCGGCGATGCCGTTGAGGGTGTGGCCGCGCTCCAGCAGTGCCGAGATCGTGCGCAGCCGGGCCAGGTGGGTGTCGTCGTACCAGGCGATGCGGCCCTCGCGGCGGGGCGGCGGTATGAGCTTGCGCTCCCGGTAGAAACGCAGGGTGCGCACGGTGATGCCGGCCTCCTTGGCCAGCTCCTCCATCCGGTACTCGCGCCTGCCGGGGCCGGTCGTTCCCGGTGCGCGTGGGCCGGTGCCCGCTTCGGGGGCCGATGCCGCGCCGGGGCCCCGCGTCACGCCGCCGGACCGTCCCGCCGTGCCGGCTTCCGGCCCTCGGCGGGCCGCCGTGCCGGACCGGTCCGCCGTGCCGGTGTCCGGACGGTCCGGCGCCGGCGAGCCGTGCTTCCGTGCCGGGTCGTCACGTCGCGTCCGCGCCCTCACGCCCCGCTCGCGCGCCCCGGCGCCCCGCTTTCCTGATCCCTCGGCCACCTCCGCACCCTACGTCGTACCCCCGGTAACTTTCCCGGTCGCGACCCCTACCCATCAGTACGCCGCTGCTCTACTCTCCCCATTGCGCCAGTGTTCACTGGCAGAGTCGTGCGGACCAGGGAGGCGTCGGGATGACCGAGCACGAGCATGTACGGGTGGCGGTGATCGGGTCCGGCTTCGGCGGGCTGGGGGCCGCGGTGCGGCTGCGCCGCGAGGGGATCACCGACTTCGTCGTCCTGGAGCGGGCCGGCAGCGTGGGCGGCACCTGGCGCGACAACAGCTACCCCGGCTGCGCCTGCGACGTGCCCTCCCACCTGTACTCGTTCTCGTTCGCACCCAACCCCGAGTGGCCGCGCACCTTCTCCGGTCAGGAGCACATCCGGGCGTACCTGGAGCACGTGGCGGACGTCTTCCGGCTCCGGCCCCACCTGCGCTTCGACTCCGAGGTCAAGATGATGACCTGGGACGCCGAGAAGCTGCACTGGGCCATCGAGACCAGCAGCGGCCGGCTCACGGCCGACATCGTCGTGTCCGCCACCGGGCCGCTCTCCGACCCCAAGGTCCCGGACATCCCGGGGATCGACACCTTCCCCGGCAAGGTCTTCCACTCGGCCCGCTGGGACCACGACTACGACCTGCGCGGCAAGCGCGTCGCCATGGTCGGCACCGGCGCCTCCGCCATCCAGATCGTGCCGTCCATCCAGCCCGACGTGGAGCGGCTGACGCTCTTCCAGCGCACCCCGCCGTGGGTGATGCCGCGCGTGGACCGGGCCATCAGCGGGGCCGAGCGGTGGCTGCACCGGCAGCTGCCGTTCACCACCCAGGCCCGGCGCGGACTCCTGTGGGGCATCAGGGAGTTGCAGGTCCAGGCGTTCACCAAGCGGCCCGACGAGCTCGGCCTGGTGGAGCGGCTGGCCAAGCGGAACATCGCGCGCGCCGTGAAGGACCCGGCGCTGCGCGCGAAGCTGACCCCCGACTACCGGATCGGCTGCAAGCGGATCCTGCTCTCCAACACCTACTACCCCGCGCTCACCCGGCCGAATGTCGACGTGGTGGCCTCCGGGCTGGCCGAGATCGACGGCTCGACCCTCGTTGCCGCCGACGGCAGCAGGGCCGAGGTCGACGCGATCGTCTTCGGCACCGGCTTCCACGTCACCGACATGCCGATCGCCGAACGGGTCGTCGGCGCGGAGGGCCGGACGCTCGCCGAGACCTGGAGCACCGGGATGAAGTCGCTGCGCGGCGCCACCGCGGCCGGATTCCCCAACTGGATGACGATCATCGGGCCCAACACCGGTCTCGGGAACTCGTCCATGATCCTGATGATCGAGTCCCAGCTGAACTACATGGCCGACTTCGTACGGCAGTTGGACGTCCTCGGGGGCCGCGCCGCCCTCGACGCGCGCCCCGCCGCGGTGGACGCCTGGAACGACCGGGTCCAGGAACGCATGAAGCGCACGGTGTGGAACACCGGCGGCTGCACCAGCTGGTACCTCGACGCCAATGGCGTCAACACCACCATCTGGCCCGGTACGACGAGCGAGTTCCGCAGCGCCACGCGCCGCGTCGACCTCGGGGAGTACGAGGTGCTGCGCGCGCCCGAGCCCCGGGACGCGGGCGAGCCGCGCCGCAAGGGCGCCCGCAGGAACAAGGTGGAGGCAGGGGCATGAGCCGACTGACGCACGTGGTGCACGGGGCGTACGCGCCTCCCGCGCCGGCCCGGGAACTGACCGTCGTCTCCGCCGACGGCGCGCGCCTGCACGTCGAGGTGCACGGACCCGAGGACGCGCCCACCGTCGTCCTCGCGCACGGATGGACCTGCTCCACCGCCTTCTGGGCGGCGCAGATCCGTGACCTCGCGGCCGACCACCGGGTCGTCGCCTACGACCAGCGCGGGCACGGACGCAGTCCCGCGAGCGCCGCGTGCAGCACCGAAGCGCTCGCCGACGACCTGGAGGCGGTGCTGGCCGCCACCCTCGCACCGGGCCAGAAGGCCGTCCTGGCGGGACACTCCATGGGCGGTATGACGCTCATGGCGGCCTCGGCCAGGCCGCGCTTCCGGGAGCACGCCGCGGCGGCCCTGCTGTGCAGCACGGGCAGCTCGCGGCTGGTCGCCGAGGCGCGCGTGGTGCCGATGCGCGCGGGGCGGCTGCGGACCCGCCTCACCCGCTCCGTCCTGGGCTCCCGGGCCCCGCTCGGTCCCGTCACTCCGCTCGCCCGGCGGATCCTCAAGTACGCGACGATGGGGGCCGGTTCGTCGCCCGCCATGGTCGAGGCGTGCGCGCGGATCGTGCACGCCTGCCCGCGCAAGGTGCGGCACGCCTGGTCGGCCGTCCTCGAAGCGCTCGATCTCGACCACGGTGTCAGGGAGTTGCGGGTGCCCACGGCCGTGGTCGCGGGGACGGCGGACCGGCTGACCCCGGTCGTGCACGCGCGCGCCCTCGTGGCGGCGCTGCCGAACTGCGTCGGTGCCACCGAGCTGCCGGGACTCGGGCACATGACACCGGTGGAGGCACCGGAGCTGGTGACCTCCCGCATACGCGAGCTCGTCTCGGCGTACACGGACAGCGCGGGCGGCGCGGCGAAGAGCGCCGCGGACGGCGCGGAGATCAAGGAGGGCGCATGAGCAGCAGGGTGAGCCTGGAAGGACAGGTCGCGGTCGTCACGGGAGCGGCACGGGGCGTCGGTGAACTCCTCGCGCGCAAGCTCTCCGCACGCGGCGCGAAGGTCGCGCTCGTCGGGCTGGAGGCGGACGCGCTCAAGCAGGTCTCGGAGCGACTGCACAGCGAGAGCGACCACTGGTACGCCGACGTCACCGACCACGAGGCGATGGCGCGGGTCGCCGAGGAGGTCAAGCAGCGGTTCGGCAAGGTGGACATCGTCGTCGCGAACGCCGGTGTCGCCAGCGGCGGGCCCTTCGTCGACTCCGACCCCGTCGCCTGGCGGCGGGTGATCGAGGTGAACCTCATCGGATCGGCGGTGACGGCCCGGGCGTTCCTGCCCGTGCTGACGGAGAGCCGGGGCTACCTGCTCCAGATCGCCTCGCTGGCGGCGATCACCCCCGCCCCGATGATGACGGCGTACTGCGCGTCCAAGTCGGGCGTGGAGGCGTACGCGCACAGCCTGCGCGCCGAGGTCGGCTACAAGGGCGTACGCGTCGGCGTCGGGTACCTGTCGTGGACCGACACCGACATGGTGCGCGGCGCCGATCAGGACGAGGTCATGCGCGAACTGCGGCAGCGGCTGCCGTGGCCCTCCAACAAGACCTATCCGCTGGGCCCGGCCGTCGACCGGATCGTCGCCGGGATCGAGCGCCGCTCCAGCCATGTGTACGCGCAGTGGTGGCTGCGTGGCATGCAGGGCATCCGCGGCTGTCTGCCCGGGATCATCGGGGCGGTCGGGCAGCGCGAGATGCGCCGGTTCGAACCCCGGCTGAGCGAGGTCCGCACCGGGTTGGTCGGGGCCGGCGGGGCTGCCGACGAGGAGGAGCGGACACGCAAGTGACCTGCGGCTTCCCCGGGTTGGTCACCATGCGTGACTGATCGAAATGCGTGCGTAGTCGTGCCGTGTCAGTCTGGTCGAGCCCGATCCCCCTCACCCGAAACGGGAGTGAATCTCATGGGCATGCAGGACCAGTTCAAGGAGAAGGCCGAGCAGATGAAGCAGCAGGCGAAGAAGAAGATGGGCGACGCCCGCCAGGAGCCGGGCCAGCGTTCGCCGCAGGGCCACGAGCGTTCGCCTCAGGGTCACGAGCGCTCGCCTCAGGGTCACGAGCGTCCTCAGCAGGGCGGCGAGCGTGCCCAGCAGGGCCGCGAGCGTGGCCAGCAGGGTCGTGACCGCTCCACGCAGGACGCGGAGCGTACCCAGCGTGAGGCGCAGGACCGCTTCGACCAGGACTACGACGCCTAGTCGCTGCGCTCGCTTGAGCCGGGAGTGGGGTGCCCCCTTTGCGGGTGGGCACCCCGCTTCTTTTGTGTGTGCGGGTGGGGCTACGGGGGTGGTTGGTCGGGGGGCGTCGCCTTGTGCGGGTGGGTGAGG
>NZ_BAABKB010000004.1:0-380695 GCF_039543605.1 Streptomyces siamensis | reverse complement strand
CACCGCTGCGCCCGCGGCACGGTGAACCCGGCCGCCGTCGTCCGACGACGGCCGGGAGCCGCGACTCCGGCGGTGTGCGCGCAACGCAACGCGGTCGCGAGCAGGCCGGGAGAGGCTCCGGCCGCATCCGCGTGACACGGCCGGCCCGCGCGCGAACGCGGACCATGTGGTCAGTCCCGCGGTGGCAGGCAACAGGCCACAGGCAGGCTGCACCGGCCGCCGACCGCAGCGCCCGGTCCGTGTCGGAGGGGGAGGCCGGAGGTTCGGGGCCGGTGGGGCGGACGCGTTGCCGGTCCGTGTCGGAGGGGAGAGGCCGGAGGTTCGGGTCCGGTGGGGGCGGACGCGTTGCCGGTCCGTGCCGGAGGGGGGAGGCCCGGAGGTTCGGGTCCGGTGGGGGCGGACGCGTTGCCGGTCCGTGCCGGAGCGGCGGAGGTCGGGGCCTCGGGGAGGGTGCGACACCCGCAACATCGTTTTCCCTTGGTTCAAGACCCAACTGCCTTATGATCGGCGGCAGTCGACCGCTGCATCCCGCCCGCCCCAGGAGGAGCGCGTGCCCCGGACCCCTTCGCGACGTACCGCACTGCACGGCCTCGCGGCCGCCGGCGCCGCGGTCATCGGATTCGACCCCTTCACCCGTAGTTGGGCGACCACCACGTCCGCCCGGCCGCTGACCGGCCTCCCGTCGCTGGACGGGAGCATCCACACCGACGACGCCTCGCTCGGGGCCGCCGCCGACGACTTCGGGCACATCGTCCACCGGCGTCCCGTCGCCGTCCTGCGACCGGGCTCGGTCCAGGACGTCGTCGCGATGATCCGCTTCTGCAACACCCACCGTGTCGAGGTCGCTCCAAGGGGCCAGGGCCACGCCACCCAGGGGCAGGCCCAGGTCGACGGAGGCCTGGTCATCGAGACCACGCCGCTCGCGGACATCGGCCCGGTCGGACCGGGCAGCAGGACGGTCACGGTCGGGGCGGGCGCCAAGTGGAGCGACGTCGCCAAGGCCACGATCGCCCACGGACTCACACCGCCGACCTTCACCGACTACCTCGAACTCTCCGTCGGCGGCACTGTCTCGGTCGGTGGTCTGGGCGGCCAGACCCACCAGCAGGGCGCCCAGGTCGACAACGTCACCGAACTCCAGGTCGTCACCGGCGCGGGCGAGCTCGTACGGTGCTCCCCGACCCGCCACCGCGACCTGTTCCTCGCCGTGCTCGCGGGACTCGGCCAGTGCGCCGTCGTCGTCGGGGCCACCCTGCGGCTGGTCCGCGCACCCGAGACCGTGCGCCACTACCTCCTTCCGTACGACGACCTGCGGGTCTTCCTCGACGACCAGCGACGGCTCGTCGAGGAGGGCCGCTTCGCCTACGTCGAGGGCCAGGTCGTCCCGGACGCCGGCGGAGCCTTCCGCGGCTACCTCCTCGAAGCGGTCGCCTACGGTCCGCCCGTCGGGCCCGCCCCGGACGACGCCCGACTGCTGCGCGGGCTGCGCCACGACCCGTCGGGCGTGCAGAAGTCGGACCTCGCGTACTACGACTTCCTCGACCGGCTCGCGCCGAGCGTCGCCGCCTTGAAGGAGGCGGGCCTGTGGGCGTACGCCCACCCGTGGCTCAACCTGCTGCTGCCCGGCCGTACGGCCGCCGCCGTCGCCGGAGCCGTGCTGGACGACCTCACCCCCGAGGACCTCGGCCCGGGAGTCGTCCTGCTCTACCCGCTGCTGCGCGACCGGCTCGGCACTCCACTGCTGCGCATGCCCGACGACCCGGTGCCGTACCTGCTGGCCGTCCTGCGCACCACCCCGCCCGACGACACGGCCACCGTCGACCGTCTGCTCGCCGCCAACCGGGCCGCCTACGACACCGTCCACGCGGCCGGCGGCACCCACTACCCGGTCGGCTCCGTCCCCTTCGCACCCGCCGACTGGCGCGAGCACTTCGGGCCCGCCTGGCGCCGGCTGGCCACCGCCCGGCACACCTACGACCCGCGCGGCATCCTCGTACCGGGCCAGGGCATCTTCTGACGGAGCCACGTCCCGGAGCGCCGCCGGTCACCCCCGGCGTCCGCGGGTCGGCGCCTACGGGCACCGCTCACCAGCGCTGCGGCTCACTGCCCACGATCGGTGCGGACGGCTTGCCGTCCGTACCGACCGGGACGTCCCCGGCGAGCATCACCCGGTGCATGATCCGCGGATGGTCCACGTGCGCGGTGTCCCCGGGCGCCAGATGGATCGTGGCCCGGTTGTCCCAGAAGGCCACGCTGCCCGGCTCCCACCGGAAGCGGACCGTGTACTCGGGGCGGGTGGCCTGCTCCAGCAGCATCTCCAGGACCGCCCCGCTCTCCGGCCGGGACAGCCCGAGGATCTGCTCGATGTAGTAGCCGTTGACGAACAGCACCCGTTCGCCGGTCTCCGGGTGCACCCGTACCAGCGGGTGGTCGGAGGCGATCTGATGGTCCAGCAGATGGCGCAGGTACGCGTCGTCCCCGGGTCGCGTCTGATAGCCGACACCGAGCCGGTGCTCGGCGCGCAGCCCGTCGACGAACTCCCGCACCGGTTCCGACAGGCCGGCGTAGGCGACGGCCAGATTGGACCAGGTGGTGTCACCGCCGTACGGCGGCACGGTGTCGGCACGCAGGATCGTCGCGGCGGGCGGATCGACCCGGGCGCCGTGGTCGCAGTGCCAGCCCCGCAGGAGCGAATGGCGCCGCCGGCGCAGCCACTCCTCGTGGCCCATGCCGTAACGCCCGCCCAGTTCCAGTCGGTCGGCGGTCGTCTCCACCTCGGGGAAGTCCTTCGGCGACGCGCCGCCGCGCGAACGGAGGCGGACCGGCTCGCCGAAGCGCCGTGCGAACGCGATGTGGGAGGCGTGGTCGAGGTGCTGGTCCCGGAAGAACACCACCTTCCATCGCAGCACCGCCTCCCGGATACGGGCGACGACCTTGTCGTCCAACTCGCCGGCCAGGTCGACTCCGGTGACCTCGGCGCCGATGTGTCCGGCGACCGGCTTCACTTCGAGTCGTGCGACCTGGTCCGTCATGTGGGCTCCGTCGATCGTGTGGCCGATTCGTCGGGGTCCAGCATGACGCGTGGCTCCGTCGCCGGACAGGGCGCGTCGGGGTGGGTGAGGCGGATCTTCGACTGACCGTGCGGCAGTTCCTCCCAGTCGGCCATGAAGCGGCCGGCCAGACCGTGCTTCCCGGCCAGGGCCAGGAGGGTCTCGGTGCGGTAGTAGAAGTCCTCGCGCAGCACGTGGTGCTCCTCGCCCTCGGTGCGGTCGAAGGTGAAGTCGAACCAGCCCCCGGGGGCCAGCACCCTGCCGACGTGGGCGAGGCACTCCTCGATGACGGGGAGCGGGGAGTGGGAGAAGACGCTGTGCGCGTGCACCACGTCGAAGTGGGCGTCCGGCAGGAAGCCCAGCTTCAGGTCGCGCACCGGGGTCAGCGTGGGGAGCCGCTTCTGGAGCTCCATGCGCACCATCGTGTCCTGCGCGGCCAGCAGGATGTCGGGGGAGATGTCGATGCCGTAGTAGTGCCCGGGTTCCAGGTGCCTGATGAACCGCCAGCCCGCCCGCAGATTGCCGCAGCCGATCTCCAGCATCCGGTGCTCGGGGCGCAGGCCGTGGCTGAGAAGGTAGTCGAACTGCAGGGCGCCCAGGGCGAGCCACCGCTCGTGGCTGCGGCTGCCGACGGCCGCGTCCGGGTCGGCACGCGTGTCGGAGCGCATCACCGCGCGGTAGTACGAGATGTGGTCCGGCCAGCGGTGGCGCAGCCACGCGTCGCGGGCGGCACGGGCGAGATGACGGGGCACCCGCTCGGGGTGGCGCAGCGCGTAGGCGACGCGGTGCCCGAGGGCCGCGCGATTGACGGAGACGTTCTTGGCAGGCACGCGGGTGTGTCCTCCTCGTTCGGCACGCGCGCGGTGGCAGCACCGCGCGCCTCGCTGGTCTCGACCCCAGCTTCGGCCCTGAAGAGGCCCCCCGCACGCGCTCGTCCGGCTCGCTGCCGGTCCGTGCGGGGGCGACCGACGTCACCCCGCCGGACGCCGTGCGGCCGTACGGGGGACGCCGGGGCGCCGACGGAGGACGTCCGCCGGAGGAGGAACACCCGAGGAGGCGCGGGCGGTGACCGAAGAGCGGCCGTGCCGCCCGGAGCGCTCCGGTCAGCCCTTGGGACCGCGTCAGCCCTTGTGGTCGCGCAGTGCGGCTAGGGCGCGGTCGGCGTGCGCGCTCATCCGCAGCTCGCTCCGGACGATCTCCAGGACCGTCCGGTCCTGCGCGATCACGAAAGTGGCCCGCTTCGTGGGGGCCAGGGAGAAGCCGCGCTTCACACCGAAGCGTTCGCGGACGACGCCCTCGGGGTCGGAGAGCAGTGGGAACCCGAGTGTGTGCCGGTCGGCGAACTCCTGCTGCCGGTCGACCGGGTCACCGCTTATCCCGACGGGGCTCGCGCCGGCGGCGGCGAACTCCGCGGCCAGATCACGGAAATGACAGGCCTCGGCGGTGCAGCCCGGGGTGAGGGCGGCCGGGTAGAAGAACAGCACCACGGGCCCGTCGGAGAGGAGCTCCGACAGGCGCCGGTCCGTTCCGCTCTCGTCCGGCAGCGTGAAGTCCTCGACCGTGTCCCCGACGTTCATCCGGCCCGTCATGACTGCCCCTGCGCGTTCCGGGCGACGCCGCGCGCCCACAGGACCAGCGGCACCTGGAGCGGAAGGCGAGCCAGCGCCGCGGTCCGCTGCGGAGCCGGGCGGTCCCGCCAGTCGACTGCCATCTGCACGTTGGCGGGGAACACCCCGACGAAGAAGGCGGTGGCGGCCCGCGCGGCGGCGCGACGCGTACGGGGCGACACCAGACCGGCGGCCAGGGCCAGTTCGGCGACACCGCTCGCGTAGGTCCAGGTCCGCGGGGCCCCCGGCAGGGCCCGCGGGATGGTCGCGTCGAACTGACGCGGAGAGACGAAATGAGCTACGCCCGCTGTGGCCAGCAGGCCGGCGAGCAGCAGGGGTGAGCGTTCCGACCGTGGCACGGTTCCTCCTCAGGGGGACACTGACGCGCGATATTACTGGACGGTAAGTGAAAGGGGAGTGCGGGGTCACACCGGGCGCACGGTCCGCACACAGGGTGTACGCGGTGGTGCGCAGGTGCCTCGTCTCACTCGCTGCCGACGGCTCGAACACAGACAGAAAATGGCAGGGTGAACGGGTCCCGCCCACCATCCGCATTGGGGCGGGGCCCGCTCACCCGGGCATGTTCCGGCATGGCGTTCACGACGGACGGTGTGCGGGAATCCTCAGGAATTCACGGCCCACGGCGTTTGGAGTTTCCTTTCACGGTGAGTCGTGGAGGTGGATCGCATTTGTCGAGGCAGTGAGGATGTGAACTGCTGTGGCCAAGGACCAGAAGGCCAAAGCCAAGATGGAGCAGGCCAAGGGCAAGGCCAAGGAGACCGCCGGACGCGCGGTCGGCAACGAGCGGTTGACCGCCGAGGGCCGGACCGAGCAGGCGAAGGGTGACGCCCGGCAGGCCAAGGAAAAGACGAAGGACGTCTTCCGCCACTGAATTCGTCATGCATCAACGGCATCTGATCAAGTGGCAATGCGCACTGAGTCAGGTACCGAACGTCACAGAATTCGGCACTGGCGGACGAATGGCGTAAGAGCCGTTTTCACGGGGCCCGCAGCGCGAAGTCGCGGCGGGCCCCGTGGCGTGCACGCGACGGAAGACCTCGGTGAGCGGCAGGCGTCGTGCACGCACATCCAGCCACGTGAGGGCCATGCACGTGCGGCGATCACCGGAAACGGCGCCGGGACGCACGGTCGCACCCTGCGAGCACCGTTTCGAGTCGCACCCCGCGAGCGCCGTTTCGGACGGCGGCGCCCCCGCAGTTTCGCGCGTGGGCGCCGCGTGAGCCGCGTCGTCCTCAGGCCGTCAAAGCGTGCCGGGACGCACTCGCGACGCCTGCCGCGCCGCGCGCCGTGGCGGCCGCGGCCCGCACCGGGTACGTGGTCTTGCCCGGATCCTCCAGCGGGTCCCCCAGCAGGATCCGGCCGGCGGCGTGCAGCGCGTCGCATTCGTCCGTGGGCAGCGCGACATGGCAGCCACCCCGTCCGGCGCCGCTGGGGGAGGGCTGCCAATAGCCGTACCGGCGGCGGCCGTTGGTGTGCACGGTGAGGAACACCGGGAACCGCTGCTCCGTGATCAGTCTCAGGATCTCGGCACCACCGGCGCCCAGCGGCGCGTGCGGGCGGGAAAGCGCGCGGAGCATCGTCACCGGCCTCCGCTCAGGACTCGCGGCACGGCGCGGCGGTGCGGGGTGGGCGTCATCTCCATGCGGCCTTTCGACGGACGGGGCGGATCACCTGCCGTCTGGGCGGTGACGTTCTCGCTGTTCAGCATTGTTCCTCAGGGCACTGACAATGCGGTCGGACGGTGCCCGTGGGCACCGCCCGGAGCCGCGGCGTGCCGGGCGCGAGGCGCGTGCGGCCGTTCCGGTCAGTGATCGTGGACCGCCGTCTCCTCCCGATGGGCACGGGCCGCGAGCTCGCCCTGGACGAAGGGATCGTCGGCAGGGTCGTACGTCCCCGCGTGGTCGGCCAGGGTGTCGGTGATCCGCTCCCACTCCTCGGCCACCGCCCGCGCGAGGAACGCGTCCCGGCCGATGAGCGAATCGTCCTCGGCCGCCTTCCTGGCTGCGGCCAGCGCGTTCTTGGCCGCGTGATGTCCCATCCCCGTCGCCGTACGGCGTACGCGCGACCACGCGGCGTGCTCCTGCTCGGAAGGATGCGCCCCGGCGTCGCCCGGGTCGCCGCCGGGGGCGGGGGACGGTGTTCGGTCCTGCTGCAGGCTCACTGCTCCACCTCGTTCGCGTACCGGCGAGTGATGACTCCTCAGGCAGTCCCGTCTGCCCCCGCGAGCAGCACCGACACCTGTCGACGGAAGAACGTCCCACGAGCGGTGGTCGCCCCGGGGCCGCGGGCCGGGGCGTTCACCAGGGGAGGAAGGCGTGCACGTCCTTGCCGTCGGGCCGGGTCACCACGCTCACCTGGTCGCAGAGCGCGTGGACGAGGTGCCAGCCGATGCCCCCACCGCCCTCGGAGGGGCGGAAGCGGCGCGGGGTCGGCGGGGTGCTGCTGCCGTCGCGCAACGTCACGTGCACGCCGTCGCGGGTGATGGTGGGGCGCATATGGAGCTCGAAGGGGCCGGGTGCGTACTGGATCGTGTTCGCGGCCAGTTCCGTCACCACGAGCAGGACGTCGTCCCAGTGCTCCGCCGCCGACGGCGGAGACGCCCGCGCGAGGTCGCGCAGAAAGCCCTCGGCGGCCAGGCGCGCGTCGGTCACGTTCTGCAGCCGACCCGCGAAGGTCATGGTGAGAGTCTCGATCTCCGCACCCGACCGGTTCTTGTCCCGACTGGGTTCGATTTCCATTGCGCCTTCCCGGTTCTCGTCGGCCGGATTCCGTACTGCTTCGCGGTGTGGGGCCCGCGGGCGCGGACCGGGACCGGCCTCCCGTCGCCCCCTCTACGCCGTGGCGTCCCGGGATCGCCGACGGGCCTCGCGCCGCGCCAGCGCTCGCCGTTCGGCCTCGCTCGTGCCGCCCCAGACGCCGATGGCCTGGCCCGTGTCGAGCGCCCAGCGCAGACACGCCTCACGTACGGGGCAGGCCCGGCAGACGGCCTTCGCCTCCTGGATCTGGAACACGGCGGGGCCCGTGTGGCCGATGGGGAAGAACAGGTCGGGGTCGACGGATCGGCACGCAGCGGATTCTCGCCAGTCACTCATGGGACCTCCTTGATCGCGGGGGGTTGCCGTCATGGGTTCGGTCCCTTCTCGGGTCACCCTTGATCGCCCGGGTGAAACAGGCGAGGTGCGAACGGACTCCGGTGGCACGGCCCCGGCCCACCGGTATCAGGCCCTCGCGCCTCGGCCCGGGAGAGGCCGAAAACGCGGGCCCGGCACGGCGCGCGCGGCCGGGTGGCAAGATGGAATCCCAGGTGAACGCGGGCGGCGTTCCGACGGATGAGCAGGTGGGACATGGCGCACGAGTCCGGCGAAGTGTGGCAGAAGTTCGCCGTCGCCCTGGCGGACATGGCACGTGATCTGCTGGCTCAGGATTCGGTCCAGGCCACCTTGGACCGGATCGTCGAGCACGCGACCGTGCTGATCAACGGATGCGACGAGGCCGGCATCCTCACGGTGCGCCGGGGCGAGGTGAGCGCCCTGGCGGCGACCAGCGACGTGGTGCGCATGGCGGACCGGATCCAGCAGGATCTGCGCGAGGGCCCGTGCTTCGACGCCGTCACCGACCGGCAGCAGCTCTACGCCATCGAGGACCTGCGCCAGCCGCACGAGCGGTGGTCGAGCTTCGCGCCCGAGATGAGGAAGCTCGGCATGGGCAGCATGATGGGCTTCCTGCTCTTCACGGACGAGGACGAGCTCGGCGCGCTGAACGTGTACTCCCACGAGCCGCGCACCTTCGACGAGTCGGCCCAGACCGCCGGCTGGATACTCGCCTCCCACGCGGCCGTCGCCTTCTCGGCCGCCCGCACCCACCAGCAGCTCGGGCACGCCCTGGAGACCCGTCACGAGATCGGCGAGGCCATGGGCATCCTCATGGAGCGGCACGGCCTGAGCGAGGACGACGCCTTCAAGGTCCTCAAGAAGGCCTCGCAGGACCACAACATCAAGCTGCGCGAGATCGCCCGCCGCATCTGCGAGACGGGCGAGAAACCCACGTAGCCGGTGCCGGAACCCGGGTGAGAAGACGCTGCCCGCCCGGTCCGGCGGGGAGGCCCGCCCGGTCCGGCGGGAGCGCCCGCCCGGCTTCGGGGCACGACTCGCGGGGCGCCCCGGATCCCGCGGCGCGGTGCCCAGGTGTGACCGGGATGTGAAGGTGAGTGATCTCATGACATGGGCTCGCGGGAGGCGGGAAGGAGGGCTGCAGCCCGCCCGGCACGTCGGCCGGACACCGGGTGGCGTCGCGTGCACACGGTGCACGCCATCGACATCGACACGGCGAGGGAGGCCGAGGCATGACGACCGTCGAACCGCTCCCTGACTCCGGCTCTGTCTCCGATGCGAGGCTGGAGCGCGAGCCACAGGCGGCGGAACGAGCACGACGTTTGGTGCGGACGTTCGTCGGCGGCCTGCCGGGGCACGTGCCGCGGGACGTCGTCGAGGCCGTCACGCTGGTGGTGTCGGAGCTGGTGACCAACGCCGTACGCCACGCGCGCGGCCGCTGGTGCAGCGTCTCCCTCCAGGACATGGGGTACGGGGTCGGCATATCCGTCTCCGACGAGGACCCCTCGCCACCGCGTCCGCGCCGCGTGGACTACACGGGGCAGGGTGGCTTCGGGTGGCCCATGGTGCGGCGTCTGTCCGCCGAACTGACCGTGAACTTCCGCCCGGACGGCAAGACCGTCCGTGCCGTCGTGCCCTTCTGAGAACCCGAGGACGAAGCATCATTCGCGATCCAGCAGCGACACCCGCCGTGACGGAGTCCTCCGTCGGCCTGGAGCGTGTCGCGAACCGGCCCCGGGGGAGCGCGTGATGACCCGTGGCGGATGACGGGGACGTGCAGCACGCCGTGGAGCCCGGAGACCACCCTCGCCCGGAGCCCGGGAGCCGTGCGGACGCGGGCGGCCGTCCGGAGCCCGGGAGTCGACATGACGCGGGAAGTCAGCCGGAGTCCGGGAGCCGGCACGACGCGGGCCGTCGCCCGGAGTCCGGGAGCCGACACGACGCGGGCCGTCGCCTGGAGTCCGGCATCCGCCCGGAGTCCGGCATCCGCCTGGAGCCGGGAAGCCGGCCGGAAGCCGTGGCGGGCCGGATCGCCGACGCCGTGGAGACCCTCGTCGAACTGTGGACCTCCTCGGGCGAGATGGTCACCCCCCGGCTGTCCGCACACCAGTTGAAGGCCCTGAAGGCAGTCGGGGGCCGCTCCGAACTCAACCTCACCGAACTGGCCGACATGGTCGGCATCGCGCTGCCCGCCGCGAGCCGGCTGTGCGATCGCCTGGAGGCCGCGGGTCTGGTGCAGCGCGTGCCGCATCCCCACAACCGGCGCGCTCTGCAGCTCCTGCTCACGCCACAGGGCGGCCGGCTCCTCACGGAGATCGGTGAGCGCAGGACGCTGAGCCTGTCCGCCGTTCTGGCGGCCATGAGCCCGGTCCAACGAACCGCGCTGGACGAGGGGTTGCGGGCGTTCCGAGACGCCCGCCACTCTCCCGGCGCCGGCAGCGGGCCGCACGAGTAGGGCCGATCAGGAGTCGGCCCGCCCCTCGTACAGCCCGTCCCTCGTACGGTCAGCCCCTTGCACGATCAGGCCCCTGCACGATCAGGCGGAGGCCTCGCGTGCCCCGTCCACGGCGGGCACCGTGACCGACGACCCGCCGATGTGGCACAGGAGCAGACAGACGTCGTCGTCCCGCTGCGAGTCGTACAGCATCGGATCCAGGATGCGGTCGGCCGCGCGCTCCAGACGGTGTTCCAGGTCGGAGGTGCGCTGGGCCGCGAGCGTGTCGGCGAGGCGCCGGATGCCCGGGTCGATGCCCTGGGCCCGGCGCTCCACCAGGCCGTCCGTGTAGAGGGCGAGCGTCGACCCCGGCGGCATGTGTTCCGTGTGGTCGCGGATGTCCTGGTGCAGCGGTATGCCCAGCATCGCGCCCGGCTTGGCGTCCAGGACCCGCACCCGGCCGTCCGGGCCGCGCAGCACCGGCGGCGGATGTCCGGCCGCGGCCCAGGTGACGGTCGTCTCGTCGGGATGGAAGCGGGCGATGACCGCGGTCGCGTACAGGTCGGGCTGCAAGTGGTGCAGGAACGAGTGCAGTTGGGTGAGCAGCCGGCCAGGTGTGCCTCCGGCGACCGCGTAGGCGCGTAGCGCGGTGCGCAACTGGCTCATCATGACGGCCGCGTGCAGGCCGTGGCCGGTGACGTCGCCCATGACCGCCACCAGGCCCCCGTCGGGCTGCCGGAAGGCGTCGTACCAGTCACCGCCGATGTTCAGGCCATGGGTGGCCGGGAGGTAGCGCGCCGCGAGGCTGAGGCCGGGGGTGGTCGGCAGGTCGGTGAGAAGGGCGCGTTGCAGCGTCTCCGCGATGTCCCGGCTGTGCTCGAAGCGTTGGGCGTGGTCTATCGCGATGCCGGCCCGACGGGCGAGTTCGACGAGCATGATGACGTCGTCGGACTTCCACCGCTCCTGCGGCGACGTCAGCGTCACCACCCCCAGGGGCGCGGTGCGGGCCGGCAGCGGGATGCACAGCAGGGCCTGCGTCGGGTGCAGCGCCGAGGGCGGATGGTCGTCCACGCCGGGCAGACCGCCCGGGTGGTCGGCGGCGTACTGGGGGCGGCCGGTGCGCGCGGCGGCGACGGCGGCCGCGGGGTGGGGGTCCTGCTTGTGGCCCGTGCTCTCCTCGGTGAAGAGCCACACGTCGGCGCTCTGGGCGTAGGCGGGGACCAGGAGTGCCGGCAGGCGGTGCAGGATCTCCTCGTGGTTGAGCGAGGCGGTGAGGTCCGCGCTGGCGTCGGCGAGGAACGTCAGTCTGTGCCGGGCGCTCTCCGCTTCCGTGCGGGCCTCGCGTTCGGCGGTGAACAGCTCGCGCTGCACCCGCCCGGCCGCGTCGAGTTCCGCGTGCAGCGCCAGGACGCCCTGGTTGGTCTGGTGCAGTTCCTCCCGGTGGAAGGCGACCAGTTCCTCCTGCTCGGCGAGCTTGTCCAGGACCAGTGAGGTGTCCTCGTCGGCGCTGAGCAGGGCATCGGCCAGGACCGCGCGGCCGCCGGGCAGTTGTGCCGGGATCGCGCCGCCGCCGTCGTCCGGGAGACCGACCGAGGTCTGCCAACCCGGTTTGTCCGCCGAGCCGTTCGCCTCCTGCTGACGGACGGCGGCCGTGAGCTGCCCGCCGCGCTCCCCGGCCGTGGGCGCCGTGGTCCGCAGCGTCAACTGCCAACTGCCGCCCTTGACGAGGCACTGGCGCAGCTGCGCGCCGAGCGCGGTGACGAGGCGCGTGCGGTCGAGGGGGGAGACGCCGTGGGCGGCGGCGAGCCGGGCCGCGGCGACGCGGGCCCGGGCCGCGTCGCCGACCGTGGTGATCTGCCAGGTCTGCGTCATGTCTGAGGGTCCAGTGGGGTGGGGTTCAGCACGGCCACGGTGGTGTCGTCCCGCACGGGGCGGGCCGCACTGCTCGAATCGCGCACGATCACGGCTGCCGCCACGGCGGGGTCCAGGGAGGCGAGGGCGGCGACGGGTGGGGGAGCCCAGCGGCTGGGCAGACCGTCGCTGTGCAGGACGAGCACGCTGTCGGAGGTCCAGGGAGTCCGGGAGCCGGGCAGCCGGGCAGGACGATGGGCGCCCACGATTCCGGGGTGCGACAGCAGCGGCCGCCAGGTGCCGTCGGCGCCCAGCCGGGCGCCGACGTTGCCGATGCCGGCGAAGTCCAGCTGTCCGGCGGCGAGATCGAGCCGGGCCACCGCGATCGCCGCTCCCCGGGTGTCGCGCAGCGCGCCGTGCAACTCCCCGAGCAGGTCCGACGGTGGCAGGTGCGCACCCCGGCGCAGGAGTCGTACGGCCGCGTCGGAGGCTTCCGCGGCGGCCGGGCCGTGGCCGAGTCCGTCGGCCAGCAGCAGGGTCACGAAGTCGCCGGAGCGTATGCAGGCCCAGGCGTCGCCGGAGTGCTCGGCCGCCCGCAGCGGGATGTTGACGCCGCCCGCCCGCACCGGCGAGCCCGCCGCGGCGGCACGTCCGGGCTGCTGCTCCCCGCGGGCCGCGTGGACGCGGGCCACCGCCACCGTGCCCTGCCCCGGCACCGTGTGCACGCCGAAGTCGTCGGCGATACGACGGCAGGTGCCGAGTCCGGCGCCCAGCGAGGCCGTCGTCGAATACCCGTCGCGCAGCGCCGCCGCGAGGTCGGCCATGCCCGGTCCGTGGTCGAGCGCCACGATCTGGAGCCCGGGTCCCTGCTCGTCGCCGGAGACCGAGAGGTCGGCCACCGGGGTGTCGATCAGGATCTGACCGCCGCCCGCGTGCTTGAGCAGGTTGGTGGCGAGTTCCGTGGCGACGAGCGCGGCCACGGCCGTGCGGCCCTGGTCGAGCCCGGCATGGCCGGACGCGGCCTCGGCGGCCACCCGGACGTCGCGGATCCGGGTGGAGTCGTGGACGGGGACGTCCCACACACGCGTCATCGGCCCTCCTGGCGCGGGTGGGGCGGACCGCCGACCCAGCAGATCACCGTGACGGCGGTGCCCTCGCCGGGACGGCTGTCGATGGAGAACTCGTGGACCAGGCGGCGGGCTCCGCCCAGTCCCAGCCCGAGGCCCCCGCCGGAGGTGTATCCGTCGCTGAGCGCCCGCGGGACGTCGGAGATGCCGGGCCCCTCGTCCCTGAACGTCAGACGCAGGCCCCGAGAGATCCCGCTCGTCAGGGCGGTGGACTCGACCTGGCCTCCTCCGCCGTGCACCAGGGTGTTGCGGGCGAGTTCGCTCGCCGCGGTGACCAGCTTCGTCTGCTCGACGAGGCCGAATCCGAGCTGGGCCGCCGCGTGGCGTACGTGCTGGCGCACCCACGCGAGATCCATGTCCGAGTGGATCGGCAGGCAGGCGGTGACGGAGCCGGAAGTTTCCGTCACGGGCTCTCCCGGCGTACTGGACTGTGGGGGACGGGCGTGGACGCCGGGTCGAGCATCAGCATGGCCTGCTGGGCATCGAGCGCGGTGCGCAGACCGGGCAGGGTGAGGCCCAGCTCGACCAGGGTGATGGCGACGGCGGGCCGCATGCCCGCGACGACCGTCTGCGCCGCGAGCAGTTTCGCCTGGGCCGCGATCTCCGCGAACACACGGCCCAGGAACGAGTCGACGATCTCGACGCCGGAGATGTCGATGACGACGCCGGTGACGGAACTGGCCGCGATGGCCTTGCCGATGTCGTGCTGCAGCTGTTCGGCGGCGCGGTCGTGCAACTCGCCCTGGAGCGTGACCAGCAGGATGCTGCCGAGTTTGAGCACGGGCACATGGGTGCCCGGGGAGCCGTGGATCGGGCCGGTCATCGCGCGCTCGTACCGGTGCGGTTCCTGTCCACGACCACGCTGCCCTGCTCGTGCAGCGCGTACGCGAGGGCATCGGCGAGGCTGGCCCGGGTGATCACCGATCCGAGGTCGATGCCGAGGTGGACGATGGTCTGGGCGATGGCGGGGCGGATGCCCGACACGATGCACTCGGCCCCCATGAGGCGGGCTGCCGCCACGGTCTTCATCAGGTGCTGGGCGACGAGGGAGTCCACGGTCGGCACCCCGGTGATGTCCAGGATGGCGAACCGGGCCTGCTGGCTGACGACGGCGTCGAGCAGGCTCTCCATCACGACCTGGCTGCGTGCGCTGTCGAGGGTGCCGATCAGCGGGACGGCGACGACGCCGTCCCAGAGTTTGATGACGGGGGTGGCCACCTCCAGCAGCTGGAGGCGCTGCCGGTCGATGAGTTCCTGCCCCGCGGTGAGTGCCGTCTCCAGGACGACCAGCCGCAGGGTTCCCATCAGGGAGGTGAGGGTGACCGAACACTCCTCGGCCCGGCCGGAGGGCGAGCCGTCGAGTTCGGAGCGCAGCAGTTCGGCGACGGGCGTCCGCAGCGCGGCCACCTCGTCGGCGATCTGGGTGGAACCGGCTCCCGTGCGGGTGCGCGACGCCACCATGCGTCCGAGCTGGTCGCGCACGGCGATGAAGCCCGCCGCACCCAGGTTCTCGACCTGGTCCGCCACGGCCACCTCGGCCAGCGCCTCCACCACGGCCCGGCAGGCCTCCACGGCCTCGTCCCGGGACATCGTGAAGACGGTGCGGAACAGCGTCTCGTCGGCCCAGCGCTGGGCGATCTGCTCGCGCCGGCGACGCAGGAACTCCCCCACCTCCTGTGCCGACGAATTCCGCTCTCCCGCTGCCTCGTGGTCCGCCACCTGCTCGTCTCCTTCGGGTGTGTGTACGCCTGCCGGTGCCGGGACGACTGCCGCGGCGTGATCTCTTGTCGTGCGACAACTGTAGCCACGGCCTGCGCGCGGACGACACCCGCTCGGCTCGTGCAGATCATCTTCAGGGGGAGGGGGTTCCGGTGTCCCGCCCGGGGTCGTCCTCCGGGCCCGCTTCCCCGGCCGGCGGGCGACCGTGCCAGTCCAGGCACACCACCAGGGCGTCGTCCTCCGGCTTGGGTCTGCCGCGGTGCCCCGACAGCTCGCGCAGGACGGCGCGCGGCACCTCGGTGGCGGGCAGCAGTCTCGTGGAGATGATCGCCTTGGCCAGCGCGTTCTCCCCGTACTTCTCGCCGCCCGGCCCGGTGACCGCGTACACGCCGTCACTGACGAACAGCAGTCGGTCGCCGGGTTCCACCTCGAACTCCTGCACGATGTAGTCGGTCTCCTCGAACATGCCGAGCGGCAGCTGCGCCTCGAAGTCGACCCGCTCGACGGTCCTGCCGCGCAGTCGCACCATCTGGGGCGAGCCCGCGTCGATGACCCGCATGCGTCCCGTGGACAGGTCGAAGTCGAGCATGAGGACCGACAGGTACGAGGAGCCACGGTACTGGGCGTAGATCGCCTGGTCGGCGAGGGCCGCCTGGTCGTGGAGGGGGATGCCCGCGCGCCGGGCGTTGCGCAGCGCGTTGATGCCCAGATTGGTCAGCAGCGAGGCCTCGATGCCCTCGCCCATCCCGTTGGTGATGTAGAGCAGCAGACGGTCGGCGCTGGACGACCAGTCGAAGTTGTCGCCGAAGATCGCGTACGCGGGCTCCAATTGGGCGCCGAGTTCGTACTCGGGCCGCGAGCAGGAACGCCCCGGGAGCAGTTGCCACTGCATCTCGGCCGCCAGCGTCAGCCGGTCCTTGCGGCGCGCCTGGAGGTACAGGTCGGTGTCCCGTTCGGCCACGAGCACCTCGTGAGCCAGGACTTCCGCGATGTCGGCGAGCTCCGCCAGCGCTTCGGTGTCGCATGCGTTCACGGGCAGCATGACGGACAGGACGCCCAGCCGGTCGCCGCGCACCGTCACCGGGAGGTGCACCTGACGGCGGTCGCCGCTGTGCGGTTCGACGAAGGTCTCCTGGGCGCCGAAGGCCCGGCCCTGCGGGCTGCTGTGCACCCCCACGGGTTCGAGCGTGTGCGGCAGGACGGAGACGGGCTGGAGCACGGTGAGTCCGTAGTCGGCCATGAAGAGTTCGACGGACTCGGCCGCGTAATGACGACACAGCACGGCACGGACCGCGTCCAGCAACTGGTGGGGTGCCGCCGTGCGCAATGCCCGCTCCGCGGCCACGAATCTGTTCACGATGTCGGATATGCCATTCTTCGACTAGTACGATGCCTGGTCCACGCTCCTGGGGAGCGGTTCGGTCGCTGATGGGTACCGCTGTCTATTGTTTGGTCGTGTGGGAGCCTTTGCAGGCTGACAGCGCGTACGAAGACTGGGAGAGTGAGACGGTGACTTCCTCCGGCCCGCGTCCGCAGCCCGGCGAGGTGGCTCGTGTGACCTCAGAGGCGGCCGAGCTGCTGGAGATTCTCTGGGGGCGCGCCTCGACGGCCCCTGTCTCGGCTTCCCAGCTGCGCGTGCTGTTCATCCTGGAGCACAACGAGGGAATCAATCTGCGGACGCTCGCCGACGCGCTCGGCTCCACTCCGCCCTCGACGAGCAGGCTCTGCGACCGGCTCCAGGCGGTGGGATACGTCGACCGGAGGCCCAGCTCCACCAGCCGCCGTGAGCTGCGCCTCTTCCTCAGCCCTCGGGGCACCTCGTTCCTCGAGGAGCTGCGGACACGTCGCGAGCAGGCCCTGGAGGCCGTGCTGGCGCAGATGCCCGCGGCCAAGCGGAAGGCGCTCGTGGAGGGGCTGGAGGCCTTCTGCGCGGCCGCGGCGGCGCAGCTGCACGAGGACGACACGATGGACGTCCGTACGGCCTGACCGGCACGTTCGCGGCAGGCGGGCGCCGGCGTGTCCCGGTCCCTGCGCGGCTGATGTCCCGAGTGGGCAGCCGAGTTCACCCACTGCAATGGTTCAGGTCCTTTCCGCATTTCGACGTCGATCACTTTGTTGCCTCACGGCTACAGTTGTCAAATGACAACTATTGATCCCGCGAGGGTGCCGGTTCGCCGTTGCCGGCGGAGCCGGTGGTGCTAGCGGGGTGTGGCGTCCTCGGTCACGAGAGCCAGTGCGTCGTCCACGCTGTCCGAGGACGCGATCGCCAGGTTGACGCCGGTCAGGTCGAGGACGCGCCGGACGGCCGGCGCGGGCGAGACGAGGCGTATGCTCCCGCCCGCCAGCCGGGTCTCCTCCAGGGCCTTGAGTATGGCGTTGATGCCGGACGAGTCCATGAACGGGACCGCGGCCAGGTCGATCAGCAGGTGCCGGCGCCCGGCACGGACCTGGCCGGACAGATGATGACGGAGTTCGGGGGCGGTCTCGACGTCCAGGTCCCCCTCGACGGTGACCAGGGCGATGCCCTCCCGGGGCAGTGTCACGTCGATGGACACGGGAGCTGGTTCGGCCGGCACGGTTCCCTCCAATGGACACTGACCCGTCGGAATCCTTCCGGCGTGCGGGACGCCGGTGAGCACGTCCACGGGTACCCCTGGAAATGCGGTGCACACCCGGATCTTTCGCGCACGGGCGGGTTTTGAAGGGTTGCCTGCTCTTGACCCTCCCTTTCCCGAAATGCCTCTGTCACAGAGCTATCGTCGGAACGTGGAGCCAGAGACCTTTCCCGACACACTCGCCGACACCCTGGCCGGGGTGCAGCGCCTCATCCGGCGGCGGCTGCGCGGCGGCACGACCGCTCCGCGACTGCGCGGCGCCGAGGTCGAACTGCTGCGGCTGGTCGTCGCCCGTCCCGGCATCGGTGTGTCGGAAGCGGCCAAGGAGCTCCATCTCGCGGGCAACTCCGTCTCGACGCTGGTCAACCGGCTGGTGCGGGACGGCTATCTGCACCGCGGGACGGACCCGGCCGACCGGCGGGCCGCGCGCCTGCTGCCCACACCGGCGGCCGAAGCCCGGCTGCGTGACTGGCGCGAGCGCCGGTCGGCACTCGTACGCCGTCAGGTGGACCGCCTGGACGACGCCGACCGCGCGGCCCTGGAGGCGGCCATTCCGGCGCTGCGCAAGCTGGCGGCGAACCTGCACGAGGAGGCCGAGGAGACATGAGGCGGTACAGCACCGACGGGGGAGACCCCGCCCGACGGGCCGACCACGGCTCCCACGCGCCGGACGGAGCAGGCGGCCCCACGGCGGCCGAGGGCCGGCCGGAGACTTCCGGCCGGGCGGCTCCGGAGCCGCCCGAGGCGGACGGGTACGCCGTCACCTGCACCGGACTCGTCCACACCTTCGGCGAGACCACCGCGGTCGACGGACTCGAACTCTCCGTCCGCGACGGCGAGGTGTTCGGCCTCCTCGGCCCCAACGGCGCCGGCAAGACGACCGCCATCCGCTGCATCACCACGCTGCTGCCCGTCCCCGCCGGCACGATCCGCGTCTTCGGGCACGACGCCGCCGGCGAACGCATGGCCGTGCGCCGACTGCTCGGCTACGTGCCGCAGCAGCTCTCCGCCGACTCCGGACTCACGGGACGGGAGAACGTGTCCCTGTTCGCCCGCGTCTTCGACGTCCCCCGCCGCGAGCGCACGGCGCGCGTCGGCCAGGCACTCGCGGCGGTCGACCTGACCGACGCTGCCGACCGGCTCGCCAAGACGTACTCCGGAGGCATGGTCCGGCGTCTGGAGCTCGCCCAGGCACTGGTCAGCGCGCCTCGCCTGCTGATCCTCGACGAGCCGACCATCGGCCTCGACCCGATCGCCAGGACCAACGTGTGGGAGCACATCAACGCAGTGAGGGCGGCCACCGGAATGACCGTCCTCGTGACGACCCACTACATGGACGAGGCCGACCAGTACTGCGACCGGGTCGCGCTGATGCACCGCGGACGGATCCGCGCCCTCGGCACCCCGGACGAGCTGAGGACGGGCCTCGGCGAACGACGGGGAACCGCCGGGAACGGTGAACTGCCCACGCTGGAGGACGTCTTCCGCGACATCGCCGGCAGTGGCCTCGACGACCGGTCAGGAGAGTTCAGCGATGTACGAAGCACCCGCCGCACCGCGTCCCGTGTCGGCTGACGGCGTGCGGCCGACGGGCGCGCTGGACCTGCTCGTGGTCCCGCCGCGGGCCCGCACCGGCTGGCGGGTGCTGCCCGCCCGGGTCGGCGCGATGTGCGCCGTCGAGCTGCAGAAGCTCCGCCACGACCGCACCGAGCTGTACACCCGGGCGATCCAGCCCGCTCTGTGGCTGCTGATCTTCGGCGAGACCTTCACACGGATCCGCGCGATACCCACCGGGGGCATCCCGTACCTCGACTACCTGGCACCCGGCATCATCGCCCAGTCCGCGATGTTCATCGCGATCTTCTACGGCATCATGATCATCTGGGAGCGGGACGCCGGGATCCTCACGAAACTCCTCGTCACGCCGACCCCGCGCTCGGCGCTGATCACCGGCAAGGCCTTCGCCGCGGGCGTGAAGGCACTGATCCAGGCCGTCGTGGTCGTCGTCATCGCCGCGCTGCTCGGGGTGGCGATGACCTGGAACCCGCTGCGGCTGCTGGGCGTCGCGGTGGCCGTCGTCCTCGGTTCGGCCTTCTTCTCCTGCCTGTCCATGACGATCGCCGGCATCGTGCTCACCCGGGACCGCCTGATGGGCATCGGCCAGGCCATCACGATGCCGCTGTTCTTCGGCTCCAACGCGCTCTACCCGGTCGCCGTCATGCCCGGCTGGCTCCAGGCCGTCAGCATGGTCAACCCGCTGAGCTACCAGGTCGACGCCCTGCGAGGACTGCTGCTCGGCACGCACGCCCACCTCGCCCTGGACTACGGCGTCCTGGTCGTGGCAGCGGCGCTCGGCATCCTGTCCGCCTCGTCCCTGCTCGGCCGGCTGGCCCGCTGAGCGTGTCCGCACCGCGTACCCGGCGCAGGCCACGGCGCCGGGTCACGGCAGCGGCTGCTCGGCCCAGATCACCTTCCCGTCGGGCGTGTAGCGGGTGCCCCAGCGTTCGGCGAGCTGCGCGACCAGGAACAGGCCGCGTCCGCCCTCGTCCATGGACGCCGCGTAACGCAGATGGGGTGAGGTGCTGCTCCCGTCGGAGACCTCGCAGATCAGCGTGCGGTCGAGCAGCACACGGACCCGGATCGGCCCGTCGCTGTAGCGGATCGCGTTGGTGACCAGCTCGCTGAGGACGAGCTCGGTGGTGAACACCATCTCCTCCAGCCCCCACTCCGCCAGCCGGCGCGTCACCGAGGCGCGCACCTCGCCGACGGCCGCCGGGTCCGAGGGGACCTGCCAGTCGGCGATCCGGTCCTCGCCCAGGGCGTGGGTCCGGGCGACGATCAGCGCGATGTCGTCGCTCGGCCGGGCGGGCAGCAGGGCGTGGAGCACGGCGCGGCAGGTCTCCTCGGGCGAGCGGTCGGCACCGGCCAGGGCGCTGCGCAGCAGTCCCAGGCCCTCGTCGATGTCCCGTTCCCGGTCCTCGACGAGGCCGTCCGTGTACAGGACCAGCCGGCTGCCCTCCTCCAGGTCGAGCTCGGCCGTCTCGAACGGCAGGCCGCCGAGGCCGAGCGGCGGACCGGCCGGCACGTCCGGGAACTCCACACTGCCGTCCGGGCGCACCACCGCCGGCGGCGGGTGCCCGGCCCGCGCCACCGTGCACCGCCGGGACGTCGGGTCGTAGATGGCGTACAGGCAGGTGGCTCCGGTGACGGCGGACCTGCCCTCCTCGGACAGCTCGTCCTGGTCGATCCGGCCGACCAGCTCGTCCAGGAGCCCGAGGAGCTCGTCCGGGGGCAGATCCAGGGCGGAGAAGTTGTGGACCGCGGTCCGCAGGCGCCCCATCGTCGCCGCGGCCAGCAGCCCGTGGCCGACCACGTCGCCCACCACGACCGCGACCCGGGCGCCGGGCAGCGGCAGCACGTCGAACCAGTCCCCGCCCACCCCGGCCTGGGCGGGAAGGTAGCGGTAGGCGATGTCGAGCGCGTTCTGCTCGGGCAGGTTGCGCGGCAGCAGGCTGCGCTGGAGCGTGACCGCCATCGTGTGCTCGCGGGTGTAGCGGCGCGCGTTGTCGATGGAGACCGCAGCCCGTGCGACCAGCTCCTCGGCGAGGGCCAGGTCCTCCGAGTCGAAGGGTTCGGGCTTCTCCGAGCGCCAGAAGTTGACCACGCCCATCATCAGCGGGCCGACGCGCAGGGGTACGGCGATCAGCGAGTGGATTCCGAAGTCCACGACCCGCGCGGTGCGCTGGAGGTCCTGCGCGAGCCACCCGGGGGCGTCACCAAGGGCGGGTTCGATGACCGCCTGCCCGGTGCGCAGGCTGTGGGCCTGGGGGGAGGAGGCCACGAAGCCGATGTGGTGGCCCACGGGATACAGCGGCGCGTCCCCGCGGATCCCGCCCGACGCCGTGCGACGCAGCCCGTTGACGGGGTCCGGCTCCTGCCCGTTCAGGACGGCCTCGGCGAGGTCCACGGTCACGAAGTCGGCGAAGCGCGGGACGGCCACCTCGGCGAGCTCCTCGGCGGTCCGTCGCACGTCCAGGCTCGTGCCGATGCCCACTCCGGCGTCGTACAGCAGTTTCAGGCGCTCGCGTGCCACCTCCGCCCGTCCGGACAGCGCGCGCAGTTCCGTCGAGTCGCGCAGGGTCGCGACGCTGCCCGGCGGGCCGCCCTGGAGGTCCGTGGGCCGCTGGTTGACGGCGAGCAGCCGGTCGCCGACCAGGTGCACCTCGTCGGTGACGATCTGCCCCGACGCGAGCAGGTCCGCGGTGTCCGCGTCGAGGCCCAGGTCGAGCACGTGCCGGCCCTCGGCGTCGTCGGGCAGGTCGAGCAGCCGGTTGGCCTCGTCGTTGGCGAGCACGAGCCGTCCGTCGCCGCTGACGATGATCACTCCCTCCCGGACGGCGTGCAGCACCGCGTCGTGGTGCTCGTACATCCGGGTCATCTCGTACGGGCCCAGGCCGCGGGTCTGGCGCAGCAGCCGCCGGCTCACGAGTGCGGTGCCCGCGGTGGCCAGGGCGAGTGCGACACCGGCGGAGGTCAGGACGATCGGCAGCTGCCGGTCGGCCACGCCGCCCACGTTCGCCGTGGTGATGCCGGCCGACACCAGGCCCACGACCTTGCCGCCTGGGTCCTCGACGGGCACCGTCGCCTGCACCAGCGGACCGATGGTGCCGTTGACCTCCTCGACGACCGACCTGCCGGCCACCGCCGGGGCGATGGTGCCGACGAACTTCTTGCCGATCCGGTCGGGCTTGGGGTGGGTGTAGCGGATGCCGTCGGTGTTCATCACGACGATGAAGTCCACGTTCGAGGCCTTGCGGGCCGCCTCCGCGCTCGGCTGGAGGATGGCGGTGGGGTCGGGAGAGCTCAGCGCCGCCCGGGTGCCGGGAGCGTTGGCGAACGTCTCGGCCACCGCGAGGGAGCGGTTGCGGGCCTCCTGGGTACTGTCGTGCCGCACCTGAAGCACCAGGGCCACCACTGCCGACACCACCAGCAGCAGCACGATCACGACCTGAAGGACGAACACCTGTCCGGCGACACTGCGCACACTGAGTGCCGACCGGGGCCCGGCGGACGCGCCGCGGTCCTTGCCCTCGTTCGACCCACGCCGAGGGAGCGGTGTGGTGGCGCGGCGGGTCGACTGAGCCCGGGTTCGACCCAATAGTCCGACCATGTGCTATGTCTACACTGCCCGGCGCCCGGAGGCGAGAGGCGTCACACAACGTGCGGGGCCGCCGATACCGGCCCGCGCAACGGGCCCGGCCTTCCGCCGCAGAGGCGGAACTGCTGTTGCCGCCGGGGCGGGGCTGCCTTCACGAGGATCTGGCCGCATGATGGAGGAGGAAGTTTTTGCCCGCATTTGTGGCTTGAGCGCGGGAGGTCGTCATGAAGAACCCGGACCGTTTCCGGCTGTCCTTCACCCATCCGGGATCGGGCGGTGCCAGTGTCGTGACCGACGAGGTGGTCGTCGAGCGGACCGAGAGTCTCGGGCCGGGTGGCCACCCGGTGTACAGCGATCCCACAGGCATACTCCGTGCCGAGATCACCCCGGCGGGTGAGGTGCGCATGCTGGCGAGCGGCGCCTATCAGTCGCCGCTCAACCCGTCCGCCGAACCGATTCCCTGAACCTGCCGGAGGCTTCGGGGCGCCGAGGCGTCGGTGTCCCGAAGCTTTCGCACGTAACGAATCCCGGGGCGACCGCTCAACTCGACGTCGCCGACGGACACGAATCCCGTACGGGCGAGGACGGTCCGTGAACCGGCGTTGTCGACGGTGGTTCTGGCCCGCAGCTCGCGCAGACCGTACTCCGCGACGGCCAGGGAGCAGACGGCGTGCACGGCGGCCGTCGCCAGGCCCCGCCCGGCCGCGCGCTCGGCGATGCGGTATCCCAGTTCGGCCGAACCGTCCGCCACGTCGACCAGGTTGACCCGCCCCAGGACCTCACCGCCGTCACCCACGATCAGGTGGTAGATGTGCAGGCCCGCCGCCTGCGCGGCGAGCAGCTCGGCGTGGCGTGCGTCGAAGCGGGCGAAGTACGCGTCGCCGCGGTCGGGGATCGACGCGGCGAAATACGTCCTGTTCTCCCGCTCGAACTCCAGGAGAGCCGGGGCGTGTTCGGGGCGGAGGCGTTCGAGTTCGGGCATCCGGTCATGCTAGGCAGCGGGGGTCTCGCCGGGCGACCGGATTTGTGCCGGCCGGCTCCACGCGGCGGGAACCTGTCGATTCCGCCGGTGCGCGTTCGTCCAGAGGGTGAGACGCCGGCGCCGTGCCGGTGCCGGACGAGGGCTGTGATGAGGATGCGTGAGGTACGGACGCTGCTCGACGGGCGAGGACTTCTCGAATCGCCGCGCTGGCACGGTGACCGGCTCTACTTCTCGGACTGGACGGCGGGAGAGGTGGTCCGCGTCGACCTGGCGGGGCACTGCGAGGTCTTCGCCCGTGTGGCGTCGCTGCCGCTGTGCACCGCCTGGCATCCCGACGGCCGGATGGTGATCGTCTCCTCGCCGGACGGGCGGCTGCTGCGCCGCGAGGCCGACGGCTCGCTGACCACGTACGCGGAACTGGGCAGGTCCGGCTGGAACGACATCGTGATCGACGGGCGCGGCACCGCCTATGTGAACCGCGCGGACTTCGCCCCGACGGCGGGGGAGGCCTTCAGGCCGGGCTGGGTCTCGGCGGTCGCCCCGGACGGCTCGGTACGCAGGGTCGCCGACGACATCGCGTTCCCCAACGGGATGGCGGTGACGCCCGACGACGCCACGCTCGTCGTCGCGGACTCGTACCGGCACTGCCTGCTGGCCTTCGACATCGCCCCGGACGGTGGCTTGTCCGGACGGCGCGTCCTGACCGACCTCGGCGACGGCACCCCGGACGGCATCTGCGTCGACGCGCAGCGGGCGGTCTGGTACGCCGACGTGCCGAACCGCTGCTGCGTGCGCGTCGCGGAGGGCGGCAAGGTGCTGGACCGCGTCGACCTCGACCGCGGTGGCTTCGCCTGCGTGCTGGGCGGGCCGGACGGCACGACCCTGTTCGTCGTGGCCGCGGAATGGCGGGGAATGACGGAGTCCGAGATGGTCACGCCCGGAAGCGGCCAGGTACTGACCGTCGAGGTCGAGGTGCCGGGGGCGGGCCGGCCGTGAGCCTGGCGGGTTACGCCGGGTGGGCGGCGCGCTTCCAGGCAGCCTCTCGCGCCCGACCGTCGCATGCCTGCGGGCGCCGCGCCAGGGGTGCGACGGGCAGCGAGGGGGCTGCGCGGGCCGTCGTCCTCGGTGGGGGCTGCGCGCCGAAGCCCTGCCTGTCGTGGGGAGTCACCTTCCTTTGGGCCGGGCGCCGATGCGCCGTCGGCTGTGGGGAGTCGTCCTCCGTGGGGCTGCGCGCCGAAGCCCTGTCAGTCGTGGGGAGTCGTCCTCGGTAGGGCCGGGCGCCAATGCGCTGTCGGCTGCGGGGAGTCGTCCTCGGTGAGACCGCGTGTCGCAGCTCTGTCCGCCGAGAGGGAGTCGCCTCCCCCCGGCGCTGCGCGCCGATGCGCTGTCCGCCGTGCGGAGTCGCCCCCGCGGGTCAGCCACCCAGCCCGACGGGAGGACGGACATCCACGACGACCGCGGTCCCGGCCGCGACCCGGGTCTCGTACATCGTGATCTCCTGACCTGGCTCGACGTGCAGCCAGCCTGACGGCACCAGCGGCACGAGCCGGACCCGGCCCTGTCCGCCCGGTTCCAGGAAGTCAGTGCGCTCCACCCACATCCCGGCGATGCGGACCGCCGGCTCGCCGTCGGCGGTCCGCTCGCCGAGGTCCCACATCGGACGGAGCACGCCCGCGCCGGGGACGGGCCCGGTGCGTGGCGCCTCCGCGGCCGGACGCAGCGTCAGATCGGCCAGCACCACGCCGTTGCGGAGCTCGGAGCACCGCCAGTGGCACCAGGCGGCGCTCCGCTCCATCCGCAGCCCTTCGGCGGCAGCGGCGAGCGATTCCCAGAACGGCACGGGAAGCGGCCCGGTGTCCGTGAGCTCCTCCAGCAGACCGAGGGCGAGCTCCCAATCGTCGGCCGCGAGGTACTCCCAGACGTCGCTGGCCGTGACGTCGTTCCCGGACGCCCGGTCCTCGGGCACCAACAGTGCCGCGGATTCGAGCAGTTCGAGGACGTCCATGTGCCGATTGTCGGCCATCGCGAGGGCGTCCTGCCCCGCCGGGCGATGGCGGAGAGAGGGTCCCTCAGGGGCTGGGTGTAGGGATAACCCTCGATCGCCCCTCGATCGACCGCACGACCATGTCATGCATCGGTCAATGATGCAATCCTTCCCCCACCTGTCGCGCAGGCCTCACCCGGTCTGCCCACGGTCGCGTTCCCGCACGCCCCAGCTCAGCTCGTCCCGGACAGCACAACCCCGTCTGCCCGGGCTGTCAGCGGCCGCCCCTACGCGGCCGAAGCAGTAGGAGTACGAGTGAGACGTATCCCCCGTCAGGCGACCGCGGCCGGAGCCCTGGTGGCCACCGCCGCTTTCCTGGCCGTCGGCATACAGACGGTCCCGGCAGCCGCCAAGCCCGCCCCCCACACCAGCCCCCTGCGCACCGGGGCACTGGAAGCCGCACTCACCCCGGCCCAGCACACCGCGCTGTTGAAGAACGCAACGCAGCGGACCGCGGCGACCGCCGACTCCCTCGGCCTCGGCGCCAAGGAGAAACTGGTCGTCAAGGACGTCGTCAAGGACAAGGACGGCACCCTCCACACCCGCTACGAACGCACCTACGCCGGCCTGCCGGTGCTGGGCGGCGACCTCGTCGTCCACACCCCGCCCGCCTCCCTGGCCTCCGGCACGGTGAGCACCACCTTCAACAACAAGCGCGCCATCAAGGTCGCCTCCACCACGGCGAAGGTCACCAAGTCGGCCGCCGCCGGCAAGGCGCTGAAGGCCGCCAAGGCCCTCGACGCGCACAAGCCCGCCGCCGACAGCGCCCGCAAGGTGATCTGGGCCGGCACCGGCACCCCGCGGCTCGCCTGGGAGACCGTCGTCAGCGGCTTCCAGGACGACGGCACTCCGAGCAAACTGCACGTCGTGACCGACGCCACCACCGGCAAGGAGCTCCACCGCTACGAGGGCGTCCAGACCGGCACCGGCAACACGCAGTACAGCGGCACGGTGACCCTGAACACCACCCTGTCCGGGTCGACGTACCAGCTGACCGACGGCACGCGTGGCGGGCACAAGACGTACAGCCTCAACAACGGCACCTCCGGCACCGGCACGCTCATGACGGACGCCGACGACACCTGGGGCACCGGGTCCGGCTCCAACACCCAGACCGCCGGAGCCGACGCCGCCTACGGCGCCCAGATGACCTGGGACTTCTACAAGAACACCTTCGGCCGCAGCGGCATCAAGAACGACGGGGTCGCGGCCTACTCACGGGTCCACTACAGCACGGCGTACGTGAACGCCTTCTGGGACGACGACTGCTTCTGCATGACCTACGGCGACGGATCGGGCGGCACCCACGCCCTCACCTCGCTCGACGTGGCCGGCCACGAGATGAGCCACGGCGTCACCTCCAACACCGCGGGCCTGGAGTACTCCGGCGAGTCCGGCGGCCTGAACGAGGCGACCTCCGACATCTTCGGCACCGGCGTGGAGTTCTACTCCAACAACAGCAGCGACGTCGGTGACTACCTCATCGGCGAGAAGATCGACATCAACGGCGACGGCACCCCGCTGCGCTACATGGACAAGCCCAGCAAGGACGGCGGCTCCGCCGACAGCTGGTACTCCGGTGTCGGCAACCTCGACGTGCACTACTCCTCGGGCCCGGCGAACCACATGTTCTACCTGCTCTCCGAGGGCAGTGGCACCAAGGTCATCAACGGCGTCACCTACAACTCGCCGACGTCCGACGGTGTCGCCGTCACGGGCATCGGCCGGGCCGCGGCGCTGCAGATCTGGTACAAGGCGCTGACGACGTACATGACGTCCAGCACCAACTACGCGGGCGCCCGGACCGCGGCGCTCAACGCCGCCGCCGCGCTGTACGGCACCAACTCCACCCAGTACGCCGGTGTGGGCAACGCCTTCGCGGGCATCAACGTGGGCAGCCACATCACACCGCCGTCCTCGGGCGTGACGGTCACCAACCCGGGCAGCCAGTCCGCCACCGTCGGAACCGCGGTGAGCCTGCAGATCTCGGCCAGCAGCACCAACAGTGGCGCACTGTCGTACGCCGCGTCCGGTCTGCCCACCGGGCTGTCCATCAACAGCTCCACCGGCGTCATCTCCGGCACTCCCACCACGGCGGGCACGTACAGCACGACCGTCACGGTGACCGACAGCACGGGCGCCACCGGCACCGCGTCCTTCACCTGGACCGTCAGCTCCTCGGGCGGCGGCACCTGCACCTCGACGCAGCTGCTCGGCAACCCCGGCTTCGAGTCCGGCAACACCACCTGGACCGCGACCAGCGGCGTCATCACCAACTCCAGCAGCCAGGCGGCGCACGGCGGTTCCTACAAGGCCTGGCTGGACGGCTACGGCACCACCAACACCGACACGCTGTCCCAGTCGGTGACCATCCCGAGCGGCTGCAAGGCCACGCTCACCTTCTACCTGCACATCGACTCCGCGGAGACCACGACCAGCACCCAGTACGACAAGCTGACGGTCACTGCCGGGTCGAAGACGCTGGCGACCTACTCCAACCTCAACAAGGCCTCGGGGTACTCCCTGAAGACCTTCGACCTGTCCTCGCTCGCCGGCTCCACCGTCACGCTGAAGTTCAGCGGTGTCGAGGACTCCTCCCTGCAGACCAGCTTCGTCGTCGACGACACCGCCCTGACGACCAGCTGACCGGCACGGCCTGAACCACCGCGCGTCCGCCGCGGCGTGGGTCCTCCGTGAGGACGGCCCACGCCGCGGCTCCGTCGTGTCGGCCGGAGCGTGCCGGCCGGGGGAGCGGAGGCAGGGGCGGCGTCACTGGCATGCCCTGAGGTTCACTCGAAGCGGGAGGGGTCCCCCGCACCCAGGCGGACGATCTCCGGCTCCCCGCCGGAGAAGTCGATCACGGTCGTCGGTTCGGTGCCGCAGTCCCCGGAGTCGATGACCGCGTCCACCACGTGGTCGAGCTCCTCCTTGATCTCCCAGCCCTGGGTGAGGGGCTTCTCCTCGTCCGGCAGGAGCAGGGTGCTCGACAGCAGCGGCTCGCCGAGCTCGGCGAGAATCGCCTGGGCGACGACATGGTCGGGAATCCTGACCCCGACCGTCCGTTTCTTCGGGTGCAGCATCCGGCGCGGCGCCTCCTTCGTCGCCGGGAGGATGAACGTGTAACTGCCCGGAGTCGCCGCCTTGATGGTGCGGAACGTGGTGTTGTCGAGGCGTACGAAGTGGCCCAGTTGCGCGAAGTCCTGGCACATCAGGGTGAAGTGGTGACGCTCGTCGAGCCGGCGGATCGAGCGGATGCGGTCGATCCCCTCGCGGTTGCCGAGCTGGCACCCGAGCGCGAAGCAGGAGTCCGTCGGATAGACGATGAGCCCTCCGGAACGGACGGTCTCGGCCACCTGGCCGATGATGCGCCGTTGCGGGTTCTCCGGGTGCACGTCGAAGTACTTGGCCATACGCCGAGCTTAGAACCGCCGCCGAGCCGCCGGGACGACCGGCGCACGGCCCGAACGCGTCGGCGGCGCACAGCCCGGGACAATTCACCGCTCACGGCTCTATGAACCTCGAGGTCCTGTGGCTACCCTCCGCGCATGATTTCCACGGTGGTGTGGGGTACCGGAAATGTCGGCCGCGCGGCCATCCGCGCCGTCGAGGCGCACCCGGCTCTGAAACTCGCCGCGGTGCTCGTCCACAACCCCGGCAAGGTCGGCCGCGACGCGGGCGAACTCGCCGGGCTCGACCACGGTCTGGGGATCGCGGCGACCGATGACGTCGACGCCGTCCTGGCCGGCTCACCGGGGGCCGTGGTGTACGCGGCTACCGGCGACATCCGTCCCGACGAGGCCCTCGCCGACATCGGCAGGGCGATCCGCGCCGGGGCGGTGGTCGTCACCCCGGCCCTCTATCCGCTCTACGACCAGCGCAACGCTCCGCCGGAGTTCCGGGACCCGATGCTCGCCGCCGTCGCCGAGGGCGGCGGCTCCCTCTTCGTCTCCGGTGTCGATCCCGGGTGGGGCAACGACGTCCTGCCCCTGCTGATCAGCGGACTCGGCACCACGGTGGACGCCGTCCGCTGCCAGGAGATCTTCGACTACTCGACGTACGACCAGGAGGATTCCGTCCGTCAGCTCATCGGCATGGGGCACCCGATGGACTACGAGCCGCTGATGCTCGCGCCGTCCGTTCCCACCATGGTGTGGGGCGGGCAGATTCGGCTGATGGCCCGGGCGCTCGGCGTCGAACTCGACGACATCCGGGAGACCACGGACCGGCGCGCGCTCACCGACACCGTGCGCACCCGGACGATGGGCGAGTTCGAGGCGGGCACCCAGGGTGCGGTGCGGTTCGAGGTCCAAGGGATCGTCGGGGGAGAACCGAGGATCGTCGTCGAGCACGTCACCCGCATCCATCCGTCCTGCGCACCGGACTGGCCGGTGCCGCCCGACGGCGACGGCGCCCATCGCGTGATCATCGAGGGCCGGCCGCGCATCCAGGTGACCGTCGAGGCCACCGACGAGGGCGACAACCGCTCCGCCGGCGGCAATGCCACCGCCGTGGGACGGCTGGTGGGCGCCATCGACTGGCTGGTGGACGCGGAACCCGGACTCTACGACGCACTCGACGTCCCGCTGCGTCCCGCAGTCGGCCGACTCGGAAGGAAGTGACCACGACCATGCACATCGACATTCCCGAGGGCCAGGAACCGATCGGCTACGTGTGGGGCGAGATGGTCCCCGGCATCGGTATGGCCGCCGCGAACTTCTCGCTGTCGGTGTACGAGCACACGACCCTGGGGCTGCGCGAGTTCGAGGCGGCGCGGCTGCGCATGGCACAGATCAACGGGTGTCTGTTCTGTCTCGACTGGCGTACCGAGCGGGACGGGCAGAAGGTCGAGGAGGAGTTCGCCGACGCGGTGACCCAGTGGCGTACCACCGACGCCTTCGACGACCGCACCCGGCTGGCCGCGGAGTACGCCGAGCGGTACGCACTGGATCACCACGGTCTGGACGACGAGTTCTGGACTCGGATGACCGCGCATTACAGCCAGCACGAGATCGTGGAGCTGAGCATGAGCATCGGCTCCTGGCTGGCGTTCGGCCGGCTCAACCATGTGCTGGGCCTGGACGCCGTGTGCGTGCTGCCCACCCACTGACGGGTCCGGGCCGCTCTGCCGGCCCGGTCACCGCTACAGGTCGGTGGCGATGATCTTCTCGATGTTGCGTTCGGCGAGCGCCGTGATGGTGACGAACGGGTTGACGCTGGTGTTGCCCGGGATGAGCGCGCCGTCGATGACGTACAGGCCCGGATGGCCGTGCAGACGGCCGTAGTTGTCGGTGGCCTTGTCGAGGACCGCGCCGCCCAGCGGGTGGTACGTGAGGTGGTCGCCCCAGATCTTGTACGTGCCGAAGAGATCGGTGCGGTAGATCGTCCCCTCCTTCGCGTTGATCTTGTCGAAGATCGACTTGGCCATGTCGATGGACGGCTGCTTCCAGGCGGTCTGCCAGTTCAGGCCGACGGTGCCCGTGCCGGCGTTCCAGGAGAACTCGGCGCGGTTCGGGTTCTTGGTGATGGACAGGTAGAACGACGCGAAGGTCTCGATGCCGGTGGGCAGCGGTGCGACCTCCGCGAACGCGCCCCCTGCGGTCCAGTTGTCGATCCCGCCGCACGGAATGCTGGCCTGGAGCGCGCCGGTCGGGTCCCACAGGTGGTTGGCGCGACCGCACATGACGTTGCCGTTGTCGCCCCAGCCCTTGCCGATCTGGTCGTTCAGTCCGGGCAGTGCGCCGGTGGCCTTCAGCTTGACCAGCAGCTTGCTCGTGCCGACGCTGCCGGCAGCGAAGAACACCCGGTCCGCGGTCACGGTCTTGGTGGCCGTGGTGTCCCCGGTGGTGTTGATCTGGTCGATCAGGACCGTGTAGCCGCCGCCGGACGCCGGGGCGACCGAGGTGACCTTGTGCAGGGGTGAGACCGTGACCCGCCCGGTGGCCGCGGCCTGGGCGAGGTAGGTCTTCTGCAGCGACTTCTTGCCGTAGTTGTTGCCGTACAGGATCTCGCCGGCCAGGGCCGACTTGGGGACGGATCCGGCAGCCTCCTGTTCCATGTAGTCCCAGTCGTACACGTCGGGCACGAAGACGAACGGGAAGCCGGAGCGCTGGGCCTGCTTACGGCCGACCCGCGCGTACTGGTAGCAGTCCGCGCTGTCGAACCACGTCGGGTCGACGGTGCCCACGCCGAGACCGGCGTTGGCGCGCGGGTAGTACGTCGCGTACATCTCGTCGGCGTTCACCGACGGGAGCACGGCGCCGAAGTTCTCCCGCTTGGGGGTGACGGCCATGCCACCGTTGACGAGCGAACCGCCGCCGACGCCGCGGCCCTGGTAGACGATGATCCCGCCCATCTCCTCGGCGTCCAGGATCCCGGTGTAGCGGGGCACGTTCTTGTCGATCGGGAAGCCGAGGAAATTGCTGATGGGCTGCTTCGTCCTGGTCCGCAGCCAGAAGGACCGGTAGTCCGGGCTGGTCGTGTTGGCGAAGATCTTGCCGTCCGAGCCCGGGGTGTCCCAGGCCATGCCCATCTCGACCATCTGTACGTCGACACCGGCCTGGGCGAGGCGCAGCGCCGTGACGGATCCGCCGTATCCGGTGCCGATCACCAGGACGGGGACGTGGGCTCCTGTGGGGATCGGACCGGCGGCGGTGAGCGACCTCTGTGGTGCCGCCGCGGCATGTCCCGCGAGCGTCATCGCTCCAAGAATAGAACCAGTTCCAGCAATGAATCTTCGCCGCGAAACACCCCTGGATTCGTTGTTGTACTGGACAGTGTCACTCATGTGACGCTCCTCACTCTCGATGAGTGAGAACACGTTCTACTGTTACTTGCTTGTCAAGTCACTACATACCGGTTGGTAACTTGTGTCCGATCTTGGGGCATTAGGGTGCCGGTGTCCGTGCCCCTTGACTTCACAAGACCCTCGCGCGACATTCCTGACTCCGCATCAGAAACCGTGACGGCAGGCGCCCCGCTGCCTCCCGGAGCACCCGCACGCCCCCACGTTCCCTCGCCCTGCTGGAGTGCCCTGCCATGTCCCTGAGCGCGGAACCCGTCGGACGTACCACCGCACCCTCCCCAGCACCCGGGCCCTCACGGCGCCATGTGCTCGGCGCCGCGACGGGTGCCGGGCTCGCGCTCGCGGCGGGCCTGCCGGGCACCGCCGCGGCGGCCGACCTCCCCCCGCTCGGCACCTTCGACGTCGTGGTGATCGGCTCCGGGGCGGCGGGCATGACCGCCGCGCTGACAGCCGCCCGTCAGGGGCTCAGCTGCGTGGTCGTGGAGAAGGCCCCCACCTTCGGCGGCTCGGCGGCACGGTCCGGAGCGGGGATCTGGATCCCGAACAACCCGGTCGTCCTCGCCGCCGGAGTCCCGGACACCCCCGAGAAGGCCGCCTCCTACCTCGCGGCCGTGGTGGGCCCCGAGGTGTCCGCCGAGCGCCGGCAGGCCTTCCTGGACCACGGACCCGCCATGATCTCCTTCGTCATGGCGAACAGCCCGCTCCGCTTCCGCTGGATGGAGGGCTACAGCGACTACTACCCGGAGCTCCCCGGTGGGCTGCCCCGCGGCCGGTCGATGGAGCCGGACCAGCTCGACGGCACCGTCCTGGGCGCCGAACTCGCGCACCTGAACCCGCCGTACATGCCGGTCCCGGCCGGCATGGTCGTCTTCAGCGCGGACTACAAGTGGCTCACCCTCGCCGCCGTGAGCGCGAAGGGCGCGGCGGTGGCCGCCGAATGCCTGGCCCGCGGCACCAAGGCGGCCCTCCTCGGCCAGAAACCCCTGACGATGGGCCAGTCGCTGGCGGCCGGCCTGCGCGCCGGTCTGCTCTCCGCCCAGGTCCCGGTGTGGCTGAACAGCCCGCTCACCGACCTGTACACGGAGGACGGTGCCGTCACCGGCGCGGTGGTCACCCGGAACGGAACTCCGGGCCTGGTCCGCGCCCGGCGCGGGGTGATCGTCGGTTCCGGCGGCTTCGAGCACAACGCGGCCATGCGTGCCCGGTACCAGCAACAGCCCATCGGCACCGAGTGGACGGTCGGCGCCAAGGAGAACACCGGCGACGGGATCAGGGCGGGGGAGCGGGCGGGCGCGGCGCTCGACCTGATGGACGACGCCTGGTGGGGGCCGGCGATCCCGCTGCCCGACCAGCCCTACTTCTGCCTCGCCGAGCGCACCCTCCCCGGCGGCCTGCTGGTCGACGCGGCCGGTGCCCGCTTCGTGAACGAGGCCGCACCCTACAGCGATGTCGTGCACACCATGTACGCACGGAACGCGACCGCGCCCGACATCCCGGCCTGGCTGATCGTCGACCAGAACTACCGCAACCGGTACCTGTTCAAGGACGTCGCGCCGACCTTCGCGTTCCCCGAGGCCTGGTACACCTCGGGCGCCGCGTACAAGGCCTGGACGCTCGACGCCCTCGCAGCGGCCATACACGTGCCCGCGGCGGCCCTGCGCGCCACGGTCAGCCGCTTCAACGGCCTCGCCCTGAGCGGGCGGGACCCCGATTTCCACCGCGGCGACAGTGTCTACGACCACTACTACACGGACCCGGCGATCCTCCCCGACTCCTGTCTGGCCCCGCTCTGGCTCGCCCCCTTCCACGCCTTCCGGATCGTCCCGGGCGACCTGGGCACCAAGGGCGGCCTGCGTACGGACGCCCGGGCGCGCGTGCTGCGCCCGGACGGCTCGGTGATCCGCGGCCTCTACGCGGCGGGGAACGCCAGCGCGGCGGTCATGGGGCACAGCTACGCGGGCGCGGGCTCGACGATCGGTCCCGCGATGACCTTCGGCCACATCGCGGCCCTGGACATCGCGGCGAGCACCGCGTCCTGACCCTGCGCACTAGTCGGTACGGTTCGTCTCCTCCTCGCCCGGTTCCAGGAGCAGCATGGTGACGTCGTCGCGGATCGAGGGACAGAACCGGGTGAGGTCCTCCCAGACGCTGTCGACCAGCGAGGCCGGCGACTGCTCGGCGAGGGCGGTCAGCCGGTCGACCAGGGGGTAGAACGTCCCGTTCCTGTCCCGGCTCTCGGACACGCCGTCGGACGCCAGGAACAGCCGGTCACCGGGCTCCAGACGGACGGTGCGGGTCTCCGGCGGAGCGATGTCGAACAGCCCCGCACCGAGGGGCGCCCCCGTTTCGAGTTCGAGTTCGAACGCCTTCGTGCCGCGCAGCAGCAGGGGGTACGGATGTCCGCAGGACACCAGCCGGACCGCACCGGTCCCCGGCGGAAAGTCCAGGAGCAGAGCGGTGGCGAACATCTCGGCGGGATGGTCGCCCGCCGAGTCCACCACCAGTCTGCGTTCGAGGCGCGCCGCGGTGGCCTTGAGGTCCCGCTGGTCGAGCACGGTCTCCCGGAACGCCCCGAGCAGCGAGGCGACGGTGCCCACCGCCGACAGCCCGTGCCCCTGCACGTCGCCCATCAGGGCCCGCACACCGAAGGGCCCCGCCCGCACGTCGAAGAAGTCGCCGCCGACCAGCGTCTCGCTCTGCGCCGCCCGGTACAGACCGGAGCAGCGCACCGTCCCGACCCGCTCGGCGAGCGGTGGCAGGACGGCGAGCTGGGCGGCTTCGGCGACGCTCCGCACCGTGACCAGCTGGGCGTCCCGGCGAGTGCGCACCAGGGACACGAACACGCTGAGCACGGCGATGAAGGTGATGGTCAGCAGATCGGTGTTGCCCGGTCGGTTCAGTCCCAGGGCGGGGACGTTGAGCAGCAGCACGACGGCGGTTCCGAAGAGAGCCGTGGCCAGGGGGCCGTAGGAGAGCACGGCCATGGTCGGGATGACGCCGAGCAGAAAGCCGATGTCGAGCGGATGGTCGATCCCGAGCTCGGTCGCGCAGATCGCCACCAGCAGGCCCGGCGGCAGCGCCCGCACCCAACGCGGAGGCGGCGAGCCACGCAGCCAGCCCTGCTTCCCGTCCCGCCGCCCCGACCCGGCCCTCCCGGCCATAGCGCTCCTCCTCACCCACCACGCTCCACCATTCGGCCGGGGAGCGCATTCCGGTCGGCGGGCAAACGGGTGGACGAGGCCATGGGTGCCGGGCTCGCCCGGGCGGGCGCGTGGTGTGCGGGGACGGCCGCGATCCGTGACGGCACGCGGCAGGACGCCGCGCGGCGTCGGCTCGCCGCGGTGGCGCCGGGAGCGCCCACCGCGGCGAGCCGGTGCGGCGTCAGCCGTCGATGCGGTGCGTGCTCCAGAAGGAGGTCAGGTCCGTGCTGGTGGCCGCCTGGGCGGCCGCCTTGAACTCGGCCGTGGTCGAGACGCCGTACCAGTGCGCGGTGGCGTAGTCCTTCAGCAGCTTGGTCATGGCCGTGTCGCCGATGAGGCGCCGCAGGTCGTGCAGGGCGCACTTCCCGTACCCGTAGACGACGGTGGAATAGCGGGACGAGTGGGCGTCCCAGTACGCCATCGAGTTGGTGATCTTCTCCGCCGAGGAGGCCCAGGAGACGTTGTTCCAGCAGTTGGTGCCGGTCTTGTTCAGGGCCAGATCGGTGGCGTAGTCGGTGAACGCCTCGTCGAGCCAGGGACTGGTGTACTCGTCGTCGCCGACGATCCCGTACCACCACTGGTGGCCGATCTCATGGGTCAGCGCCGTGGTGCTGACCAGGTCGAGGACGAAGCCCGGGTACTCCATGCCGCCGAACCAGTAGTTGTTGTCGATCACCGCGTCCAGCTCGCCGTAGGGGTAGGCGCCGAACCGCGAGGCGTGGGCGTCCACCGCGGACTTCGCCGTGGTGAGCATCGACTGCGCGTCGGCGGAGCTGATGGCCGAGACGGAGTAGACGTTGACGCGGGTGCCGGCGGTGGAGGTGCCGGAGATCTTGCTGAAGGGGCCCGCCGCCCAGGCGAAGTCGCGCACCTTGGAGGCGGTGGCCGTGGTGACCGTGCGTCCGCTGGAGCCGGGGGTGTCGACCGAGGTGCCGGTCGCCGGGACCAGCAGGGTGCTCGGGTGGTCGAGGGTCACCTTGAAGTCGGCGGCCAGGGAGTAGAACGACTCGCCGTTGTTCGTGTACGGGTCCAGGTGCCAGCCCGCGCCGTCCTTGACGGCGAGGACGGGCAGGGCGTTGCCGATGAAGCTGAACGCGCCGTCGTGGCCGAACCGGTCGGCGCCACTGGGGACCGTGATGCCCAGGTCGAAGCCGATCGTGGCGCTCTGGCCCTGCGCCAGCGGGCCGGGCAGGTCTATCTTCAGGGCGGTGCAGCCGACCGACAGGGCGCCCGCGGTGCCGCCGGTGACATTGCTGACCTTGATCGGCATGGCCGAGCAGGTGCCGTGGTAGTTGTCCCACAGCCTCAGGTAGACCTCGCTCAGCGCAGTGGAGGAGGCGTTGGTGAAGGTGGCGCTCTCGTGGCCCGACCAGACCGTGCCGCTCGTGTCGCTGCTCAGGTCGACGGTGTACGAGGGGGCGGCCGGGGTGCGGGTGGAGTCGGCCGGCGGGGTCGTACCGCCCGAGGTGTCGAGCGCGACGTCGTCGACGACGAAGCTGGACTGGAGGCTGGAGTCCTCGGTGCCGGTGAACGCGAGGGTCACGGTCTGGCCGGCGAACGCCGACACGTCGAACGACTTCTGCGCGTAACCGGTGTTCTTGTCGAGGTTCGAGTAGGTCGCCAGCGTGGTGCTGCCGATCTTCGCCGTCAGCTTGTCGTACGCGATGGACGACGTCGTCTCGGCGGTGTCGATGTGCAGCCAGAAGGTGAGGGTGGCGCTGCTGCAGCCGGACGGGACGGTGACGCTCTGCGAGAGGGTGTCGGTGTGGGTGCTGCCGACGCCGCCGAGCCAGGCGAAGCTGGAGCCGCCGTGGGCGGTCTGGCCGGCGCGGTTGGTGATCACCCTGGTCGACGACTGGGTCCAGGGTGAAGTGCCGCTCTCGAAGCCGCCGTTGGCGACCACCTGCGTCGGGGTGCAGGCGGCGGCCACGGGGGCTGCGGGCGGCGCGGCGGCCGCCGGTGTGCCCGGGAGCGACAGGGCGGCCAGCGCCGTGACGGCGAGTGCGCTCGCGGTGATGGCCTTGCGGGGGGTTGGTCTCACGCGAAACTCCTTTGAGGCGGCCGGGATCGCGGCCTGCTCGGTGCCGCCCGGACGGCTGGGTGTGCCGTGGACGGTCAGGGGCTTGTGCCTGACGGTTGCGTGATTGCTGGGGAGTTCTTCCGCGCCTCCCCGCAGGCGGGGCGACGACTGCGGGAAGCGTCGCAGATTTGACCAGGGCATGCCATCAGGTACGGGTAAAAGCCGCGTACTTCTGACTTCTCCCGTTCCAGCCACGGGAGTTGCCACCTCACCGAGCCAACCGGCCTTGCCGGGCACTGGTGTTGCCGTATCGAAGATCCGCCTCCCGGCATCGACCGCGGTCGGCTGCCGTGTCGCCGGGCTCGCACCCCGGCGACACGGCCGTCCCGTCCGGGCGGCGACCCGAAGCGCCGATCTCAGCCCGGTGGCCGGTCCAGCGCGGGCGTCAACCGCGACCAGGGATTGGGCAGTTCGCCCGTGACCGGTCCGCAGACCGCCGCGCCCCGGTCACGGGCGGTGCGGACGGCCAGCGGCACGAGGGCCTCGGGCACGCCGTACACGAGATGGCAGAAGTGGTCGGCCGGATGGCGCGAGGTCCACTCCGGTCTGCTGAACGCCGAGACGTACGTGGACCAGTGGCCCTCGAACGTGACGACCAGATCCGCGAGGCGCGCGTACCCCGGTGCCGGGTGGACGCCCGGATTGAGGACGACGGGAGCCGCACCGAGCCGCCGTGCCGTCCGTACCAGCCTTCTGACGGTGGACAGTTCGGCCCGGCCCGACGGCACCCGGTCGAGGAAGCAGCCGTCCGTCGCGTACCACTCCCGGTGCCGGGCGACGTCGTCCGCGACCTCGTCCGGTTCCCTGGCGCCGTAGTCGGTGTCCACGTAGCCGAGCAGCCGGGCCCCCGAGTCCCGCAGCGCGCCGGCTGCCGCGGTGAACGCCGGGTCGGGGCTCGGACCCGGGCCGTCGGCGGGGTTGAGGATCACCGCGTACGTCCGGTCCGCCGCGGTGATCAGACGGTGCCAGGCGGCCGGGTCCTCGCCCGGATGGACGTACAGCGGGATCAGCAGGCTCATGGTGTGCGGTTGCCCTCCCGCTCCTGGCCGGCAGGTTCCGTGACCGCGGCCCACAGTGCGGACAGCGACTCGTCGAGCGAGTACGTAGGCCACCAGTCGAGGGCGTCGGCGGCGGAGGCGATGTCGGAGCACTGCCACGACACGTCCCCCGAGCGCACGGACCCGCCGCCCTTCTCCTCGATGCGCCCCCGGAACCCGGAGATCCCGGCCAGTGCCCGCACCAGGTCGCGCACCGGAACGGCCTGCCCGCCGCCGATGTTGAGCACGCGGGGCAGCGGAGCGGGCGCCGTCGCGGCCCGGGCCGCCGCCCGCGCCACGTCCCGTACGTCCACGAAGTCGCGGTGCGCGGACAGGTCACCCAGCCGGATCACCGCGTCCGGGTCCCCGCCGGCCTCGCGCAGCAGCCCGGCGATCCGGCCGGGCAGCCCCGCGGGCGGGGCGCCGGGCCCCACCGGGTTGCCCACGCGAAGGACCACCGCGTCGAGACCTGAAGCGGACACCGTGACGGTTCCGGCGAGCTTGGTGGCCCCGTACGGCGTCACGGGGCGCGTGGCGGCCGACTCCGCGACAGTGACGTCCCGGGTGCCGGGACCGTACTCGGCGGCCGAGCCGAGATGGACGAGGCGTGCCGTGGGAGCGGCGTCGCGCAGGGCCGCGCACAGCACGGCGGGGCCGCGGGAGTTGACCTCGGCCAGCGTCACGGCGTCGCCACCGGTCGCTCCCGCGCAGTTGACGACCGCGTCGGGCGCCGCCGACGCGAGGACCTTCGCCACCTGGTCCGTACGGTCGGTGGCGAGGTCGATGCCGACCTCGGCGGCGGCCGAGCGGCCGCCGCCGAGCACCCGCACGCCCGGAAGGGCGCGCAGGTGGTCGGCGACGTGACCGCCCAGATAGCCGGTGAGGCCCAGGACGAGAATGCGCATACGGTGGTCAGGCTCCCTTGAGCAGCAGTGACTTGCGGGTGGTGAACTCGGCGTTGGCCCGGTCGTAGTCGTCGGGGCGGCCGATGTCGAGCCAGTAGCCGTCGAACTCGTAGGCGTGCGGAGGGTTCTGGATCCGCAGCAGATCGAGCACCAACTCGTCGAAGCCGAGCGGCAGTCCCGGGGTGTAGCCGTCGAGCGTCGACCGGGTCAACCCGTACACGCCCATGGAGACGCGGTAGTCCATGCTCGGTTTCTCCGTGAAGGCGACGACCTTGCGCGCGTCGGTGGTCAGGACTCCGAAGTCGATGAGCACCTTGCGCGCGTACGTGGCGATCGTCAGCGGCGCACCGGAGACGCGGTGCTGCCCCAGGACGTCGGCGTAGTCGAGGTCGGTGAGCACGTCGCCGTTCATCACGAGGAACGACTCCGGCAGGCGCTCGCGCATGGTGAGCAGGGGGCCCATCGTGCCGAGCGGGCTCTCCTCGGTGGCGTAGTCGACGGCCATGCCCCACTGGGAGCCGTCGCCGACGTAGGCCCGGATGATCTCGCCAAGGTGGCCGATGGCGATGGTGCAGCCGGTGAAACCGGCCGTGGCGAGCTGGCGCAGCACGATCTCCAGGATGGCGTGCTGATCGCCGATGGGCACGAGCGGCTTGGGCAGTGCGGTGGTGTAGGGCCGCAGCCGGACGCCCTTGCCTCCCGCCAGGATCACTGCGTGCATGGGACTCCTCCTTCGTGGACGTACCGGCCGGTCAGATGTTGTAGATGCCGGTCTTGTAGCGGGCGAGGTTGGCCGGGTCACGGAAGAACTCCACGGTGTGGACCAGGCCTTGTTCGAGATCGTGGGCCGGACTCCAGCTGGTGGCCGCGGTGAGCCGGGACGCGTCGGCGACCAGCCGCATCACCTCGGAGTTGGCGGGCCGGATGCGCCGGGAGTCCTCCCGTACGTCGAGGGCGGTGTCCATCACCTTGCCGATCAGCGCGACCAGGTCGCCGACCGAGATCTCGCCGCCGGTACCGGCGTTGAAGGTCCTGCCGACGACCCGGTCGGCGGGCGCGGTGCCCACCGCGAGGAACGCCTGCGCGGTGTCCTTGACGTAGGTGAAGTCGCGGGTCGGGCGCAGATCGCCGAGGGTGAGGATGCGTTCGCCCGCCGCGACCTGGCCGATGACGCTCGGAATGACGGCCCGCATGGACTGGCGCGGGCCGAACGTGTTGAACGGCCGCAGCGTGACCACGGGGGTGTCGAAGCTCGCGTGATAGCTGTCGGCCAGCCGGTCCCCGCCGGCCTTCGAAGCCGCGTAAGGGGACTGTGTGTTGATGGGGTGGTCCTCGGTGATCGGCACGGTCCGGGCGGTGCCGTAGGTCTCGCTGGTGGAGGTGTGCACCAGCCGGGGCGTGCCCAGCGCGCGCACCGCCTCCAGCACGTTGAGCGTGCCGGTGACGTTGGTGTCCACGTAGCTGTGCGGTGCCCGGTAGGAGTACGGGATGGCGATGAGGGCGGCCAAGTGGTAGACGCAGTCGGCGCCTTCGACCAGACCCCGGACCGAGCCGGGGTCGCGGACGTCGCCGAGGACGATCTCGACCTGGTCGAGGACGTCGGGGTGCAGCGTCTCCAGCCAGCCGTAGGAGGAGAAGGAGTTGTACTGCGCCATGGCCCTCACCCGGCACCCGGAGGCGACCAGCGCCTCGGTGAGGTGGGAACCGATGAAGCCTTCGGCTCCGGTGACGGCGGCGAGTGGTGCGGTGGTCAACTCATGGTCCTTCCGGTCGGGTTGCGCAGGTGGTGTCCGCGTCTGGCGACGGTGTCGCGGGCGTCCCGCGACGGCCGCGGTCGTGTCCGGTCGTCCCGGCGGGATGCCGGGTGCGACCCGTGCGACACAGCGGACGGGATGAGAAGTCGGACGGGGCGGGGAGCCTTCAGCAGTGCGGTGCGGGCCGGCCCAGCAGCCGCAGCACACATGCCGTGAGACACAGCGCGGCGGCGCCGCAGCACAGCGACAGCGGTCCCGGGCCCTTCGGCAGGTACGACAGGGTTGTCGCCGTTGCACCGGCCGCGGCGGCCAGGCACACCCCGGCGGGCGGCCATGCGGCCCCGAATGCCTGGAGGAGCAGCGCGGTCCACAGCGTCGCCGCGAGCAGCAGCAGGGGTATCGGCTCGGCATCGGTCAGCAGCGCCGCGGGCAGCAGCGGCAGCAGATAGGCGCACAGGCACAGAGCGAGCACACCGGTGGACCGGAACAGGAAGGCGGCCGGTGTCGCGGTCGCCCGCAGTGCCGCGACCGACATCCCCCGGTACCGGTACAGCAGCCACTCGGCGGGCCCCATGCTGACCGTCAGCACGATCACGGCGTACGGGTGCTGCCGCCCCTCCAGCAGGACCAGCACCCCGGCGGCCAGGCCGAACAGCCCGTACGGCAGGGAGGGCAGCAGCGGGGGCCGGACGGCGCCCGGCGCGGGCGCGGCCGACAGGGCGGCCCGCAGCACCCGGCCCGCCGCGCCGACTGTGCCCACCACGGACAGCAGCGGCAGGGCGACACGGAGCACGGTGCCCGGCTCCCACCACGGCAGCACCACCGATCCGGCGACCACCGGGGCCAGTGCGGCCAGCAGCAACCGTTCTCCGCCCAGCACCAGCAGGACCCCGGCCGCCGCGAGGTACACCGACTGCGCGATGGCCACGGCCACCGCCGTGCCGGTGCCGGCGAACGGGGCCCCCGCGGCCGTCGCCACGGCGGCGCCCAGCGGCGCGCCGGCCCGGAGCGTAAGTCCCGCCTCGCGCCGTCCCGCGGCCATCCGCAGGTAGGCCCGGTGCCCGAGCGCCTGGCCCCAGGCCCACGACACCAGCCCCGCCACGACCAGGACGTCGATGTCGCGCGCGGCGTGCCACAGCCGGGCGGTGAGCAGATAGGCGAGTCCCGGCAGGGCGAACAGCACACCGCGCAGGGCACAGCGCACATGGTCCGGCCGCCACGGGTCGGGTGGCGTCGCGGGCTCGGGAAAGGTGCGCGGCACCCGCTCGTACAGCGCGGAGGCGAGGGAGAACAGGTTCGGGTGCCCGTACCGCTCCTGGATCACCTCGGCGGTCAGGCCCTCCGACTCCAGCAGCGCGGCCACCTCGTAGGGGTGGACGGCCGGGCCGATGCGGTCGGCCAGTTCCGCGGCGAGCCGGTCGACCGCGTCCTGTTCCGGGTGGTCCGCCGCCGAGGCCGAGGCCGAGGCCGGGGCGCGGTGGCCGGCTAGCCGCAGCGACAGCATGTCGCCCTCCGCACCGCCGGGTTCGAGGGCCATCGGTCCGCTCATCCGGCCAGACTCCTCGGCAGGGCGGCCCGCTGCTCGCCCGTCGGCGCGAGATCGGCGGCGGTGCCGGCCTCCCACGGGTCGCGAAGGGTGAAGCCGCCGAGTGCCGACAGCTCCAGATAGATCGCGCGGAAGGTGTCGACTGTCTGGCGCAGGGTGAACTGTTCGACCACCCGGAGCCGGGCCCCCTCGCCCATCGTGCGGCGCCGCCCGGGATCGCCGAGCAGTTCCAGCGCCGCCGCGGCCATGGCGGCGGGATCGCGCGGCGGGACGACGAGTCCGGTGTCGCCCACGGCCTCCCGTACGCCGCCCACGTCCGTGGAGACGGTCGCCCGCCCGCACGACATGGCCTCGATCAGGGTGAAGGGGAATCCTTCGCTGATGCTGGACAGCATCACGACGTTGCCCGCCGCGTACGCGTCCTTGATGTCGTCGACGCGGCCCTCGAAGGTGACCGCGTCCGCGTGCCCGAGCTCGGCGGCCAGGGCCTCGCACCGTTCACGGTAGGCCTCGCCGCCGCGCGGGGTGCCGCCGAACAACCTCAGCCGCGCGGCCGGGAGTTGGGCCCGGACGAGCGCGAACGCGCGGATGAGGGTCTCCAGGTCCTTGATCGGGTCGACCCGGCCCGCCCAGCTGAGCGTGGGTTCCTCCGGCTCGGGACCGGCCGGCGGGAAGGCGCTCGGGTCCACGCCGTTGTACACGGTGCGGATGGATACCGGGTCGGCGCCGCCCTGTTCCTCCCACAGCCGGTTGTAGCGGTTGCCCGGAGTGATCAGCGCGGCCCGCCGGTAGGTCTCCTCGGCGAGCAGCCGGAAGAAGCCCAGCACGACGGCCTTGACCGGCCAGCGGTAGGGAGCGGTGCGGTAACCGAGGTAGCGCTCGCGCAGATACACCCCGTGCTCCGTCAACAGCAGCGGCACGCCGTGCTGTTGCAGCGCGGCCAGTCCCGGAAGGACGGCGACGCCGCCGCTGACGGCGTGCGCCACTCCGTGTTCGGGCGGCGGCGCGGCCAGCGGACGCAGGGCGTGCTCCAGCAGGGCGGTGGCGGTGATGGCGTCGTGCAGGGTCGGCCGGGCCTCCCGCACGGCGAGCCCCGGGCGGTTCCACACGGAGGCGAGGATCGCGATGGCCCCGTCGCCACGCAGGAAGTGACTCAGATGCCCGTCGGCAGCCGCGGAGGCCATCTCGTACAGGGCGGTGCCGAACCGGTCCTCGGCACACGGATCGAGCAGAGCGGTCAGGAACTGTTCGTAGGCGGCGGACAGCCGGTCGCGGCGGCGCCGGCGCGGCGGACCGCCCTCGGGCGGCGGTCCCCACATCGGGACCCCGACGACACGCGAGACGTGGTCGGGCACGTCCCAGACGATCGGTTCTCGTCCGGTTCCGGTGACGGCGATGACGTCGAAGTCCATGTCGGGCATGCCGACGACGAGTTGGTCGCACCAGACACTCACGCCGCCGTGACTGTGCGGGTACGTGCCTTCGGTGAGCAGGGTGACGCGCGTCGCGCCGGGGCGTCGCGCGGCGTGGGGAACGTGCATGGATGTGCTCCACGGCCGAGGTGTGGGGTGGTCAGGCCTTCCCGGCCGCCGTGCGCGGCCGGGACCTTCGGTCGGTGCGCCGTTCAGTTGTCCGGGGCGCAGGGCACCTGCTCGGTCACTGCGGCGGGTACCCGTGTGCGTGGAGCTCTGCTGGTCGTGCCCTGCACGGGGACGCCGACGGCCGCGCCCGGTTCGGACGCGATCGCGCCGTCGGACGGGCCGCCGTCACTCACGACCGGCGACCTCGGGTCGATGCGCGGTGCGGTGGTGTCGGCGTGCGCCGCCTCGGCCGGTGAGCCGAGCGGGCCGACGAGTGCGCCCACGCCGAGCGCGGTCGAGCCAATGGTCCGCTTCATGCGGTGAAGTTCCCTCCCCGGGCAGGGGTGAGCACTGCTCCCATGGAGCGGACGCACCCCCTTGCGTGACGCCGCCGCCCCCCTCAGACGCCGGTCGCCAACGCTTTCGTCGCGTCACATAGTGATGGCTCTGTGTAGTTTTCGTGTGCCTGCTGCGGAACATGACGGAAAAGAGCAGACGACCGTCTGGTCGTGATCGAGGTTGACGCACATGTGCGGCGGTTGTCGCGATGTGTGTGCCCTTACCCGCGCGGACCGGCTTTCGGCGGCTCCTCGGGGCGCCGGGTGGGCCGAGGCGGTGTCGGGTGGGCCCACCCGACATCACCCGGCGCCGGGACGCCGGCTCGTGGTCTCAGGAGCAGAGCACGCGGGGCTAGGGCGTAGAGCACGCGGGGCTCGGGCGTGGACACCGGGCCGCCGCTGGTGTGGGCGCTGTCGGCGGCTCCGCGCGCCTCGGCCCGGAACAGAGTGCGATGGGCGAGGGTTCACCTCGATGGACGACCAAGCCGCTCGGACCGCGTCCCGCCCCGGACGCCGGCCACGCCGAACCAGTAGGCGACAGGCACGGAGCGGGAGGAACGGGAGACGAAGATGCCGCCGACGGCGCCCCACCTGGCCGGGCGGACCGAGTGCGGCTCGGACATGCACACCCCGCTGCGCGACTTCCTGCGCACGGAGACGGGCAGCGCCGCCGTCCTGCTCGCCGCCGCCCTCGCCGCGATGGCCTGGGCCAACCTCGCCCCGGGTGCCTACGAGACGTTCTGGGGGACGGAGCTGTCCGTCCACCTCGGCGCGAGAGGGGTGGCTCTCGATCTGCGCGAGTGGATGAACAGCGGCCTGATGACGCTGTTCTTCTTCGTCGTCGGCCTGGAGGCGCGGCGCGAGTTCGACATGGGCGAACTGCGCGAACGCAGACGGGTCACCCTGCCGGTGATCGCCGGACTGGCCGGCATGCTGGTGCCGGTCCTGATCTACCTCGCGCTCAACATGGGCCGGTCCTCCGCGCAGGGCTGGGGCGCGGCGATGTCGACCGACACGGCCTTCGCACTCGGCATGCTGGCACTTCTCGGCGGGCGCCTGCCCACAGGCCTGCGGGTCTTCATCCTCACCGTCGCGGTGGTCGACGACTTCGTGGCCCTGGTCGTCATCGCCGTCGCCTACAGCGGCCCCATCGACTGGCCCGCCCTGTGGACCGCCCTCGGCCTGTTCGTCGTGATCCTCGCGGTGCGTGCCGCGCACGTGCGGCGCGGCGCGGTGTACGCGGTGCTGGCCGTCGTGACCTGGGTGGCTCTGGAGAAGTCCGGCGTCGACCCCGTCGTCATCGGACTGGCCATGGGGCTGCTGACCTACGCGTACCCGGCCAGCCGCAGCGACCTGGAGCGGGCGAGCGGGCTGTTCCGGCTGTTCCGCGAGCAGCCGACGCCGGAGCTGGAACGGTCGGTGCGACTCGGTCTCGCCTCGGCGATCTCCCCCAACGAGCGGCTCCAGCGGATGTATCACCCGTGGACCAGCTACGTGATCGTTCCGCTGTTCGCGCTGGCCAACGCCGGGATCACCGTCGACGGCGGCCGGCTCGCCGAGGCGTACACGTCGCCGATCACCCTGGGCATCCTGGCCGGCTACGTGGTGGGCAAGCCCGTGGGCATCGTCGGTGCCTCCTGGCTCGTCTCCCGGTTCAGCCGCGGGAATCTGCGCCCGCCGGTCGGCTGGGGCGCGACCACCGCCGGAGGGGCCATCGCCGGGGTCGGGTTCACCGTCTCCCTGCTGATCGCGACGCTCGCCTTCTCGGGAGAGCGGCTCACTCAGGCCAAGATCGGCGTACTGAGCGCGGTCCTCTGTTCCTTCGCGACGACGTGGCTGGTCACCTGGATCGTCGGCCACCTGCCGGGTCAGGCGCGCTCCCGTGCCCTGCTCGGCACCGGGGCGACGATCGTCGACCTGGTCCCTCCGGTCGACGTCGACCGCGACCATGTCCGCGGTCCGCTGGACGCACCCGTGACGGTCGTCGAGTTCGCCGACTTCGAATGCCCGTACTGCGGGCTCGCGGAGCCCGTCATCCGGGAACTGCTGGCCGACTACGGAGACGTCCGCTACGTCTTTCGCCACCTGCCCCTCGACGACGTGCACCCGCACGCCGAACTCGCCGCCGAGGCCGCGGAGGCCGCAGCCGAGCAGGGCGCGTTCTGGGAGATGCACGACCTGCTCCTCGACCACCAAGGCGCCCTGCGGGCGGTCGACCTGCTCCGGTACGCCGAGCAACTGGGCCTCGACACCGAACGCTTCCACAAGGCCCTGCGCCTCCACTCCGGCGCCGCGCGCGTCGCCGAGGACGTCGAGTCCGCCGACCTGAGCGGTGTCTCGGGGACGCCGACGTTCTTCGTCAACGGCCGCCGCCACCACGGCGCGTACGACATCGAGAGCCTCACGGCCGCGGTGCGCGCCGCCAAGGAGCGGGCCCGGCTGAACCAGCCGGCCGACTGAGGGCGGCGCCGGAGGCCCGCGCCGCCGGTCCGGGCGCCGACGAACGGGCGGGCGCAGGCACGAACGGGCGGGCGCAGGCACGAAAAGGTAACGAAGGACGCGTATCGCGTGACGGTGCGACCGCGAAGCGTAACGTCCTGCCTCCTGAGGCTCGTGGGGGAGCCTTCAGGTGGGGGAGGGGATGTCATGTCCGTCAGGACAGGTGTTGCCGGGCTGCCCGGATCCGTCCGGCCCCGGCTGGTGGCGGCAATAGGCCTGGGGGTTCTGTGCGCGGCGCTGACTGCGTGCGGGAACGGGGAACCGGAAGGCCGGGGAACGTCGGCGGCCGTGGCGAGCACGATCGCGGCCACGCCACCGTCCTCCGGCCCGCCCTCGCCGGGTGCGACCGCCGATCCGACGCCGTCGATCAGCGACACGCCGACGACGGAAGCCGCCGACACGGTCACCGACACGCCGGACGAGGAGCCGCTCGCGGAGGGCGACGGGGCGGCCTCGGCGCTCTGGGGCGAGAAGTACAGCGGGACCGCCGACATCTCCGTCCGCGTCTACGACTACTGCAACGCCGACGGCTCCCGCCGCCTCGCCGACAGCCAGACCTATTCGGCGAACAGCACGCTCGATCTGGGCCGACCGCGCACGGGCGGCGACGAGACCGAGGACAACCCGTTCTCCCTGCTGTTCGCCGCGGGCGACCCCGCCCAGGCCGGCGCCGTGTCCTTCTGGTCCTCCGCCGTCAGCACGACCAGCGGCCAGGACCTGGCGGGCAACCCCCGTGATCCGCACCTGCTGCTGACCTACTGGGACGTGGACTGGTCCGGCGGCGAACTCGACGCCAGACTCACCGACCCGCACACCCGGGAAGCGGTCGCCCTCAACCTCATCAACTGGTCCAGTCCGGTCGTGGCCTGCCGGAGCGACCTGGGCTCGCTGCCCGGCGGCTACCCGCACGCCCTGGCCACCGGCACGACCTTCCGGGGCCCTCTCGACGCCTCCACGGCGTCCCTCACGGCGGAGGGCACCAGCACGGACGGTCTCGTCGAGTTCCGCATCGAGTTCGAGGGAACGGCCTCGTGACCCGCGACATCCCGCACATCCGGCTCCGGGAGGCGTCATGACGGCGACCGCATTCCTCGACCGGTGGGGCGTCCGGATCGCCGAGTGGGCCGCGCCCGGCGAGTGCTCACTGGCCGCGCAGACCGCACGGACGTACGCGGCGGGCGGTGCGACGCGCCGTGGTCTCTTCTCCGGCGGCCGTCCCGCACCCGGCGGCATGGGCGGCGGCACGGTCTCCGTGCTGCCCGACGTCCTGGACGCGCTGGCGTACGCCGCGGACGCCCTCAAGTCGGCTTTGGGCAGCCCGCAGTTGGGCAACGTGCTGTCCGTCTCCGGCCTGCTGATCGGCCTGCGCGCGCAGCGTTCCGCCGGCGCCTCGCCGGACGACGGAACCGATCCGCCGCCGCGCGCGCGGGTGGACGACGCCGGTGCCCGGCCCGACGGAGAGCCGGAACCGGAAGGGTCGGACGGCCTTCGCCGACCCGCAGGTGCGTCCACATCCGACGACCCCGCCGGGGCCGCGGCCGACTCCCCGTCCGGAGACCCCGCTTCGTCCGGTTCCGCTCCCCGGCCGACGCCCTCGCCCGCACCCGCCGTCGAGGCCGTGCGGGCCGCCCTGAGGATGAGCGAACGGCTCAGGGCCCGGGGCATGGACCAGGCTGCGGCCGACGAACTCGCCGCCGAGGTGACCGCCCGGCTGCTGGCGGAGGGCGAACCGGGCGAGGCCACGGCGTTCCTGGACGCCCTCGTGGGCGAGGAACCGCCGCGGCCGACCTCGCGTGGCATCCGTCCGCGACTGCGCCGGCTCATCTCCGCCGCACCCGGCCTGCGTTCCCGGTCCCGCCGTCCGCGCGCCGGCGCCGATCCGCGACCCCCGCAGGACCCGGACGGAGCGGGCCGCGGATGACCGAGGCCGCGGCCGGGGGCACCCGCGGACCGGGTCGGCCGCGTCGACCCGCGCGACCGAACCGACCGATGCGGTCGTCCCGGCCGTGGCCGGGACGAGGGAGAGGTCCGTCGCGACCGCGGCCGTCGACCCGGCCGATGTGGTCGCTCCGGCCTCGGCTGGGGTGTCTGATGGGTTCGCTGCGACCGGATCGACCGATGAGTCCGTCCCGATCGAACCGACCGGTGTGGGCGTCCCCGCCTCGGCCCGGGCGACCGATGGGCCCGACCCGGCCGAACCGACCGGTGGGCGCATTCGGTCCGGCCGGACCGTGGCGCCGGAGCCGGCCGGGCGTGGTGACCCGGCAGCGCCGCGCGATGCCATGAGCGGGGCGACAGCGGTCCGGCCGTCGGCGGCGCGTGCGTGGGAGCCGCCCCCGTGGCTGTGGGTGACCCTGGCCCTCTTCGTGGTGCAGGTCCCCGCACTGATCGGCCACGTCTTCGCAGTGGCCGAGGGCCTGGGCCCGCTCGGCGCGGCGGGCCGGGGCCGGTTCGTCACCGCGGTGCTCAGCCTGGTGCAGTTGTTGCCGCTGTTCTTCCTGCTGGCCGCCGTCCTCGCGCTCCTCTTCCCGGCGGTCCGCTGCCGCGCCATCGAGCGGCGCCACGGACTCCTGCCCCCGGATCATCCGCTGGTCGCTCCGGCGCCAGGACCCCCGCCGGCGCCGTCCGGATGGCCGACGGAGCAAGAGGCCGGGCCGACGCCGTCCGGATGGCCGACGGAGCAAGAGGCCGGGCCGACGCCGTCCGGATCGCCGACGGAGCCGGAGGCCCGGCCGACGCCCTCCGCCACGCACTTCCACCAGGAGATGCAGGCGTTCCTGGACGAGCACGCGCCGGGCGTCCGACTGCGCATCAGCACACGGTCCGGCCTGTCCGCCCGCGTCTATCCGGGCGGCCGGCGGGCGACACGGATCGGGGTCTTCGCCCCACTCGTGCATCTGTGGGACACGGACGCGGCGGCGGCCCGCGCGGTGCTCCTGCACGAGGTCGGACATCTGCGCCGCGGCGAGCAGCATGTCGCCGGACTCGGCAGCCCGTTCACCGCCCTGGTCCGAGTCTGGCCGTACGTGCTGGCGGTGTTCGTCGTCGTCCCCGTCGCCCTGCTCCTCGTCACGGGCAACGCGACCGCCACGCTGACGCTCGCCGAGGTGGTCCTGGTGTTGTTCAGCGTGCCCAAGGTGCTGCTCCTCGTCGTGGCCGCGCTGTGGTCGGCGGAGCTCGACGCCGACCGATGGGCCGTGCACGCCGCCGGTCCGGACGCCCTCGTCCGCGCCCTGCGCCGTCTGGAGCAGGGCGACCACGGTGGCCTGGCCCGGCTTCACCACCCGCCCGTACGGCTGCGGGTCTGGTGCGCGACACGGGAGGAGAGCGGCGCGGTGCAACTCCTGTCGGCACTGCTGTGGCCGAGCGCCCTTCTCGCCCAGCTCCTCCTGGCCGCACTGGGCGCCGTACCGGCGTACGAACTGCTGGGCGCCTCACGGGAACGCGCGACCAGGGAGGCGCTGGGGCTGGCCCATCACGCGCTCATCGCCGACCCGGCATGGTGGGTGACTCTCGCCGTCGTCCTGCTGTGGCCGCTGGTGAGGCGCGTCCGCGTCGCCCCCGGTGGCCGGATCGCGGCCACCTCGGCCAGGGTCCACGCGGCGGCGGTCCTGTTCCCCGCGACGGTCCTGCTCGTCGGACTGCTGCCCCTGGTGTCCCGCCCTTCGGGAGGAGTGTTCGCCGACGACACGGACGAGCGCCGCCCGGCGCCCACCGGCGCGCCGAGCGGAAGGTCCGGCGGGGCGGGCGGGACCCCCACGGCGTGTCCCAGCCCTTCGGCACCGGCCGCGCCGCCGCGCCCGCGGGGGCTGCCGTCCTTCACCGACGGGCCGTCGCCGGCACCGGGGAGCACGGTGTCGCTGCCGGCGGACGTGACCCGGACCTTCCACGCCGTCGCCGTCACCTCCCTCGAACCGCTGTCGGGAACCCGGGCCCAGCAGGCCGCGGCCTTCGGGGACCGCATGCGGCAGGCGCACTGGACGCTGCACGACGACGGCCGTCTCACCGCCGACGTCCCGGAGGTCCCCGCTCTGCGCAGCACCGGTGTGCGGGACGCGACCCGATGGCTCACCGGGCGGCGCACGGACCACTCCGACGTGAGCACGACCGCGACCTGGGTGGAGGCCCGGCTCCTCGTCGCCCGGGACGGGACCCCGATACGGCTGGACCTCGTCAGAGCGGCGTCGCAGTCGCTGCGCGCAGTGGTCGACTGCCAGGAGTTCACGACGACTTCGAGCACCGCCGTGCGGCTGTCCCTGACGCTCGGCCAGGAGTGAGTCCGCCTTCCCTAACTGAGGATTAAGGGCGCGTTAAGCCCCTGGGGAGACTGGGACATAGTTCAAATATCCACGTGCCGGGGCGGCTTGACGGGCGGGCCGAAGGGTTGGCCCGGGGAGACCTCGTGCGTAGCATCGGGGCCCGTTGGTGGCGCTCACCCCACGTTTGAGAGCGCTCTCAATCCTCCCCCCACCGCCTCGCGGAGGCGCAAGTATCAAGGAGCGACGCACATATGACGCCTCGTCATCAGCGCAACCTCTCCCGCCGCAAGCTGTTCGTCGCGCTCGGCGGCATGGCCGTGGCGGCACCGGCGATCGCCGCCGTCGCGCCGCATGCCCTGGCCGGGACGGCGAACCGCACGACGAAGACCGCCGCGGGCTCGCTCCCGCTGACGATCGTCAACGACAGCGGCTCCTTCGGCAACGAGTCCGTGCACGTCTACATCGTCGGCAACCAGGACGGTCAGCAGGTCCACGTCACCCAGGACGGCACCCTGGCCCCCATATCCCTCTCGGACAACGGCGCGGACGGCTTCACGGACTACGCGCTCAGCCTCTCCGCCGGCGGCGAGACCCGGCTCTCCCTGCCGTACATGTCCGGGCGCGTCTACGTGTCCCTCGGCGAGAAGCTCAAGTTCAAGGCCGTGGCGGACGGCAACGGCGACGCGGCGCTCCAGTACCCGGCCGGGTGGGTCGCCTCCGACCCCAACTACGGCGTGCTGCACGACTGTGCGGAGTTCACCCACAACCCGTCCGGGATGTTCTGCAACACGACGATGGTCGACATGTTCAGTGTGCCTCTCAGCATCCGACTGACCGGGGACAAGCAGCAGACCACCGGCACGCTGCGCGAGGGCGGACGGGCCGCCGCCTTCGCGGCCGTGCGCGAGGCCGAGGAGTTCGCCCCGCTGGTCGTGGACGACGTGCGCGTCATCGCTCCCGGACACGGCCTCGACGCCGGTCTCTTCGGCAAGGACTACTTCGCCCCGTACATCGACGAGGTCTGGAGCACCTACACCGGGAAGGACCTCACCGTCACCACGAACGCCGGCACGTTCACCGGCCGGGTGCGCGCCGACAAGTTCACCTTCGACGGGCCTGCCGCGGTGTCCTTCAGCAAGCCCACCACCCGTGACGTCCTGTTCTGCGACGGCAACCTCGCCGCACCCAACGACGGCACGACCGGTCCGGTCGCAGCGGTCCTCGGTGCCGGATTCAACCGCTCCACCCTGCTCAGCGTGCCGGGCCAGCCCAGCACGGCCGCGAGCGACTTCTACCGGACGGACCTGACGAACCACTACGCCAAGGCGATCCACGCGGCGACCGAGGACGGCAAGGCCTACGGCTTCGCCTTCGACGACGTCGCCGACTTCGCCTCCTACGTCCAGGACACCGCCCCCACGGAGATCCGGCTCACCCTGACGCCCTTCTAGAGCTCCGCAGCGGCCCTTGGCTGCTCCGCGTGGGTGTGCCCCGGCCGCCCCGGGAGGCCCGGGGCCGTTCCGGAGGGCATGGTGGAGGGGTGACTGTGCTGGCTGTGCTGTTCGCCCTGCTGGGGGCCGCGAGCAACGCGATGGGGACGGCGTTCCAGCGCAAGGCGGCATCCACCGTTCCGACCGGCGGCGGCCTGCGGCTGCTGATCGCACTGGCGCGGCAGCCCGCCTGGCTGATCGGCATCGCGGGAGTGATCGGGGCCGCGGCCTTCCAGGCCCTGGCCCTCGTGAACGGGCCGCTGGCACTCGTGCAGCCCCTGTTCATCCTGGAACTGCCCTTCGCCCTGCTCTTCGCCATCCCGTTGCTGCACCGGCGTCTGCCCCGCGCGGGCTGGTGGGCCGTCGCGGGAGTGGTCGTGGGCCTCGGACTGGTCCTCGGCTCGGCCGCGCCGTCGGGGGCGACGCACCAGGCGCCGATGACGCGGTGGGTCCCGGTGCTGGTGGTGTGCCTCGGTGCCGTCGGTTGCGCGATCGCGCTGGCCCGGCCGGGGCGACCGCCGCTGTTCCGGGCCGCCGTGCTCGGCTCGGCGTCGGCCGTCAGCAACGCGCTGACGGCCGCGCTGCTGAAATCGTCCGCCGGGGCACTCGCCGACCACGGTTTCGACGCCTTCCTCGGTGCGTGGCAGACGTACGGCTTCGCGGTGACCGGCGTGGGAGCCATCCTGCTGCTGGAGAACGCTTTGCAGGCGGGCCCCCTCGCCGCGTCGCAGCCCGCCCTGACCATCGGCGACGCGACGGTCAGCCTGCTGCTGGGCGTCGTCCTGTTCGATGAGAGCGTCCGCACCGGCTGGTGGCTGCTGCCCGAGGCCGTCGGCGTCGGGCTGATCATGTGGGGCGTGGTGAGGCTGACCCGGGTCGTGCCGCACATCGGGGAACTGACCCACTGACCGACACGCCGGACCGGGCGACCGGCACGGGCCCGCGCGGCGCGTCGCCCACGCGCGCGTACAGCCGTCGGCCGCCGCCCCGACTCGGGGCGGCGGCCGACGGAAAGGTCGTGGCGTGCGGACCTCAGATGACGGAGGGGTCGAGCAGTCCGGCGCGCAGTCGCTTGATGATGCGGGTGATCAGGCGGGAGACGTGCATCTGGGAGATGTTGAGCTCCTCACCGATCTGGGCCTGCGTGCGCTCCTCGACGAACCGCATGTGAATGATCCGGCGCTGACGCTCGTCGAGTTCGGCGATCAGCGGTGCCAAGGAGTGGAAGTCCTCGACGAGTTCCAGCGACGGGTCGTCCTCGCCGATGAAGTCCGCGAGCACGGCCTCGCCGTCCGCCCCGCCGTCGGCGGTGAGCGCGGCGTCGAGGGAGGAGGAGTTGTAGCCGTTGGAGGCCTTGCGGGCCTCGATGACCTCTTCCTCGGACAGGCACATCAGCTCGGACAGCTCGCGCGTGGTCGGAGTACGGCCGAGGCGGGTGCGGAGTTCCTCCGTCGCCTTCGCGAGCTCGACCCGCGCCTCCTGGAGACGGCGGGGCACATGGACGGCCCAGCTCGTGTCGCGGAAGAACCTCTTGATCTCACCGACGATGTACGGCACCGCGAAGGAGGTGAACTCGACCTCGCGGGACAGCTCGAAACGGTCGATGGCCTTGATGAGACCGATCGTGCCGACCTGGACGATGTCCTCCATCTCGCCCTGGCTGCGGCTGCGGAAGCGCGCCGCCGCGTACCGCACGAGGGAGAGGTTCATCTCGATGAGGGTGTTGCGCGCGTACTGGTATTCGTGCGTGCCTTCTTCCAACACGGCCAGTCGGTCGAAGAACGGCCGGGACAGTTCGCGGGCGTCCTTGGGGCTGATCTTCAGCGGCTCGTCGATCTGAGGAAGGATCGCCTCCTCTGTCACTGCCTGCTGTGCCGTGTCCGTCGCGTTCGCCTCCGCCACGGCTGCCATGCCGTCCACCCCAAATCTCCGAAGGAATCGATGTCAGGGCGCGTCTGCCCTGCTTCATGTGGGTCATGCCTGCCGGTTCCGGAAAATCTCTGGAAGACGATCTTCCGCGGACGTCCCGGAGCCGGACCGATCCTTGCTTCCCCACGAAGCCGTGTTCCGGATGCAGTTCGCGCAGTGTCTTCTCGCGGGCGCGCCGGACGGTTCGGTGAACAGGTCCCGGGGCAGGGGAGCGCCGGGGCGCGCCACGGGCGGCGCGCCTCAGTCCCCGGGCGGCGGGCCGGGGGCAACGGTCGCCGCGTAAACTGGGTTTCGGGGTGAGCATGTGGGCATGGAGCAGCGAGAAGTCGGGATTCCGCCACTTCTGACCCTTCTGTGCCTCGGGGAGCCGCCCGCCCCGCTCGGCTGGAAGCAGCCCCTCACCGCCTTGTCCGGCCGCGGAGTTCACCGAGTGGCGCATTCCAGCGGTCGTGGCTCTTCCGTGCGGGCGCGGTGCGACGGCCGGGTGACGGGGGCGGTGGCATGACGCCCGCGACACCGCCCGCCGAACCCTTCGCCCACCCCGCTCTCCTGTACGACGGCGACCGGGAGTACGTCGACGGCACCGCTCCCTTCGTGCGGGAGGGACTGGCCGCCGGGCATCCGGTCGCCGTGGCCGTGCCGGTCCGACGGCTCGAACTGCTCCGGTCCGCCCTCGGCACGGACGCGGACCGCGTCCGCTGGATCGACATGACCCAGGCGGGACGGAACCCCGGCCGGATCATTCCCTCGGTGCTGCGTGCCTTCGCCGACGCCCACCCGGGCAGACGCGTGCGCATCGTCGGCGAACCGGTCTGGGACGGGCGGAGGCCCGTGGAGTACCCGGCCTGCGTCCAGCACGAAGCGCTGATCAACGCGGCGTTCGGCGGACGCGACGTCACGATCCTGTGTCCGTACGACGCACGGGCCCTGTCCGAGGACGTGATCGCCGACGCCCACGCCACGCACCCCGTCGTGATCCGTGCGGGCCGGCGCACGGTCAGCCGCGCCTACGACCCCGACGGTGTGCTCGCCCGCTACAACGAGGCGCTGCGGCATCCGCCGGGAGCGGCGGCGGTCCGGTTCGACGCCGAGTTCCTCCCGGCCGCGCGGGACTTCGCGGTCGACGAGGCGCGTGAGCGGGGGATGGGGCCGGCTCGCCTGCAGGACCTGAACCTCGTCGTCGCCGAGCTCACGACCAACAGCGTCGTGCACGGGGGTGGTTCGGGGACGCTGCGGATCTGGGCCGAGGACGACAGGATCGTCTGCGAGGTCGAGGACGAGGGGCGCCTGTCGGACCCTATGGCCGGGCGGCGCCCGGTGCGGCCCGACCAGATCGGCGGGCGCGGACTGTTCCTCGTCCACTTCGTCTCCGACCTCGTCCGGGTGCACACCGGGAGGTCCGGGACCACCGTGCGCAGCTATCTCGCCCGCACTTGATCTCCTTCTCCACCCAGTCCCACGGGCGGCCCCGCTCGCCGTGGTGCCCCGACGTACGCGGACCGGCTTCGCGATTGCGCCAAAAGGGTTGTGAGAGGGGGTACTTGTGAATGAAGGGGCGACAGGCGGGCACACGAAGGCCAAATGGAGAGAGGAGCCCTCGCCGTGCTCGTGCCCGACCCGAAGGTAGTGCGGAGGCTGTTGACCCGCTACGCGTCACTGAAGATCGCGTACGCCGAGAAGGAAACCCTGGAGACAGCTCGCGCGCTCGAGGACGTCACCTACACGCTCTGTGTGATGACCGGGACCAACCGCGTCCATGACGCCGTGGCCGCCGCGGACGCCCTGCTGGTCGCCGCAGGCGGACAGCGCGGACCCGCCGACGACGAGGGACGGGAACAACACCCCTTCCCCGTGGCGCGTGTACGGCCGCCGGTCGAGGCGGTCGCCGCGCACGGGCGGCCGGCCACCGTGCCCGGCGGCCGGGGCGGCGCCGTGCCGGGGACGCTCGTCTGACGGGGCGTGCCGCTCGCATCGTGCTGGTGAGGGGCGTTGCCGCCACCCCCGCGGGGGTGGCGGCAACGCCCCTCACCGGTTGCCCGTCCTCAAGCGCCCGGCGTGCCCGTCCGGTCCTCGGGCGAGGCTTGCGCGGTGTGGGCGTCCACATGTGCGAGGGCCTCGTCGACACTGTCCGCGAGCGACACGGTGAGACTGACCCCGGTGAGGTCGAGGATGCGCCGCACGGCCGGTGTGGGAGCGATGACGTGCACGCTGCCCGCCACGTCGCGTGTCTCCTGGTAGCCCCTCAGGATGACGTTCATCCCCGACGAGTCCATGAACGGGACGCCCGACAGATCGAGAAGGAAGTGCCGGCGTCCGTGATGGAGCTGATTGGCCAGATGGTGGTGCAACTCCGTCGCCGTGTCGATGTCCAGGAAACCGTCCACGGCCAGCAGGGCGGCGTCCTCACGGGGCACGGAGACGTCGATGGACAACGGATTCTGGGCTCCGGACATGGATTCCTCCCACAGATAGGACAAGTAGGAGGCCCTGGTAACCCGTTTGTTCGATTCGACGCATCGCGGACACGGATCTTTTCCGCCCGGTCCGCTACTCGCCCCGATGCCGCCAGTACCAGACGAGGCCCGTGCCGGCCGCGCAGAGGAAGATCACGGGGAGGATCAGTCCGGGGATGCGGTCCGCCGTCATGACAGGGTCCCGGCGGGCGGCCGGGCCGAGGAGTCCCCGGTGTCGGGCATTGCGTTCCGTTCGCGACGATGCGTGGGCCCCCGGGGCGCGCGCGGCGACGGGAGCAGGACGTGCGACGCTCGCACCCCGGGTGGCGTGAAGTCAATGATGACGGCAGGAACCCCGTCGAGTCCCGGCCCGCGGATGCGGACTTGTGTGCGAGGGAGTCCCACTGCGCTCACCGCCCAGGTGCGAGCCGAGCGCACCCTCGGCGCCGGGCGGCGGCGGTCAGTGCCGTCCGCGCAGCCTGCCGAGGAGCCGCTGCGCCTGTGCCCGGCGACGGGGGTCCGCGGCGGCCCGGCGCACCTCCTCCGTGGCGCGCCGGCCCTGCGGGCTGCGCGCGAACTGCTTGATCCGGTCCACGATCGTGGGCATGACGGTCCTCCAGGCAGGGGCTCGCGGTGGTCGCTCGTAGCGTCCGGCTACCCCGTACTCGCCGGTGCAGGCCCGCGCGTCGGGGCGTGGTGGGCGGCGATCCCGCGCCCCGCTCCCGGTCGTCTCCCGCTCGCCCGCCCGGCGGGCGAGCGGACGCGACATCTCTGGGCAGGGCCAAAACACATGGTGACCGCCACGGACGTTCTCGGAGGGACTTGGGGTGAGCGACTTGCAGTCGCACCGTCGAGCGCGAGATGGTTGTCGGAAGGAAACAATCCCAGCCGACCGGAAAGGTGGTGGGCCCGCCCGAGCGGGCCCTTGCTCGTGGACACTTCCCAGCAGCCCCCTGCCAGCCCGCGCAGTGTCGGCCTCGGCGCGACGTGGGGATCCGCCCCCTACCCCGTGGTGGTCGCGGACCCGTCCGGTGGCGTGGTCGAAATGAACGCGGCCGCGGCCGCGCTCTTCCCGGGCGCGGTCACCGGCTCCTGGCTGACGGACGTGACCCCGGCGTGGATCGCCGACGCCCATGCCCGCGTCCGGACCCGGCCGGAGGGCGGCGACTTCAGGTGGCCGGCCCACGGCGCGGTCGGGGACCGGACCTTCGAGGCACATCCCACCTGCACCGACGACGGCGACGTGATGTGGTGGCTGGTCGACGACACCGACCGGCGGCTGGCCGAGGACGCCCTCAAGAACGAACGCGAGCGCACGGCCTTCCTGGCCGGCGCGTCCAGCGCGCTGCTGTCGTCGCTGAACGTCGAGCGCTGCATGGAGGTCACGGCCCGCCTGGCCGCCGAACACCTCGCGGACGCCGCGGTGATCGTGGCGCCGCCGCGCGGCAAGAACGTACCGCTGACGTACTGCGGGCCCGAGGGAGCGGTCACGCACCGCACGGTGCAGGAGAACATCGACCTCCTGCCGGGACTCAGCGACGCCCTGCGCGGATTCCCGCCCGTCCCGTCCCGCTGGATCGATCCGGCCACCGTGCCGGCGTGGGCCGTCCCCGACGGCTTCGCACAGCCCGTCGGCTCCGCCGTCGTCACACCGCTGCCCGGTCACGGGGTTCCGGCCGGCGCTCTGGTCCTGCTTCGGGCCTGCGACCGGGCGGCCTTCTCGGAGGGCGAGGAGATCTTCGCACGGCTCTTCGCCTCGCGGGCGGGCGCGGCCATGTCGGCGGCCCGCATGTACGCCGAGCAGGCGGCCATCACCACCACGCTGATGCGTGAGCTGCTGCCGCCCCAGCTGCACAGCGTGCACGGCGTGGAGTTCGCCGGGAAGTACCGGCCCTCGGGCCAGGCCGACCGGGTGGGCGGCGACTTCTACGACGTCCACCCCGGAACGGACGCGGGTCAGGAGTCCCTCGTCGTCCTCGGGGACGTGTGCGGCAAGGGGCTGGAAGCCGCGGTGCTGACCGGCAAGATCCGCAACACGGTGCAGGCGCTGCTGCCGCTGGCCGACGACCACCAGCGGCTGCTGGGCCTGCTCAACGGAGCGCTGATGAACTCCCATCACGCCCGGTTCGCCACCTTGGCGCTCGCCTCCGTCGTCCGCCGCGGCGGCAATGTCCATCTGCGCGTCACCAGCGCGGGCCATCCCGCGCCGTTGATCGTGCGCGCCGACGGGCAGGTCGAACAGGCGCCGACACGCGGGACGCTCGTCGGCGCGTTCTGGGACATCAGCTCCACCACGGCGCACCTCGAACTGGCCCCGGGCGAGACCTGCCTCTTCTTCACCGACGGCATCACCGAGGCGCGCGGCGGCCCGCTCGGCGACGAACTCTTCGGTACCGAGCGGCTGGAAGCCGCGCTCACCCAGTGCGCGGGCATGCCCGCCGAAGCGGTCGTGGAGCACGTGCAGATGCTTGCGGCCCAGTGGGTCGGACGGGGCGGCCACGACGACATGGCGACCGTCGCCGTCACCGCACCGCACCACGCGCACCTCAGTGCGGTGAACGGCCACACCCGGGGCAGGTACACCGCATGACGAGACGTTCCGCCCACGCCGACGGCGGCGTGGCACTCGACGACGCCCGGGAGCGTCTGTGGTCCGCGGTGCACGGCGGCGACGAACACGGCGCGGTCGCCGTCGTCCTCGACGCCGCGAGATCCTCCGCCGACCTGGAGGCGGTGCTGCTCGACCTGATCGCCCCCGTCCAGGCGAAGGTCGGCGTGGAGTGGGCGGCGAACCGGCTGACCGTCGCGCAGGAGCACACCGCGACCGCCATACACGAGCGCGTCATCGCGGCTCTGGCGCACCACCCCGACCACCGCACGGGCGTACCGGCCGGCCCTCGCGTCACGGTGGCCTGCGTGGACGGCGAATGGCACGCCCTGCCCGCCAGGCTGCTGTCCGAGGTGCTGCGGCTGCGCGGCTGGAACGTCGACTTCCTCGGCGCACACGTGCCCACCCCGCACCTCATCGCGCATCTGCACCAGACCGGCCCTCAGGCGGTCGCCCTGTCGTCCTCCATCCCCACCCATCTGCCCACGGCGCACAGCGCCATCACGGCCTGTCAGGCGACCGGCGTCCCCGTCATCGCGGGTGGTGCGGCGTTCGGACCCGACGGCCGCTACGCCCGCGCGCTCGGGGCGGACGCCTGGGCGCCGCACGCCAGGGAAGCGGCCACGATCCTCGAAGGGGGCCTGAGCCGCCCCGATCCGCTGGCAGCCCACCAGGCCGTGGACGACCTGCCGCACCTGGCCGACCAGGAATACACCATGGTCGTGCGCACCACGCACCAGCTCGTCAAGGGGACGCTGACGGAACTGGAGGACCGGTTCGCGCCGATGCGCGGCTACACGGAACGCCAGCGCCGGCACACCGCCGAGGACATCGCCCACATCGTCGAGTACCTGGCCGCCGCGCTGTACGTCGCCGACGACGAGCTGTTCGCCCGGTTCATCCTGTGGACCGCGGACATTCTCACGGCCCGACGCGTTCCCGCCCGCAGCCTCGACCCCGCTCTCGACCTGCTGGCCGTACAGCTCAAGGATTTCCCGCGCGCCTGTCACGCACTGGCCCACGCACGGGAGGCGCTCAGGACCCGAACGCCAGCACAGAAGATCCCCGGCCCCGGAAAGCCCGCATGACCACTTCACATCCTCCGTCCTTCTCGCTCACCGTCGAGGTCGAGACCACCGAAGCCGTGGTCCGCGTCGTCGGGGATCTCGACTACGAGACGTGCGACGAGTTGGTGAGCACCGTCCGACAGACCCTCGCCGGCCGGGCCGGTGGCCCCGACGGCGTCCAGGGGCTGCACGTGGACTTCGCAGGACTCGACAACATCGACTCCATGGGCCTTTCCGCCCTGCTGATGATCCGGCGCCAGACGGACGCCGCGGGGGTCCGTCTGCATCTCGACGAGCGCCCCTCCGGCCTCGAGCGGCTCCTCGACATCACGGGAACGCTCGCCCACCTCACCGCACCCTGCGACGTGGGCCGAGGCGAACAACGGCCCGGAGCCGGCTGACTCCTGGGCGGGGACCTCGGACGAACAGGGCGTGCGGGCACGCCCTCGGGCGCGATCACGGCAGGGGAAAAGTCCACCGAATGCGGGCCGGACGACAGGGTAATTGCAGCCCTGGAGCGCGACGCGGACGGATTTCCCCCCACCCGGCCTCCACCTGCCGGTTCTCGCCCAGGGCGGGAAACGCCGGTGGCGAGGCCGGCGACACAGAAGGAGTACATGGTGACTGTCGACAGAATCTGGTCCTACGCCCCTGAGTTCGGTCATCCCGAGGCCCATGAACTCACCGGATACTCCGTCGAGGCGACCGACGGGACGATAGGGCATGTCGACCGGCAGGCCGACGATTCCGGCATGCGTCACCTGATCGTCGACACGGGCGTATGGGTGTTCGGGAAGAGCGTGCTCGTTCCCGTGGGTGTCGTGGCCGGAATCGACACCGAGAGCCAGAAGATCACCGTGTCGTGCACACGGGAGGAGATCAAGTCGGCCCCCGTGTTCAAGACCGACCGTGAGACGTTCGACCCGGAGTACCTGGCCGACGTCGGCAGTTACTACCGAAGCCTGCCGGCCGGAAGGCCGGACTGATGGGCAGCGCGAGGCGTGCCCCTGACAGAGCAGACCGGAAAGAGTGTGCAGATGCCCGACGAGTTGCAGGCCACGGTCACGCGCGGGGCGGCCCAAGACGCCTTCGTCGTACGCGTGGGCGGCGACATCGACTACGAGAGCGCCCCTCGACTGGAGGAGGCCCTCGACGAGGCGCACCGGGTGGGCGCCTCACGCACGGTCGTGGATCTCTCGGGAGTGGCCTTCGCGGACTCGTCGGTCCTGCACGTCCTCCTCGAAGCACAGCGTGCCCACCGGTCCCGCGAAACCGTCATGGTGGTGTGCGGACCGTTCAGCGACATCGTTCGGAGGCTGTTCGAGGTGACAGGGACCGAGGACTTCTTCGTCCTCGTGGACAGCGTGCAGGCGGCCTTGGCCCTCCCGGACCCGGCGACCGAGCGATGAACCACATCAACGGCCTTCCGGCACCTCACGAGAACCTGGTCCCGCTCCTGGCGAGCGGGCGCGCCATCACGAGTGCGGCGGCGGCACGCGACCACGTCCGGTCGTTGCTGCGCGATCACTGGAGTCCGCCCCAGGGCGGGGTGGGCCCCGACGCCGTCACCGACCTCCTCCTCGTCGTCTCCGAACTGGTGACGAACGCCATCCGGCACGGCGGGGGGCTGGCCGGATTCACCGCCACGGTGACCGACGGCGGCATACTGCTCGACGTGCGCGACAACAGCGACGTCGTGCCCACCCCGGCCCACGGCACCGGGGAGTTCCCCCAGAGGCACCAAGTCAGCGGTTACGGCTGGCCGTTGATCATCCAGCTGTCCCGCGACATCACCATCGAACCGGGCCCGCGGGGCGGCAAGACGGTCCGGGTCTTCGTCCCCCTGGCGTGAAGCGGAGGGCGGGCGGGCCCGGCATGTGACCCGCGGTCACATCGCCATGGGCCGGCCCCACCCGCGCTCGACGGCCACCGTGTGGGCGACGTGCGCCGCGGCGACGTCCAGGGCGGCATGGCCGGTCGACTTGAACAGCGTCAGTTCGCTCTCGTCCCGGCGGCCGGGGTGCCGTCCGGACAGGACGGAACCGAGGAGTGAGACGGTCCGCCCGGCCGGCAGGTCCTGCAACTCGTGGGCGCCGGACGGGGGCCGGGTGTCCGCGGCGCCGGGCCACTCGGCGAAGAGGGTGGCGTCACGCACGGTGTCGGCGTCCACCTCCGGACCGTGGGATCCGCCCACGGAGCTGATGTGCGTGCCGGGGGAGAGCCAGTCGCGACGGATCACCGGTCGCACGGCGCCGGTGCAGCAGAAGACCGTGTCGGCTCCGCGGACGGCCGCCTCGACGGTGTCCGCGGCGCGGGCGGCCGGATGCTGCGCGGCGGCGCTCTCCGCGCGTCGGCGGTCGCGTCCGGCGACGACGACGGGGACGGTGGGGTCGAGCGCCGCCAGCAGGCCCACCTGGGCTCGGGCCTGAGCGCCGGTCCCGACGACGGCGATGCGCTCGGGCCGGGGCCGGGCCAGCGTGCGGGCGCTGACGGTGGCGACCGCCGCCGTGCGGATCTCGGTGAGCGGCTCCGCGTCCATCAGACAGAGCGGGCTGCCGTCCTCGGCGTCGAAGAGGGCGACGACGCCGCGGTGGCTGCTGCGTCCCGGCCGTGCCGGATCACCGAACACGGAGACGAGCTTCGCCGCGAGGCCGAGCCCGGGAACGTAGCCGGGCATGGCTCCGAGCAGACCGCCGGGGGCGCGGGCCGCGATCCGGGGCGGCGCGGAGGCCTCGCCCCGGCCGACGGCGATCAGAGCCGTCGCCACGGCGTCCACGACACGTCGCGGGTCGAGCGCCGCGCGCGTGCGTGCGCCGTCGAGGAAGAGCATCTCGCTCATGCCGTCCCCTCCGCGTTCTCGGACGGCCCCGCCGAGCCGGTGAGGAGCGAGGACAGTGCGTCCGTCGCGTCGCCCAGAGCCCGGCGCAGTTCGGGCAGACGGGTCTCGTCGAACTCCGCGGCGAGGCCGACCACGGTCACCGCGCACACGGGCCTGCCTGGTTGGGGCACGACCGCCCTGCCGAGCGAGGCGACTGGTTGTTCGTTGCGTCCGTACTCGACGGCGAATCCGGTGGTTTCGGTGCGCTCGACGTCGGCCAGCAGCCCCTCCGGACCGGTCAGCGCGTGACCTGCTTCCTCGGCGACGCCCAGATACGGGGCCCGCTCCGCGGGGGGCAGCGCGGCGACCAGGGCCAGCGGTCCGGCGAACCGGTGCACCGGCAGGGCCTCGCCCATCAGACGGGTGATCATCGAGAGACGGTCGGGGCGTACGACGTCGATCACCCGGGAGCGGTCGGTCTCCGGCACCTGGAGATTGACCATCATGCCGGTGCGCTCGGCCAGCGCCGTGAGGACCGGCCGGGCGAGGGCGACGAGCGAGTTCCGAGCCGCGGACGACGACAGCTGGAGGACCGCGGTGCCCGGCAGATAGCGGTCGCCCGCCCGCAGCACCCAGCCTCGGCGCACCAGGTCGAGCAGCACGCGATAGGCGGTCGCCCGGTGCAGGCCGACCTCCTCGGCCAGGTCGGTCAGGCGCAGGGGATGCGGTGAACGGGCCACGGCCTCGACCAGGTCCAGGGCCTTGTCCACGGCGGTGCGCGGTGCTTCGGGCAATGCCCACCCCTCCTTGTGGTGTCCGCGGCGGCGAGCGTACGGTAACGCATGTTTCGACAAGCGATACAGATGTTACGTAGAGCGTAACAAACGACGGGCGAGGTGAAGATGGCGGACGAGGCTTCGGGCGCTCCGGTCCCCTACGCGCCCCCGGCTGCGGGAACCGTGGCGGTGTACCGGGGAGCCACTCTGTTCGACGGAACCGGGAGTCCGCCCCGGCCCTCCACGTCGATCGTGATCGACGGCCAGTACATCCTCGCCGTCGGCGACGACGCCGAGATCTCCGCCGAACTGCCCGCGGGCGCCGAGGTCTTCGACCTGGACGGCCGCTTCGTCGTCCCCGGCCTGATCGACTCGCACCAGCACCTGGCGACGCCACCCGACCGGCCGGCGGCCGAAGCGGTGCTGCGCCGGCTCGTGTACAGCGGCGTCACCGCCGTCCGGGACATGGCCGACGATCTGCGGCAGGTGGGCGACCTCGCACGGGCCTCGCTCGTCGGTGAGATCCCCGGCCCGGACATCCGGTACGCCGCGCTGATGGCGGGCCCGGGGTTCTTCGACGATCCGCGCACCCACCAGGTCACCCAGGGGGAGGTGCCGGGGGCGGTGCCGTGGATGCAGGCCGTCACGGCCGACACGGATCTGCGTCTGGCGGTCGCCCTGGCGCGGGGCACCCATGCCGCGGCGATCAAGGTCTACGCGGATCTCGACCACGCCACCGTCGCCGCGATCACCGAGGAGGCGCACCGCCAGGGCATCCCCGTGTGGGCGCACGCCGCCGTGTTCCCCGCCACGCCCCGACAGGTCGTCCTGGCCGGCGTGGACAGCGTCTCGCACGTCACCCTGCTCGCCTTCGAGGGCCGGGACGCCGAGTTGACGAGCTACAAGCACAAACCGCCGGTCGACCACGACCGGTTCGCCGCCGGCGACGACCCCGGCGTCGAGGAACTCTTCGCCCTGATGTGCCGACGCGGCACGGTGCTCGACGCGACCGCCGGAATGTGGGCGAGCGACGCCCTGGCCGGGGACGGGCCCGAGGCCGTGGCCAAGGCGGCGGCCGACTCGGAACTCGCCGCCCGCCTCACCGCGCAGGCCCACCGTGCCGGAGTCGACATCTGCACGGGCACGGACTACGAGACCGACCCCAAGGACCCGTTCCCCGCCCTGTACGAGGAGTTGGCCTTCCTCGTGGACCGCTGCGGGATGTCACCCGCGGACGTGCTGCGCTCCGCCACGCTCCTGGGCGCCCGGAGCGCCGGCGTCGAGGACATGAGGGGAAGTGTCGAAGCGGGCAAGCTGGCCGACTTCGTCGTCCTCGACGCCGATCCGCTGGCCGACATCGGCCATCTGCGCAGCGTGTCGCTGACCGTCAAGCGCGGACGCCGCTTCGAGCGCAGCGACTTCGTACCCGCAGCGCCGCCCGCGGAGACACACCACCGCACCCCGAACCCGGGCGACCGGCAGCCCCACCGCGTCGAGGAGACCCGATGACCACCACCCCCCTGATCATCAACGCGCTCGGCCAGCTCGACAACCCCAACGCGCCCCGGTCGGCCGAGGCCGCCGCCGAGCTCAACCCCTCCAGCGAACAACTCACCGTCGACGCCCGGACCCTGGCCGACGCCCGCGCCTCCGGTCTCACCGCGGTCAACGTCACCCTGGGATACACCATGGGCGACATGCCGCCGTACGAGCACACGCTGCACGAGATCGCCGTGTGGGACCGCATCGTCCGCGACAACGAGGCCGACCTCCTCAAGGTCCGGACCGTCGCCGATGTGCACCGGGCCCACCGCGAGGGCAGGACCGGCGTCATCTACGGCTTCCAGAACGCCGTGGCCGTGGGCGAGGACACCGGGCGCGTCGCCACCTTCGCCGAACTCGGCGTCCGTGTCGTCCAGCTGACGTACAACCAGGCCAACCACATCGGCGACGGCTCGATGGCACCGGACAACCGGGGCCTGACCGACTTCGGCCGCCGCCTGGTCGACGCGCTCAACGACCACCACCTCATGGTCGACCTCTCCCACAGCGGGGAGAACACCTGCCTCGACGCCGCGCGGAGTTCGCGCGTCCCGGTGTCCGTCAACCACACCGGCTGCCGCGCGCTCGCCGACCTGCCGCGCAACAAGACCGACGAGGAACTGCGCCTGGTGGCCTCCCGCGGCGGTTTCGTGGGCATCTACTTCATGCCCTTCCTCAACACCTCGGGACACGCCTGCGCGGCGGACGTCGTCGAACACATCGACCACGCGGTGAACGTGTGCGGCGAGGACCACGTCGGCATCGGCACCGACGGGACCGTCACGACCATCGACGACCTCGACGCGTACCGGGACCGGCTCGCCGAGCACGTGGAACTGCGTCGTGCGGCCGGGGTCGGCGCGGCGGGGGAGCGCGGCGACACGCTGCCCTTCGTGCTCGACCTGCGCGGGGTGGAGCAGTTCCGGGAGCTGATCAGGCTCCTCGAATGCCGCGGGTACCGCTCCGCACGCATCGAGAAGATCATGGGCCGCAACTTCCTGGACTACGCCGAACGCGTCTGGGCCCCGGAGACCTCCGGCTGAACGCCGTCTCCTCGCACCTCGTAACCCCGGCCGCGGCGGGGTCAGCCCGATGCCAGGAGAAGTGAGACCCGTTCGAGCAGCGCGCCCGGCGAAGCCGTGCCCTCGGTGGGTTCGCCGCCGGGTGCCGAGGCCGACGGCTCGCCGGTACCGGCCGGGTCGTCGCCGGCGGAGGCCGAGGGAGAGGCGTTCGCCGGGGGAGTGGGGGACGGTCCCGGCGGTGTCGCGGTCGACCGGCGGCTCGGTGAGGGCGCGGCCACGCTGCGCGAGGTGCTGGGGCTCGGCCGCGTCCGCGCGGTCGTTTCGGCCGGTGCCGGAGCGGAGGAACCGTCGGCATGCACCGCACCGCCCGCGGTGTCGACCTGGGCCGGCCGGGGCGGCGCCCCGATGCCGCCGTCCGGCGACGGCGACCGGGCGGCGCTGCGCCCGCGGCCCGTACCCGGCGTCGCGGCACCGGTGCCCGCTTTCCCGTGGGCCCGCACCCCACCCGGCAGCGAGAGCTGCGGAGCGGCCGCGTCGCCGCCGCTCAGCACCGCCGCGAGCGTCGCCCCGAAGCAGACGCAGGACACCGCCACCGTCCAGCCCATCCGGCGCAGCCATGCGCGCCGACGACCGCTCGCGTCCACGAACACGGCTCCGTCCACCGGTGCGCCGGGCGCGGGTGGTGCCGTGTCCCCGCCCGGGCCGGAGTCCTTCGGGGCCGAAGCGGGCTCGACCCGGCCGACGCGCCGACGGGCCGGGCCCGTCGCCCTGACCCCGCGAGCGCTCCCGCTCTCCCGTCCGGCGTGGTCCGCGCACGTGGACGCCCCCGTGATGCCTGCCATTCACCGCTCCTCGCTCATCCTCGACGCCGGTCCCGGCGCGCGGCCACGTGTCGTCCGTGACCGGCCGCTCGGGAGGCGAGCGCGGGGTCGCCCACCGACAGGTCGGGGCGTGTCCGCGCTGATCCACTCATACGAAGGGCGTCGCTTTGTGACTCATTCCGGCCGGATGTGATGCGTCCGTGCCGCGCCGGGGCGAGGGAGAAGGCCTGTCGAGACACACGATTCGATCGTTCACTCGATGGAATCAATCGTCACTACTTGTCTGTTCGACGTTTTCACTCGTAGCATCGGCGTATTCGGTCAGCACACGAAGGGCAATCCGATGGACCGCATCCGCTTGCAGCAGCTCCTGGCCCGTGAGAGCGCCGAAGCCGCGCGCCGCAACCCGCGTTCCAAGGACGCCTATGCGCGGGCCGACCACCTCTTCGGCCGGGTTCCGATGACCTGGATGAACAAGACCGCCGCGGGAGCCTTCCCCCGCTACCTGGACACCGCGCGCGGCGCCCGTGTCACCGACATCGACGGCCACGAGTACATCGACTTCTGCCTCGGGGACACGGGCGCCATGGCCGGACACTCGCCCGAGGCCGTGGCCGAGGCCGTCCAGCACCAGTTCGCCGAACGTGGCGGCGCCACCGCCATGCTGCCGACCGAGGACGCCGAATGGGTGGGCGCCGAGCTCACCCGCCGCTTCGGACCGACGCGCTGGAGCTTCTCGCTGACCGCGACCGACGCCAACCGCTGGTCCATCCGACTGGCGCGCGCGGTCACGGGCCGCCCGAAGATCCTGGTGAACAGCTACAGCTACCACGGAAGCGTCGACGAGTCACTGATCGTCGTCGGACCCGACGGCCACGGCACCGCCCGGCCCGGCAACGTCGGAGCCCCCTGCGACGTCACGCTGACCAGCAGGGTCGCCGAGTTCAACGACCTGGCGCAGCTGGAACGCGAGCTCGCCCACGGCGACGTCGCCGCCGTCCTCATGGAGCCCGCCCTCACCAACATCGGCATCGTGCTGCCGGAACCCGGCTACCTGGAAGGCGTGCGCGCCCTCACCCGTCGGTACGGCACGCTCCTCATCAACGACGAGACGCACACCTTCTCCGCCGGACCGGGCGGCTGCACCGCCGCCTGGGGTCTGGAACCCGACGTGCTCACCATCGGCAAGGCGATCGGCGGAGGCATCCCGGCCGGCGCCTACGGGCTCTCGGCCGAACTCGCCGAGCGGCTGCTCGACCGCGACGACCTGGATCTCGTGGACATGGGAGGCGTCGGGGGCACCCTCGCCGGCAACGCCCTCTCCGTCGCCGCCATGCGCGCCACCCTCGAACACGTCCTCACCGACGACGCCTTCGACGGCATGTCGAAGCTGTCGGAACGCTTCGAGGCCGGGGTGCGCGCGGGCATCGACACCTGGTCGCTGCCGTGGTCGGTGAGCCGCCTCGGCGCCCGCACCGAGTACCGCTTCGCGGACCCGGCACCGCGCACCGGAACCGAATCGGCCGCGGCCTCCGACACCGAGCTGGAGGACTTCCTCCACCTCTACCTCGCCAACCGCGGCATCCTGCTGACGCCGTTCCACAACATGGCGCTGATGTGCCCGGCCACCACGGAACAGGACGTGGACACCCACACCGAGGTCTTCGCCGCGGCCCTCGCCGAACTCGTCGGCTGACCCACGCCGTTAATCTTGGACCGGGCGAGCCGGAGAGGAACAGCGTGGACGAGATCGACCGGGCCATCCTGCGGGAGCTGCAGATCGACGGGCGCATCGCCTATGCCGAACTCGGCCCCAAGGTGGGCCTGTCCGCGTCCGCGGCCCGCCAGCGACTGCAACGACTGCTGGACACCCAGGCCGTGCAGGTCGTCGGAGTCACCGACCCCATGGGCATGGGCGGGCAGTCGATGGCGCTGCTCGGCATCGCCGTGGACGGCGATCCGCGTGCCGTCGCCGACGAACTGGCCGAGCGACCGGAGGTCGTGTACTCGGTACTGACCTCCGGTGGCTTCGACCTGTTCGCCGAAGTGGTCTGCCCGGGGCCGAGAGAACTGCTGGACTTCGTCAACGACGTGGTCCGCCCCCTCGAAGGGGTCGGCAAGGTCCAGTCGTTCCCCTACTTCGGCATCCACACGCACCGGTTCCTGTGGAACGTGGGCTGATCCGAGCGTCGCCCGAGCGGACCGCACGGATCGCGCACCGACCGTACGGTACGTACGTCGCCCGGCCGGATTTCGCGGCTCGACCCCGAACCGGCTAGGCGACCGTGTTCCTGGCCGACGACCCGTCGGGCCGCGCCACCGGCACCTCCAGGGGCCGGGCCAGTCCGATCACGCCCTCGTCCAGCCGCTGGAGGTGCCGCAGGACCCGGTCCGTCACCCGGTCGTGCCGGGGCGTACCCGGCCGGTCCGTCTCCAGCATGGCCGCGAGGCTCGCGCCGGTCTCGGCCACACCGTCGCTGCCCTCGTCCTCGACACGGGCGATCAGGACGTCGATGTTGTGGGCGATGCGCCGGCCGGCCCCCTTCAGCCGCGGATCCGCCGCCACGGTCTTGCTGTAGGGGAGGAGTTCGGCCGTCGCGGCCAGCGATCGTGCGTGATAGGCGCACGTCTCCAGCAGCGCCACGACGTAACGGGCGGTCTGGCGACGGGCCCGCAGCGGGGTGATCGGATGGGTCAGCGGCTGCGTGGAGGCCCGCAGATCGTCCAGTGCCGTGTCGAGATCCCGGGCCTTGTCCAGCAGGTCGATCGCCGGACCGCCGCTGAGCTGTTCCACCGCCGCCCCCGTCACGTCGCCGAGCCGGGTCAGCACCGTGGCGAGGAGTTCGTCGGTACGGCGGTCGGTGTTGACCGGCAGGACCAGGGCGGCCGCGATCACACCGCAGGCGGCGCCGAGCGCCGTCTCCTCGATCCGCAGCACCAGCACATGGGTGCTGTAGGTGTTGAGCAGCGTGTACAGCAGCCCCAGCATCGCCGTCACGAAGAAGGACATCAGGGCGTACGAGAGCGGCGCGGTGAAGAACATGGCGAAGATGAACAGCAGGACCAGCGCGAACGCGGTCCAGGTGTGCGTGCCCACCAGGCCCGCCAGGCCGACACCGGCGACGACGCCGACGACCGTGCCGAGCAGCCGGCGGTAGCCCTTCACCAGGATCTCCCCGGTGGAGGCGGTGTTCAGGAAGACGACCCAGCAGGTCAGCACCGCCCAGTACCAGCGCTGGCTGGACAGGAGTTCCCCGCCCGCGATCGCCAGCGCCGAACCCACCGACACCTGCACGGCCGTCCGGGTCGTGGGCCGCAGTCCCCGACGGTCGTCCGCGGTCGGTTCCTTCTCCTCTGCGCCCGCGATGGCGACGTCCTCCGCCTCCAGCTCCTCGCGCGAGCGGGCCGTGGCGGGCGAGTCGTCGGATTCGTCCTGCGGTCCGTCGAGCGCGAGCCGCAGTCCCAGGACGGCGCGCGCCGCCTCGCCGATCCCGCGGAACACGTCCTGCACGGCGGCCGAGGCGCGCGGCAGGTTCTCCTCGTCCCGGTACCCCAGCAGCCGGTTGCGCACCTGGGCCACCGCCAGGCCGCGCGTGTGCGTCACCGGGCGCATGACGAGCACCCGCAGGGCGTCGAGGTCGCGGCGCAGCGTCGCGGTGGTGTCGTCCTGCGGCCGGAGCCGGTCGCCCGGGGCGGGCACCGGCGCGTCGGGCAGATGAAGGGTCAGCGTGTCGGCGCGCTCGGCGCTCCGGGCGGTGAGCAGCAGCACACCGAGTCGCTCGGCGGCGATCTCGGCGTCGGCGACTCGACGCTGCACCAGTGAGGCGGTGGCGCGGTCGCCGGTGCCCTCCTCCAGCCGCCCCTGGATCATCATCGCGCTCTCGTGCAGGCGTGCGGTGTGGTGTCGTACGTCGTCCAGCGCTTTGTCGGCCTCGTCCGGTCCGGCGTCGAGCAGGTCGATCTGGGCGGACACCAGTTGGGCGAGCCGTGTCCGGAAGGCCTGGCGCAGCCTGTGCAGGATGCGTTCCGGTGTCTCGGGCACCAGGGCGAAGCGCGCCACCGCACTGCACGCGAAGGCGACCGCCACGGTCCCGCACAGCCCCGGCAGGGCGGCGGGCGAGGCCCCGACGAACAGCGCGACGAAGTACGTCTGGAACCCGATCAGTCCGAGTGCCGTGCCACGGTCCCCGAAGCGACGGCCGTACACCGCGGCGAAGATCAGCGCGATGAAGAAGAGGTCGCCCGCGACGATCCGGGTGCTGAGCAGGGCGCCCAGGGAGAGCGCCGCGAGCGCCACCGGCAGGCCGAGGGCGAGGGTGACGGCCTGCCCGCGCCACTGCTTCTCCTTGAGGGCGAAGGTGGCGACCATGGCCGCCACGGAGCCGGCCACCAGATGTGTCACGGGAACCCCGAAGGGAGCCAGCACGGCGAGCGTGAGGGCGATGGCGGCCACGGTGCGCAGACCGGCCATGAGCCGAAGCAGTCCGGGGTCCGACGCCGCGAACCGGTCCCAGACCTCCGCCGGCCGAGATCGTGTCCGTGCCGTACCCCGGCCGCTCCCCGCGGTCCTCACGTGGTCGTTCTTCCCGGTCCTCACGTGGTCGTTCTTCCTGCCTCTCCGCACCGCATGATCAGCGGTTCCAGCATGTCACGAGGCGTCGCTCCGCCGCCGGAGTGGTCGAGCCCCGCGCCCGACCCGGGCGAGAGGGTGTCAAACCACTTGTGGGAGCGCTCCCAAATAGTCAGGATGCCCCCATGGAGCCACAGCCGTTCATCCGCGCCTACCGGCCCACCGACCGGGCGGACGTCGCCCATGTGTGCGTGAGCACCGCGGACTTGGGAGGGGACTCACGCGCCCTCTACCCGGACGAGGAGTTGATGCCGTCCCTGTTCGCCGAGCCGTACTGCCACCTGGAGCCCGAGCTGGCCTTCGTCCTCGACGACGGACACGGCCGGGTGGTCGGCTACGTCGTCGGCACCGCGGACACCGACGTGTTCGTCAGGGCTTTCCGGGACAAGTGGATCCCGCGCGTCGTCGACCGCTATCCCGCCCCCACCGCACCACCCGGCACACCCAGCGAAGAGATGATCGCGCTGCTGCACGCGCCCGAGCGCATGCTCGTGCCCGAACTGGCCGATCACCCCGCGCACTTGCACATCGACCTCCTGCCGGACTTCCAGCGACGCGGCCACGGCCGAGCGTTGATGGCCACCTTCCTGGCCGCGTTGTACGACCGCGGGGTACCCGCCGTCCACCTGGGCATGGTCACCGCGAACGTGGCGGCGCGGGCGTTCTACGACCGTCTCGGCTTCCATGAGATCGACGTTCCGGACCCGGGCCCTCTCACGTACCTGGGCCGATCGACGGCCGTACGGTCGACGGCGCCCGGGGCGGCGCCGACCGTCCCCTGACGACGTGCGAGGCGGCCCGGCCGCTGTGACTCCCGCGGGACGGCGCACGAGCCGCCCCGCGGGACGAAAGCCCGCAGGCGTCCCCGGTACGGCGACGGCCCCGGCGGCCCGATGGCCGCCGGGGCCGGAACGCCGGCACGGAATCCGCTCCGGGTGATCAGGCCTCGACCGCGGCCGTCTCGGGCGCGGTGGCCGGGGAGCCCTTGCCGTCGCCCCCGGCGGCGCGGGCCGCCGGGATGACGGCCGCGATCGCGGCGGCGATCAGTGCGACCCCGCCGCCGATGACGAGACCGGTCCGGAAGCCGTTCTCGGAGGTGAAGGTGTATCCCGCGACGGAAGTGGTCAGCTGTGCGAGGACGACACCGACCACCGCGGCGCCGACCGAGGTGCCCAGCGCGCGCATCAACGTGTTGAAGCCGTTGGCGGCGGCGGTCTCGGAGAGCGGGACCGAGGTCATGATCAGGGCGGGCATCGAGCCGTAGGCGAGACCGACACCGCTGTTGATGACCATGCCGACGAGCATGAGGCCCCAGGCGGAGCCCATCAGCGCCAGTGACAGGCCGTAGCCGAGCGCGATGACCAGAACACCGCAGACCAGGGTGAACTTGGGGCCGCGGGCGTCGGTCAGCTTCCCGCCGAGCGGGGAGACGATCATCATCATGATGCCGCCGGGAGCCATCCACAGGCCGGCCGCGAGCATCGACTGGCCCAGGCCGTAGCCCGTGGCCTCGGGGAACTGGAGCAGCTGAGGGATGATCAGCATGCTCGCGTACATGCCGAATCCGACGAAGATCGAGGCGAGGTTGGTGAACAGGACCCGGGGGCGGGCCGTGGTGCGCAGGTCGATCAGCGGGTCATGGGCCTTCAGCTCCCACACACCCCACGCGAGCAGCACCACGACCGAGGCGCCGAGCAGGCCCAGGGTCGTCACGGAGCCCCAGCCCCAGTCGGCGCCCTTGGAGACCCCGAGGAGCAGGCAGACCAGGCCGGCGCCCAGGCCGATCGCCCCCAGTCCGTCGAAGCGCTGACCCTTGGCGCCGGCCGGTACGTCCGGCACGAGGAACCAGATCAGCGCACCGATCGCCACGGCGAGCGCCGCGGAGCCCCAGAACAGCACGCGCCAGCTCGTGTACTGGGCGACCGCCGCCGAGATCGGCAGGCCGAGGCCGCCGCCGATGCCCATCGATGCGCTGACCAGCGCGATGGACGAGCTCAGCTTCTCGGCGGGCACGACGTCGCGCAGCAGCGCGATGCCGAGGGGCACCATGCCCATGCCCATGCCCTGGAGACCGCGTCCGACGATCATGGGCGCGACCGAGGACGAGAGCGCGCACACGACGGATCCCGCCACCAGTGGGACGGAGCAGGCGAGGAGCATCCGCCGCTTGCCCACGAGGTCGCCCAGGCGGCCGGAGACCGGGACACACACGGCCGACACCAGCAGAGTGGCGGTGATCACCCACGCGGAGTTCGAGGACGAGGTGTGCAGGATCTGCGGCAGCTCGGCGATCAGTGGTGTGACCAGTGTCTGCATGATCGCTGCCACGGTGCCGGCGAAGGCGAGCGTGGCGACCACGCCGCCTGCGCGGGCGGTGGGCTGGGGGGCGTCCATAGCGGGACTCCTCCTGTGTCTGTCTGCGGGAGCAAGGATGTGCATCGTACATGTCGTGTGCATAGCGCACGTGATGTGTCCCATACATGCACCTGTGGGAGGATGGATTCGGGCCGCACCGGAACGAGATGCGCGGGCGGCTTCGCTGAACACGAGGAGGCGGCACGCGGATGGTCAGGCCCACGCACGAGGTCGAGTACGAGCAGATGCTGCTGAGCCGCCACGGCCTCCTGCACTACAAGGGCGGCCGTACCAAGGACAGCGTGCTGGAGCGCAGTGCCTACATCCTGCTCAGCCGGATCCGCGTCCAGGGGCCGATGTCGATCGGTGAGCTGAGCGACGCCTTCGGGCTGGACGCGTCCACCCTCAACCGGCAGACCGCGGCGGCCATGCGCGCCGGACTCGTGGAGCGCATCCCGGACCCCGAGGGCGGCATGGCCCGCAAGTTCCGCATCACGAACGAGGGGGCGCGTCTGCTCGACGAGGAACGCATGGGGCTCGTCCGCTCCCTGGACAACGTCATGGCGGAATGGCCGGACGAGGACATCGCCGCGTTCGCCTCCTATCTCCGCCGCTTCAACACCGACATCGAGCGCATCGGCGGACGCCCCTGGCCCCGGCCCTGACGGCCGCCGCCGCGTGCGTACGGCGGCGTCCCGGGCGCGGCGGCGACCGGCCACCGCCGGAAAACCGCATGCCCCGCGACTCGCGCCTGTCTAGGCTCCCCGCATGACCGAGCCCGGGGGACTGCTGAATGTCATCGACGTCGAGGCGACCTGCTGGGAGGGGCAGCCCCCGCCGGGCGCGGTCGGCGAGATCATCGAGATCGGACTGACCGTTGTCGATCTGGGCACGGGCGAGCGCGTCGAGAAGCACCGCCTCCTGGTAGCGCCGGCCCGCTCGGCCGTCAGCCCCTTCTGCACCGAACTCACCGGACTGACCCAGGAGGAGGTCGCGGCGGGAGTCCCCTTCGCGGAGGCCTGCCGGATCCTGGCCGCCCGGCACCGCGCGGGCGAACGCCCATGGGCGAGCTGGGGCGACTACGACCGCCGTCAGTTCACCCGCCAGTGCCGCGCCACCGGAACCACGTACCCCTTCGGTCATCGCCACACCAACGCCAAGGCGGTCTTCACCGACGCGCACGGCCTGCGCAAGCGGCCGGGCATGGCGCAGGCGCTGCGCGTCGCGGGACTTCCGCTGGAGGGGCGGCACCACCGGGGCGAGGACGACGCCTGGAACATCGCCGCCCTGATCCTCGGCCTCGTCGAGCGCGGGGCCTGGCCGGACCTTCCGGCGCCACGGAGGCAGCCCCCTGCACCCGGCTCACCCCGACGGGTTGTTTGACGGCCGGTCCGGGCGCGCGGCGTATGAGTGACCGTCCGCCGGGGAGAACCAGGGACGTACGCGAACGCCGTCGTCGAGGAGCCCGCGCGTGTCCGATGTCGTCTTCACCGCGGACTTCGCCTCGGCGAGGCAATGGATCGCGGGGCGTTCCTGGGCCTATCCCGACGGCGGACCGGTCAACCCGGACGACGACAAGCTCGACCACCTCGTGGCGGACCCCGCCTACTCCCGCACGGGCACCTTCCGCGCCACCCGGCGGCCGGACGGCCGATGGGACGCCGGCCTGCTGACGACCGAGGGCAGCGACGACGGATTCATGGTGCGCACCGGCGACGTCCTGGAGACGCGGGTGCGGCTTCCCGAGGAGACCGGCGCCTGGCCGGCCGTCTGGACCTGGCGGGACGGAGGCCAGGAGATCGACGTGTTCGAGTACCACCCCGACAATCCCGACCTGCTGGAGCTCTCCAACCACGTACGCGGTGGGCACAAGTACTACCGCGACGAAGCCGTCCGTCCGGGCGCCTGGCTGGACCTGGCGGTCTCCTTCGGTGCCCGCTCCGTCGCCTGGAGCGTCAACGGCGAGCGGGTCTTCACCGACCACCGCGGAGTGGGCCGCACCTGGCACGCCCACCTCATCGTCAATCTCTCCGTCTGCGCGGGGCGTTACCACCCGCCACCGTCCCCCGGCGTCTCCGAGATGTGCTTCGAGGTGGCCCGTCTGGTGGTGCGCCGACCTCGGCCCGGCAGCCCCTACGGCGCGACGGACGAGCCTTCCTGACGGGCGCCGGACCCGAAGGATCCGGCCACCGGATCAGGCGATCCGGTCGCCCGGGGCGGCACGGGAACCGTCGGGGCCCGACGGCCGGGGAGCGGACTCCGACCGGCCCGTGTGTCCGGGAAGCGGACCACCCGCGGAGGGGTCCCAGCTGAGGATCCATTCGAACTCGCGCCGCAGTCGGCGAGCTTCGCTTCGCACCAGGAGGGGAATGTCGCCGCGTTCTGAGATCAGCTGGGCGTAGATCGGTGCGTCGTGCACGCGTGGATCCTCGACTCGGGTCGGTGGGTGTGTCTCGGTACTGCGCTGCCTCGACGTTAGGGCCCGGACGACGTCGTCGTGGTGATCCGGTCGGCTCGGCCAGAACCGGTCAGGGGGTGGGCAGGGGACGCCCATCGGTGTCGAACAGGGCGTCAGGGAATGTCAGTTCTGTGTCCGCTCGCGTCCGGCGGCCGGTCCCGGCGGCGGACCTCCCCGCGACGGCTACCGATACGTAACCTACTGAGCGGTCATCCGGGGTGGCCCGCCCGGTGCCGGTGCCACACCTTGATCACGAAGTGCCGGAGGCGCGCCGGAGGTGTGTCCAGCCGAACGGGTTGTTTCCGGGGCGTCGCCCCGGAGGCGGGGGCTTCGGCCATCCGTGATGAACCGCCAGGTCAGCCATTCACGGCCGGGCCGGTCGGGTCGTCGGCCGGGTCAAACATGAGCGGACACAGGGGTAGCCCAGGTGAGCCGCCCGAGTGGTGGGACGGAAGGGACTCACTGACGGTGGATCACGTCGAGGCCGGGTTCTCTTGAGCTGACACAGCGCCAGCTGCCCGGCCGAGACGGAAGGACTTCGACGATGCGCTCTGCCCGCATGCTCCTCGCCACCGCGACGGCCACGGCGGCCCTCGCGATCGCCGCTCCCGGTGCCCACGCCACAGGCCTGTTCGACCGGGATTCCGGCGACGACTCGTCCTACAGCAAGCAGAACGACTCCAACAGCAACGACGACTCCTACAGCAAGGGTGACAACTCCTCCCACGACGGGGGGAGCGATCATGACTCTTCATACAGCAAGGGGGACGACGAGGGCAGCAGCCACGGCAAGCCGAGCGGCGGCATGCACACCGGTGGCGGTGCCCTCTCGATGCTGAAGAGCGACGACGACTGGGGCAAGGACGGCGGCGGCAGCGGCAACAACAACGGAAACAACAACGGCAACAACAATGGCAACGACAGCGGCAACGACAGCAGGTTCGACCCGGAGACCTACAAGGACAAGGGCTCCGACTACGGCAGCGACTCGGGCGACGACCGCGACAAGCCCAGCGGCGGCATGCACACCGGTGGTGGCGGGCTCGCTTCCCCGAGCGTCACCGCCGGCGGCGCGGCGGTCCTGGCCGTCGCCGCGGCGGGCGCCTTCGCGATGCGCCGCAAGAAGACGTCCGACGGTTTGTCCTGACCGCAGGCCTGTGCGATAGCAGTCGCGGCCGCCGCGTGTGCACACCGTGGCGGCCGCGACTCGCCCCTCCTTCCGCTGTGCCCCACTGCTGCCGCGTTCTTGCGAGGTGGTTCCCGATGGCAGCCCGGTCGTCCTCACCAACCGATAGCGCCGAGCCGGGGCAGGGCGCCCGCTCCGGCCGCACCCTGCTCACCTGGTCCATCGGCCTGCTGATCATGGCCCTGGGGCTGATCGGCAGTCATGACCCGTCGGCCGGAGCCTCCCGCGGACCCCACGGCTCCGCGGCGCTCTCACCGTCGGCGATCGCGAAGGCGGGCAAACACCTGCCGCGGTCCGCTCCGACGCGCCTGCTCATCCCGAAGATCTCGGTGGACGCCCCGTTCACCGCTCTCTCCATCGGCCCCTCGGGCCGCCTCGAACCTCCGCCCGCCGACGACGTGAACCTCGTCGGATGGCACGCGGCCGGTGTCTCGCCGGGCGAGCCCGGGACCGCGATCATCGCCGGCCATGTCGACACGAAGACCTCGGCCGCCGTGTTCGTGGACCTCAGCGAGTTGGAGGAGGGCGACCACTTCGAGGTCGAACGGGCCGACGGCCGGACGGCCCGGTTCGTGGTCGACAGCGCCGAGACCTTCGAGAAGGACGACTTCCCCGACAGCGTGTACGCCGACACCCCCCAGGCCCAGGTCCGGCTCATCACCTGCGCGGGCTCCTACGACCACACCGCCAAGGACTACACCGAGAACCTGGTCGTCTTCGCCCATCTCGTCTGAACCGCGGCACGAGGACACGGCCCGGGAGAGCGGCACGCGACGCGGTCCCGGCCGTGCCCGGGGCGGCGCCGCATGTGCCCCGACGTCCGACAGGCGGCGTGCGACGGCCGCTCCTATGCTGGTGCCGTAGGGGCATGGAGCTTGTCTCCTACGGCGTCATCGCGACTCGCGACGCGCCACGTCGGCCGTGATCCGCGGTCCGTCGTCCCGCGCCGTCCGCCGCGGTTGTGCCGCAGGCGACTAGCCCGGCCCCACCACCTCGTCCGCTCGCCCCGGACGCTCTCGCTCGGCGGAACCTCCGCCGGGCGTCCCCGCAGGCGGACATCTTTCCGACCCGCTGTCGTCGTAGGCGATCGCGGGTCTCGTCCTCTTGCGGTTGGAGTCAGCCCATGACCCACTCGTACAGGCGATTGCACAGAGGGGCCGTGACCGCCGTGGCGGTGGGGGCGCTCATGGTGCCGACGGCGGGTGGCGCGGCCTTCGGGGCACCCGCGTACCTACCCGCGGCGACCGCGGCGGCCGACCCACCGTCACCGTCCGACTCGTCGGCGTCCGGCTTCCAGGAACTCACCCCGGCCGTCAGACGGCAGATCGACGAAGCCGTGCAGAAGGTGCAGCAGGAGGCGAAGGTACCGGGCGTGACGGTGGGGGTGTGGACACCCGACAAGGGCAACTACGTGCGCTCGTTCGGGGTCGCGGACAAGAGCACCGGGCAGCGAATGACGCCCGATCTGTTCACGCGGATCGGCAGCGAGACGAAGACGTTCACGGTGACCGCGCTGCTGCAGCTGGTCGACCGCGGCAAGGTGACACTCGACGACCCGATCGGCAAGTACATCAGCGGAGTGCCCAACGGGGACACGATCACCCTGCGCCAGCTGGCCGGGATGCGCAGCGGCCTCTACAACTACTCCGAGGACCCGGACTTCTTCAAGGCGCTGACCACCGACCCGCAGCGCCCCTTCACCCCGCAGGAACTGCTCAACTACGCCTTCAGGCACCCCGTGCTGTTCCCGCCCGGTGAGAAGTTCTACTACTCCAACACCAACCTCATCCTGCTCGGCCTGGTCGTCGAGAAGGAGAGCGGCCGGCGGCTCTCGGACTTCATCCAGAAGAACATCCTGACGCCCGCGGGCCTGGACGACACGTCGTTCCCCGACGACGCGGCGTTCCCCACTCCGCACGCGCAGGGATACACGAACCAGACGGCGACGGGGAAGGTCGAGGTCTCGACCGACTGGAACCCGTCCTGGGGCTGGGCGGCCGGTGCGATGATCTCGACACTCCAGGACCTGCGTGTCTGGGCGCGCACGGTCGCCACGGGGATCCTGCCCGACGGCCGCACCATGGTGAGTCCCGCCACGCAGAAGCAGCGGCTCACCACACCGCCCACCACGATCCCGGGGGCCGGGTACGGGCTGGGCATCTTCGACGTCCAGGGCTGGATCGGCCACAACGGCTCGCTGCCCGGCTACGAGTCCCTGACCATCTATCTGCCGTCGGCCCGGGCGACGCTCGTGGTGGTGCTCAACACGGACATCGGCCAGGACGACACGGAGCCGAGCACGCTGTTCGGCCAGGCGATCACCAAGATCATCACACCGGAACACGTCTTCGACCTGCCCGCACAGCCGGCGGCCCGATGAGCCGCGGCCCGGCCCGTCCGCCAGGGTGTCCCGGGCACATGGGGAGCCTGATGCCTGGCATGTCGTCCTGCGAGTCTGGCACCGTAGGCATCCCGTGCGCCGACCGGCCCGCGGGCGGACCGGGAGCGGGCAGGCGGCGGGCCGGACGCGCCGTCGCCGACAACTGCGAGGGGAGCCGTTCATGACCACGGCCAAGGATCTGTTCATCGTCGCCCTCGACGTGGAGCCGAGCCGTCCCGTGGGACAGGGCGACCTGTCGCTGGCGCTCGCCGGAGCCGAGCTGATCGATCTCCTCGGCGGCCGGGCCGTCGACATCGACGGAGACCGCATCGTGCCGACCGCCGGTCAGCCGGCGACGGACGATGCGCTGTTGGGCGAGGCCGCGTCCCTGCTGGACCGGGACGCTCCGTACGAACGTGTCGAGGACTGGCTCTGGCGCCGGGGCCGTGACCTGTCCCAGGCATACCAGAGCGCCCTCATGGAGGCAGGTCTCCTCACGGAGCACCGGCGCGGCCGGCTGTCGCTCGGCACCGCCCGCATGGAACCGGCCGACTCGCCCGAGCGTCAACACGCCCTGAACCGCTGGACGTCGCACGACCCCGTCCTCGACGCCCTGGCGGCCGCCGTCGGGATCCACGGCGAGAAGGCCTTCGTCGAGGACGCCTCGGCCGGGTACGGCGAGGAAATGTCTGAGGAGGCCCCGGGCGAGGACGTCGCGCGGGAGGAGACTCCGGCCGGTGGCGACGACCCTGAGACGGCCGTGCTGGCCGCCGTCCATGACGCCGTCATGGAACTCGAAGCCGTACGGCAGCGGCGGGCCATCGAGAACGCCGCGTTCGCGAACGTCTGGCGCGGCCCCTGACCGGTGGGCCCGCACGGACCGTACGGCAGGTTCCCGCCCCGGCCCTCCACATGTGCTTGTCGGTCCCCTCGGCGCCGCACTACCGTGCCGAGGTGGATCTCTTCTCACGCTCGTGGACGGCCTTGCGCACGGCGGTCGCCGAACTCCCCGACAAGGACTTCGACCGGCCTTCCGGCTGCGCCGGCTGGCTGGTCAGGGACCTGGCGTGCCATCTGGTCATCGACGCGCAGGACGTCCTGATCACCCTCGTCACCCCCGCCGACACGGAACCGACCGTGGACGCGGTCACCTACTGGAACGTGGCGGACCGACCGCCGACCGGTGAGGACCCGCTCGACGCGCTGATCGTCCGGCTGGCGGCCGCGTACGGGGAACCGGGTCTGCTCAAGTTCCACCTGGACGACGTCGGCTCCGCCACGGGCCGGGCCGCCGAACTCGCCGACCCCGGCGCCCTCGTGAGCACCCGCGACGAGGTACTCACGGTGGGCGACTATCTCACCGCGTACGTCCTGGAGTGGACGCTGCACCACCTCGACCTGGTCGCGTACCTCCCGGACGCGGCGGATCCGCCGGCGGAGGGCCTGGCCCGGTCCCGCGCGATGCTGGAGCAGATCGCCGGCGCCGTGTTCCCCGCGTCGTTCGGCGACAAGGACGCGCTCCTGGTCGGCACCGGCCGCCGGGCACCGACCGACGCGGAGAGGACCGCACTCGGCGAGCCGGCCGCCCGACTGCCGTTCGTGCTCGGCTGACACACCCGCCCGCGCCCGGACCGGGTCGAGCGCGGGTCCAGCGGTCGACGGGCCCTAGTCGGGCCTGCGGGCGGCGGTCTTCGGATCGGGTGCCTCCGCCGCGGGTGTGGCGTCGCCCGTCGCGCGCCGCGACCACATGCTGCCCGCGACCCGCTGGAGCGTCTTCGCCAGCGGGTGCGGCGCCCGATCGTGCGGTGCCGCGCCCGTCGAGCCCGCCGCGCCCTGGGCGTCCTTGAGGTCGGCCAGGGCCGCGTGCGCGAGTTCGGTGGCCTCGCGGTACAGGTCACGCGACTTGGTCATGGCGTCGAGCGCCTCGGCATAGGAGTCCAACAGCGCCCGGGCATGGGCGAGTTCCTCCTCGATGGTCACCAGGTGCCAGTCCTGGCGCAGCGCGGCGAGCGCCTCGGCCGCACCGTCCGGCAGTGGCCAGGGCAGCTCCGCGTACCGCACGATCTTCTCCAGGAGCTCCGTCGGCTCCGAGCCGTCGAGGAACACACTGCGTACGGTGAAGGCCTCGTCGTCGTACCCAGGCCTCAGCGGGGTGCCGGGCAGGATGACCGCACCGCCGCGCGGCACCGACGTACCCAGGTCGCTCAGTGCCCAGTTGACGGCCTGGAACTGCTCGGGCGCGGCGCGGTGCTCCACGACGCGGTGCCGCAGCACCGGCGGCAGCAGACGGGTCAGCGGGAGCCGGCCACGAGGATCGGGCGTCATGGCCTCGTGGACGACGACGTTGATGCTCCAGCTGTGCCGCGCGGCGTCCTTGAGCAGCCGGCGCAGGGCGGCGTCCTCCCTGGGGAGTGGATTGGTGTCCCGCAGACGCAGGCCCGGTACGACGTCGTGATCCCACGAGGCGTCGTCCGTGTCGGGCCAGAACCTGGTCGCGGGGGAGGACCAGTCGGGGTTCCACGGGCGGTCCGCCTCGGCGGCGAGCGTCCATCGCCAGTCGTCGGAACGCTCCGGCCGCTCCGGTGGTTCGACGGTGAGCCGTGCACGCACGGTTCCGGTGCCGTCGACGTGCCAGCGGGCCTCGAAGGCCCGCTCGTCGCAGAGCGCGGAGCGCTCCGGCTCCATGAAGTCGTCGATCGTGCCGTCGGCCTTCAGCTGCCGCAGGTTCTCCCGCAGCAGCTCCTGCGGGTCGGGTCCGGTGTGCCGCCCGCGTGCCAGCCAGACCGTTTCCGGGGCCGCGACACGGGCGGTAGGGGGCTTGGACATGTGTCACTTTGCTGGTGGGGTGCGGTGTGCGTTCCCAGTATGGTCACCGCGGGTCGCGTGGGAGTCAGCGAGGTCCCCGTGGATCACGGACATCCCCAGACGGGTGACTATGTTCGATTCATCCTGTTTGTGAATGTGCGGATCGAGGGCACGCGATCGGCCCCCCGGCGGCGCCGCGGCCGGCACCCGCATCCCGTCATGGCGCGGCGAGCAAGCTGCGGACGGCTCCGTGGTAGGCGGCGTAGACCAGGGGGAGGTCCGTGAGATCGGCGCGTTCGTCCGTGCCGTGCAGGCCCTCATGGCGCACACCGAACCCTGCAGTCGCGGGGATGCCCTCGCCGGCGAGCAGGTTCCCGATGTTCGACGGTCCGGCGGTCTTCGGGCGTGGCGCGAGGCCGACCGCGTGGGCGGCGGCCAGCAGTGCCGCCGCCGGCTCCTCGTCGGGGCGGAGCCGGAACGGGGGCCAGGCGGCGACCGGTTCGACGTCCGTGCCGCGGGGCCCGGGCAGCACCTCGTCGAGGTCGTCCACCGCCCGGCGTACGAGCGCCTCCGCGTCGTGCGCGTCGAAGTCGGGCGTCAGCCGCACGTCGACATTGATCACGCACAGGTCGGGAGTCACGGAGAACCCGTCACCGCCGTGCACGGCGGTGACGGTCAGTTTCGGCGGCAGGGGAAAGGGGCTTGCCGGCCCGGGGAGAGGGAGTTCGGCTCCGTCGAGGAGACCGACGAGGCGTGCCGCCCGCGAGATCGCGCCGAGCACGGTCGCGCGTGAACCGGAATGACCGGCGGTGCCGTGGACGTGGAGACGCGCACGCCACAGCCCCCGCCCGCCGACGACGAGTTCGTCCGGGCCCGGATAGCCGATCATGACTCCGGCGGGACGGGGCGCACGGGGGTCCGCGAGATAGGCGCGGGCGCCGCCGAACGCGCCGGTGTGCTCGTCGACGTCCAGCAGCACGGCGAGGCCGCCGTGCGTGTCGGCGGCCTCGTCCCGTACGTCGGCGGCGATGTGGCAGAACATCGCCGCCGCCAGCTTGGAGTCGGCCGCCCCGCGGCCCAGCAGCCAGGGGCCGACGACCTCGCCCGAGGTCGGTGGGAAGGACCAGGCGTCCTCGTCCCCGAAGGGGGCGGTGTCCAGGCAGGCGTCGAGCGTCCACCACCGGCCGGGCCCGGCGCCCGGAATCTCCACCACGACGCCGACGGGAGCGCCGTCGGGGTCGTGCAGGCGCCGGTGCGGGAGGGCCCGTCCGGCGAGCCACGACTCCACGGCGGCGAGGACCGGACCGTAGTCGTCGAGGCCGCCCCTGCTGGGCAGGCGGACCAGTCGGCGGGCCAGCTCGATCACGGACGCGCACTTCCTGCCGGCGGCCGCCGCGTTCTCGTCCACGTGTCTCCTCGTATCTCATGACGCAGCCGGCCAGGCCCCGATCGGGCAGGCGCCGGCTCACCGTCGCTCGACGGGATCGGTCTCCCGGCCGTCGTCGAGGCCGGTGCACGCCAGTTTCCCGTCGACCTCCGCGCAGGCCTCCACACCCTCCGGAGAGCGCACGGTCAGCATGGGGCTGGTGGAACCCTCGGGGCCGTCCCCCGGATAGGCGGCGGAGAGCACGTCCTGTCCCGAGCGGACGGAGATCTCCCGGGGTTCGGAGGCGCGGGCCCGCACCTCGGACCAGGCGGTGCCGCAGGACGGCGAGTACCGGAGACGAACCGCGTACGAGGCGTCGGTGACGGTGCTCTCGGTCCGCGCGTCGCGGCCGCAGGCGGAGTCCTCCGGCAGTTGGCCCTGGCAGGACACACCGCGGCAGCGCGTCGAGAACGCGGCACCTCCGCTCCGCGGACCGCGGTGCCCGCTGGTCGCGGCAGCCGTCACGGCCGCCGCGACGGCCATGGCGAGCAGGACGCAGACCGGCAGGGCCGACCGCCGGGCGAAGGCACCCGCCGTACCTGACGACGATGCTCTCGACGGCGACGGCGACGGCGACGGCGTGGGTGCGGACGGCGTGGGCACGGTGGTCGTTCCCGCCGGGTGTCCACCGCTGTCCCGGCTCGTGCCGCCGGGCCCGGCGCCGTCCGTTCGTGCGGCCGAGCGCACCGCGGCCTGATGCAGACCCCGTAGGTGTCCCGGCTGCACGCCGGCGAGCCTGGCCAGTGCCTCCACGGCCGAGAGGGGAGGCACCTTCGTCCCGGCGAGATAGCGGTGCCAGGCGGACTTGCTGTACGGGGTGCGCGCGGCCAGCGCCGCGAGGCTCAGTCCCGTACGCGACCGCAGCAGACGCAGCTCGGCCACGAACAGTTCGTCCTGGCGCTCCGGTGGCGCCGTGGCCGTCGTACACCGTGCACCTGGGGGCTGTCGCATGACACGACTCCCAATCTTTCGTCCGTTATGGGTGGTTAGACCCTGTTGTCAATATCTGTTCCCAAGGGAGTGGTGTCGCGACACACTGGTGCACGGATGAGGAGGGTGAGTCGGTGCGGCAGGCACGCCGACGGCCTGTCCGGGCACGGGGTGCTCGAACAGGCCGCCGTTCAAGGGGGGATGGGGAGGTCAGGCCGCCTCAGCACCAGGGGACGAAGCCGCGGGTGTACACGTAGCGGGCGGAGACGTACCCCTTGTGGTGTGCGAGCCGGTACCAGTGGCGCGCTCCGAACACGGACGACCCCTCACGGAGGCAGACGAGGCGGACGAGACCGTTCCGGGACCGGTGGCCGACCACGGAGTATCCGGTGCCGGGTCCGGACCGGACGTTCAGCCTGGCGCGCCGGGTGACGACACGCCCCACCGCGTGGGTGCGGCGGTGCGTGACGTGGCGCTTGGTGTGGTGCCGGTACATCGGCGTGTGACGCGTGGTGGTGTGCAGGCTGGAGCCGAGGGCGGGCAGCAGTGAGTACGTGCCGTGCGGTGCGGCCGAGTGGGCCGGGCGGGACACGGTGGTGCCCGCGTCGGCGGCGACGGCCGCGGTGGGCAGCAGCGCGAACACCGCGACCGTGGCGAGAAGGCCGCTCTGCATGGTCCGACGCAACATGGAAACCTCCGGACTGACGTTCTGGATCACGAGGTGTGATCTCGTGTCGCCAAGCGTTTCCGTGGCCGCCGAGGCGGATTCCGTCCCCGCGTCCCGGGGGACGGCGGGATCGTCCCCGGGGACGCGGGTGGGTCCGCCGGGTGCGGGTGACCACAGGTGGGACGGCTGGAAGGTCCGAGCGGTCGCGCGGCGCCGACGGGGGCCGGGGACGGCGTCCCGCCGCGCCCGGCCGGCTGGACGTGCGTACGTTCGTCGAACTGGTCGCCGGTACGCCCGCTGAGCCGGTTGCCGGTACCGCCCGCCTGGCCCGTCGCCCGTACGCCCGCCGAGGCGGACGCCGCGCCTGTGCAGCCGGTCGCCGGTATGTCCGCCGAGGTGCACGTCGCGCCCGCCGAGGTGCACGTCGCGCCCGCCGAGGTGCATGCCGTGCCCGCCGAGGTGCACGCCGTGCCCCTCGAGGTGCACGCCACGCCCGCCGCGGCGCACGCCGTGCGTTCCGGGCCGGCCGGACGGTGCCGCGCCGCGCCGAGGGCCGGCGCATGTACGGGGATCGGGCCCGGGCGGTCGTGCGGACGTAGCGAAGGACGCGCCGGCGAACACGGCGAGGGGCGCACCGGCGACTGCGTCGAGGCCCCAGCGTGCCGCCGTCACGCTCGGCGTCGGCGCGATGGCGATACGCCCGTTTCCGTAGCGAATGTCACATTGCCACCTACCTCTCATTTCGGGCATAAAGGTGCATTTGCCGGTCAGTTGATCAATGCCGCCCTGTAGCGTCGCCGTCGGCCGGGTCCGCCCACGGCCCCGAACAGACACTCCCGCCGACACGCAGCAGGACGGACGATCCATGCCGGGAACGCAGACATCGCGCCGAGCGCGCCGTGGACTCGCCGCGGCCATGGCCGCGGGAACGGCGCTGGCGGCGCTCGCGACCGCCGCCCCCGCCCACGCGAGCTCCGCCTCGACGACCGTCGCCGGCGCGAAGGTGACGTGTTCCTCGAAGCGGTCGGCGCTGGCGGACCGGCTGGCGCGGGACATAGCCGAGGCCCTCCGCGGCCGTAAGGACACCTCGGCCCTCGCGGTCTACGACCGCACCACGGGGACCTCCTGCGCGTACCGCGCCGACGCGGCCTTCGACTCGGCGAGCGTGGTCAAGGTCACCGTCCTCGGCGCCCTGCTGCGGCAGGCCGCGGAGGAGAAGCGCAAGCTCACCGCCGACGAGGTGAAGCTGACCACCGCGATGATCACCAAGTCCGACAACGACGCGACCAACACCCTGTGGCACCGGATCGGCGCCGACGGCATCCAGCACTTCCTGGACCAGGCCGGCATGAAGGACACCGTGCCCGGATCGGCGAACCACTGGGGGCGGACCCGGATCACGGCCGCCGACCAGCTCAAGCTGCTGCGGCTGCTCACCGCCGACAACCCGGTCCTCGGCCGGAACGCGCGCGCCTACGCTCTTCGGCTGATGGGCCACGTCGTCGCGGACCAGCGCTGGGGCGCGCCCGCCGGGGCGCCGGCGAACGCGGCCGTCCACGTCAAGAACGGCTGGCTGCCGCTGGACACCCATGGCTGGAGGGTGCACAGCGTCGGCGTGTTCACCGGTGGCGGCCACGACTACGGGATGGCAGTGCTCTCCCAGGACAACCGCACGATGGACGAAGGCGTGGCCACCCTGGAGGCCGCCGCCCGCGCGGTCAACCACGACCTGAACGCGTCCGGCGCCGCCGCTTCCTGAGTTCCGGAACCGCTCCCGGCGGCCGGACATCCGCCGGCCCGGGGCCGTCGGTGTGAACGCCCCGCTCGGCCGCGGCGGCATCGCCGGCCTGCCGGGCGCCCGCTCCTATGGTGGGAGCCCCCAGCGGGCGAACGGCGGGGCAGGAGCGGGTGACGGAACCGGGAATCGACCGTGCTGGAGGCGGAGCTGTACACCCGCGCCCGCGAACTCCAGGAGGTCAACGAACGGCTACGGCAGGCGCACGCCCGGGAGCGTGAGGTCGCCCTGACGCTGCAGGCCGCGATGCTGCCCGCGCCCCGGCCGGTCGGCCATCACCCGGCCTGACGCGGCTCGCGGACTCTCTGGCGCGTCACCGGGGAGCCGCTCCCGAGGTCCTGGCCGACGCCTTGCTCGGGGACCTGCTTCCGGCCAGTGGTGCCACCGACGACACCGCCCTGGTGATCGTGCGCATGTGACGGGCGAGCCGGACCGTCGTTACGTAACTCGGTGCGGTCGTGCGCATACTCTGTGCATATGATCGGGTCGCGCGTCAGGACGAGGACACCGGGGGCCGGACGGCTCTGGCTGCTCCTCGGGGTCGTCCTGATCGTCGTCGCCCATCTCGCGGGAGCCGTGCACGGCGCCGCTCTCGGGGGCACCCACACGCCCTTCCCGGTCATCTCCCGCGCGGACGGCGAGGCGCACATCGCTGACGGGATCAAGCCGCCCCCCGGTCACGACCACACGGCCGACGGGCATGTCGACCATGTGGCGGACCGGCCCCGCACCGGGGAAACCGGCGCGGGGCCCGGCCACGACGGACCGGACACCCCGCCGTCCACGGCCGTCGCACCCGGAGCCGCGCACACCTCCGGTGGAGGTCCGCGCGGGCCGCTCGCCGCGGCGGGCCGTCGTGGCATCCGTGCGCTGCACTGCGTCTGGCGGCTCTAGACGCCCGCCCGCACTCCCCGTCCGCGCCCTGGCACGAGGGCGCCGCCGGGGCGTGCCGCCGCGCGCCCGTGATCCGCCACGACTCGCCCCGCCGAATCCGGCAGGGCGCCGAGGAGCCGTACGCCCATGCACCTCTCCCTGCTCGAACCCCGCGGGGATCGCACCCCGCTTCCCGCGATCGCCCGCCGCCCCGCCCAACTCGTCGGCGACACCCCGGTCCTGTGGGTCGGCGAACCCTTCGCCCCGCCCGGCCGCGGGTTCCACGCCAAGCTGGAAGGCGCCAACCCCGGAGGCATCAAGGACCGCCCCGGACTGCACATGGTCGGCGAGGCGCGCCGTCGCGGTGAACTCGTCCCCGGCGCCCCGATCGTGGAGTCCTCCAGCGGCACCCTCGGTCTGGGCCTCGCCCTGGCCGGGCTGACGTACGGCCACCCGGTCACCGTCGTCACCGATCCCGGCGCGGAGCTCTCCGTGGTCCGTCTGCTGACCGCGCTCGGCGCCCGGGTCGACCAGGTCCCCGTCCCGCACCGGGAGGGCGGCTGGCAGCAGGCCCGCCGCGACCGCGTCGCCGAACTCCTGGCCCGTATGCCCGACGCGTACTGCCCGGACCAGTACCACAACCCCGACAACGCGGCCGCCTACCGGCCGCTGGCGGCCGAGCTCGCCGCCCAACTCGGCCACGTCGACGTGCTGGTGGCCGCGGTGGGTACGGGCGGTCATTCCGCCGGTGTCACGGCGGGGCTGCGCGAGTCGTTCCCCGGGCTGAGGCTGATCGGGGTGGACGCGGTCGGCTCGACGATCTTCGGACAGCCCGCCGCGCCGCGCCTGATGCGCGGTCTGGGATCCAGCATCCACCCCGCCAACGTCGACTACGAGGCCTTCGCCGAGGTGCACTGGGTGGCTGCGGACGAGGCGGTGTGGGCCTGCCGCCGGCTGGCCCGCCGCCACTACGCCTCGGGCGGCTGGAGCGTCGGCGCGGTCGCCCTCGTCGCGGGATGGGCCGCGCGGGAGTTCCCGGCCGGAACCCGGATCGCCGCGATCTTCCCCGACGGCCCGCACCGTTACCTGGAGACCGTCTACAACGACGCCTGGTGCCACGAGCAGCGGCTCCTCGGCCGCCCGGCGCCGCAGGAACCCGACGAGATCGCCGAGCAGGACGAACGGGTCGTGACACGCTGGACCCGGTGCAGCCGGGTCCGTGATCCGCTCGGCCGCGGCGCGACGAGGGCGGGCGTCCGATGAAGGGGCTGCGCGCCCAAGTGGCCTCCTTCGACCGCCCCGCACGGCTGCTGATGGTCAATCAGTTCGCCATCAACCTCGGCTTCTACATGCTGATGCCGTACCTGGCCGACCATCTCGCCCACGGGCTCGGCCTCGCGGCCTGGACCGTGGGTCTGGTCCTCGGCGTGCGCAACCTCTCGCAGCAGGGCATGTTCCTGGTCGGCGGCACGATCGCCGACCGCTACGGCTGCAAGCCGGCGATCCTCGCCGGGTGCGCGCTGCGGACGGTCGCGTTCGGGCTGCTCGCCGTGGCCGACGGACTGCCCGCACTGATCGCGGCCTCGGCGTTGACGGGTCTGGCGGGAGCTCTGTTCAACCCGGCCGTCCGCGCCTATCTGGCCGCGGAGGCGGGGGAGGCACGACGGGTCGAGGCGTTCGCCGCGTTCAACGTGTTCTACCAGGCGGGCATCCTCGTCGGCCCGCTCGCCGGACTCGCCCTGCTGGCCTGGGACTTCGCGGCGGTGTGCACGGTCGCCGCGGTCATCTTCGGTGCGCTGGCGATCGTGCAGGCCCGCGCGCTGCCCGCACGTCCCGCGGCGGACCGGGGCGCCGAGCCTGCCCGGCGGTCGGTCGCCGCGGACTGGCGCACGGTCGCCGCCAACCGCCCCTTCCTCCTCTTCGCCGCCGCGATGAGCTGCTCGTACGTCCTGGCCTTCCAGGTGTACCTCGCCCTGCCGCTGCGTGCCCGCGAACTCTTCGGCGAGCGGACCGGCCTGGTGACCGGAGCGGTCTTCGCCGTCTCCGCGCTCGCCGCGCTGTCGGGCCAGCTGAAGCTGACGGCCTGGGCGAAGCGGACGCTGCCCGGTCCGCAGGCGATCGCGTACGGGCTGGTGGTGATGGGGGTGGCCTTCCTGCCGCTGATGCCCCGGCCGTACGACCCCGCGGCAGGGGTGTGCGCTCTGGTGGTGTGCGCGGCACTGCTGGCCTGGGGCGGGGCGCTCCTCTACCCGTTCGAGATGGACACCGTCGTGCGTCTGTGCGGCGACCGGTTGGTCGCGACGCACTACGGCGCCTACAACACCGTCTCCGGCATCGCCGTCTCCCTCGGCAATCTCGGCGTCGGGGCGCTGTTCGACACGGGCGTGAGCTGGCTGCCGTGGGCCGTGCTGGCGGGCACGGGGCTGGTGTGTGCCGCGCTGGTCGTCAGGCTGCACAGTGCCGGGTACCTCACGGCGCGACCGGTTCCCGTGCCGGGCTGAGCGACCGTCGGACGGCCTGCGGGAGCCGTGCGGTGGGGGTGTGGGCGCTGCGGTGCGGGTGCCGAGGTGCGGGAGGCGGGCGGCGGCCACCCCTTGCCTGTTCTATGGAGTACACCATAAGTTACTGGCAGGTAGCTGCTTGGTGGTGGATCGGCGACCCGTGTCGACGGTGGCGGCCATGGTCAGGGAGCTCCCCGCCCGCGAGGACACGAAGGGAGAGGTGTGTGAGCCCGCGCAAGAGCGACAGCCGGGACCGGATGGTCCTCAGCGCCGCGGCCCTGCTGCGTGAGTACGGGGCGAGCGCCACGAGCATCGACCGGGTGCTCTCCCACAGCGGCGCCCCGCGCGGCTCCGTCTACCACCACTTTCCCGGCGGGCGGACCCAGTTGATCGACGAGGCGGTCGCCCTCGCCGGCGACTTCATCGGCGGTCTGCTCGACGCCGCCGCGCGCGCCGGCGATCCGCTGGAGGCCGTCGACGCCTTCTTCGCTCTGTGGCGGGAGAGGCTTCTCGACAGCGACTTCCGGAACGGCTGCCCCATCGTGGCCGTGGCCGTCGAGACCAACGACGACGCACCGCAGCTCGCCCGTTCCGCCGCCGCGGTCTTCGCGCGCTGGCAGGAATCGCTCGCCGCCCTCCTGCTGCACGGCGGAGTGCCGCAGGAGCGCAGCACACGCCTGGCCGCGTTCATCATCTCCGCCGTCGAGGGAGCGGTGATCATGTGCCGCGCCGAGCGGAGCACCGCCCCCATCGAGGCCGCCGCGGCCGAGATCCACGACCTGCTCCGACTCGCCCTGCCGGCACGGCCCGACGCGGACCACCGGCCGCAGACCACCTGACCCCGCCCGACCCGATTCGCCCAAGGAGTGGCCATGCCCGCGCTCGACCGCCAGGACAACGTCTTCGTACTCGATCTCGGAGACGACGAGAACCGCTTCCACCCCGACTGGATCGCCTCCGTGAACGCGGCTCTGGACGAGGTGGAGAAGGCGGAGGGGCCGCGCGCCCTCGTGACCACCGCCACCGGGAAGTTCTACTCCAACGGCCTCGACCTCGACTGGCTGTTCGCCCACGCCGACCAGTACCACGAGTACGTCGTCTCGGTGCACGACCTCTTCGCGCGCGTGCTGTCCCTGCCGATCGTCACCGTGGCGGCCCTCCAGGGGCACACGTTCGCGGCGGGCGCGATGCTCTCCCTGGCCCACGACTTCCGTGTGATGCGCGGCGACCGCGGCTTCTGGTGCCTGCCCGAGGCCGACATCAACATCCCCTTCACGCCGGGGATGTCGGCCCTGATCCAGGCGCGGCTGGCGCCCCGACCCGCGCACGAGGCCATGGTCACCGCCCGCCGTTACGGCGGTCACGACGCCCTCGCCGACGGGATCGTCGACCGCGCCGTGGACGAGCAGGCGGTCCGGTCCACCGCCCTCGAGATCGCCGCAGCGCTGACGGCCAAGGCGGGCGACACCCTCGGCACGATCAAGGCCCGCATGTACGCCCCCGTCCTCACCGTCCTGCGCGACCGGGATAACCCCCTCGGCTGACGCCGACGGGACGCACCTCGCCGGCGAGTCCACCAGCGCCCCGCCAGGCATTGGATTTCCAATGTCTGGCATGGGGATCGTCATTGGAAACGAATGGGAGAGGGGCCTACCTTCGAGGACATCGCCGCACTGACGATCTGCACCCGAAGCGTCAGCGCTCGCAGGGTGCCGGAGCGTGCGATCACCATCGCCCCGGGCCCCCACAGGCCCGTATCCCTCGGAGGCAGCGCATGTCCAAGATCCTTTTCGTGATGACCGGCGTCGACCACTGGACCCTCGCCGACGGCACCAAGCACCCCACCGGCTTCTGGGCCGAGGAAGCCGCCGCGCCGTACGAGATCCTCACGTCGGCCGGTCACGAGATCGTCGTCGCCACGCCCGGCGGCGTCGTCCCGACCGTCGACAAGGGAAGCCTCGCCCCGGAGGTCAACGGCGGCCCGGAGGGCGCCGACAAGATCGCGAACGTGCTCGCCGGGATGTCCGAGCTGCACAGCCCGATCCGTCTCGAGGACGTGAACCTCGACGACTACGCCGCCGTCTTCTACCCCGGAGGCCACGGCCCCATGGAGGACCTGGCGGTCGACGCCACCTCCGGCCGGCTCCTCATCGACACCCTGGCGTCGGGCAAGCCGCTCGGCGTGGTCTGCCACGGGCCCGCCGCGCTGCTCGCCGCGACCCGCGACGACGGCACGAACGCCTTCGCCGGCTACCGGGTCGCGGCCTTCACCGACGTCGAGGAGACCCAGGCAGGACTCGCCGACCGCGCGAAGTGGCTCCTGGAGACCCGTCTCGTCGAGGCCGGTGTGGACGTACAGGCCCGCGAGCCCTGGGCGCCCAACGTGGTCGTCGACCGCAACCTCGTCACCGGCCAGAACCCCGCGTCCTCCGCGCCGCTCGCCGCGGAACTGCTGCAGAAGCTGGGCTGACGCATGAGCGCCGACCGGCTCGAAGAGGTCCTCGACGCCACGTACGACTGCCTCACCAGGTACGGCGTACGGCGCACCACGATGGACGACATCGCCTCCACCATGGGCGTGTCCCGGTCGGCGGTCTACCAGTACGTCCGCAGCAAGGACGACGCCTTCCGCAAGCTCGCAGCCCGCCTGCACGACCGGGCTCTCGTCCGTGCCCGGGCGGCCGCCGCCGACCGGGACGCCCCGCACGACCGGCGCATCAGGGGCGTCCTGGTGGCCAAGCTGGACCTCGTCCTCGAACTCAGCGGCCCGTCGCCGCACACCGCCGAACTCCTCGACGCCAAGGCCCGGTTGTTCGGCGGGATCTGCTGCGCCTTCACCGCCGACCTGCGGCGCCTGCTCATCGGCCTGTTCGCCGAGGCGGGCACGGTCGGCGGTGTCGAGCCGGCCGAGGCCGCCGACATCGCCATCGCGCTCGTCGTCGGCCTGGAGTCGCAGGCCGAGGGCAGCGCGCTGCTGGAGCCCGCGGCCACCGCGCTCCTGTGCGGACTGCTCGGCACCCCTGCGTCCCGGTGACGCTCCGCCGGCCGGCGGCTCGGCGGGCGGCCTTGAGGCGACCGGGTGCGCGGAGGCGGTGCGGGCGCCGGCACCGGCGACATGCCGGTGCGAAGGCCCCTCAATCCAGGTGACCGAGGTGATCCAGGTAGTCGTGCAGGGCCGCCGAGGCGCGCAGTCGGTGGAGGCTGCGACGGTGCAGGTCCCGGCCCCGCCCGGCCAGTTCGTCGACCACACGGTCGGGGCTCTTGGTGGACCGCAGTTCGTCCAGGACCGCCTTGATCGTCGCGAGGGGGTATTGGCCTCGGCGGAGCAGCGAGACGACCTGCGCGGCGTGCACTTCCGTGCGGGAGTAGACCCGGTAGCGGGTCGACGGCTCCCGGTCCGGCCGCAGCAGACCGCGCTCCTCCCAGAGCCGCAGGACCGGTGGCCGGACCCCCACGACGCGGGCCACCTGACCGATGCGCAGGTGACGCCGAGCGGACGCCGACGTGATCGTGCCGCCCGCCAGCACGGTGTCCAGCGCCTCGTGCACCGCCGCCAACTCCGTTCGTTCGCGGTCCAGTCGGGCGTGACTCGCGTCGAGGGCGGCCAACGCCGCCTCCAAGTCGCCGTCGTGAACGGCTCGCATGACCACGCGGGCCGTCGGCCACCCGTGACCCGCGGCCATCTCGCGGGCCGCACCGAGGGCCCGTGCGTGGGCAGCGGTGAAGACCCGGTATCCGCTCTCCGTCCGCTCCGTCGGCGGCAGAACCCCCAACTCCACGTAATTGCGGACCTGCTGGACCGAGATCCCGGCCGTCCGCGCAAGGTCGACGGCGCGCGGTCGCTGACTCACATCGACCTCCGCCGTCCCCGCAGCCCGTACCGAGACGCTCACCTTAACCCCTCATCGCCGGTTGAGACTTTTCGGGCATCGTGAGGGCATGTCCAGCGCCGATTGCTCCGGAAGTCCCCATAAGCAATTGAATGAAACAATTGAAAGCCGAGGCCCGGCCGTTCGAGCCGGGCTGTCCGGATGTGTCAGAGGAGTGGGCGACTTGAAATTCCTGCTGGAAGTCACCATGGACGACGCGCGCCTGACGGCGGACCCCGCGGGCGAGCTCGGCCGCATCCTCCGCTACTGGGGCGGCAACCTCCACCACTACGCGCTCGAGCCCGGCGACGGCTCGGCCGTGTACGACTCGGAGTACCAAGAGGTCGGCCGCTGGCGGATCGAGGCGACTGCCGGGCCCTGACTCCGACCGCCTCCTCGGCGGTGTCGTACTGCCCGGGGTCGATGCCGGGACACGAGGACTTCGCCGAACCAGGTCGCGGACGACGGCTTCGAAGTGCGGGGAGTGGCGACGTGCGGCCCTGGCTGTGCTGCGTCCAGGCCGGACGCCCGGCCGCGGAGACGCGGGACGAGTGAGGCGGAGAGGCCGAGTTCGGCCGGGCGCGGGTGCTGCGTGCGGTGACGGTCACGGGGTGGCGGCGCGGTGCCGCGCACCGCACCCGGGGATCGCTCATGGCTTGCTATGGTCAACAATGCACCTAGGTGCATTGTTGACCGGTTGATTGCGTGAGGCGGCACGACGCGCCCGCGCGATCGGGGTGACGGAGGACGGTGATCGGCAGGTGCCCGACAGCGCATACCTGCGGTACGTCGCGCTGGGCGACAGCCAGACGGAAGGGCTCGGGGACGGCGACGACGTCCGGGGGCTGCGTGGATGGGCGGACCGGCTCGCCGAGCAGCTCGCACGCAGCAGCCCGGACCTCGTGTACGCCAACCTCGCCGTACGGGGTCGGCTGGCCGGGCAGGTGCGTGCCGAACAACTCGAACCCGCCCTCGCGCTGCGCCCCGACCTCGTCACGGTCGTGGCCGGTGTCAACGACGTCCTGCGTCCCCGGTTCGACGCCGACGAGGTCGTCGCCCACCTGGACGCCATGTTCGCCGCGCTCACCGCGCAGGGAGCCCGCGTCGCCACGCTGACCTTCCCGGACGTCGCCCGGATGACGCCGCTGGCCCGCCCCATCGGTCACCGCGTCCTCGCTCTGAACGACGGCATCCGCGTGGCCGCCCGGCGGCACGGCGTCGTGGTGGCCGAGACCTCCCACCATCCCGTCGTGACCGATCCGCGGCTGTGGAGCGCGGACCGTCTGCACGCCGCCCCGCTCGGGCACGCACGCATCGCCGCCGCGGTCGCGCAGGCACTGGACCTGCCGGGCAGCGACGACAGTTGGACGCGGCCCCTGCCCGCCGACCTCTCGGCCCCGTCGGGACTGCGGGCCGTCCGCGCAGAGTTGCGCTGGGCCGGATCCTTCCTCGGGCCGTGGATCGCGCGGCGGGTACGGGGACGGTCCTCCGGCGACGGCCGGACGGCCAAGAGACCGGTGCTCCTGCCGGTCACCGTGCCCGCCGAAGACCTGTCCTGACCGCCGCGCACCCGTGCGTCATTGACGCGACCCGTGGGGCTCAGGTGTCCGATGCGCCCCAGGCTGTCTGCGCGTCCCCTGTGACCCAGGCGTCCCGCGCGGCTCAGGCGCCCAGCGCGACCTAGCGGTCCGACATGAAAGACGCGTCCGGCGCGAAGGACGCGTCCGACGTGACGGGTGTGGCGGGTGGGACGCCCCCTGCAGACGTGACGGGTGCACGGGCCGCCGGCGCCGGATTGGCATCGGCGCCCTCCGTGCTCAACAGAACGACCGTCGAGTCGGGGCCGACGCCCAGGGCGGCTCGGCGACCCGGCAGCCCGTCGTCGCCCAGCGCGGCGCGCACCCCGGCGAGTGAGGCCGCGCCACAGGGCCCGGCGAGCACGCCGAGCGCGACGAGATCGCGGACGGCGGCGGCGCTCTCGGCGTCGGTGACCGTGACGGCGGCGTCCACACCGTCCCGCAGGCACGGCCAGGCGAGGCTGGAGGGGGTGCCGCAGTTCAGGCCGGCCATGATCGTCTCGCCGGTCGTGACGCTGACGGCCTCGCCCGCGACGAGGCTCGCGAGGACGCACGCCGCGTTGTCGGGCTCCACCGACAACAGGGCCGGTGCAGGTCCGGCCGTGCCTCGGCGGTAGTGGGTGACGGCGGCCTGGGCGAGCGACCCCACGCCGGCCGGGACGGCGACCAGGCCCACCGGGCCCGCGCCCGCCGCGCCCAACTGCTCGTCGATCTCGGCGAACAGGGTGGAGTACCCCTCCACGATCCAGCCGGGGACCTCCTCGTAGCCGGACCAGGCGGTGTCCTGCACGAGCACGGCCGACGGCTCGTCCGAGGCCTCGGACGCACGGCGGACGGCCTCGTCGTAGGGCCCGTCGACCCGGGTGACGTCCGCGCCCTCGGCGACGATGGCGGCCTCCGCCGCCGGGTGAACGCCCTGTGGCACGAAGACATGGGCGCGGTGGCCGAGCAGACGCGCCATGCGGGCGACCGCGCGGCCGTGATTGCCGTCGGTGGCGGTGACCAGCCGTACGGGGTGGTCGTCCGTGCGCCGGTCCAGTACCCGGTGGATCGCCCAGGAAGCGCCCAGCGCCTTGAAGGCGGGCAGTCCCAGGCGGCACGACTCGTCCTTGACGAACACCCGCCCGACCCCGAACTCCTCGGCCAGGGCGGGAAGTTCGGTCAGCGGGGTGGAGGTGAAGCCGGGCAGGCGGGAGTGGAAGTCCCGTACGGCCGCCGGGGCGGGCGGGCAGGTCCAGGCGCGGGCCGCCGGACGCGAGAACCACGCCCGGCCCTGCTCCGGCAGGCCGCCGATGGAGTTCTGGGAGGGAATCGCAGACACCCGGCCACTGTGTCGCCTCTCCTTCCCTTTGGTCCAGTGAATGTTTCCGACCGATAATCGTCGAGGAAGCCGACCGATGGCCGAGGAGGGTACCGATGTTCGACCTGCACCGGTTGCGTCTGCTCCGCGAGCTCAAGCACCGGGGCACGCTCGCCGCTGTCGCCGCCGCCCTCTCGTACAGCCCTTCCACGGTCTCCCAGCAGTTGTCGCTGCTGGAGTCGGAGGTCGGCGTCCCGCTGCTGGAGCCCGTGGGCCGGCGGGTGCGGCTCACCGAGCAGGCCGAGATCCTCGTCGAGCACACCGAGGCGGTGCTGCGGCGGCTGGAGCAGGCGGAGGCGGACATCGCCACCTCGCTGACCGAACTGACCGGCACCCTGCGTATCGCCACCTTCCAGACGGCCGCGCTCGCCCTCGTCCCGGCCGCACTGACCGGGCTGCGCGACACCCACCCCCGGCTGCGGATCCATGTCACCCAGACCGAACCGGAGAAGGCCCTGCCTGCCCTGGTCGCCCGCGACTTCGACCTGGTCGTCGCCGAGGAGTACCCGGGCCACCCCGACCCGTTGCCCGCCGGCACGGAGCGCGAGGACCTGTGCGAGGACACCCTCAGGCTGGCCCGCCCGCGGGCCTTCGCGACGCGGGACACGGCGCACGGGGCCAGGCCGGGAGCGGTCTTGCGGGCCGTCGCCGAGGACCCCTGGGTCATGGAACCGGAGGGCACGCCCGCCCGGCACTGGGCCATGACGCAGTGCCGGGACGCCGGTTTCGAACCGGACGTCCGCTTCGAATCCACCGACCTCCTCCTCCACCAGCGGCTCGTCGAGCAGGGGCACGCCGTCGCCTTCCTCCCGGACCTGGTCCGCAGCGGGCACGCGCCGACGGTGCCCCTCACGCCGCTCCCGCACGGCCGCGGAAGCCGGAAGATCTTCACCGCCGTACGCGGGGGCCGCGGCGGCCATCCCGCGATCGTCGCCTGCCGGCAGGCCCTGCGACAGGCCGCCGAGCCGATCGGCGGCACGGCCTGAAAGGGCCCCGCAGGGGGGCCTTCCGGCGCTCCGCGCAGGCCGTGATCAGGCGCGCCGGCGGGTGTCGAACGCGGTGTTAGGTTGGGCGTCATGGCTCTGCGCAACGCGGTGATGGCCGCGCTTCTGGAGGGCGAGGCGTCCGGGTACGACCTCGCGAAGGGGTTCGAGGTCTCCGTCGCCAACTTCTGGATGGCCACGCCGCAGCAGATCTACCGCGAGCTGGAGCGCATGGAGAGCGAGGGCATCGTCTCCGCGCGTGTGGTGCAGCAGGAGCGCCGCCCCAACAAGCGCCTCTACTCACTCACCGAAGCGGGCCTCGAAGCCGTCCGTGCCTTCGTCTCCGACGCGCCCGCGAAGCCGACGGCCATCCGTGACGAGCTGCTCGTCAAGGTGCAGTGCGTCGACTTCGGTGACATCGAGGCCGTACGAGCCGACCTCGTCGAGCGCGTGGAACGGGCCGCGGCCAAGCTCGCCCGGTACGAGCGCGCGCAGCAGCGCATGCTCGACGGGCGGACCGAGGACGAGTACTGCGCCACGGTCGAGCGCCTCGGGCCCTACCTCACCCTGCAGGGCGGACTCGCCCTGGAACGGTCGACGATCCAGTGGGGCGAGATGGCTCTCAGGCGCCTCGCGCAGCGAACGGCGGCGCTCGCCTCGGCAGCACGCGCCTGACAGCGGGGCGGGCGTCGCCCGTCCGGCTCGGAGCACCCCGGACACAGCCGAAACCGATCGGTTTTCGATCGGGCGCGATCGCGTTAGCCTTTGGCATGACCTCAGAGGCGAAGACCAGCTCCCGCGACCGGCTGCTCGATGCGGCGGCCGGTCTCGCGTACGCCGAGGGCGTCGGTATCGGCGTCGAGGCGCTGTGCCGGGCCGCGGGCGTCTCCAAGCGGTCGATGTACCAGCTCTTCGAGAGCAAGGACCACCTGCTGGCGGAGAGCCTGGAGCGTCGCGCCGCCGGCTTCTCCGACCTGCTGCTGCCCCCGGAGGGCGACGCCGGTTCGCCCCGCGAACGGATCCTGCACGTCTTCACGCAGGCGGAGGCGCAGGCCGCCGCGCCGGGATATCGCGGCTGCCCCTATCTCGCCGTCCAGATCGAACTGAAGGACGTGGATCACCCCGCGAGTCGGGTGGCTCGCCGGGTCAAGGCGACCCTGACGGACTTCTTCCGCGAGGAAGCGCAGCGGGGCGGGGCGAGCGATCCCGATCTGCTGGCCCGGCAGCTGACCCTGGTGTTCGACGGGGCGAGCGCCCGCGCCGGGGTCGGCGCCGACAACCTCGTGGGGCTCATCGGGCCGACGGTGACCGCACTCCTGGACGCCTCCGGACTGCGCTGACCTGCGTCGTTCACACTGACACAGCGCTCGCCCCGGTCTTGGGCGGGCGCGCTCCAATGCTGCCCGGCGACCCGTCGGTGCTCTGGTCCGTCCGTCGCGCCTCGGCGTGAGTTTGAAAACAAGACTCAGTGACCCCCTCCCGGCTTGAATGCGGAAACCGATCGGTTTACGGTGGATGGAAACCGATCGGTTTCCGATGCTCTGGAGGAAGTCATGACCGAAATCAAGGGAGCCACCGCGCTCGTCACCGGTGGCAGCAGGGGGATCGGCAAGGCGCTGGTCGAGGAGCTGTACGCCCGCGGGGCCGCCAAGGTGTACGCCACGGCCCGCGACCCGCGCACGGTCACGCACCCGGACGCCGTCCCGCTGGCGCTCGAGGTGACGGACCCCGCCTCCGTGGCGGCCGCCGCCGAGCAGGCGCAGGACGTCACCATCCTGGTCAACAACGCCGGTGCCTACGTCGGGGCGTCCTTCCTCGACTCGTCCGTCGACGACGTCCGCCGCGAGTTCGAGACCAACTTCTACGGCCCGCTCCTTCTGGCCCGCGCCTTCGTGCCGATCATCGAGCGCAACGGCGGCGGCCACATACTCAATGCCCATTCCGTGCTCTCCTGGCTGGGCGTCTCGGGCTCCTACAGCGCCTCCAAGGCCGCCCTCTGGTCGCAGACCAACACCCTGCGGCTGGAGCTGCACGAGCGCGGGATCAGTGTCACCGGCCTGCACATGGGCTACGTGGACACCGACATGGCCGCCCATGTGGACGCCCCCAAGGTCGGCGCCCGCGATGTCGCGGCCCTGGCGCTCGACGGCGTCGAGGCGGGAGCCTTCGAGGTGCTGGCGGACGACCTCACGCGGCAGGTCAAGGCGGGCCTGGCCGGAGACCCGGCGGCGCTCTACCCGCAGCTGGCCCCGTAGCGCACGGCCGCCGGCCCGGCGGCGCGCCACGGCCGGACCGCCGGCGCAGCACTGCACGGCCCGACCCGTTCGTCCGCACTCCTGTTGTGCGTTTCGTGCTCCTGGCTTGACGGGGCTCCTTGACCTGGTGAGTCTTATTACGCAACTCTGGAGTTCGGAACCCCATGACGGCGCGGAGGGCGGCCCACGATGGAGTGGACGGGTGCGGTGTACGCGGACAGGCCGACGGTCGAGGTGACGACACGGATCGCTGCCACACCGGAGCGGGTGTGGCAGCTGGTCTCGGACGTGGAGCTGATGCCGGGCATGAGCTCGGAGCTGCAGTCCGTCGCATGGCTCGACGGGGCCACCGGGCCCGCCGTCGGCGCCAGGTTCGTCGGGCGGAGCAGGCACGACTCCTTCGGCGAGTGGGCGACCACCTCGACGATCGTCGAAGCCGAACCGGAGCGGGTGTTCGCCTGGGCCGTGGAGGACCCGGCGCGCCCCAGTGCCGTCTGGCGATTCCGGCTCGAACCCAAGGACGGGGGAACCGAGCTGACGCAGTGGATGCAGATGGGACCAGGCCGCTCCGGACTCTCCTACGCGATCGACGCCATGCCGGAGAAGGAGCAGAAGATCGTGTTCGTGCGCATGCGTGAGTTCGAGCGCAACATGACCGTCACGCTGGAGCACATCAAGAACCTGGCGGAGGCGTGATGCGCACGGCGACGACGGTCGAGGCGTCGGGCTTCGACTCCTGGACCGAGCAGGCCGACTTCGTCGTCGAGGCAGAGAAGGCCGGCCTCGACATCTGCTGGGTGGCCGAGGCATGGGGCTCCGACGCCCCGTCCGCCCTGGGCTTCTACGCGGCCAGGACCGAACGCATGCTGCTCGGATCCGCCGTGATGCAGGTCGGGACGCGTACCCCGGTGGCGCTGGCGCAGACGGCGATCACCCTGTCCAACCTCTCCGGCGGGCGGTTCCTGCTGGGCCTCGGCCCCTCCGGCCCCCAGGTGATGGAAGGGCTGCACGGCGTGTCCTTCGCCCGGCCCCTGGCACGCGTCCGCGAGACCGTGGAGATCGTGCGGCAGGCGGTGGCGGGCGACAAGATCTCCTACGCCGGCGAGGAGTTCACGATCCCGAGGCCTGGCGGGGACGCGGTACCCATGCGTCTGTCCCTGCGGGCCGAGCACCCGATCCCGGTGTATCTGGCCGCGCTGTCCCCGGCCATGCTGCGGCTGACCGGCCGGGTCGCGGACGGCTGGCTCGGCACCAGCTTCGTCCCCGAAGGGGCGGCGGAGGCCTACTTCGCCCCGCTGGACGAAGGACTCGCCCTCAGCGGCCGCAGCCGTGCCGACTTCGACGTCTGCCAGGGCGCGGAGGTGGCCTTCGCCCCGGACGAGGAGGCGCTGGGAGCCATGGTCGCGGGCCGCAAGAAGGAACTGGCCTTCAGCCTGGGCGGGATGGGCTCCGCGTCGACCAACTTCTACAACCGCGCCTACAGCAGGCAGGGCTGGGCCGACGTGGCCGCGCAGGTCCGGGAGCGCTGGCAGAGCGGCGACCGCGAGGGCGCGGCCGGTCTGGTCACCGACGACATGGTGCTCGCCACCACACTGATCGGCACCGAGGACATGGTGCGGCGACGGCTGCGCGTATGGCGCGACGCGGGCGTGGACACCGTACGGCTGTATCCGGCCGGAGACGGCATGCGGGCCAAGCTCGACACGCTGGCCAGGGCGATCGAACTGGTCCGGGAAGTCGGTGATGCGGGATGACCGCGCGGAAGTCGTTCGCGAGCTGGCCCTGCTCCATCGCACGCACCGTCGACCTGCTCGGCGACGCGTGGACGTCGCTGGTGCTGCGGGAGGCGTTCTACGGAAGCCGGCGTTTCGACGAGTTCCAGCAGGAGCTGGGCATCGCGCGCAACACGCTGACGGACCGGCTGCGCCGCCTGGTGGCCGAGGGGCTGATGGAGAAGCGGCTCTACGACAGTGAGCCGCCCCGTTACGACTACGTGCTGACGGAGAAGGGGCGCGACTTCTTCCCCGTCCTCGCCGCGATGACACGGTGGGGCGACCGATGGCTCGCGGGGGAGGAGGGTGTCCCCGTGACTCTCCACCACGACTCCTGCGGCCACGACGCCGAGGCGCGGGTCGTCTGCTCCGCGTGCGGCGAGCCGATGGGATCCGAGAACACGTCCGTGCGGATGGGGCCCGGTTACCCGGAGCGGCTCAAGTCGCGTCCCGACGTCCAGCGCCGCTTCGCCCGGTCCTGACAGCGCCGCTCGGCGTGCTTCTTGCGGGGCCGCCGCGGGTGCCTCCGACAAGGGCGCTTCGTGTGCCTCTGGCACGGCCACGGCTCGGCCCCGTCACCGAAGCGGCGCACCTGGAGCCGGGGGATCACTCGACGTGCCCTGCGGCCCCGTCGGCGCTTCGACCGGCGACGGGCCCGCGACGTGGTCAGAGTCGGCCGGTCGTGGCCTCGGTGGCCTGCCGTACGTCGCCGTCCGCGGCGTCCAGTGGCTGCCTGGGCGCCCATTGCCGCCGGAGCAGCGCGTGCGTGCGGTGGAAGAGGAAGGCCGCCATGGGCAGTTCGGCGCAGACGGCGAAGGCGAGGGACCCCCAGACGGCCGGGGTGCCCAGGGAGAGGGAGACGTCGAACCATGCGTCGCACACGAGGAGGACGGCGCTGGCCAGCGCGGGAATCACCACCGCCCGGTGACGCCGCTTGGCGAGGACGGCCGTCGTCGTCAGCGCCGTGAGCAGCAGTATGTCGAAACCGACCCAGGTCGCACGCCACGCGTGGACGCGGTAGTCGGACGGCAGCGTCACTCCGAGCAGCACCGTCCAGGGGACGAGGACCAGCGCGGACGCCGTGAGCAGCTCCACGACGTGCCTCCGGCGCCGCTCCTCCCGGGTGACGCGCCCGCGTCGCCCGGTGGGACCGGCTTTGGCCGGAAGAGGCGCGTCCGGGAAGGCGGCGACCGTCGCAGTGGTCGTGGTCGCCCGGCTCATCGCCGCGTCCGTCTGTCGGTTCCGCTCTCCAGGGGCGCCGGGTGCCGGGCCGCGACGCGACCGGTCGCGAACCAGCCGAGGACCGCCAGGAGCAGACCGACGAGGGCGTTCGAGAGATCACGGCTCAGCAGCATCACCGCGGCGGCCAGGTCGAGACCCACCGCGAGCAGGGCGAGCGCGCTGCGCTGCCGTGTACCCCGTGCTGCCGTGCCGGGCGCGGGGTGGCCGGAGCCACCGCGGAAGAGCCCAGGGGCGAAGTGGCTCATCGCGGCCGCCTTCGCCGTCCCGTACGACCGTTGTCCATGCCAGCCTCCAGAGCGCCCACGGATGTAGGCGACAACGGGCAGGTGATCCGCTCATATTTCCGGGAGCGGCGTCGATGGGTGGTATTCGGACGTGACATAAGGCACAGGACGGGGAGAAGGGGCGGGAATGCGGAAGCCCCCCGCCCTGTTACAACGAGCGTGACTGACATGCTCGGATCAATCCGGGGATGTCGGTGAAAGGAGCACCTCATGGCACGCAGCACCGCACGCCCCGTCGTCACCCTCAGGTCGACCGCCGGGACCGGCGTCACCTACGTGACGCGCAAGAACCGTCAGAACGACGCCGACCGGCTCGTCCTGCGCAAGTACGACCCGGTGGTCGGCAAGCACGTCGCGTTCCGGGAGGAGCGCTGACCCGGGCACCACACCACCGGACGCACGGCCACCAGGAAGGACATCGCATGAAGACCCGTATCCACCCCGAACTCCGCCCGGTCGTCTTCCGTGACCGTGCCGCCGACGTCGCCTTCCTCACGCGCTCGACCGCGGACTCCGCCCGGACGATCGAGTGGCAGGACGGCCACACCTACCCGCTCATCGACGTGGAGATCTCGTCGGCGAGCCACCCCTTCTACACCGGGACCTCGCGGGTCCTGGACACGGAGGGGCGAGTCGAGCGGTTCGAACGCCGCTACGGCCGTACGTCCGCGGCCCGCGCCTGACGCAGGCCCTCCGGCGCAGCGGCCCGTGCCCGACAGGCACACGGCGTGCCGCGGCCCGCGGCCCGCGCCGAAGAACGGTCTTCCGCACGTGGAGGAGAACAGAGCCATGAAGGTACGCAAGTCCCTGCGGTCACTCAAGTCGAAGCCCGGGGCCCAGGTGGTCCGCCGGCGCGGTGTGACGTTCGTGATCAACAAGAAGGATCCGCGTTTCAAGGCCCGCCAGGGCTGACGGAGCGCACACCGAACGGCCTGCCCGGCCTCCGTGGATCGCGGAGGCCGGGCAGCCGGGCGTCCGGGCCCGATGACGCCCGTGCCGCCCAACCGCCGGAATCGAGGACACCGTGCGCCGGCGTTCGCGTGCGCTTCCCCTGCTCAGGCGGCTGGAAACGCGCGAGGCGGTATGCAATTCCTGTGAATTTCCGGGGCACTTGAACGCGCCATGGCTCATCTCCGTATAGGGCCACGGGGATTTCGATGTCGAGCCGCTCACGACGCGCAGGAGTACTTCCTTGAGACGCAACACGCGCAGACGCCGACCCACGGGTGCACGGCGTGCGACCTCGCTGGCGATCGCCATGATGCTGGGCGGAGGTGGGCTCGTGGCCGTCAACGTCTACGCGTCGGCCACCGAGGGCGACTCCGGCCAGACGCAGGGGAGCGACGCCGACCACGTCCTCGCCTCCGGTGCCGCCACGATCGACTGTCCGGACGTCGGCGCCAAGCTGACGGACGTGCCGGAAGAGGCCAAGGCGGACGTGGACAAGGAACTCGCGCTCCTTGACCAGCAGATAGCCGAGGCCTACCAGCGGGTCCAGGAGTCGGCGCAGGCGCAGCAGCAGGACAACGGCTTCGCCGACAACGCGATCATGAACCCGCTGAAGGAGAAGCGGACGGCGACGATCGGGCGGATCGCCGACGCCATCGACCGCGTCGGAGACCGTCCCGAGGGACTGGACGAGCTCGCCGCCTGCACACTCCAGGCCTCGGGCAACAAGAACGGCGACGGCCAGGACGGGAACGGCGGCGACCAGAGCGGCCAGGACCAGAGCGCCGGCCAGGAACAGCCGGGCGGCCAGGACCAGAACGGCGGCCAGGACCAGGGCAACGGCCAGGCAGGCAACGGCGGTCAGGCGGGCAACGGCCCCGTGGCCGCCGACTACGCGGACATCAACTCCGTCCAGCCCAATGTGCAGAACCCGAACCCCGGCGGCGACGCCTCCCGCGGCACCTTCGCCACCAGCTGCGGCGTCAACGCCAACGGCCTGTTCAACTCGGACAACGTGATCGTGGCCCCCGGCGTCACCAACGGCGCGCACCACTTCCACGACTACGTCGGCAACCAGTCCAACAACGCCTTCGCCACCGACGACGACCTGGCGAACGCCGACACGACCTGCGAGAACCAGGGCGACAAGTCCACCTACTACTGGCCCGTGCTGCGCCTGCAGAACGGCACCCAGGAGCGGGACGCGGGCGCGCCCGGCGGCGGGACCGAGGGCAACGCCGGCAAGATCGTCACGCCCAAGCAGGTCACCCTGACCTTCGTGGGCAGCCCGCGCAGCAAGGTCACGGCCATGCCGCGACTGCTGCGCATCATCACCGGTGACGCCAAGGCCTTCGTCAACGGCCCCGGCAACGCCAACGCCTCGTGGAGCTGCACCGGCTCCGAGGACCGGCAGTTGAAGGACAAGTACCCGATCTGCCCGAAGGGCAGCGACGTGGTCCGCACCTTCAAGTTCCAGAGCTGCTGGGACGGTCAGAACATCGACAGCGCCAACCACCGTACGCACGTGGCGTTCGCCGCGGCCGACGGCAGCTGCGCGGGCGGCTTCCGGGCGATCCCGCAGCTGGTGCAGCGCATCGTGTACGACGTCGACGCGCCCAGCCTGGACGACGGCGGCAAGACCACCCCGCTGTTCGCGGTGGACTCGTTCCCCGAGCAGCTCCACAAGCCGGTCACCGACCACGGAGACTTCATCAACGTCTTCGACGAGGGCCTGATGCGGGAGATGGTCGACTGCATCAACGAGGGCCGCAAGTGCGGCGCCGGTACGGGCGGCGGGGACGAGCCCCCGCAGGACGACCCGGAGCCCACCCCCACCCAGACCGCCGACGACCCCGAGCCCACCCCGACCCAGACCGCCGACGACCCCGCCGACGGGAACGACAACGGGAACGGTGACGGGAACGGCACCGACGACCCGGGCAACGACACCGGGAACCCGGGCGGCGGCGACAACGGCGGTGACGACGCGTCGCAGCCCCCGGCCGACACCGGGACGGCGACCAGCGCACCGGCCGGCGGCGGCACGCACACCGACCACGGCAAGTCGGACGAGCCCGACACCAAGTCCGACACCGAGCCCACCGCCTCCCAGAGCGCCGGGGCCCCTGCCGACCAGGGCGACACGGACGACAACGGCGGCGCAGCGGGCGACTCCGGTCAGGCGCCCGCCACACAGGCGCCGGCTCCGTCGGCCGACGACCAGACCGAACCGCAGGCGGTGACGGGCGACCTCGCCGACACCGGGACGCAGCTGTGGCCGGCCGCGGTGGGAGGCCTCCTCGTGATCGGGGGCTTCGTCCTCCTCCGCCGTATCAGGCGCAGCTCCATGTGATCGCGCGCTGATCGAGCGCCGAGAACCGGGCGAGCCGGCTGCCCCGGGCAGCCGGCTCGCCCTGTCCGAAGCAGGACACGCGGCCTGTCGGTCCGTCTCCACCGGGCCGTTTCCGCACGAGCACCCCCGGTCCCGCGCCAGAACGTGCTGCTCAGGGTCTTGCCGCAGCCTCGATCGACTGGTCTCCTGTACCCCCGGTGATCGGTGACGCGTTCACCGCCCGGTTGCGCGCGCACCCGGCAGGAGCAGCAGACCAGGACGGGAACGGCGTGGAATCGACGGCTGGACAGAACGTACGGGACACCCTCCCCGAGGGACTGGGCACCGCCATACGCGACACCGCCGAGGACATAGCCGCGCTGCTGCGTCAGTGCACGGACATGGAGGGCCACGTCCCCGGTTCCGAGTGGACCGTGGGGGAGGCCGCGGCCCATCTGGCACAGGCCAACGAACTCATGGCCGACCTCGCCGCGGGAAACGCACGCCCTTACGGTGACGGCACACCGCAGAGCCTCGCCGCGGCCAACGAGCAGGCACTCGCCGCCTTCGACGAGCGCGCGGCCGAACCCCTGGCCGCCATGATCGTGGAGCAGGCCGACGCCTGCCTGAAGGCGCTCGACGAAGGCGCCGCGGACGGAACCGTCTTCACCCCGCTGGGCCCGATGAGCCCCGTGGTCCTGGGGTCCTACCTGCTCACGCACATGCTGGGCCACGGATACGACCTGGCCCGCGCCCTGCGCCGGCCCCACATGATCGACCGTGCCCGGGTCGGCCTGACCCTGCCGTTCATGCTCACGGTCATGCCACGGGTGACGGACACGGCCCGAACCACCGGGCTGACCGCCCGCTACGCGATCCGCCTCTGGGGCGGTGAACGGTTCGGTGTGACGTTGGACGACGGTGCGGTGTCCGTCGAGGCACAGCCGTCCGCCCGCCCGGACTGCACCATCCACATCGAACCGGTCACCTTCCTCCTGATGGCCCTCGGCCGCCGCGGCCAGGGAAGCGCCCTGTCCCAGGGCCGGATCCTCGTGACCGGTCGCAAACCCTGGCTCGCGCCGCGCTTCCCGGGCCTCTTCAAGGCGCCCTGAGAAGCCGCGACGCGCGCAGGCCCGTCCGGGGACGCCCCCGACGGGCGATGTCGGTGGGCTGTGTTTCACTCCCCGACCATGGACGAACGGCGCTTCGTACCGCGGCCCGAGGTGCTGGGCGAGCACCGAGCGGAGGACCGCGTTCTACTGGCTGACGGAGGGCGCCGATCCGGACCTCTGGCCCATCCTCGTCACGGACGACGCGTACGCGCACTGGCATCGGTTCGACGGGTCCACCGCACAGTTCGTCCACCGCATGCTCACCGACCCGCGGCACCCGTGCTCGACGGCGGTCCATTTCGACAGCCACTCGTTCACGCCGTACACGAGCCCGACGACGCGGGAGTGAGCGGCGGCGTCGCGGCTTGCGGCGGGCCGGGGCGTCGCGGCAGGGTTCCGCGGTATGGCTACCTTGCTGATCGTGCATCACACCCCCTCGCCCAACTGCCAGGCCCTGTTCGAGGCCGTCGTCTCCGGCGCGACGGCCCCGGAGATCGAGGGCGTCCGGGTGGTGCGGCGTGCGGCGCTGTCCGCCACGGCGGCCGACGTGCTGGCCGCCGACGCGTATCTGCTCGGCACGCCGGCGAATCTCGGCTACATGTCCGGGGCGCTGAAGCACTTCTTCGACCAGGTCTACTACCCCTGCCTGGACGAGACGCGGGGGCGGCCCTTCGGCTTCTGGGTGCACGGCGGCAATGACGTCACCGGCGCGGTGCGGGGCATCGAGTCGATCACCACGGGACTGGGCTGGCGACGTGCCGCCGAGCCGGTGAAGGTGACCGGGGAGCCGGCCAAGGCGGACACCGAGGCGTGCTGGGAACTCGGGGCGACGGTGGCGGCGGGCCTGATGGGCTGACTCCGGCCTGCTGCGTGAGCGGCGCCGCGGCCCACGGCGTCGCGCGTCCGCGTGTCGGGAGACAGCGTCCCGTGGAGTGGGGTACACTTGATCTTGAGCAGAACGCCTGAACCAACAGGCGTCCGGCCGTGCGTTGGTGGTCCAAGGAAAGACGTCCCGCTTCCTGCGGGGAGATGCAGGTGCAAGGCCTGCCCGGCGCTCCGATCCGAACCCCGCCCCCATCTGGGGGCGGGGTTCGTGCGTTTGCGCAACATCCTGCCGAGACGGCCGACTTCCCGGATCCCCTTGGGGCGCGGACGAGTTCCGCACCATGGCGGCGCGGCCGGCCAGCCCGTGTGGACTTCCCGGCCTCGACGACCACGGCGCGAACGTGATGCCGGTGCCGGGCACCGGATACGGCGCCGCGGACAGAGAATGCGTAAATACGGCTTTTGTGCTTATCGGTCCACTATGATCACTTGCACAGGCACACGCCACGTGGCGCCGCATGGTCGGCGCCACGTGCCGTGTCGTTGTCGGAGGCCCGGCCGGTCAGTGCTTGGCGGAGCGGCCCCCGTGTCCTGACGGCGGGCCTGCCTGCGCCTGTGACTTCACCTTCACCACGTCCACGTCACTCGCCCGGACGTACGCGAGCCGATGCCCGAACTGGATCTCGTAGTACGCCTCCTGGCCCTTGACGACCGGGCTCGGCTTGTCCTCGAAGGTCGACCGGTCGACGTACGAGCCGACCAGACGGGACTGCGTCACATACCGCTGGCCCGCGCGAAGCGTGTACGGCAGTGGGGACTCCTGAGGCTCCGGCACGCCCTCGGGGTAGGCGTCGTCCTCCGGGAGAGCGCGGCCGAACACCTCGACCTCCGAGAGGCCCTCCTTGGGAGTGACCATCTGGCCGCTCGCGCCGACGGCCGTGGGGTGATTCTTCGGATTCCTGAACCAGGCCTTGTTGCCCAGATACCAGATCGCCGTCCAGTCGCCGCTGCGGTCGGCGACCGCGTAGGTCTGGCCGGCGGAGACCCGTGAACCCAGGTCGTTGACGTCCTCCGTGGAGTCGTCGCCGTCCGGGCGCCGGCCGGGGTCCTGGATCAGCGGGGCGTCGTCGGCCGGCGCGGTGTGCAGGCGGACGGCGCTGGAACCGTGCGGCGCGCACGCCGCCCCGTCCTCCGTGCACCCCGTGAACCGCGGCCTGTGCGAGTCGAAGTCCGGGAGCACCATCACCATGTCGCTGTCCGGCCCTGCCGTGGCCTTCAGTGGTGCGCCGAGCAGGTCGAAGTAGTGCCGCCAGTCCCAGTAGGGACCCGGGTCGTCGTGCATGTCGGGGATGGAGTCGGCGGTCGGGGCGGGCACGTTGTCGTGTCCGAAGATGTGCTGCCGGTCCAGCGGGACGTGGTACTTCTTCGCGAGGTAGCGCACCAGTCGGGCCGAGGAGCGGTACATCTGCTCCGTGTACCAGGCGTCGGGCTGGGCGAGGAACCCCTCGTGCTCGATGCCGATCGACCGCCCGTTCACGAACTGACTGCCGGAGTGCCAGGCGGCGTCCTTGGTCTTGATGTGCTGGATGACATGGCCGTCACTGGAGCGGACCGAGTAGTGCCACGAGGCCTCCTCGGGATCCTGCACCGTCTGGAGCATGGACGTCAGAGGTGCTTCGGTGTCGTGGATGACGATGTAATCGATCTTCTGGTCCTTGGGCCGGTCGGCCAGATCGTGGTTGCCGTAGCTCTCGTCGTCGATCTCCGTGTACGGCGCGCTGAGCCAGGAGCACGACAGCTCCTTGGGGCACTCGACGTCCTTCGGGCGCTTGGCCCCGGCCGTGCTCGCCGCGTGGGGCCGCACATCAGGGCTGGCGGGGAGCGTGACGCGCTGCCCCGCGTCGGTGGTGCGGTGGGCGCCACTGCGGATCACGGCGAACACGTCGTTCGCGAAAGTGGCCGCCGCCTCGTCGTCGTCCGTGCCCGGGAACTCCGACACCGCCTCCCACCAGTCCGCCGGGTTGGCGCTGAGCGGCTTGCCGAGCTTGCGCTGGGCCGCGGCGAGCAGCGCCGCGCCGCCGCGGACGTTGTCGGAGGAGTCGGTCCGCAGCCGCTCCTCCGGAACCCCGATGAGGCGGGCGGCCTTGCGCAGGTCCGTCGGCTGGAGGGGGCCGCCGGGAGCGCTCGCCTGGGCCGAGGGCGGAGGCCCGGCCGCGACCACCCGGGGCCTGGTGGTCCCGTGGTACGGGGCCTGCGACTGGTGGACGTCCACCAGGTGCATGGGCCCGTAGCCGCCGCTGACGCTCGGCGCGCCCGGATGGGAGTCCCACCGGGACTGGAGGTACGACACGCCCATGAGCACGCTGCGCGGCACGCGGTACTCGTCCGCCGCGGTGGTGAAGTCGTTCTGCAGGCGCTGGTCCGCCGCCACCCCGTCGTCCGACGGGCCGGACAGCAGGGGGATGAGGAGTGGAGCCATCAACGCCGTCGACGCGGTCGCACAGACCATCCGACGGTGCCTGCGTACGGCAGTGGGGACACGAGGGGTAGAACGTTTCTTCACTGCGGGCGTCTCCAATGCTCGTCACAACCGGGACAGAGGACTTGCCGTTCTCGACACCCCCTGTACGTTTCCGTGCTTGGAGCGCCACGTCGCGCCAAGGGTCACCGGCGTGGACCAGCGGTCCGGCAGAGGCCACCCGGTCGGCGGCAGCACGAAGGCCCCGGCCGCGAGCGCGGCGCGGGGTCTCGTACGGCTGTCGCGGTGCGGTGCCGGCGGGGTGAGGGCTCAGTCCTCGACCGGGTCCACCTGCCAGTCGGGGTGCCCCGGCATCGGCGGGGTGTGCGAGCCGTGGAGCCATGGGGTCAGGAAGGGCTCCAGGTCCTGTCCGGCGGTCTCGGAGGCGAGGGCGACGAAGTCCTCGGTGCCGGCAGCCCGGTCCCGGTACTTCGTGACCCATGCCCGCTCGATCTTGTCGAAGGTCTCCTCGCCGACCTTCTCCCGAAGGGCGTAGAGCACCAGCGCCGAACCGTCGTAGCGCATCTGCTTGAACAGGGTCGGCGCGGTGGGCTCGGCGGGTGCGCCCGCGTCGTGCCGCCACTGGTCGTGCTGCTCGTACGCCAGCCGCATCGCGCCCTCGATGTCGGGGCCGCCGTGCGTCTCGGCGTACAGACGTTCGTAGAACCGGGCGTGTCCCTCGCTCAGCCACAGGTCCGACCAGCGCCGGATGGCGACGCTGTCGCCGGTCCATTGGTGGGCCAGTTCGTGCACGAGATTGCGCTCGGCCTCCGCCCGGTCGCCCAGCAGGTCGCCCTTCGGCACCACGGACAGCGACTGCGTCTCCAGCGCCGCCGGCAGATCGGTGTCCCCGACCAGTACGCCGTAGCGGTGGAAGGGGTACGGGCCGAGCCGCTCTTCCAGCCACTCCAGGTGTTCGGCGGTGAGTGAGCGGTACTCCTTGGTCCCGTCCACCAGGTCGTCCGGGACGGCGTCCCGCAGGGGCAGGCCGTGCGGTCCCGTGCTCTCGGCGAACGTGAACTTCCCGACCGCCATCTGGACCAGCTGCGGCGAGACCGGGTGCTCGGAGTCGTAGGTCCACCGCAGGCGTCCGTCGGGTTGCTGTGTCCGCTCGACGAGTCGGCCGTTGGCCACCGCGCCGAGGCCGGACGGTGTGGTGATCCGGAAGGTGACCGGGGCCCGCAGGCTGGGGTGGTCGTTCGACGGGAAGATCATCTTGGCGCCGTCCGGCTGGGCGAAGAGCAGGGTGCCGTCGGGTGTGGGCACCCAGCCGTAGGAGCCGACCGCGTCGCCGCGGTGCCGCTGCTGCGTCGGGTCGGCGGTGTAGGCGACCCGGACGGTGAACGCGCTGCCCTGGGGGATCGACTTCGCCGGGGTGACCACGAGCTCGTCGCCGTCGCGTACCGCCTTCGCCGCCAGGCCGTCCACCGTGACCGTGCGCAGAGTGTTGCCCGCGAAGTCGAGATCGAAGCGGGACAGGGCCTGCGTGGCGGTGGCGCTGATGGTGGCGACCGCTTCGAACGGCGTCCGCGGCGCCCGCCAGTCGAAGTCGAGCGCGTAGTGGCGGACCGTGTAGCCGCCGTTGCCCGCGAGGGGCATGAGGGGGTCGCCGATTCCGCGCGCGCCGGGAGAGGGGTCCGCCCCGGCCCTGGCGGCGGAGGGGCCGGGGGCGATGGCGCCGGGGGGATCGGAGGCGTGGCGGCCTTCGCCCGGGAGACCGATGAGGACGGTGGCCGCGGCGATCCCGACGGTGCTGCCCAGGGTGAGCACGAAGGCCGTACGACGGGTGCGCAGGCCCCGGACAGTGCGCTCCTCGCCGGCCGCCGGCTCCCGCTGCGGCCGGGTGCGCGCCGCTCTCATCGGAGCGTCCGACGGGCGTCCCGGGACGCGGACGCAGGTCGGCAGGCGCGGCCGCTCGTCGGTCGATGGACGCGCCTGCCGGTCGTCGGAGGCACTCGGCTCCCGGCCCCGGGGGCGGCTCCTGCTCGGGCCGTCGTGATCGTCATGGCCGCACTATGTCAGCAAGATGCGCCATAGACTCGTATGTCCTTATATCGCCCGCCCACACGGACTATTGAACGGCTGATCCCGGGGTGTCCGAAAGGGTTCCCGTGGCGCCCGGTGACATCCCTCACGCCGACTTCCCGCACTAGACGGGTCGGTTAGTAGATGCCCTGCGGGCGATATAGGCGACTTATCCCGCCGCAATCAGGCATACGGTGCAGGTGACGCCGAGCCATGTGCCCCACTCGGCCCCTTCGCGCCTTCCGTCCGGCCTGCGCGGCCTCCTGACGGATGGTCAGGGATTGCCGTGGTTGCGTGAGCCGACTCTGCACACCCGTGCGCTCAATTCAAGGACTCCCGGTGGTTACGAGGCCGGGTAGTAGTGACGCGCGTTGCCCTTGCCTCACACGGGTTTTAACAATGACGGCCCTACAGGGGCGTCTCCGCAGCTCAGGCACACCGCTCGTGCCGGGCCGACCCCACCAGTGACGCCCCGCGACCCCCGAGCGAGGCCCGAATGAGGAAGCACCGCAGGAAGACACGGCATCGGCAGATAACCGTCGCTGCCCTCGCGCTCGGCGCGCTGGCCGTGCCGACCGCCGCCATGGCATGCTGGGACGACCAGGGAACCCGGACCGTCGGCTCCGCCGGTCGGTGGCAGGACGTGGCCGACAGCCAAGGGCTCTGGCTGGACGCGGCCCACCGGGGGCAGTGGCAGAGCCAGGACCTGACCTCGTCGTCGGCGACGCCGACCACACAGGCGCCCAGTGCCCCTGCTGCCACGGCACCGTCGGCGCCCGAGACGCACAAGGCGAAGAAGGCGCACGCCGGGCACAAGACGTGGCACAGGAAGTGGCACAAGGCGTCCGCTTCGCACAGGTCCGCGGCCCCCACGGCATCCGCGCCGGCGAAGCCCGCCACGCCCCAGGCGCCCACGCCGACGAAGCCCACCACGCCCAAGCCGTCGAGCTCCGCGCCGTCCACCTCGACGCCCTCCGCCTCGACGCCGCCCTCTTCGGCACCGAGCACCTCGGCTCCCGCGTCCAGTGCCGTGGCCCGCGTCGTGGCCCTGGTCAACAGCGAGCGCAGCAAGGCCGGCTGCTCCGCGCTGACCCTGAACGCGAAGCTCTCGAAGGCCGCCCAGGCCCACAGCGCGGACATGGCGAGCCACCAGAACATGTCGCACACCGGCTCCGACGGCTCGGACCCGGGCCAGCGGATCACGAGCGCCGGTTACAGCTGGAGCTCCTACGGCGAGAACGTCGCCTACGGGTACTCCACCCCCGAGCAGGTCATGGCGGGTTGGATGTCCAGCCCCGGCCACCGGGAGAACATCCTGAACTGCTCCTTCAAGGAGATCGGCGTCGGTCTCGCGCAGCCCGGCGACTACTGGACGCAGGACTTCGGCACGGCCCGCTGACCGTACCGGCTCCCGCGCCGGACGAGGCCTTCCCCGTCCTCTCCACCCGCATCGGCCCCGACCGGTTCACCGGCCGGGGCCGGGCCGTGCCCGCGCGAGCGGCGTGCCGCGGGCGTACGAGAAACCGCGGGCGTACGAGAAACCGCGGGCGTACGAGAGACAAGGACGTGCCGAGGCGCGACCGACCCCGTGTCAGTCCCGCCCGGGCCCGTTCGGCACCGGACGGCCCGTGAAGGCGTCCAGGAGGACACGGTCGCCGACCGGCCGCGCCAGCCGCACGGTCACCTCTTCGGCGCGCAGGTCACGGGTGCACGGACCCTCCCGCGTGCCCACGACGGACGCGTACAGCACCACGCTTCCGTCGGTCTCCAGGGCGTGGACGGCCGGGCCGTCGTCACAGGAACCGTGGTGGGCCAGCACGGTCACCGACCGGCCGTCCCCGGCCACCTCGACCAGTCGCCCCAGGGCGGCCAGGACGCTGTCGGGCACTGCCCGGCTCGGTTCGACGGGCGACTTGGGTACCTGCTCCGAGCCGACGGCGGCCCGCTTGAGCGGAGTGTCGTATCCCTTCAAGGTGAACAGCCAGGCGGGGACGGTCGCGGGCCCACGGCTCGTGGTCAGCGTCATGCGGCCCGACTTCGCCCCGGTCACGGTCAGACGAGGTCCGTCGTTGCTGCCGCGGGCCACGGTCTCGTACGCCTCGCGAGCCGACATGAGCGGCAGGTCGAGCGAGGCTCCGCCGTCCCATTCCACCCTGCCCCGCTTGTCCGGGGACGCGGGCAGCTCGGTGCGCAGGACGAAGTTCCGGGTGGTGAAGGCGATCTTGTCGGCGTTGTCGTGGAATGCGCCCTCGGGGAGCTGGACCTCGTCCGTCATCGCGTAGTAGCCCTTGCGCCACGTCTCGGCGGCCTGTGAACCGTCCCAGGCCTCGGCGACCTGACGGGCACGGGTCCGCGCGTACGGGTCCGTGCCGACGGCGTTGTCGCCGGCCTTCTCGCTCCCGCATCCCGCTGCCGCTGCGGCCGCGGCGACGAGCAGGGAGAGCAGGACGAGTAGATCGACGGTGCGCGTGGTCCTCGTACGCATGGGTCCCCCTGGTGCTGTCGGTGACGGGCGGAGAGTGTGCGGCGCGGCGTCACGACCGTGCCGCTCCTGTGACGCCCGGCTCCCCGGTGTCGTTCGTGCCGTGGAGGGGCCGGCCGGCTCCGTTGCCGCATCGTGACCGTGCCCGGGCTCCCGGCGGCCTCCGCCCCCTGCGCGGTGCACACATGTGCCCCCGAAGGACGGCGGACTGCTTCTAGAGTTTCCCGGGATGTCGGCTGTTTCGAGGAGGCGGGAAACCTTGAACTCTCGTGTGCGGGCCCGAGTTTCGGCCTATGCCCTGGTGGTGCAGGACGAGCGGTTGTTGCTGACCCGCCTGTCCGACGCCTCTCCGGTCTTCGCCCCGGGACTGTGGCACCTCCCCGGCGGAGGGATCGACCCGGGGGAGCAGCCGGATGAGGCCCTGGCCCGGGAGCTCCTGGAGGAGACGGGCCTCCAGCCGGCCGATGCCCGGCTGATCGACGCCCGGACCTATCTGGTCCACCGAAACGACGTGGACTGGAACCTGGTGTCCCTCTTCTACGCCGTGACGGTGAAGGAGGGCGCAGCGCGGGTGGTCGAGGTCGCCGGATCCACCGACCAGGTGCGGTGGATCCCCCTGCGCGACCTGCGGGAGGCCGCGCTGACCCCGGCGGCCGTGGACGGCCTCCGCATGCTGCGTGAAGGCCCCCTGGCCGCCGGATGAGCCGTGCCCCGGGCGAACCGCGGTCCTCGGCGACAGTCGTGGAACCGCGGTCCTCGGCGCGGTCGTGGCGGTACTCGTCGAGGGTGTCCGGGGCCCGCGTGCCCCAGGCCCGCGTGCCCCAGGCCCGCGCTGTCCTGGCCCGGTCACGCGGTGCGCAGGGTGCTCTTGGCGAGCTCGAACGCCGGGAGCATCGCCTCGTGCTCCGCGGTGTCCATGCCTCCGAGATGCAGGACGACCGGGCCGTCCGCCGTGGTGACGGCGAGGGCGCGTTCCTTCTTCGTCTCGTCGAGCGCCTCGCTCGTGTAGAGGTACTCCACCTCGGTGCCGCTGAGGCCACCGGCCTCGAACGGACGGTACTTCGCCTTGCTCGCCCCGTCCTCGGCCGCCACGAACTCCTCCAGCACGGTCCGTGCCGTGGCGTCGCCCGGCTTGCCGGTCCAGACACGGAGGTAGCCGATGTTGCCGGCGGGCTTGGCGTCGACCTCGCAGGCGGCGGTGACGGGTCCCTGGTGCAGAAGGGCGTCGGCGATCTCCGAAGCCAGGTCGTCCTCACCGTCGCCGGACGCGGAGGCCTTGTCCTCGGCCGCGCCGGCGTCGACGGCCTTCGCCTTCCAGTCCTCGGCGATGTCGAAGGTGACCGGGAGCTCGCAGGGCGACCCCGCCGCACCGATGGTGCCGCCGCTCTTCGCCGTCCTCGCGTCGCCACCGGTGGCCCTCGCGGACGCCGTCGCGGTCGTCGACGCCTTCGGGTCGTCGTCGGTCCCCTCGGAGCACCCGGTCAACACCCCGGCCAGCAACGCCACATGTGCCGCAGCACCCCACGCCTTCACAGCCCCGCCCCGCACGTCCGTCTCCCCTCTCGCCACAGAGGGGACAATCTAACGGAGGGTTCCGGACAGGTCGTACGGGGTGGTGCGCAGTGCTCCGGCGTCGGTCCCGGCCCCGGAGCGCACCGTGCGGTGTCCCACCCGTGAACGCCACCGGCACGCCGGCGGCGTTCGCCACACCGAGCGCCGTCGCGCTCGTCTTCCGGACCCGAGGAGGCCGCCTCTGCGTACCCGAAGCCGGAAAATCGCGGTGCCCGCTCACGCGGCTCCGACTACGGTCTGCGGATGAGGAGTTTTGCGGCGGCCGAGGACCTGTCGGCGGTGGTGCGCGAGGCGCTGGGGGAGGACTGCCGGATCGTCGGCGCCGACCGCCTGCGCGGGGGCAGTAAGAAGGGCGTCTACCGGGTGCGGCTCGCCGGGGCCGGCACGGCGAGCGTGATCGTCTACAGCTGGGCCCAGGAGGAGAACTTCTGGCCGGGTACGTCCGACGACGACGGGGCCGACCCCTTCGCGCCGGCCTCCGGACTGGTGCCCTTCCTGTCCGCGCAGCGCGAGCTCTCGGAGATCGGAGCGTGCGTTCCGCGCGTGCTGTGGGCGGACGGCAGCGGACGGCGACACGGGGCGGACGTCGCCGTCGTCGAGGACATTCCCGGCGGCACCCTGGAAGCGCTCTTCGAAACCGACCCCGCTCGTGCGGCGACCGCGCTGGACCACCTGGCCGGCACCGTTCGGCTGATGCACCGTCACCAGGCGCCCCGGTACGGAAGAGTGGACCTGCTGGAGCGCGGCGGCGTCTCCCTCGGGGACTCCTGCGAGCAGGTGGTACTCGACCGGGCCCTGCGCGACCTGGACGAGGCGGCGGGCCGGGACGCCAGGATCGAGTCCGTACGCACCCGGCTCGACGACCGGTTGCGGGAGTTGCGCGCGCTGGTGGCACCCCGTGGCGAATTCGGTCTGATCCACGGCGAACTCGGCCCCGACCACGTCCTGGTGAACGCGGAGGGGCAGGCGGTCCTCATCGACATCGAGGGCCTGATGTTCTTCGACATCGAGTGGGAGCACGTCTTCCTGAGCCTCCGCTTCGGCGAGCGCTACCCGGCGCTTGCCCGGCCGGGCCTCGACCGGCGACGTCTCGACCTCTACACGACGGCGATGCGGCTCTCCCTCGTCGCCGGCCCCCTCCGCCTGCTCGACGGCGACTTCCCCGACCGTGAGTTCATGCGGGGGATCGCGGAGCACAACCTCCAAGAGACGCTTGCTCTGCTTCCCTAGGGCCCGATGCCGACGACCGGACCCCGCGCGGGCGACGCGTTCTCGGCCGGATCTCTCGTCGCACCGATGAATCCGGACTCCCGCGCCGGTCATGACCAAGAGGGCATGTCCTGTCGACCAAGGGAGATCATCATGCGGCAGCCGACACCTCACGGCGCACTGCGACGGCTGGACGTCCTCGTCGGTGCGTGGGACATGTGGGCGGACGGCCGCAGCGTCGGCCCGGTCCGGACCGAATTCGCCTGGCTGGAGGGCGGGGCCTTTCTCGCCCAGCGTGTGGACGTGACCGCCGACTCGGCCCTGCCCGGGCCGTGGGAGGCCGCCGCGCCCTTCCCCACCGTGTCCCTGACCGGCTACGACGACACGACCGACGACTTCACCACGTTGTACGCCGACGGCCGTGGCGTCGGCCGTGTCTACCGGACGAGCCTGAGTGACGGCGTATGGACCCAGCGGCGCGCCGCACCCGGCTTCCACCAGCGGTTCAACGCCACCTTCAGCGACGGGGGCGACACGATCGCGGGCGGCTGGGAGCGGTCGAAGGACGGCGAGCTCTGGAAGCCTGACTTCGACGTGACGTACACGCGCGTCGGAACATCCCCGCGCGCCTGAGCCACCGTGATCGCGGTGACGGTGTGCGGCCGGCGTGCGGGCCGGCCGCGCGCATCCGTCTTCGCGGCTGAGGTCGTCCATGTCACGGGCGTCCGGTCTCGGCACGGACGTCGTGCGTGCCGCGAGCATGCGCCTCGGTGGCGGGCGTCGTCCGTGCGGCCGGTGCGGTCCAGGAAGTGCGAGGCACATCCCCGCGTGCTGGAATGACCATGAGGACCGACGACCGCCGGCCGTCCGCCACGGCTGCCGTGAGGGACGGGCGGTGAGGCGTTGGCCCCCGGCTCCCGTCCCGCTCGCGAGGAGTGGCCATGAACAACGTCGAAGACATGGGCCCCGTCGACTACCTGGTCATCGAGTTCCCCGGCAACAAGATGACGGGGGAGGCCTTTCCCCTGCTGGTCGATCTCGCCGAGCGGCGGATCATCCGGATCCTCGATCTCGCCTTCCTCCGCAAGGACATCGACGGATCGGTCACCGCACTGGAGCTGCGGGAACTGGGGGACGAGGTCGATCTGACCGTCTTCGAAGGCGCTTCCTCGGGACTGATCGACCAAGAGGACATGGACGAGGCGGGGAACGCCCTGGAGCCCGGGAACTCCGCCGCCGTCCTGGTGTACGAGAACCTGTGGGCCGCGCCGATGGCCGGCGCGCTGAGGCGCAGCGGGGCGCAGCTCGTCGCCGGCGGCCGCATCCCCGTGCAGGCCATCCTGGCCTCGTTGGACGCGACGGAATGACCGACCCCGCACGGCGGCACGGCAGCCGCCCGAACCGCTGATCCGCCCGGGCCAGCAGCACCGTACCGGCTCCGCGCACGCAGCATGGGAGATGAGTGATCATGCCCGGACTCCTCAGGGGCGTCGCACGCACCGCCGTCGTCGCCGGCACCGCCACCGCGGTGTCCAACCGTGTGTCCCGACGGCAGGCGGGGCGCTGGGCGCAACAGGAAGAGCAGCAGGCGTACCAGCAGCAGGCCTACCAGCAACAGCAGGCGTACCAGCAGCCGCCTCAGCAGCCGGCTCCCGCGGCGCCGCCGGCCGCCGACGACATGACCCAGAAGATCGACCAGCTCAAGCAGCTTGCCGACCTGAAGGCACAAGGCGTGCTGACCGACGAGGAGTTCGAGGCGCAGAAGCGCCGGCTCCTCGGCTGACGGGGACGCGTCGGACCTGCACGCGGCAGGCCGTAACCTGAGGCCGTGGCCGGGAAAGAGGCGTGGGACGACGCCGGGTACGACGAGTGTCTGCGCGCGGAGCGGGAAGCGTACGCGTGGGTGATGCGCAGCCACGGCCGCATGACACCGTCGCAGGCCAACGAGGCGGCGCTGCGGCGCTACCCGTACGAACCGCCCGGCACGCCCTACCGCGGACTGACGTTCCACGACGAGGCATGGCACTGGGCGATGCTCGACCTGCAGGGCCCCCAGTACTGGGTGAACCGCCCTGACCTGCTGGATCCGCCCGAGGAGTACCGGGCGCTGGGCTGAGGACCTGCACCGGCCGTACGGCGGCTGGACGTCGGCGACCTCGCGAGCGGACGGGAGCCGACGTCGGAGCCGCTACTTGCGCCGGACGGCATCGGCGCGGCGAAGTCCGACGAGCCGGGCGGCCCACGCCGCCCGGGAGGTGAGGCGCTCCATGACCGTGTCGCATCCCGCCGAACGCACCCGCAACGGCCGGGGCTGGTTCGAGCGGTTGGCCGAGACGGCCTCCAATGTCACCAGCTCGGTGCCGTTCGCCTGCTTCTGCCTGGCCCTGGTCGCCGCCTTCATCGCCGTCCACGTGGCACACCTGCCACTGTCGTGGCAGCTGCTCGTCGGCGATCTCATGACGGCCGTCAACCTCTTGCTGCTGGCGCTGCTGAAGAACTCCGAGCGCCGGGCGGAGCACGCCGTCCAGCGCAAGCTCGACAGCATCGCGGCGGCGCTGCTCGAACAGCACGAGGGGAAGGGTCGCCGAGCCCATGACGACCTGCGGAAGGCGATCGGCATGGAGGAGCAGCTCTAGGCACGGGTGTGGACGGCTTTCCCCATGCGAACCCGAGGTGGACGGATGATCCTGGGAGCATGGTTGATCCGCGGTCCGTGATCGTGTCACCGCCGTCGCCGACGGGGGGCCGGCGGGTGCGCGTGGACGGAGAGATCCTCGGGCTGGCGTTCGACGTGGAGGACGTGGCGGAGTTCCTGCGCCGGGCCGGGCTGGAGATCGCCCCCGAGGAGGTGGCCACGTCCTCGCTCATCGACTGGCGTGGTGTCGGCCCGGAACACTGGGGGCCGGAGACCGCCGACTGACGCACGTCGTGCCGAGTACGAGCCCCCGCGCGGACCGATTCCTTTGGCGCGCCGCGCCGGTCCACCTGTACATGACCCAGACAGAAGAGAACTCCCGCAGGCTCCTGCAGTCACTGCTCGTGTCCCTCAACGGAGTGGCGAGCGAACCGCTGGCGTGGGCCGGACCGTACTTCGGCGAGGGCAGTGCCGCGCACTCCCTGGAGGTCCTGGAGCGGTGCGAAGCGCTGCTGATGGGCCGCCGCACCTATGACGTCTTCTCCCGGCAGTGGCCGTCGGCGCCCGGCCCCTACGCGGCCCGGCTCAACGCCATGCCGAAGTACGTCTTCTCCTCCACGCTGGAGGACCCGCGGTGGAACAACACCACCGTGATCGGCGAGGACCCTGTCAAGGCCGTGGCACGGCTCAAGCAGGACCCGGGCCAGGACCTGATCGTCTACGGGCACGGCCGCTTCGGGCAGACGCTGTGCGACGCCGGCCTGGTCGACGAGCTGACCATGACCGTCGTCCCCGTCTTCGCCGACGGCACTCCGGTCCACCGGCCCGGCCGCACCCCACAGGCGTGGGAGCTGCTGGCCGCCGGGCCCGGGAAGGACCCGGGGCTCGTCTCGCTGACGTACCGCCCCGCCCCGAGCCGTGAGGAAACGAATGCTTCCGATGGGGGAGATCGGTAGCATTTATGGGGAGACAAGAGTTTTGTTGAGTTCGTGGTGTCGGCGTGAGCGGGGCACGCCGACACGGGCGGGGCCGACTGCGAGGTGATGCGTGATGGCCTCCACGCCGGACGGAACGGCAAGCCCGGCGGTGTCGGGTGTCCGAGGGGTGTACGGGAGCGGTGGGGAGGGTCTGGTGGGGGTGGAGTTCGCCGGATATCACGTGCAGCGTGAAATCGGGCGTGGGGGAATGGCGGTCGTCTATCGCGCACGTGATCTGCGGCTGGAGCGCACGGTCGCGCTGAAACTGCTCGCCCCGGAGATGGCGCGCAACGACACCTTCCGCCGTCGCTTCGCCCATGAGTCCCGGGTGGCCGCGGCCATCGACCACCCGCACATCGTGCCGATCTTCGAGGCCGGTGAAGTGGAGGGGGTTCTCTACATCGCGATGCGGTTCGTCTCGGGTCTCGATCTGCGGGCGCTGCTGGACCGGGACGGGCCGCTGCCGGTGGACGCGGCGCTGCGGATCGGCGCTCAGGTGGCATCGGCCCTGGACGCGGCGCACGAGCACGATCTGGTGCACCGCGACGTGAAGCCCGGGAACATCCTGGTGGCCCCCGGCACGGACAGCGATCACCCGGAGCATGTGTATCTCACGGATTTCGGACTGACGAAGAAGTCCTTGTCGCTGACGGGCTTCACGACGGTGGGCGAGTTCGTCGGGACCCTGGACTATGTGGCGCCCGAGCAGATTTCCGGGCGCCCCGTGGACGGCCGGTGCGATCTCTACAGTCTCGCCTGTGTGGTGTACGAGATGCTGGCGGGCGGGCCGCCCTTCATCCGGGACGAGGACATCGCGTTGCTGTGGGCGCACCAGTACGACCAGCCGCCGCCGCTGAGCGAGCGGCGGCCGGGTGCTCCGCCGGGCCTCGACGACGTGCTCGCGAAGGCCCTGGCGAAGGTGCCCGAGGACCGTTTCGACTCCTGCCTGGAGTTCGTGGCCGCGATGCGTGCCGCCGCTGCGGCCGGCGCCACCGTCGGCCCACATGCTCCGGTCCCACGGGCCGGCACGGACCGTCCCGAGGGCGGGACCGAGAGCGGGTCGGCCGCGCTGCGGCGGCCGGGACCGGCGCCCGAACCGCCGGCCTGGGCGCGCCCCGTCTTCAGCGGGCCGACGCCGTAGGCACCGTTCGCAGGAGCCCGGACGGGCGTCGTCAGTGAGAACGTGTGTCGTCACGGACGTGCGCGTCGTCGCCCGGGCGGACGTCGGCGCAGCGACGAGTGGCGTCGCCGGGCTCTGTCAGGCGGAACGAGCGACGCCCGCCGTCGCCGGGTTCGCGGACAGTGCCGCGAGGTAGTCGGCCAGGGCCACCTCGATGCCGTCCAGGGGGAATCGCGTGCCGAGGTACCCGTCGGGGCGCACCACGAATCCCGTCGGACCCTCGGGTCGGTAGAGCCGCGCGAACTCCCCGGCGGCATCCCGGTACGCGGGAACGGCCACCAGGCGGGCGGCGGCCGCAGACGCGTCACGGCCGAGGACGGCGAGGGTCTCCAGGCCGGGCCCGGGAGCCGGGCGTACGGAACCGTCCGTGTCGTCGACGGCCGTCGGCGCCGCCCCGGTGGTCGTGACCGTACCGGCCGCCCGGTTCAGGACGTCGAGATCGTCCGCGTACAGAAGCACCACGTGCCCGGTGCGCCCGCGCAGGATGTCGAGCAGCCGCAGCGGATACGCGGCCACGGCCGCGGTGAGCTCCGCGCAGTCCGGTGCCCGGTCACCGGGCTGAGGCGCGCCGACGGGCCCGTACGGTTCGGCCGCGAGCGGGCCGTCCCGGTATCCGACCAGCAGCTGGGCCTCGCGCAGCAGCAGCGTCCCCGGGTCGTCGGGATCGGCGTCCATCCCTCGCGTGGCGTGCCGCACGGTACGGGCGACGACCTCCGCGCCGACCGGGCGGCGCTCGGCGTCGTAGCTCCCCAGCAGGCCCGGGCCTGCCTCCCCCCGCATCACGAGCGCGAGCTTCCAGGCCAGATTGCAGGCGTCCTGGATGCCGGTGTTCATGCCCTGCGCGCCGGTCGGGGGATGAATGTGCGCGGCATCGCCCGCCACGAAGACGCGCCCCTCGCCGTAGCGGTCCACGATGCGGTGACTGATGCGGAAGACGGAGGACCAGCGCAGCCGGGACAGCGTCGCGGGCGTGGGGGCGAGGCGGTCGACGACGGCCTGGAGGTGGGACAGCTCCGGACCGTCGCCCTCCAGGCCGTGCAGCACTCCGTCCCCCTGCGTCCGTGCCCCGCCCGTCGACCGGGTGGACAGCTCGGGCGGGACCGTCATCGACATCCGACAGCGGCCCCGACCGGGCAGGGGGATGCAGACCAGCAGGTCGTCGGTGGAACCGTCGTCGGCGCGGTGCGTGGACCGGACGCCGTATCCGTACGGCAGGTCCCAGTCGACCTCGACGTCACCCAGCATGTACTCCTCGGCGAAAGCCCCGCCCTCGTACCGAAGCCCCAGCCCCTTGCGGACGGTGCTGTGCGCCCCGTCGCAGCCGATGAGGTAGCGGACGCGCAGTTCCTCCTCGGCGCCCGACGCGTCGCGCAGCCGTGCGTCGACTCCGTCCCGGTCCTGCGTGAACGACAGCAGTTCGGTGCCGCGTTCGATGAAGGTGCCCAGTCCGGCGACGTACTCCTCGATGAGGCGTTCGGTCTCGTACTGCGGCAGCGCGGCGAACCCGTAGGGCACCTCGGGCGGCAGCGCGAGGTCGATCCGTCCTTGTTCCCGGCCGTTCACGTAGATCAGCTGCCCGAGGATCGGAACGGCGGCTTCCATGACCGTGCGGGCCAGGCCCATCCGGTCCCAGATCTCCATGGTGCGCGGCTGGATGCCGACGGCCTTGGCGTACGGCAGACGGGCGGGCAGCCGGTCGACGAGACGACAGCTCACCCCGTGCCGGCACAGTTCGGCGGCCGCACTCAGCCCCACCGGGCCGGCTCCGGCGATCAGCACATCTGTTGTTCGGGTCCGCGCCACGGGTGCCTCCCACTGCCTGGCCCCCGGACCGTCGCGATATGTTCATGGTCGCCCGGCCGTACGCGTGCGGCGAGCCGGACGGCGGTGCCCCACCGGACGCCTGCGCCGGTGCCGCCGGATGCGACGAACCGCATGCCCCAGCACGGCGCTCACGGGGTCAGTTCTGTCCTGGCGGCGGGCGCGGGGGCGAGGTCGTGGCGGATGTACCACTCGGTGCCCAGCAAACGCCTCTGCTCGACGGGCGGGAGTACGGCGATGCGACCTGGCAGGGCGCCTCGCGCCACCTCGGAGCGGTGGGCCAGCACGGCGGCGACCTTCCGCTCGAACCACGGACCCACGTCCACGGCGGCGCCGATCCACTCGTCCGGCACGCTGAACATCTCCCTGCCCTGCCGCATGAGACCCGCTCCCAGCGCCCGAGCCGCCGAGTGCGGGTGGGTGGCGAGGTAGAGGGCGCTCGGCCGCCAAGGGGCACCGGCGTCCGGACAGAGCCGTTCCAGAGCGGCGGCCTGCACCGCCAGAGAGGTCACCCTGTGCGTATGGCGATGGTCCGGATGACCCGTCAGCCCGCCGTACGCGTCATGGGTGATGACCACGTCCGGGCGGAACTCCCGGATGTGCGCGACCACATGCCGAACCGACTCGTCCAACGGCGCGTCACAGAACCGGACCTGCCCCGGAGCCGACTGCGGAACACGGGCATCGGCGTAGCCGAGGAGCCGCGGCTCCTCGGCACCGAGAATCCGGAGTGCGTCGGACAACTCCTCCGCACGTGGGGTGTCCTCCGCCCAGGTCGTCGTGACGACCGCCGTCCGCGCCCCCATGGCGGCGTGACGCGCCAGCACGCCCCCGGCCGAAAGTGACTCGTCGTCAGGATGCGCGAACACCCCGAGCACGCTCGGAACCACCATGTCTCGGCCACCCTCCGGCACGGGGACTCGGAATCTCGGACCTGCTCAGGCTAGGGGACCGCTCACGCGACGACTTGCTCGCTTGGCCGCGACCCGCGCGCGGCGGATCATGTGGGGATGACTGACGACGTGATTCCCGCGGTGCCGATCGTCGAGCGGCTGGCGCGGTACGAGAGGGCCGATCAGGACGAGATCCTCGGTGACGGCGCCGACCCCTTCGGTGTGGCGGCCGCCGGGTTGACGTGGCTGTCCAAGGAAGAGCATTTCGGTATCAGGCTGGACGGCCGCCTCGTGGCCCACACCGGATTGGTGAGGATCCCTCTGTCGATCGGGCGAACACGCGGGGACGTCATGGGTGTTGGAGGCGTGGCCGTCGCACCGGACCAGCGGGGGCGCGGGCTGGCCCGCCTCGTCGTGACGGCGGCGGTGGACCACGCGCGGACCCTGGGCCCGGATCACGGAATCCTCTTCTGCCGGCCGCCGCTGGTCCCCCTGTACGAGCGGCTCGGCTGGCACGAGTTGAAGGAAGAGGTGCACGTCGAACAGCCCGCGGGGCCTGTGGTCATGCCCTTGCGGACCATGTGGACGCCTCTCAAGGAGGGGGAGCCCTGGCCGGGCGGGGAGGTACGCCTGCTGTCGCTGCCGATGTGACGGAGCGCGCGGCCCGCAGGGGCGTGAGTCGGCGGTCCGGCCACGGTCAGAAGTATCCGAAGAACCGGTCCCACCAGCTGGGGCGTCGAACATCCGCAGGCAGCCGGGTGGGTCCGTCGTAGTCGAGCGCGAGCACTTCCTCGGGCACCACCACGTACTCCAGGTCGTTCAACGCCCGGACCACCTTGGAGAGGTCCCCGACGTCCAGGTCCCCTTGGTCCCGGGCGTCGTCCGTACCGAAGTAGGCGCCCGGGTTGTCGGCCGTCACCAGCGCCAGCGACCCGAACTTGCTCACGCAGACGACGATCCGCGTCCCGCACAGGGTGGATTCGCCCGGTACGGTCACCCGGCCGTACTCGCTGGAGTCCTGGGTGTCCTGCTCGGTCGTGCACCGGACGGCGAAGTCGTCCGACAAGCGGGCCGCGAGACGTCCGAGGAGCACCGACATCCGGGTGCGGTCGTAGTCGCGCGGCCACTCCGGCCACTGGGGATCATCGAGGCGGCGCAGCAGGGGCAGCAGGTGCGTGCCGTATGACGGCCCTTCGGCGGCTCCTCGCAGCCATTTCTCGAGGACGCCGTAGTCCGCGTCGACGAGGCCCCGACGGTGGTCGACGCGATGGAGCAGGGCGCGGCCGGGATGGTGGGCCGACACCCAGATCCGATCGGTGTCACCGATCTCGTCGTCGACCCAGACGAACGGGCGCCCCGCGGCCCAGTCGACGAGGATGCGGGTCTTCCAGTGCAGCCCGATCCGTGCGTCGTGCTCGTCGAGGTCGGACGGCTCCGGCCAGTCGACGACGGGCAGCCGGGGCAGCCCCAGCCGTGGCGCGAGGCACTCGTTCGCCTCGTCGCGCCAGGTCGTGGCCCAGACCAGTTCACACGGCAGCGCGGCCAACCGGGCTCCGTGACGCGGATCGAGCCTCGCCAGCAGCGGATGCGCCGTCGCGCCCTCGGAATCGCGGTCCACCGGGTACGTGGCGTACTCGTCCGAGGCCCCGCCGAAGGGGATCAGTGGTCCGTCGACGTCGAGGAAGAGCAGCGCGCGCTGCCCGGAACCGGTCACCGCCGCACGATAGCCGCTCCCGGGGTCCCGGCACGGAGGCCCCGGCACAGGGCCGCGGGACCTCCGGACGGCGTACGCGGCGGGCGAGGCGGGTCAGGCCAGGTGGTCGGCGACGAGAACGGCGAAGTCCTCCGGGGTGGAGAGCCGTATGCCGAGCTGTTCGGCCTTCGCGCGCTTGGAGCCCGCGTTCTCCCCCGCGACGACGAGACCGGTCTTCTTGGAGACGCTGGACGAGGACCGGCCGCCGGCACGCTCGATGAGCTCGTTCATCTCGTTGCGGGTGAGCTTCTCCAGCGGTCCGGTCATCGCGCCGGTGACCACCACGGCCATGCCGGCCAGCGGACCACCCTCCTCGATGCCCGTGGCGACGGCCTCGTCGGTCGCGTCCGTGGGGGAGGGCGCGGTGGCACCCGGCTCGGTCATGTTGACCCCGGCCGCGGCGAGCTTGTCGAGGAGAGGCGCGAGCCCTGCGAGTTCGGCGACGATCGACGGGGCCTTCTCGGCACCGATGCCCTCCACCCGCTGCATCGCCTCGGCATCGGCGGCGCGGACACGGTCCATGGTCGCGAAATACCGGGCGATGCGTCGCGACATGGACCGTCCGGTGCCGCGGACACCCAGCGCGCAGAGCACCCTGGACAACGGCTGTCCCTTGGCCCTCTCGATCGCGGCGAGCAGATTGTCGGTGCTCGTCTCGCCCATCCGTTCCAGGCCGAGCAGCTGCTCCCGCGTCAGGGCGAAGAGGTCGCCGAGGTCGGTGACCAGGCCGGCCGCGACGAGCTGGACGACCCGGGTGCCGCCGAGTCCCTCGATGTCGAGCTGGTCGCGGCCCGCCGCGTACGAGAGGGAGGCCACCAGGTGGCAGTCGCGTCCGCGTTCGCAGCGCCAGCGTTCCTCGCTCGTGTCGATCGCCGACCCGCAGCGCGGGCACTCCTCGGGGAACACGATGGGCTGTTCGTCCCCGGTGCGCAGATGCGCCACGGGGGCCTCGACGCGGGGGATGACGTCACCTGCGCGGTGGACCATCACATGGTCGCCCAGCCGCAGGTCGCGGCGGGTGATGTCGGCCGGGTTGTGGAGGGTCGCGTACGTGATCGTGGAGCCCTCGATCCGCACCGGCTCCAGTACGGCGCGTGGGGCGATGATGCCGGTCCGCCCGACGTTCCACTCCACCGCCAGCAGCCGGGTGATCTTCTCCACGGCCGGAAGCTTGTAGGCGACGGCCCAGCGCGGCGCCCGTGAGCCCGCTCCGGCGGCCCGTTGGTCGGCCGCGAGGTCGGCCTTGACGACGATCCCGTCGATCCCGAAGGGCAGCTCGGCGCGCAGGCCGGCGATCTCCGTCACCCGCTCCAGGACCTGCTCCGCCGTGTCTACGGCCGTGCCCGGCACGGCCGTTCGCGCCGTGGTGTGCACGCCGAGCTCGGCGGCCAGGGCCATCAGGTCGCTGTGCGCGAGCTCGTCCAGCCGCCCGGAGAGCTCGGAGTCGGTGTCGGGCAGGGCCAGCAGGCCGTAGCCGAAGAAGGTCATCGGCACTGTGTAGGCGCGCTCCTTGGCCCGCAGGGTGCCGGCGGCCGCATTGCGCGGGTTGGCGAACGGCTGCCCGCCGTGCGCGGTGCGCACCTCGTTCGCGTGCTCGAACTGGGCGGTCGTCATGAGGACTTCGCCGCGAACCTCCACGCTGACCGGTCGGGCCAGCTCCCGCGGCAGGCCCTCGATGGTGCCGATCGCGTGCGAGACGTCCTCTCCGGCCGTCCCGTCGCCCCGGGTGATCAGCCGGGTGAGCCGGCCGCCGGTGTAGCGCGCGGCGATCGCGAGACCGTCCAGCTTCGCCTCGACGCTGAAGCGGGTGACGTCATGGCCGATGCGCCGGGCCAGGGATGCCGTCCACGCGGTGAACTCCTCGGCGGAGAACACGTTGTCCAGGCTGAGCATCGCCACGGTGTGCGGGACGTCGCCCTCGACGGATCCGCCGGCGACCTTCCCCGTCGGAGAGTCGGGCAGCACCTCGTCGGGGTGCTCGGACTCCCACTCGGCTATGGCGCGCACCAGACGGTCGTAGGTGTCGTCGTCGATCGGCGAAGTGCCACCCTCGTAGTAGGCCTTCGCCGCCCCAACGGCGTCCTGGACCGCCTGGGCGTAGGCGACGGCGTCCACGATCACTGCTGCAGCTGTAGTCATGACGGGCATCTTGCCGTCCACCACTGACAATGCCCCTCACGCACGTCGCTCGAAGGCCTTCGCCGGTCCCGTGGCCGGCCCTCGCGACGGGCCGGGTGGGGCGGTACAGCCGCCCTTCACTGTCAACGGTGCTCTGTACATCGTCAGTGGTGCTCTGTACGTTTCGATCATGACGGCACGTCCCGGCGCGAAGCGGTCGCGTGCTCAGGGTCTCGCGGTCCGGCTGCCCTCCTCGTCCGTCTCCGTCTCCGCCTCCTTCTCCGCGTCCGTCTGCGCCGCCTTCGTCGCCTGCTTCTCCGCCGCAGTCTGCGCCCCCTTCGTGGCCCCCCTCTCCGCCTCAGGCTCCGCCCCCTTCGTCACCTCCTGCTCCACTTCCTGCTCCACCTCCTTCACCTCGCACACCTCGTCGAGCTCTCCGTCGGAGAGAACCGGTCGGTGGCTGCTGGCCGCGATCTTCGCCACCATCTCGGCGAGTTGCCTACAGGCTCGCGCGATCTCCAACTGGGTCTGGTTGCGCTCGCTGACGGCCGCGCTGAGCAGGAGTGCGGTCAGCGAGGCGGAACCGTTGAACGCCTGCAGGGTGATCATGCTGGTGAGCAGGTCGCGACCCGCGAACGGGCCCGTTCCCTCCACGGCGCCGACGATGGCGAACGTCGACACGGCGAGGGCGCAGGGCGCGGCCCCGGCCAACTGGAAGCGGAAGGCCGCCCAGATCAGCAGGGGGAAGCCGAGGAAGAGCAGTGGCGTGTCGCTCCTCTGGAGGTATCCGACCGTGACGGTGGCCGCCACCAGCAACAGGGCCTCCACCCAGCGCGCCGGAGTGATGCGCTTCGGCGGATGCACCGAGGGAAGCAGCAGAAGGAACGGAGTGACCAGCAGGACGCCCATCGCGTCACCGGTCCACCACACCGACCACGTAGGCCAGAAGGCGCCGGGTCTGAGCACTCCGGCGGCGACCAGCGTGCCGCTGCCGATCGTCGAGCTGATCAGCATGCCGACGAACGCACCGAGGAAGATCAGGGCGAGTGCGTCCCGCAATCGGTCGATCTCGTTGTGGAACCCCGCCCGGCGGAGCAGCAGATACGAGCAGACGGGTGCCAGCGTGTTCCCGGCGGTGATCGCGAGGACGGCCGGTATCGACGGGCCGAGCGAGAAGTTGGCCAGGAAGGCACCGAGCGTGATTCCCGGCCAGACGAGGGGGCCGCGCAGGAGCAGGCTCGCCAGCGCGATACCTGTCGGCGGCCAGAGCGGTGTGACCTGGCTGCGTACGAGCTGCTGGGCCAGTCCGAGCCGGGCCGAGCCGTAGTACAGCGCGGCGACGACGCAGATTTCCAGGGCGAGCACCCCGCCGCGCCGGAGCCGTTCATGCGGCGCGACAGCCATCGGGCGACCTCCGCATCGACACCGCCCCGAGATCCATCATCCGTCGGATCTCCCGGATCCTCCACGGCACCGTCGGGCCGACGGCCGGACCTTCCGGAGCCTCCGCCGCACCGTCGGGCCGACGACGGGCTCCTGGCGGAGGACCGGGTCAGACGTGCGGGGTGCGCAGCGCGAGGATGGCCATGTCGTCGTGGCCGTCACTGGGGTGGTGATCGGCCAGTGCCTGCACGAAGTCGTCCAGGGGAAGACTGCTGTACTTCGCCGCGAGACCGGCGAGCCTGTCGAGGCTCTCGTCGATCGGCTGTGCCGGATCTTCGATGAGTCCGTCGGTGAAGAACACCACGGTGGCGTCCGGAGGCACGTAGCGGGAGTGGTCGGGGCGCGGCTGGTCGGGATCGACGCCCAGCGGCAGTCCGGGCTCGGCGAACAGGTATTCCGCGCGGTGCTGGGGGCTGATCACCAGCGGTGGCACATGGCCCGCCGTGCTCCAGTGGAGGCGCCACCCCGGCCCCTCCGGTTCGAGCCGCGCCAGAGTGATGGTGGTGACGGGATTGCTGGTGACGGCCTGCAGGGTGCGGTCGAGCTGGGAGAGGACCGCGCCGGGCGGGTTCAGCCGGTCGAACAGGAGGGCGCGCAGCATATTGCGGGTGGAGGCCATGGAGGCGGCGGCATGCAGATCGTGGCCGATCACGTCACCGATGACGATCGCCACCACGTGGTCGGGCAGCAGTACGGCGTCGTACCAGTCCCCGCCGAGCTGGCTGGGCTCCGTGGCGGGCCGGTAGATGGCGGCGGCCGAGAAGGGCCGCAGGTCGGGCAGCCTCGGCAGCAGGAGTCGCTGGAACTGCTCGGCCCCGACACGTACCCGCTCGAACAGTCGGACGTTGTCGATCGCGATGCCCGCGGCACTCGCCAGCGCGATGACGATGTTCTCGTCGTGCACGTCGAAGGGCCGGCCGTCGCTCCTCTCCGACAGGTAGAGGTCACCGTAGATCTCGCCGCGCACGCTGATGGCGACGCCGAGCAGGGTGCGCAGGCGCGGGTGGCCGGCCGGGAACCCCGAGGAGGACGGATGGGACGAGATGTCGTCGACCCGCAGCGGCTCGGGGTGGTGGATCAGATGTCCGAGGACACCCAGCCCGCGCGGCATCCCGGTTTCGGCCAGATCGGTTCGTTCCTGCTCGGACAGCCCGACCGAGATGAACTGCTCCAGGTGCTCCCCGGACTCGCCGAGGACGCCCAGCGCGCCGTAGCGGGCGCCCACCAGGTCCATGGCGGTGCTGACGATGCGGTGCAGCACCGCGGACAGTTCCACCTCCCTACTGATGGCCACCACCGCGTCCAGCAGCCCCTGCAGCCGGTCCATGGCGTCCAGCAGGGCCCGCAACTGCTCGTCGATCCGGCTCACCTCGGCGCGCAGACGCGCATTCAGGTCGGGCAGGTGCGGCTGCCTCGGGTGGCTCCCCTCGTGTCCGGCCATCACGTGCGCCTGGCGGCCTGATGTCGGGACCGGTGCGTCCTCGGGTGGCAGTGGCCTGTCTCGGTCGAGGTGGACGGAGCGCCGTCGCCCGTCGCGCCGGCTCCGTGCGGCCGAGTGGGGGCACCGGATGCGGTCGGGTCGCCGGACAGGAGGGCTGTCCCGGTGCTCGTCCGCCGGTCCGGGAGGGGCGCAGGTGGTGTGCGCGTCGACACGGCGAGGCCTGTGCGCCGGTCGCGACGGCGCCGCTCGTGCAGGCCCTCACCTGAGCGGTACACACCGGCCTCCTGATATGACCCTGATCAATCGGGACCACAGCCTGGCACGGCCGAACAGGGCAGATGGTCATTGCTCCAACAGCAGCATGCCACTTCCGTCGTTGCCTGACTTCCCGGACTGATCCCCCTCACCCCCTCACCCCGTCGCCCCGTCGCCCCGTCGCCCCGGACGTCCCTCCGCCCCGCACGTCCCTCGGCCCGTGCGACGCCGTCAGGTCCCGTATTCGTCGGGGAGGCGCATCGCGGGGCCCCCGACGTGCAGGCCGAGCGGGGTCGCGCGCCCCTTCGGCTCCTCCCACGGCTCCTGGCGGCCGAGCACGGTGAGGTCCAGATAGTTGTTGCCGTTGTGGAACTCCTCGATCCCGCGCCCGAACGCGGAGTACGTGTGGAAGACCTCGTCGCCGACACGGAGGAACGTGCTGACGCCCGGCCAGTCGCCGCGCATGTCCTCGTTCCACGGCTTGCCCGCTTCGGCGAGTTCGTCCTCGGTGCGGAAGCCGAGCAGGACCGGAGCGACCCGGTCGTCGACGGTGGCGTGGAAGTCGTAGTTGAACGCGCTGCCCTGCGAGGAGTACCACGGGAACGTCCAGCCCATACGGTCGCGGAACGCGGCGATCGTGTCGTACGGCGCCCGGGACACCGCGGCCAGGCTGGTGCTGCGCACGTGCAGCTGCCGGAGGTCGGCGGGGATCTGGTCGGCGGCGGAAGAGCAGCTGGAGCACCCGTAGTCACGGGGGTGCTCACGACCGTCGGCATCGATGTCGAACATCCACATGAAGTGGTGCACGACGAGCTGCGGCCGCCCTTCGAACAGGTCGAGCAGGCCGACCGTCCCGTCCGGGCCCTGGAAGGTGTACGGCCGGTCGACCCGGACCATCGGCAGCCGCCGCCGGTCGGCGTTGACCCGGTCGCGTGCCCGGGTGAGCTCCTTCTCCTCCCTCAGCAGCTCCCTGCGGGCGGTCAGCCACTCCTCGCGCGACACCACCGGCGGCAGGTCTCCCATGCCCATGGTCGTCATCCCGGCTCTCCCAACTGCGGACCTCACGGCTCTGCCGCTCTTCATGCTGGCCCGTCCCGCCCCTGCCCACCACCGGGTGCCCCACGGCCCGCGCCCAGGCACCGTGTGCCCTCGTCCGCCGTGCTCGTCCGCCCTCTCGCGCAGATCCGTGGGGAACTGCTCCTGCGGGGCTCGCAGTTCAGCGGCGTGTCGGCGACGGGGCGCGGCGAGGAGCGGTCCGGGGGGTGTCCGACGCCCGTGCCGTCACCGTGGTGTCATTCCGGCGAGGTGAGACGCTCGGCGTGGTCGGTCTCGTCCTGGCGGACGGGGCTGGGCCGTGTACTGCGCAGCCGCCACCGCGTGGTGACGCCGTCCGGGCCCTGGAAGGTGCTCTGCGACAGGGCGGACTCGATGCGGGCGCGGACCTCGGCCTCGTCGGCCGGAGCGGCCGCGAACAGCACGCGGAGCCGGACCTCGTCCCCGGAACGCTCCGCGGACGTGTGGTGCGGCGCCAGCGGGCACGGGGGCTCGTGCTCCCCATGCCCGCACAGCGCGACGGTGACGGCGGCGCCGGGCGCTCGCACATCGCCGTCGGCCGCCGTGACGAGGACCGCCTCTTGAGCGAAGGGTGTGCGCACGCATTCAGTATGGGCTCCGCTTCCCTTGCGAGCCGGAGCCGGAGCCGGAGCCGGAGCCGGTGTCGGTGTCGGTGCTCACGCCGCGTCGTGGAAGACGAGGCCGAGAGTGTGGCGACAGCCCGTGCGCACCGTGTTCACACCGTGTCGCATCGGTGCGTTGGACCAGCCCCGCTTGCCGGCCACCGGCCGGTCCCGGGTGGTGAACACCAGGCCGTGGCCCTGCGGCAGGGTGGCGGAGTGGCCGCGTGACTGTGCGCGGGCCCGCTGCTCGGTCATGAGGAACTCGCCGCCGGTGTAGTCGGTGCCGGGGGCGTTCAGGCCGATGACGACCTGGAGGGGGAAGAGCATGTCGCCGAAGACGTCGCGGTGCAGGGCGTTCCAGTCGCCGGGGCCGTAACGCAGCAGGATCTGCGCGGACTTGGCCTGCCCGGCCCGATGGCACAGCGTGAGCCACTCCTCCAGAGTGTCGGGCCAGGGGGCGGGCTCTCCCCGTCGGGCGGCCCAGTCCCGGGCGACGGGAAGAAGCCGGGGGTAGAACGCCTCACGCAGTTCGGCGACCAGGTGGGGCAGGTCGTGGGTGAAGTAGCGGTACTGGCCGGAGCCGAAGCGGTGGCGGGCCATGTCGACGGTCGTACGGAAACGGTGGGGCTCGTCGTACAGGGCCGCGATCTCGTGGCACTGGGCGGGGGTGAGGATCGGGCCGGTCGGTGCATGGCCGTGCGCGTCGAGTTCGTCGGCCAGCGTTGCCCAATCGGCCCGGGCGACCCGGTCGGAGGCCGGGGTGGCGGTCCGGGTGGCGGTCCGGGTGGCGGTCTGGGTGGTCGTGCTCACGGTGAGGATTCCTTGGATCGGAGGTCGTGCCCCGGACGCATGCGGTGCGTGTGCACGTCCGGCAGCGTTCTGTCCCCACCCTCGTCGCCCCCCGGGCCGCATGCCGGCGGGATCCGGACGTCATGCTGCGGGGCTGCTTCACGGGCCTGCGCGGGAACGGAACGCGGCTCGTGACCCTTCGTGCTCCCGGCCGTGTGACACGCCGTGATCGCGCTACGGCTCAGTAGGCTGGTGCGCCGAGCAAAGGAGCATTGCGCATGAGTTATCGCCTGAAGGCGATCAGCCGTGACGAGCATTTGGGTTTCGTCGCGGCCCGTTCCTCGGTGAGTCATATGCAGGTTCCCTCGTGGGGGGACGTGAAGCCGGACTGGCGGGCGGAGAGCCTGGGCTGGTTCGACGAGCACGACCGGCTCGTCGGTGCCGGACTGGTGCTGCTGCGGCCGTTGCCCAAACTGAAGCGATACCTCGCCTATCTGCCCGAGGGCCCGGTGCTCGACTGGGCGGCCCCGGACCTGGAACGCCTGCTGGAGCCGATGCTCGCGTATCTGAAGGACCAGGGCGCGTTCTCGGTGAAGATGGGCCCGCCGGTCGTCGCCAGGCGCTGGAGCGCCGAGGCGGTCAAGGACGCGATCGCCGACCCGCAGGCCCGGTGGCTGCGGGAGGTGGAGGCCACCGCGCACGAGCCGGGAGCCTCGGACATCGCGGACCGGCTGCGGCGGATGGGCTGGCAGCGGACCGAACCGGGCGGCGAGGACGGCTTCGCCGCGGGCCAGCCGCGCTACGTGTTCCAGGTGCCCTTCGCCGGACGGTCGCTCGACGAGATCCGGCAGGGTCTCAACCAGCAGTGGCGCCGCAACATCAAGAAGGCGGAGAAGGCCGGCGTCAAGGTCGTCCAGGGAGGCTACGACGACCTGCCCGCCTTCTACGACCTCTACGTCGAGACGGCCGAACGGGACCGGTTCATCCCCCGCCCCCTGCCCTACTTCCAGCGGATGTGGACGGCTCTGACGTCCGAGGACGCCGACCGCATGCGGCTCTACCTCGCCCATCACGACGGCGAGGTGCTCGCGGCAGCCACGATGCTCACCGTCGGCGATCACGTCTGGTACTCCTACGGCGCTTCGACCAGCCGCAGGCGTGAGGTCCAGCCGAACAACGCCGTCCAGTGGCGCATGATGTCCGACGCCCATGAACTCGGAGCCCGGATCTACGACTTCCGCGGCATCACCGACACCCTGGACGAGGGCAACCACCTGCTCGGCCTGCTCCGGTTCAAGGCCGGCACGGGCGGCGAGGCGGTCGAGTACCTCGGCGAGTGGGACTACCCGCTCAACAAGGTCCTCCACAAGGCCCTCAACCTCTACATGTCCAGGCGCTGAGGCGGCGCACGTGTCCCGGCGCGGGGGAGAGCGCCACATCGCCGACCCGGCGGGACGCGCTCCTGCAGTGGGTGCGGCCCGCGCGGCCAAGTGGCCGCTCCCGACTCGCTTTCGAGGGATCCCCCGGCCGGTCGGCGCGTGCCCGACGAGGGCGGGCCACAGGATCACAGGTGGCCTGGCATCATCGCAGACACCGTCGCCCGCCGGGGGGAGTTCGCCGTGCACATCCTGCTCATCGCCAGCGGCTTCAACAGCCTCACCCAACGGGTCCACGCCGAACTGCGGGACCGCGGCCACACCGTCCCCGTGGAACTCGCCCTCCCGGGCCGCTCCTTGTCGGAGGCCGTCCACCGGCACGCGCCCCGGCTCGTCATCGCCCCGATGCTCAGAACGGCCATCCCACGCGAAGTGTGGGCCTCCTACCCCTGCTTCGTCGTCCACCCGGGCCCGCTCGGCGACAGGGGGCCGTCCTCCCTCGACTGGGCCATCCAGGAGGGCGCGGAGGACTGGGGTGTGACGGTCCTTCAGGCCGTGGAGGAGATGGACGCCGGTGACGTCTGGGCGACCGCGGCCTGCACGCTGTCACCGCTGGCCAAGAGCGACCTGTACCGCAACGAGATCGCCGACGCCGCCCTCTCCGCCGTCCTGCTGGCCGTGGAACGCTTCGCTTCGGGCACCCACACCCCCCTGTCGCAGAGCACCGCCCGCACCCGCCCCTACCTCGACCAGAGCGCCCGGCGGATCGACTGGCAGGAGGACGACACGGCGACCGTCCTGCGCAAGCTGCGTGCCGCCGATTCCCAACCCGGCGTCCTGGACGCGCTGTTCGGGGAGGAGTGGTACCTGCACGGCGGCCACCCCGAGGACACCCTGCGCGGAGTCCCCGGCGAGCCGCTCGCCACCAGGACCGGAGCGCTCTGCCGGGCGACGAAGGACGGCGCGGTGTGGATCCCCGAGCTGCGGCGGCGGCGCGTGCCCGGGCAGCCGCCCACCTTCAAGCTTCCGGCCGTGTCGGCACTGGGCTCCCGGCTGCCCCCACTGCCCGAACTCGGCGCACCGCTGTTCCCGGCGGACGGGCGGCGCACCTGGTCGGACATCGAGTACCGCGAGGAGGACGGCGTCGGCCACCTGTCGTTCTCCTTCCCGGGCGGAGCGATGAGCACCTCCCAGTGCCGTCGGCTCCTGGACGCGTACGAGGAGGTCCGCGCCCGCCCCACCTCCGTGCTGGTCCTCGGCGGACGGCGGGACTTCTTCTCCAACGGCATCCATCTCAACGTCATCGAGGCCGCCGACGACCCCGCCGCGGAGTCCTGGGCCAACATCAACGCCATCGACGATCTGGTCGAGGCGGTGATGACCACCGACGACAAGCTCGTCGTCGCCGCGGTCCCGGGCAACGCGGCGGCGGGCGGCGTGATGCTCGCCCTGGCCGCCGACGAGGTGTGGTGCCGCGGCGGCGCGGTGCTGAACCCGCACTACCGTCTGATGGGCCTGTACGGCTCGGAGTACTGGACGTGCACACTGCCCCGCCGGGTGGGAGCCGCCACCGCGGCACGGCTCATGCACGAAGCCTTCCCGGTCAGTGCGACCGGCGCCTTGTGCCTCGGTCTCGTCGACCGCGTCGTGGAGTGCGGCGCGGACGGCTTCGCCGCCGAGGTCCGTCTCCTGGCGGCCCGGCTGGCCACGGCACCGGCCACGCGCGCCCGGATCGAGAGGAAGAAGGCCGAGCAGGCGAACACCGGACCACTGGAGGTCTTCCGGGAACGGGAGCTGGCCCGGATGCGCCGGACCTTCGACGACCCGGACAGCTCGTACCACGCGCTGCGGCGCGCCTTCGTCCGCAAGGAGAAGCCGTCCCGTACGCCGCTCCACCTGAGCGGCCCGGCGGCCGTCCCGGAGGCGGAAGACATCTCTTGAGGGTGCTTTGGCCGGGCCCGCGTCATGTAGGCGGGCCCGTGGTTCCAGTAGGCCCGAGTCGGCGCCCGGGGTCACGCCACTGGATCTCGTGACTTGACACGGCCGGGCCTGGACAGGGGACCGGCGCTCCGACGGGACAGGCGTAACGGAGTGCGACTGCCCTGGCCCCGGCGCGGTCCGGAGAGGACCATGGGAGGTGAGCGAGCAAGGGAGGCCACCATGAAGACCGGAGCCTCGGAGTACGACCGCTGGCTGTACTCCCACACGCCCTCCCAGGCCGAGGGCGAGCGCGACGAGCCCGCCGAGCGCGCGAGCGCGGCCATGGAGCGGCACCCGGACGTTCCCAGGACCGAGCCGTCCCAGGCGGAGGGCGAGCGGTCGGACGACCTGGGAGTCCAGTGATCGCAGGCCGGTGGGTCGCCGGGCGTGACCGGCCGGCGCTTCGACGAAGGTGATCTCGACGAACGGATGAATGACCACAACGGCGTGCGCGTGTGGACGGCCCGGGCCCGGCCCGAGCCGTCCACGTGCGCGTCCGGCCGGTCGAAGGCGCGCTGCTGATGTCCGCGATCAGCAGATTCGCGCAGGTGCGCACCGGGGCCCCGGTGCCGCCCGGATGCGACCGTGTCTCCCCGTCGGCATGATGAGGAAAGCGGTGTGCCCGCCCGCTCGCTCGTGACAAGCGATGGGAGCCGTTCCATGGGACAGGTGACGGAGACGCAGGCACCGCCGAAGAGATCCGTCAGCGCCGGAGGCGTCTTCCTCGGGTTCGCTCCCTGGATCATCTTCACGATCGTGGCCGGCCCCAGCACCTGGGAGTACGCGGCGCTGGCCGCGCTCGCCGCGTCCCTCGTGCTCTCCGGGCGGGACATCCTTCAAGGCCACCTGAACCTGCTCGACATGACCGGCATCGTGTTCTTCGCCGTGGTCTCCGTCCTCGCCCTGGCCCTGGACCACCACGAGCTGATCTGGCTGGAGACCTACGCGCAGGTGCTCGCCAACGCGGTCGTGGCCCTCGTGGCACTGGGCTCGCTGTTCTTCGATCCGTTCACCGCCCAGTACGCGCGGCGGTCGACACCGCCCAGTGTCTGGGACTCGCCGGTCTTCAAGCACATCAACATGGTCCTGACCGCAGTGTGGGGCGGTGTCTTCGTCGTCATCGCCGTGCTGGGCCTGCTCGCGATCCTGGTGCCGTCCCTGGACGACTGGTTCAACTGGGTCGTCCCGATCGTCCTGTTGGCGTGCGCGGTCAAGTTCACGGAGCGCTATCCGGAGTCGTACAAGGCGAAGGCCCTGGCTTAGGGGGCTTCAGAACGCGGACTCGTCGTCGGGGGTGAGGTACTGCTCGGCCCAGACCGTCTTTCCGGTGGGCGTGTGGCGGGTGCCCCAGCGCTGAGCGAGCTGTCCGACCAGCAGCAGGCCCCGGCCGCCCTCGTCGAAGGTACGGGCCCGACGCATGTGCGGTGCGGTGCTGCTCGAGTCGAAGACCTCGCAGATCAGGGTGCTGTTCTGGTGGATCAGGCGGAGCTGGGCGGGCGGGCGGCCGTAGCGGATGGCGTTCGTGACCAGTTCGCTGACGACGAGTTCGGTGATGAAGGCGGCGTCGTCCAGTCCCCAGGCGGCGAGCTGCTCGGTGGCGTGCTGGCGGGCCTGCGCGACGACCGCCGGATCGAAGTCGAGGTCCCAGGCGGCGACGTGGTCGGTCCGCAGGGCGCGGGTCCGGGCGATGAGCAGCGCGATGTCGTCGTCGGGGCGGTGCGAGACCATCGAGGTCAGCACCCGGTCGCAGACCGTGTCGAGGCTCTGGGCGGGGCGGGCGAGGGCGGCGAACATGGTGTCGAGGGCTTCGTCGATGTCGTGCTCGCGGGTTTCGAGGAGCCCGTCGGTGTAGAGGACGAGGAGGCTGCCCTCGGGCAGCTCGGTCTCGAAGGCCTCGAAGGGCAGCCCGCCGAGGCCGAGTGGTGGGCCGGCGGGGACGTCGAGGAAGCGGACGGCGTGGTCGGGGGTGACCACGGCCGGCGGGGGATGGCCCGCACGAGCGAGGGTGCACCGGCGGGAGATGGGGTCGTAGACCGCGTAGAGGCAGGTGGTGCCGATGCCTCCGGCGGTCTCGGGCGTCGCGTCGTCCGTGCCGGTCTCCTCGGCGGACAGATGGATGACGAGGTCGTCGAGGTGGGTCAGGAGTTCGTCGGGCGGCAGGTCGACGTCGGCGAGGGTGCGCACCGCGGTGCGTACGCGGCCCATGGTGGCCGAGGCGCGGATGCCGTGCCCGACGACGTCGCCGACGACCAGGGCCACACGGGCGCCCGACAGGGGGATGACGTCGAACCAGTCGCCGCCGACGCCGGCCTTGGCGACGGCGGGCAGGTAGCGGGTGGCGATGTCGAGGGCGTGCTGGTCGGGCAGCGTCTGCGGGAGCAGGCTCCGCTGCAGGGTCATGGTGGTGGTGTGGTCGCGCGCCGGACGGTGGGAGTGGTGGATGCTCACGGCGGCCTGGGCGGTGAGCTCCTCGGCGAGCCACAGGTCGTCCTGTTCGAAAGGGGTGGGGTGCTCGTGACGGACGAAGAGGGCGACGCCGAGGGTGGAGCCGTTCGCGCGCAGCGGCACGATCATCAGGGAGTGGATGCCGCCCTCGTGGATCCGGGCGGCCTCGGGGTCGTGCGCGACCCACTCGGCGAGCGCCGGGGACGCCGCGTCGAACAGGGCGCCGTGGCCCTGGGCCAGACATTGCGCCACCGGTGACGCCGCCAGGTGCCGGACCTTCGGACCGGAGTCACCGGGGGACGGAGGGCCGCTGTCCGGTGCCGGGCTCACGGCGGCACGGGACAGGGTGAAGTCCCTGGCCTGCGGTGCGTGGGAGGTGTCGGCGGGCTGGGGGGTCTCGAACAGGTCTACGACGGCGCGGTCGGCGAGGCGGGGGACGACGGCGTCGGCGAGTTCCTGGGCCGTGCGCCGGCTGTCGGGGGTGGTGCCGATGCGCCCGGCGGCGTCGTGCAGCAGTTGCATGCGCTGCCGGGCGGGTTCCTCGTGCGGCATGTCGTGGGCGGCCAGGCACACGGCACGCACGCGGCCCGAGGGGTCCTTGAGCGGGGTGAGCGAGGCCGGCCAGCCGTGCTCGCTGCTGACACCCGAGTGGTGCAGGAAGGCGTCCATGTGCTCCGGTTCGCCGCTGTCCAGGACCAGGCGCATCTTCGCGTCGGCCTCGTCGCTCGCGGCGTGCGGAGCGAGGTCGGACAGCCGCAGCCCGCGCATGTCGTCCTCGCTCAGGAGCAGGGCGTGCTCCATGCCCACGTTGGCCCGCACGAGCCGCAGATCCGTGTCGAAGACGGCGAGGATGCAGGGCGTCTGGCGGAAGGTCCATTCCCTCAGGACGTCGCCCTCCTGCGCGGGCTTGCCGACCGGGCGAGCCGGGGGGTGGGGGCGGTCCCGCACGGCGGAGACGACGAGCCAGCCGGCTGCCCGCTCGGTCCGGTGGTGCGCGAGCAGCCGCTGGGTGACCTGGTGCCCGTCGCGGTGCCGCAGCGGCACCGCGCCGTTCCACCGCTCCCGCCCCGACGTGTCCCGGCGGAGCGTCGCGGCGGTGTCGGCGGCGTCGACCGGGTGGCCCGTGCCGTCGACGTCGTCGGCGAGCAGACGTACGGCGGGCTGTCCGACGATCTGCGAGGCCGTGTAGCCGAGCAGGCGCTCGGCGCCTTCGCTCCATCCGGTCACGATGCCCAGGTCGCTGACGGTCGCCGTGGCGGTGGTGGTCGTGACGGCCGGGTCGGGCAGGGCATTTGCCTGCGTCTGCTCACCGGGAGGGGTGGGAAGTCGCTCCATCGCCGCTCATCTCGCCCTTCGGGAACCTGGACGGCTGGGCCTGGGGCAAGGGCCCTCCTGTCCAGCATGATCCTGGGGAGCGCGGAGCACCAACCCGGCGCTGCCCTCCTGGGCCATGCGCACGGTCGCCGCTTCGCCGCCGTCCCCTGCGCCCTCGCGGCAGGCACCCGGATGCGCCCTCCCGGCCATGTCCGGTGGGGTGCGGCAGATGGGGCATGACGGACGGCGGGTGCAGCTCGTCCGCGTGTCGCCGTGGTGGGTGCCAGTGGTCGTACGGGTCGGGGATGTGGCCTGTGACACGCCCGTGACAGTCGGCGGACGTGGTGATGACGTCGCCGAGTCAGTCTTTTTGAACCAGGGCAAAACGCCTCAATCGGGCATTTGCCTACTGCTTCCGAGGGTGTGGGCAGTGACGACCCGGCCGACCCGTCGACAGAGAAGGACATCCCCATGAACCCCGCCCTCACCGCCCCGATCTCCACCCCCACCGCCCCGACCACCCCGTCCGTCCCGTCCGCCGAGACTTCGGCCCCCGGCGCCCAGGCCTCGGCCACGACCTCCGAGACCGACACCCCCGCACTGGCCCCGCGCGAACGCGAGACCCTGCGACATATCGCCGCCGGCTGCACCTACCTGCAGGCGGCACGCCAGATGGGACTGTCCAAGCACACGGTCGACGCCTACCTGCGCCGGATCCGCGCCAAACTCAACATCACCACCACCGCCGAGATGACCCGACTGGCCATCTCCCTCGGCCTGTGACGCACCGCGACTCGGGTGCCGGTCCGGCTGGCGGGACGAATCCAGCGCTGTCGTCCGGCGCGTGCGGGAACCGGCCAGGTGACCCGCCACGGTGGGCCAACTGCCGTGCAGGCGGCGGACTTTGAGTCGGCCGAGGCTTCCTATACTGGCCGGATGATCACCGTACCGCTCAGTGCACTTGAAGTGGCCATGGTCCAGACAGGTGCCCGAGCCGCAGACACGTTGAAGGACACCACCGAGTTCGCCAGGCGCCTCGACGACCTCGGATATCTGCGGCTCTGGTACGCCGAGCATCATCACTCCCCGGCCATCGGAGCCTTTCCGCCCGTCGTCCTGGCCGCCCACGCGGCCGCGCTGACCTCGTCCATCCGTCTCGGCTCCGGCGGTGTGCTCGCCCCGAACCACGCCCCGCTCATGCTGGCCGAGCAGTTCGGCACACTGGCCGCACTGCACGACGGGCGGATCGACGTGGGCATCGGCCGCGGCCCGGGCACCTTCGACGAGCCGACGGCGCGGGCGCTGCGGCGCGGGGCCGGGCCCGCGACGGACGACGAGTACCGGAACGACGTGTCGGAGAGTCTGCGCCATCTGGTCGACGAGGTCGCCCTCGGCCCGCTCCCGGAGCCGTGGCTGCTGTCGTCCAGCACGGCTGGTGCCGCGCTGGCTGCCGAGCTCGGACTTCCGATCGCCTTCGCCCACCACATACGACCCGACAACACCCTCGCCGCGCTCCGCCACTACCGCGAGCACTTCGCGCCCTCCCGCTGGTGCGAGCGTCCCCGCGTGCTGGTCTGCGTGGAAACGGTCTGCGCCGGGACGGCCGAGGAGGCGGCCCGGCTCGCGGGCCCGATGGACGTCGTCAAGGCCGGCCTCCTCAAGGGACGCAGCGACTTTCCCTTCCCCACGCCCGACGGGGCGGCGGCCCACTCGTTCGCCGCGGACGAGCTGCCGGCGCTGGAGGGCTTCCGCGCCCAGCAGGCGCACGGCACGCCCGAGACCGTCGCCAAGCACCTGGCGAACCTCGTGGACACGACCGGCGCGGACGAACTCATGCTGGTCACACCCGTCTACGCGCTGGCCGACCGCCTGAGGTCCTTCGAACTCGTCAGGGCTCTGAGCACCGCGTGACGCGTGACGTGCCGGTGGCGGTCTGCCGCGCCGGTCAGTGGTCCGTGTTCTTGGAGCGGTGATGCGCGACCTGTTCCCGTGCCGAGTGCCAACGCGACCGAGCCTGATCGACCACGCTGTCCCACTGCTGCCGGACCTCGTGGTCGGACGGGCGGTGGCCCTCACGGATGCGGACGAGCTCGTCCCGCACCTCTCGTCCCAGCGCGGACGAGGCGACGACGACGAGCATCACCGAGAAGAGGGACGAGATCATCGCGAAGACGGCGCCGACGACGCCGTAGCGCGTGGCGTACGAGTTGAACAGGTGCGGCAGATAGACGGCCGCGGCCACGGAGTAGGCCGCGGTCAGAATGGCCGCGGTGACGCCGAACGGGATCAGGTCGCGCCAGGCGATCCGCTTCGCCGACAGACTCCAGCCGCTCCAGACGAGGAAGACGGCGGTCAGCGGCGCATGGCACGCGGCGGTCACCAGTCCCAGTCCGCCTTCGTAGAGCTCGGCGGTGAGCCATCCGGTGAGAATCGCGTAGACGCCGAGGGTGAGGATCCACCACAGGCCGTTGCGCGTGTTGCGCACGCTGAGGGGTTTCAGCTCCCAGGTCTGCTCGAAGAGCCGCTGCGCCGCCCGCGCGAAGCTGAGCACCGACACGGTCAGGAAGAGCACTCCGAAGATGCCCACGCTCGCGTCCGTGTTCTCGGCGGGGGAGAAGAGGGAGTCGACCGCGTCGGCACCGGCGCCGGTGAGGCCGTACCGCTTGATGATCCGCTGTGCGGAGTCCTCCTTGACGACGTTGCCCAGGACGGCGCTGCTGAGGATCGCGAGCGGAATCAGTGTGGTCAGAGCGCTGGAGGCCAGGGCCATCGAGCGGTCGAAGCCGACGATCTTCTGGAACCGGCCGACGACGCGCAACGCGAAGGCGGGGCGCAGCCAGAACGTCAGTGTTCTGACGAGACGCTCGCGATTGATCTTCGCCGTCCTGCCCTCCGTGAAGATCGAGACCTGTGTGGCGGCGCGAGCCTAGCGAACATTTCCGGCGATTTCGGATGGTGACACGCCAGGCCACAGGCTCCGCACGGCCCAGGCTCCGACGGGCCACACGGTCGGACGACCGCGCGGGCCGTGCGGGCACCTCGGTGTGGTCCACTGGCCTGCGGCAATGGATCAAGGCGAGTGGAAGAGAGCGTCGATGACGACGACAGCGCAGGCGAGCGTGCAGTACGAGGACGACCAGGTCCGGGTCACCCGCTGGGACTTCCAGCCCGGAGAGCGCACAGGTCGGCACGTGCACGCCCACGACTACGTGGTCGTCCCGGTGACCGACGGGCGCACCGGCGCGGTCGCCCCCGACGGGTCGATGACCGAGTCCGACCTGCGGACGGGACAGTCGTACGCCCGCCCGGCCGGCGGCGAGCACGACGTCGTGAACGTCGGCGAGGCGCACCTGGCCTTCGTCGAGATCGAGCTCAAGCACACGGCCCCGGCCGCCTGACGGTCTGCTGCGCGGGGCGGTCGCGACGCTCGCAGGCAGGCCCGGGTGGTCTCGACCAGGGCCGTCGGCTGCCCTGCGGACCCTGCTCAGGCGGCGGCGGTGCCCGTGGCGTCGGCCTCGCGCAGCACGGCGACGAGCGTGCTCACCGCGTGGTAGATCTGCTCGGGGGTGTGGTCGCACGTGACGAAGAAGCGCAGCCGGGACTCCTGCTCGGGCACCGCCGGGTGGAGGATCGGATTGACACTGATCCCTCGCCGGAAGAGCAGATCGGCGACGCGCAGCGTCCTCATCGAGTCCCCGACGATGCACGGGACGACCGGCGTGCCGCGGCTGTCACCGGTGTCGACGCCCCCTTGGCGGGCGAGACGGAGGAAGAGCCGCGCGTTGGACGCCAGGCGGGCGACGCGCTCGGGCTCGGCGCGCAGGACGCGCAGAGCGGCGAGGGCCGCGGCGGTGTTGGCGGGTGTCATCCCCGCGCTGAAGACGAATCCGGGAACGGTGTAGCGCAGGTACTCCACGACCGTACGACTCGCGGCGACGTATCCGCCGCAGCTCGCAAGTGCCTTGGACAGGGTGCCCGACCACAGGTCGACGGCGTCCGCGGCGGCACCGTAGTGCTCCCCTATGCCGCGGCCGTGCTCGCCGAGCACTCCGATGCTGTGCGCCTCGTCGATCATCAGCAGCGCGCCGTGGCGGCGCTTGACCTCGATCAGCGCGGGCAGGTCGGCGATGTCGCCGTCCATGCTGTACACGCCCTCGACGACGACGAGGACCCGGCGGTGGTGAGGGCGCACCTCGGCGAGCAGAGCGTCGAGCGCGGCCGCGTCGTTGTGCGGGAAGGGCCGCCGCGTGGCGCCGGAGAGCCGGCATCCCTGGAGGATGCTGTCGTGCGCGAGGGCGTCGTGGACGACGAGGTCTCCTTCGCCGACGAGGTGCCCGATCAGGGTGACGTTCGCGGCGTGTCCGCTGACCAGCGTGAGCGCTGCCTCGCACCCGAGGGCGGAGGCCAGTTCCGTCTCCAGGTCGAGGTGGAGGCGGCGGTTGCCGGACAGCAGCCGGCTGGCGGACACCGAGGTGCCGTGACGTTCGATGGCCTGTGCCGCCGCCTCGCGGACGTGCGGGTGGGTGGCCAGGCCCAGGTAGTTGTAACTGGAGAACGACAGCAGTTCGCGGCCCTCGACGACGGTCGTGTCCGTCATGCCGCCCTCGTGGACGAGGAAGTACGGATTGGGCAGGCCGACTCGAGTGAAGGCGGCCACGCGCGCGCTGTGCGCGGCGACCTCCGGGAAGCGGTCGATCCTGCTCTGGCGCCCGCCCCGTCCGTCGGCGGCGGGTTCCGTCGCGTCGGCGCGGGCGGGCGGCCGCTCCGGACCGGTGCCGTCGTGACCGCCGTCCGTCCTCGGTTCGGTACCCGTGCCGTGGCGGCTGATGTGCGCCCTCGGTTCGGTGTCCGTACCGCCGTGGCTGTCGTCGACGGGCGGTCGGGCATCCGTGCCGTCATGGCTGTCGTCGACCGGCGGTCGGGCATCCGTGCCGTCATGGCTGTCGTCGACCGCCGGTCGGGCATCCGTCTCCTCGTGGCTGTCGTCGACGCTTCCGTCTACTTCCGGTTCGGTCTTCGCGGCGGGCAGGGCCTTGAGCACACCCGGTGTCTCCTGGCCCGGGCGCGGTCGTGCGGGCCGGGCGGAGTCCGGTGCGTCGACCGCAGGGATTCCGCCGGGCCCGGCCGCGGGCGGTGTCGCGGCCGGTGTGCGCACGTCCGTGCCGCCCGCACTCGCCGAGATCATGGAGATGAGGGCCGCCACGGTCGGCAGGTCGTGGCGCTGCCCGTCGGCCGACAACCGCGGCCACTGCCGCGCGAGGGCCGTGAACAGGTCGGTCAGCATGAGCGAGTCGAACCCGAGATCCTCGACCAGCCGTTGATCCGCGCGCAGATGGCCGACCGGGAACGCGCTGACCCGGGCCACGTGCGCGAACACGGTCTCGGCGATCTCCGCGGCTCCGGCGCCCTCTACGATCTCCGCGGCTGCCGTGTCCTCGACGGCGCCCGCGGCTCCATCGGCTTCGACGGTCCCCGCGACCGTCGGGGCTTCGACCGTCTCCGCGGGTGCCGTGGCTTCGACGATCCCCGCGGGTGCCGTGGCTTCGACGGCCTCCGTCGCTCCCGCGTCCTGACCGGCCTCCGTGTCTCCCACGTCCTCCATGGCTTCCGTGATGTCCGGAGTCGGCGAGCGCCCTTCGTCCGTCGCGGCCGCGTCGGGCAGTTCGCACCGCGCCGCCGGGAGCGTCACAACCTCCGTCACGGCAGGGCCCGTTGAACCGTCCGCAGCGTCCCTCGGCTCGGTGGCCCGGGGCACGGTCGGCCCTGCGACCGGGGCGGGACGGGTGGCGGTGTGGGCATCCAGCGCCGTCTCGAGGCGGGTCAGCGTGACGGCCTGCTCCCGCAGCAGGGCCAGCGCCTCGGTCAGCAAGTTCCGTACGTCGGTTTCCTGTTGCTCCTCGTCCGGCCTTGTCGCGTCGTCCACCACACCGGCGTCGCCCGCGGTGCTCACCGGGACGGCGGAGTCCTCGGGTGCGGCGTCGCTCACGGGGGCGGTGGAGCCCTCGGGGATCGCGGAGTACTCGGGGAAACCCGTCTCCGCGTGCGCCGACGGCCGCCGCGCCGCCCGTATCCAGTAGGACCGGGTGTCGAGCCGGGCCACCGGCAGGTCCAGGAGCCGGCGTTCGTCCCGGGGGACGAGGGGACGGGGGTCGGTTCCGGCACCCAGCACCGCGAGGCGGGCGAGCGCGTCGAGGAAGGTGTGGCCGTTGTCCGGTGCCGGCCCGTCGGCGGACACGAGGTGGACGTCGTCGTGGCCGGTGAGCGTGCGGCGGACGCACGAGAGCAGGGAACGGTGTCCGGTCACCTGGACGAAGACGCGGGCACCGAGGGCGTGGGCGCTGCGTACGGCGTCCTCGAACCGGACCGGCGCGGAGGCGTGCCGGGCCCACAGCTCACGCAGCTCGGTGGGCTCGGTGCACAGGGCGCCGTTCACGCAGGAGACGAACGCCACGGCGGGGCGGGCGAGGTCGCGACGGGCGAGGTCGCTGCGGATGCCCTTCTCGGCGCCGGCCACGCGCGGCGAGTGGAAGGCGCCGGACACCTCCAGCCGCCGGGTGGCGACCTTCGCGGCCGCGCAGGCACGTTCCAGAGTGGCGAGACCCTCCAGGGTTCCGCTCACCACGACGTGCCGGGGGTGGTTGAAGCAGGCGAGCCACACGTCGTCGACACCGTCGGCCAGCCGCCGGAAGGTCGCCTTGTCGGCGTGCAGGGCCAGCATCCCGCCCGCGGATCCGGCCTGCCCCCGCCGCCCGGACTCGGTCCGGGCGAGGACGGCGCCGCGGTTCGCGAGCAGCCGGACGGTGTCCTCACCGGTGAGCACGTCCGCCGCCGCGGCGGCGGCGAACTCCCCGGCGCTGTGCCCCAGTACGACGTCGGGCCGGATGCCGCAGGCGGCCAGCAGACGGGTCGCGGCGATCTGGACGGTGCCGAGCAGCGGCTGGCACACCTCGGTGGCGGCCAGCTGCCGGCGCAGCTCCGCGTCGTCCGGCCGTGCCGTCGCCCGGGACCCGTACAGCACCTCGGCCGGGTCGAGGTGGGTGTGCTCGCGCGCGACGCGGCCGAGCTCGTCGAATGCCGACCGGAACGGGGCGAATCGCTGGTAGAGGTCGTGCATCAGGGCCGGCCGCTGGCTGCCCTGCCCGGGGAAGACGAACGCGACACGGCGTCCGTCGGGCGGCAGGGGGGCGTCCGCGGCGAACGCGCCGTCGCCCAGATCACCCCGCGCACCCTCGGCGAGCCGCCGACGGGCCAGCCGCAGCCGCCTGACGTACTCGGCGAGGCTGGTGGCCGTGACGGCGAGGCGGGAGGTCAGGGGCTCGCGGCAGCCCAGGGTGTGGGCCAGGGCCGCGAGCGGTGTCTCGGGCGCCCGGTCCAGGACGTCGAGCAGCTCGCCGATGTGGGCGTCCAGTAGACGGGGACTGCCGGCCGAGACGAGGACGAGGTGCGGAGCGAGCTCCGGCCGCGGCAGGCGGCGCGGCACGTCGGACCCTGCCGAAACTCCCTGGCGTGCACGGGCCCGTCCGACCGGAGGGGGCGACGGGGCGGGTGCCGGCGCTTCTTCGAGGATCGCGTGCACATTGGTGCCGCCGAAGCCGAACGAGCTGACGGCGGCCCGCACCGGCCCTGTTCCCTGCGGCCAGGGCCGCACGGTGTCGGCGAACCGCAGACCGGCGGCGCCGACGGCGAGATCCGGGTGCGGGGTGACGTCCGGCTGCGGCAGGATCGTCCGTCGGTGGACGGCCAGAGCCGCTTTCACCAGTCCCGCGAGCCCCGAGGCGGCCAGGGCGTGCCCGATGAGGGCCTTCGCCGAGCCGAGGTAGCACAGGCCGGGATCGTCGTCGGGAAACTCCGTACGCAGTCGGCGCAGCGCTTCCACCTCGGCGCGGTCGCCGGCACGGGTGGCGGTGCCGTGCGCCTCGATGTAGCCCACCGACGACGGGGCCACGCCGGCGTCGTGGTAGGCACGGCGCATGGCACGCAGCTGGCCTTCGGACGTGGGAGCCAGCGGTCCTGGGCAGGCACCGTCGTTGGCGGAGCCGATGCCCTTGATCACGGCGTAGATCCGGTCGCCAGCGGCGAGCGCGTCCGCGAGCGGCCGCAGGACGGCGCTCGCCGCGCCCTCACCGAGGACGAAACCGTCGGCGCGCCGGTCGAACGGGCGGCACACTCCGGTGGCGGACAGCGCGCCGAGCTGGGAGAAGCCGATCAGGCCGTCGGGGGTGAGGCTGATGTAGACACCGCCGACGACCGCGATGCGGCAGGTGTTCCGGCGCAGATGGGAGACGGCCGTCTCCAGCGCGATCAGGGAGCCGGAGCAGGCGGCGTCCACGGCGAAGCTGGGACCGCCGAGGCCGAACTGCCGGCTGATGGTGGCGGGCGCCATGTTGAGCAGACTGCCGGGCAGGGTGAAGGCGCGGACGTCGCACAGTTGCCGGGCCCACCGTCGTACGGCGTCGGCCGTACGGGCATTGGATGCACGTGCGCGGGCCATTTGGGCCTCCGCGGGGCACGCATCACCGGCGGATGCGCCGTCACTTGGGAGAGCCGCGCCGGCACGGGCGCCGTGACCGGGGCAGTCGGGAGGCAGGCCGGGTGGTCCCTCGGCCAGGGTGAGGGCCCTGATCCGGGCCGACAGGATGTCCTTGTAGTCCGACACCGACATCCCGACGAAGACCCCGGTGTTGTCCTGGTCGAACCCGCCGCGGCCCCAGCCCGCGTCGTCGAGGGCTTCGCGGGTCACGTCGAGCATGAGCCGGTGCTGCGGGTCCATGGCCTCGACGCGAGCGGGCGGCAGACCGTAGTGCAGGGCGGCGAAGCGGTCGACATCGTCGAGGAAGGCGACCTGGTCGGTGTAGGCGGCGGACGCGGCGCGCCGGCCCGGTGTGTGAAAGGGCGCGTGGTTCCAGCGCTCCGTGGGCACGGCGGCGAACTGCCGCTCGGCGGCGAGCAGGAGCTTCCAGTACTCCCGCAGGTCACGGGCGCCGGGGAAACGGCAGCCGAGGCCGATGACGGCGATGTCGGCGGGGGAGGCGATGGCGGTCATGACAGGTCTTCCTTCGTGTGGGAGGGCGGGGTCGTCGATGGACCCGGGAGCGGGCCACGGGGTGGGGAGGTCGGGGGGAGCGCGGCGGGCGGCGCGGACCCGGACGCCGGCGGCGACCGATGCTCCGGCACCGGTGGTGGCGGAGGCGGTGGTGGCCGATGCCCCGGCGCCGGGAGCGGTGGCGGGGAAGGCGGCCACCGGCGTACCGACATCGGCGGCGGAGGCGGAGTCGATCCGCGTCCCGATCCCGGAGGCGGTGGGCACGCCGGGTCCGGCGGCGGTGTGCACGTCCGCTCCGGCGGATGCTCCGGGCCGGGCGCCGCGGTCCGTGCGGCAGGCGGTTCGCCCCGCAGGGGACGCGGCGCCCACCAGTTCCATCGGCCCGCCAGCCGCATGAGCGCGGGCACGAGGACACCGCGTACGAGGGTGGCGTCGAGGAGGACGCCGAGGCCGGCGCCGATTCCGAAGAACTGGAGCAGCCCGACCCGGGAGGTGCCGAAGCCGAGCAGGGTGAACGCGAGCAGAGCGCCCGCGGTGGTGACGATGGGGCCGGTGCGGGCGATGCCCGTGACGATCGCGTCGGCGGTGCCCTGCCCCGCGTCGTGGGCCTCCTTGATGCGGGCGAGGACGAAGACCTCGTAGTCGACCGACAGCCCGAAGACGATGCACAGCAGCAGGACCGGCATGGTGGTCGTGAGCGGGCCGGGGGTGAAGCCGAGCAGGTTCTGCAGGTGGCCGTTCTGGAAGACCCACACCATCGCGCCGAGGACGGCCGCGAGGCCCAGCGCGTTGAGCACGATGGCCTTGAACGGCAGGAGCACGCTGCGGGTGAAGCCCAGCAGGAGCACGAACGTGGTGGCGGTGATGATCGCCAGCGCGGCCGGGAGCCGGTGCGCGACGGTGTCCTTGGCGTCCACGAGGACCGCGCTCGGCCCACCGACGTGTACCTCGGTGCCCGCGGGTACGGGCATGGCGCGAATGGCACGCACCAGATGCTGAGAAGCGCCCGACCGGGGGTCGACCGAGGGCACGACGACCAGGAACGCGGGCCCATCGGCCTCGGTCCCGGTGCCGGCCGCCCGCGGGTCGGTCCCGCCGACCTGCCGGCCGTCGCGGTAGACGCCCGAAGGCCCGACGACCTCGGCCACGTCGGGCAGCGAGGACAGTCGGGGGCCGTAGTCCCGGGCGACCTGTGGTGTCGTACTCGTGGTGAACACCGTCAGAGGCGTGGCGCCCTCCCCGCCGAAGTCGTCGCGCAGCGCGTCCCCGGCCTGGCGGCTGGCCGCGCTCACCGGCAGCGTCCGGTCGTCGGGGGTGGCGAACGAAGCGTGTGCGAACGGCCAGGCGAGGACCGCCAGCAGGCCGATCACCGGCAGTGCGGCGAGTACCGGGCGGCGTACGACACGCCGTGCCAGCGACTCCCAGCCGCGCGACGCGCCGCCCGCCCGCGCCCGTCGGCGCCACGGCACGGGCCACGCGTTCACCCGCCGGCCCAGCAGTGCCAGCAGAGCCGGCATGACGGTCAGCGCGCCCAGGGCCGCGATCGCCACCACGGCGATGCCCGCGTAGGCGAAGGACCGCAGGAAGTACGGCGGGAACACCAGCAGCGTCGCCAGGGCGGCGCAGACGGTCGCGGCGCTGAAGACGATCGTGTGGCCCGCGGTGCGCACGGTGGCCACGGCGGCTTCGCGCGGTGCAAGTCCGGCGGCGATCTCCTCACGGAAGCGGGAGACGACCAGCAGGCCGTAGTCGATGCCCAGGCCCAGCCCGAGCGCCGTCGTCAGGTTCAGCGCGAACACCGAGACGTCCGTGACGGCGCCCAGGACGTTCAGCACCAGGAGCGTTCCGGCGACGGCCAGTCCGCCGATCAGCAGGGGGAGCAGCGCGGCCATCACGCTGCCGAACACCAGGACCAGCAGGATCAGCGTGCCGGGTACGACGACGGCCTCCGCCCGTTTCAGGTCGGAGTCGGAAAGGTCCTGGATCTCGGCCTCGACGAGCGCCGGTCCGCCCACGCGTACGTGCAGGGCGGCCGTCCCGCCCGGCGCCGACGGGCCGGGGGCCTCGCCGAAGGAAGCCGTGCGGGCGGACGCCCCGCGAGCGGAGGACTCGCCCGGGGACGTCCGGGCGCCGGATGATCCGTCGGCGGACGCACCCGTGGCCACGGACGTACCCGTGGCCACGGACGTACCGGGACCGGAACCACCGGCACGGGCCGTGGCCGCACCGGTCCCGGACCCGGCCAGCACACGGGCCGTGGCGGCACCGGAAGCGGACCCGGTTGGGGCCGCACCGGACCCGGCCCCGGCACCGGACCCGGTCGCCGCGGCACCGGAATCCGGCCCGGACCCGGCCAGCACGGCGCGCAGCCCCCGTACCCGCTCCCCGAGCTGTTCGCCGTCCCCGTCCACGTGCGCGAGCACCAGGCCGGCCCGGCCGTCCTGGCCGCGCAGCCGGTCCTCATGAGTCGTCCAGTACGAGACGACGCCGCTCACATGCGGCTGCGCCGCCAGACGCCGGGTCAGCTCCTCACCGGCCCGACGGGCGGCGGGGTCGTCCACGGACCCCCGCGGTACCTGCGCGACGACGACCACGTTCGGAGATCCGCCGAAGCGTTCGGCCGTCACCCGGGCCGCGAAACTGGAGTCCGAACGGGGATCGTCGTATCCCTGGGTCTTCAGACGGCCGCCGGCTCCGGCACCGAACACCACGCACAGCACGAGGAAGACGAGCCCGGCGAACAGCACCAGCCGAGGACGACGGGTCGCCGCCTCGCCGATCCAGCACAGCATCCGAGCCTCCAGGTGCGTTCCGCGCCCGCTCCGGGGTTGCGGCAGGCGCGTCCTGCCACCGTGCCCGGCCGGGTGCGGCACGCCGTAGTCCCGGCTGTTCGTCACTTGACGCGACTCGGCGGAGGAGGTAATCGCCCCCCGAACCGGGTGGATGTCAGAGGTATCCGGCGACCGGCGTGCTGCCGCGCCGCGACGGCCTCGCGGCTGCCCGGCGGTTCGAGGAGCGCCCCCGCTCGACACGTGCGGACGGCGGCGACTCGCTAGCCTGTATGTGCGGGGGAGCGGCTCGGGCAACGCCCAGGGAGGCCGACGTGGCAGACACGGCTGACACGGCTGACGCAACGACCAGCGCCGGGACACGGGGACGGCCCCACGGGATGCCCGGCCCGTCCGCCGGCACCGATTCCCCCCGCTACCTGCCGATCGCCGATCACGGTCTGATCGGCGATCTGCGCAGTGCCGCCCTCGTCGGCACCAACGGCACGATCGACTGGTACTGCTGTCCACGCTTCGACGCGCCCAGCGTCTTCGCCTCGATCCTCGACGCCGACCGGGGCGGCTGCTTCGAACTCGCCGCCGATGTGCCCGCCCGAACGAAGCAGTTCTACTTCCCCGACACCAACGTGCTGATCACGCGGTTCTTCGCGGAGGACGGAGTCGGTGAGATCCAGGACTTCATGCCCGTCGTCGACGACTCGCGCGAGGCCGATCGGCACCGTCTCATCCGCCGCGTGATCTGCGTGCGCGGCACCCTTCCCTTCCGTGCCCGCATCGCCCCTCGCTTCGCCTACGGCACGCTGCCGCACACCGTGCGCAAGCAGCCGGGCCAGGCCCTCTTCGAGTGCTCCACGCTCAAGCTCGCCCTGACCTCCACGGTCCCCACCGAGATCGACGGCCAGGACGTGTGGTCGCTGTTCAAACTGCACGAGGGCGAGGCCGCCGTCTTCACCCTCGACCGGGTCGGCGGCGACGTCGCCCCGCGCTTCTGCGCCGTGGCCGAGGCGGAGAGGTCGTTCGACGCGACCGTGCGCTACTGGCGGCAATGGCTGTCCCGTTCCCGGTACCGCGGCCGCTGGCGGGAGATGGTCCACCGCTCCGCCCTCACGCTGAAGCTGCTGACCTACGCACCCACCGGCGCGATCATCGCCGCCCCCACCACCAGCCTGCCCGAACAGATCGGCGGGGAGCGCAACTGGGACTACCGGTACGTCTGGATCCGCGACGCCGCGTTCTGCGTGTACGCGTTGCTCCGCCTCGGATTCACCGACGAGGCCGAGGCCTTCATGAGCTTCCTGACGGACCACGCGGGTCTCACCACGGCGCAGGAGCCCGGCCCCACCGGCCCGCTGCAGATCATGTACGGCATCGACGGCCGCCGTGAACTGCCCGAAGAGGAGCTGACCCACCTGGAGGGCTACCGGAACTCTGCACCCGTACGCATCGGCAACGAAGCCGTCGGACAGCTCCAACTCGACATCTACGGCGCGCTGATCGACTCCCTCTACCTCTACGACAAGTGGGGCAAGCCGATCTCCAGCGCACACTGGGACAGCATCGGCGAACTGGTGGACTGGGTCTGCGAGAACTGGGACCAGCCCGACGAAGGCGTGTGGGAGACCCGCGGCGGGCGGAAGCCGTTCCTGTACTCACGGCTCATGTGCTGGGTGGCGATCGAACGCGCCATACGCCTCGCCCGGCACCGCGGCCTGCCCGCCGACATCGTCCGCTGGGCGAAGGCGCGCGACGACATCTACCGCCGCATCATGCGCAGCGGCTGGTCCGAGGAACGGCGCGCCTTCACCCAGTACGAGGACAGCAACATCCTCGACGCGTCCCTCCTGATGATGCCTCTGGCGAAGTTCATCGCCCCGACCGACCCGAAGTGGCTGACGACGCTCGACGCCCTGGGCGAGGACCTCGTCTCGGACTCCCTCGTGTACCGCTACGACCCGCAGGCGAGCCCCGACGGTCTCCAGGGCGAGGAAGGGACCTTCTCCATCTGCTCGTTCTGGTACGTCGAGGCGCTCACCCGCGCGGGCCGGCTCGACGAGGCCCGTCTCGCCTTCGAGAAGATGCTCACCTACGCCAATCACCTCGGCCTCTACGCCGAGGAGATCGGCCACACCGGCGAACAGCACGGGAACTTCCCCCAGGCCTTCACCCATCTCGCCCTCATCAGCGCCGCGTTCAACCTCGACCGCAGACTCGGCTGACCCCCTGTGCTCCGCACACACCCCGCGCGCGGCCGGAACACGGCACGGTCCCGCGGGGATCGGCCCACGTGTGTCATCCCCGGCCTTCGTCGGCGGCCGGCAGGGGGCCGATCACCGGGTTGGTGAGGTGCTGGAAGATGATCGACGTCCGGAAGCCGACGATCTCGCGCCGGTCGGTGAACTGGTCCAGCAGGAAGGCGTGCAGGTGGTCGATGTCCTGCGCCGTGACATGGACGAGGAAGTCGTCGCTGCCGGCCATCGTGTAGACCGAGAGCACCTCAGGCAATTGGGTCACCGAGCGCTCGAAAGCGGCGACCACGTCCCGGCGCAGCGGCCGGACCTGTGTGAACACCATGGCCTGTACGGCGCGGTTGAGCGCCGGCAGGGACACCTGGGCGCGGTAGCCCTGGATGATGCCGCGCTGCCGCAGGAGCCGGGTGCGTTCGAGGCACGTCGAGGGGGCGATGCCGAGTTTCTCGGCGAGCGCCCGGTTGGACTGGCGTGCGTCCGACTGCAGATGCCGCAGGATCTCTGTATCAAGTTCGTCCACGATCGCCCCCAGGCCTCGCGTGCCGAATTTCGTTCGGCAGAACGGTTTCGGTCCTGCATATCACCCTAGCTTCGAAGCCATGAGCGAATCATTTGCGCATGAGGAGATCGTGGTCCGACAGGGCCGTCGTTCCCGTCTGCCACTGATCGTGGCCGTGCACTCCCGGGCGCTGGGCCCGGCCGTCGGCGGCTGCCGGCTGCGCCGCTACGACGGCTGGCGCGACGGACTGACCGACGCGCTGCGCCTGTCCGAGGCCATGACCTACAAGGCGGCCGTGGCCGGCCTCGACTTCGGCGGCGGCAAGAGCGTCATCGCACTCGACCGGCACACCGAACTGACGCCGGATCTGCGCGAGGCCGCGCTGTCGGACCTGGGCGAACTGGTCGCGTCCTTCGAGGGCTCCTACCGGACGGGTCCCGACATCGGCACCGGCCCCGACGACATGGTGGTCCTGCGCCGCTTCTCGCCGTACGCCTACTGCGCGCCCGAGGAGCAGGGAGGCACCGGCGACTCCAGTGGCCCCACCGCGGCGGGCGTCCTGGCCGCCCTGCACGCCGGTGCGCGGCACGTCTTCGGCGACGCGTCCTGCGCGGGCCGGACGGTCGTCGTCAGCGGCTTCGGGGCGGTCGGCAGTGCCGTCGCTGCGGGTCTGGCGGCCGAGGGGGCGCACGTCGTCGCGTCGGACGTGGAGCGGTCCCGGAAGGACGCGGCGCTGGCGGCCGGCTTCGGATGGGTCGAGCCCGAACAGGCGCTCCGCGCACCGGCCGACATCCTGGTGCCCGCAGCGACGGGCGGGGTGCTGAGCGAGGAGACCGTCCCGGGGCTCGGCGCCCGGCTGGTCGTCGGTCCTGCGAACAACCAGCTCACCGAGGCATCCGTCGCGGACGTCCTCGCCTCCCGGGGGATCGTCTGGATTCCCGACTACGTCGCCGGCGCGGGCGGCATCGTCTACACGCTCAGCCGGGAGTCGGACCACCACAGCCACGATGCGGCGATGAAGCGGGTGGACGCCATCGGGGACACCGTGAGCCGCGTCCTCGACCTTGCTCACGAAAGGGGCTGCACTCCGCTGCGGGCGGCGGGGGAGTTCGCGGGGCGCCGACTCGCTTCCGCGGTGTCGGGAGCACCGGCCGGTTGACGCTGGTGCGCACCGGTCCCGCCTCCCTGCGAGGCTCCCCGGTGCCCGACGGCGGCGGAACGCGGTGCGCCTGGTCCACATGTTCGACAGGAGGCGTTCCAGACGCGGGGTGTCGCAGGTTAAGGTCTCGTGCGAGAGATCTTGTACGGAGGTGCCCGGAATGGACAACAGCGAGCCCGCCCGGCGGGGCCGCCCCCCGGGCATTCGGGCTGTCAAGGGTGAACTGACCGCCCGCCAGCAGGCCATCGTCGACTTCATCACGACGACGGTCCAGCAGCAGGGTTACCCGCCGTCGATGCGGGAGATCGGCAAGGCCGTACGGCTCGCCAGCACCTCCTCCGTCGCCCACCAGCTGATGACGCTGGAGCGCAAGGGCCTCCTGTACCGCGACCCGCACCGTCCCCGCGCCTACCGGGTGCGTTCCCCCTGGTCGCCCGACCTCGGCGAACGGGGCGAACCGCCCGTGCAGGTGCCGCTCGTCGGACGGATCGCCGCCGGTGCGCCCCTGCTCGCCGAGGAATCCGTGGAGGACGTCTACTCGCTGCCCCGCCAGATCGTCGGTGACGGCGACCTGTTCGCCCTCACGGTGTCCGGCGACAGCATGATCGAGGCGGCGATCTGCGACGGCGACATCGTGACCGTGCGGCGGCAGGACAGCGCCGACCACGGTGACATCGTCGCCGCGCTCCTGGAGGACGAGGCCACGGTCAAGCAACTGCGACGCCAGGACGGCGAGGTCTGGCTGATGCCGCGCAACCCCGCCTACGACCCGATCCCCGGCGACGGGGTGCAGATCCTGGGCAAGGTCGTCGGAGTCCTGCGCCTGCTCTGAGACGTCCGGCCCTGGATCCGGAGCCGGACGCCGTCGCGGTGGACCGCCTAGACGGCCCGCGCGACGAGGAGGGCGACGTCGTCGTGGTCCTCGGGGTGGCGCAGGCCGTACAGCAGACGGTCGCAGGTCTCCTCCAGAGGCCGGCCGGGGTCGTCGAGGAAGCTCAGCATGGTGTTGAGCCGGTCGTCGATGGAGTGGTGCCGGGTCTCCACGAGGCCGTCGGTGTACAGGACGAGCAGATCTCCGGGTGCGAGTTCGGTCGTGGTCGTCTCGAAGGGGATGCCGCCGACGCCCAGCGGGGCCCCGGCGGGCAGGTCGAGCAGCTCGGGCGGGCGGCCGGGGCGGGCTATCGCCGGCGGCATGTGTCCGGCGTTGGAGATGTGGCACTGCCCGCTGCGAGGGTCGTAGACCGCGTACAGGCACGTGACGATGTAGTGCTCCAGATCGCAGGTGATCTTGTCCATGTGCTGGAGCACCGTCTCGGGTACCAGGTCGAGGTCCGCGTACGCGCAGGTGGCGGTGCGCAGCCGGCCCATGGTGGCGGCGGCGTCGATCCCGTTGCCCATGACGTCGCCGACGACGAGCGCGGTCTTGTCGTCGGTCAGCGGGATGACGTCGTACCAGTCTCCGCCGACCTCGCTCGTGGCCTGGGCCGGGTGGTAGCGGGAGGCGAGTTCCAGACCGGTCCGGTTCGGCGGGTGGTCGGGCAGCAGGCTGCGCTGGAGCGTGAGAGCCGTGTTGCGCACGCTCTGGAACCAGCGCGCGTTGTCGATGGCCACGGCGGCGCGGCTCGCGAGCTCACCGGCCAGGACGACGTCGTCCTGGTCGAAGGGCACCGGGTTGCGCGTCCGCTTGAGATCGAGGGCACCGAGTACTTCGCCATGGGCGATCAACGGCACCGCGAGATACGAGTGGACGCCGGCACGCGCCAGGATCGCGGTGGCCTCCGCGTCGCGGGCGATGCGCCGCAGGTCGTGGTCGCCGACGTGGCGCACCAGGACGGGGCGGCCCGTGTGCACGCACAGGGTGACGAGACGGTCGCCGTCGTAGGCCGCGAGGTCGCCGGGCGGATCGGCGGCGCGCAGGGCCGCCGTCGGGTGCGCCGCCTTGAGAGCCAGGGCACGGAAGAGCTCCGGGCCGTTGTCCGGAGCGCGGGTACGACGGCAGGCGAGGGCGGAGTCGAGGATGTCCACGGCGACGACGTCGGCGAGTTCGGGCGTGACGACCTCGGCCAGTTCGTGGGCGGTCTGCTCGACGTCCAGCGTGGTGCCGACGCGGGTGGACGCGGCGGCGATGAGGGCCAGGCGCCTCCGGGCCCGGTCGGCCTCGGTGGCCGCACGGTGCCGTTCGGTGACGTCGACGACCGAGGCGGCCGCGCCCAGGATCCGGCCTCCGGGGTCCTCCAGCCGGTAGAAGGAGAGGGACCAGGCCCGGTCGTGCTCGGGATCGGACGGCGGACGCGCCACGTGGTACTGGTCGAGCAGCGGCGTGCCGGTGGTCAGCACCTGCTGCAGGGCCGACTCGATCGTGTCGACATCGGGGAAGGGGAGGGTCTCCCTCAGGTGACGGCCGATGTGGTCCTCCGCGGGTATGCCGTCGATGCGCTCCAGCGCGGGATTGACGAGGAGGTAACGCAGATCGGGGTCCATGAGGGCCAGGCCGATGGGGGACTGGTTGATCAGCCGCTCGCACAGCGCCAGGTCGGTCTCGACGCGCTGGAGCAGGGTGTGGTCGGCCGCGATGCCCAGCGCGTACACGTCTCCCAGGTCGTCCAGCAGTCGCATGTTGCGGAACTCCATCACGCGAGTGCTGCCGTCCTTGTGCAGGATGGGGAAGGCCCCGGCCCAGCTCCGGCCGGTCTCCAGCACCTCCGCGAACAGGCCGAGTACGGCCTCCAGATGCTCCGGGCCGATCATCAACCGGGCCGCGTACTCGCCCAGGGCCTCCTGCGCGGTGTAGCCGAAGAGCTCCTCTGCCTGCGGGGTCCAGAACACGATGCGCCCGCTCGCGTCGAGCACCACAGCGGCCACGCTGAGCACGTCCAGCAAACCGGTCGGCCGGGGCGGCACGGGGCCGGCTCCGTCGCCGAGTGTCGGTTGGCGGGATTCGGCTGTCATCGCAGATCCTCCTCCGCCGGCCAGGAGGACATGCCTCCCGAGCGGGTACCGCTCCACGCCTGGGGTCCGAGGACCCGCACTCCCATCATGACCGCCCCTGCCCCGGCCTGCCCAACCCGGCGCAAGCCGGGCCGCAGGACCCGGGCAGGTCGGTTCCCTGACGACCGGGTACCCCCGAATGCCGTGGCGACCCTCGGGCTCCGGTGGCGCCGCCCGTCCCGCGCACCCGGCGGCGTGGCGTCCGGTCCCGTCCGGGCCGGTTCGCGGAGTATGGCTTCTGCGCCGGGCCATTCGTCGAGAGCGCCGTCGCATCGCGGACAGCGGACCGCAGGCTACAGACAGTGGACTGGAGGCAGACGTGACGGTGAGCCGTATCGGCCTGGTCGTGCACGGAGGGCGCGAGGAAGCCGTACGGGCGGCGGACTCGGTCCGGACCTGGTGTGCCGCGCGGGCGGTGCAGTGCACGGACATCGACGTGTGGAACGAAGGCGAACGGCACAGCGCGAGCGACGAGGTCGAATCAGCCGGCGATCCCGACCTCATCGTGACCCTCGGCGGCGACGGGACGTTCCTGCGAGGCGCCCGGCTGGCCGCCGAGCACGACGCCCTGGTCCTCGGCGTCGACTTCGGCCGGGTCGGCTTCCTGACGGAGGTGCCCGTGACGATGATGCACTCGGCCCTGGACGCCGTGCGCGAGGGCCGCATCACCGTCGAGCACCGCATGATGCTCACCATGCGGTCCTCGTGTCCCCTGAAAGTGCCCGAGGACATGGAGGCACTGGTCCGCTACGGCCGCGGTCCGCTGCTGCCGCCGCCACGGGTGCGCGCCGACTGCACGTCCGGCGGCGAGTGGGGTATCGCGCTGCACGTCACCGCGCTCAACGACGTGGTCCTGGAGAAGCTGTCCAGGGACCGGCAGGTGTCCGTGGGGGTGTATCTGGCCGGGCGGCTTCTGGCGGCCTACTCCGCCGACGCCCTGCTCGTCGCCACCCCGACGGGATCGACCGCGTACAGCTTCGCCGCCGGGGGTCCCGTCGTGTCGCCCCGGGCGGAAGGTCTCGTCTTCACACCGGTCGCCCCGCACATGGCCTTCAACAGGTCGGTGGTCGCCGCACCGGACGAACCCATCGGCCTGCGGGTGCTCGAACGGTCGGGTCAGGCCGCCGTCAGCGTCGACGGCCAACTGCGCGGAGTGCTCGACCCGGGCGACTGGATCGGCGTGTACGCGGCCCCCCGCCCCCTGCGGGCGGTCCGTCTCGGGCCCATGGACTTCTACGGCCGGCTGCGCGAACGCATGAGGCTCACCGACGCGCCGGCGGCGGTGGCCGACGGATGCGCGGTCCCTCTCTGGCCCGCCACGACTCCGCCGCCGCAGGATCTGGCCCATCTGGCGCTTCCGGCGACACCGGGCAGCGGGGCCGGCGCCCACTGAAGCAGGCATGACTCGGCCGGCCCGAGGAACGCGGCCCCCGGATCCGTGGCCGGATCCGGGGGCGGGGCGGGCCGGGGACTGCGAGACGTCAGCTGTCGTGCAGTGCCTTGCGCAGCGCGTCGACGGCGAGGTGCCGGGCGACGTTGGCGGCACGGGTGTCGCGCAGGCTGTCCAGCAGCATGAAGTCGTGCACCATGCCCGCCACGCGGACGGCGGTGACGTCGACACCGGCCTCGCGGAGCTTGTTGGCGTACTGCTCGCCCTCGTCGCGCAGGACGTCCGCCTCGTCGGTGATGACGAGGGTCGTGGGCAGGCCCCTGAGCTGGTCCAGGCCTGCCTGCAGCGGCGAGGCGTGCACCTCCGTCCGCTGCGAGGGCTCGGAGTACTGGTCCCAGAACCACTTCATGCCGTCGCGGGTCAGGTAGTAGCCCTCGGCGAACTGGTGGTAGGACGGCGTGTCGAAGTCGGCGTTGGTGACGGGGTAGAGCAGGACCTGCGCCTTCAGGTCGAGTCCGCCGCGCTCCTTGTTCATGAGGGCGAAGACGGCCGACATGCAGCCGCCGACCGACTCGCCGGTCACGACCACGCGGCTGGTGTCCAGGCCGTGTTCGGCGCCGTGCTCGGCGACCCACTGGCCGACCGCGTAGTTCTGTTCGACCTGGGTCGGGTACTTCGCCTCGGGAGCGCGGTCGTAGACGGGGAAGACACCCGCGGCCCCGGCTCCCACGGTCAGCTCGCGGAAGAGACGGTCGTGCGTCGTGTCGTCGCCGAAGACCCAGCCGGCGCCGTGGATGTAGAAGACCACGGGCAGCGGGCCGGTGGCACCCTTCGGCCTGATGATCCGGGTGCGGACCTGCCCCCACTTCCCGGCGTCGACGGTCACCCACTCCTCGTCGACCTCCGGCCGTTCGACGCCCTCGCCGCTCTGCAGGCTCACCAGGATGTCGCGGCCCTTCTCCGGCGGTACCTCGTAGATGCGCGGATGCGGGTCGGTGGCCTCGGTCAGCTCCTTCGCGGCGGGTTCGAGGTAGGGCGTGACGGGAGGGGGAATGTCGGACATGGATCCTCCGGTTCGGACGGGTACCGGCCTGTGCGGGTGCATGCGCCTGTGGCCCCGAGCGCGCTGTGTCCGACTCAAGGCGTATCCGTCCGGTGCGGCAACCGGGCGACCGGTCCCGGCTCGGTCCCGTGGGTGCGCGCATCCGCCCTTCGGGTGAATCCGGTCCGGCCTCGATGCGGTGCGGTGGGATGCGCCTCGACGGGCTGGCCGGCGAGCGCCGGCCCCCGGGCCAGGGACGCCGTCGAGTCACCGGCCAGGGCCTCGTCGCGCCATCGGAACGGTGTGGAGCGGGCGTCAGGGCAGGATCGAGTCGACGTAGCCGCCGTCCGCCCGCAACGCGCCGCCGGTGGTCGCGGAGGCCTGTGGAGAGCTGAGGTAGACCACCATGTTCGCGATCTCCTCGGGCTCGATGAGGCGCTGGACGAGCGACTGAGGACGGTACTTGATCATGAACTCGTGCTGGGCCTCGTCCCACGGCAGGTCACGTGACACCAGCTGGTACACGAAGTCCTCGACACCCGCGGTGTGCGTGGGACCGGCGATGACCGAATTGACGGTGACGCCCGTCCCGGCGGCGTCCTTCGCGAAGCCGCGGGTGAGCGCGAGCAGCGACGTCTTCGTCATCCCGTAGTGGATCATCTCCGCGGGGATCACGATGGCCGAGTCGCTCGCGATGGACTGGATCCGCCCCCAGCCGCGCTCCTTCATGCCGGGCAGGTAGGCGCGGATGAGCCGGGCGGCGGAGAGCACGTTCACCTCGAAGTAGCGCCGCCACTCGGCGTCCTCGATCTCCAGGGGCGGGGTGGCGCCGAAGATGCCCAGATTGTTGACCAGGACGTCCACCGCGGGCAGGACGTCCAGGACTCCTCTGGTCCCTTCCTCGCTCGCCAGGTCGCCCGGGGCCGCGACGAGCCCGTCGCTGCCGGTCTCCCCGCGCAGCCGCTCCACCGCCTCGTCGACCGACTCGCTGCGCCTGCCGTTGACGGCCACCCGGGCTCCGGCCCGGGCGAGGCCGGCGGCGATGGCGTAGCCGATGCCCTGCGTGGAACCGGTGACGAGCGCGGTGCGGCCCGAAAGATCGATGTGCACGGTGCGATGTCCTCCTCGGGGACGGGCGGTGGCGGCTGCCGATCCGACGGACCCGGCGCGATGTGACGCGACCTTGTCCTCGCGTCGCGCCCGGGGAGTCCGCAGGGATCATCCTGGGCGACGGCGCCGAGGTCTCGGACGATGCGCGGGTCGGGGCGTGTCGCGCGGCGGCGTGCGCCTTCGGCCGCCAGGCTCTGCGAGGCGCGGCCGGGGCGTGCGCGCCACGCGCGGCTGCGGCGGGCCGGCTTCGAGGCGCCCGGCACCATAGGGGCTCGTCCATCACGATTGGGCTGCGGAGGCATCACAGGCTGGTGCCCGGCAGTGGTCCGTCGGCGTGATCCGTCGTTGGCCCGGCGTGAGTGCTGTGAGGGACGATGGCGCAAGGGCGGTCTTCGCCGAACTGACGGGTGCCTACTGGCTGGACGACGCGGGCGACGACTGCCGCTGGTGCCGTGAACTGCTCCGGTTGCAGGGCGGGAAGCGTCAACCAGCGGCGGACGAGGGCCGTGAGGCCGCCGACTGGCTGACGCGATTGCGTAGGGCGGTGCTGCCGGTCGCCGTGCTCACGGTCGCGGCGGCACTGCTGGTGGGCACGCTCACCTGACGTCCTCCTCGGCGCCCGGTGCCTCTCTGCCGTACGGGGTGTCCCGGGCCGTCACTTCCCACCGGTCGGTCGGTCGAACGTGTGATGTTCGAGCGGGCGTCCGTTGGACACTATGAGACGCGTAGGCCGCGCTGGGAGCGGCGGGGCGGGACGACCCGGCAACACCGGGTGCGCGCCTCGGACCGAAGTGATGGGGGCAGGGCAATGGGGGGTCCGCAGGGCGTGGACACGACCGGTCAGGGGGACGAGGACAGACCACCGGGCGACCTCGGTGTCCTCCTCGACGCGCTCGGCTCAGGTGCCTACGTGGTCGACGAGCAGGGGCGCTTCGTGGCCGTCAACGCGCGCGCCGAGGAACTGCTGAGGCGCTCCGCCGCGGACCTGGTCGGCCGCGACGCGCACGATCTGCTGCACCGCACCAGCAAGGGTGAGGAACTGCCCCGGACCCGGTGCGGCATGCGCCAGGCGTTCCTGGCCGGCCGCACGGCCCAGGCGGACCTGGACTGGTTCGAGCGCGGAGACGGCTCCCTGCTGCCGGTGTCGTGGCTCATCACGCGTTACGACCTCGGCGGGCCGGCGCCGGCCACGCTGGTGGTCTTCCACCCTCCGGCGGAGCCCGGTGCGCCGGAGGCGGTGCCTCCCAAGCCGGCGCTCGAGCCCCTCACGGATCTGGACCGGCTGTCCCTGCTGGCCAGGGCCACCACCCAACTGACCTCCACCCTGGACGTCGACGAGGGGCTGCGGCGGCTGGTGGCCCTGGTGGTGCCACGGCTCGCGGACTGGGCGGTCGTCGATCTGATCACCGACCGGAACGCGGTGTGGCGCACGGCGGTGGTGCACGCGGTGGACGGAGCCCTCGTGAACCGGCGCGACCTGGAGGGCGCCATGCCGCAGGTCTCCGAGGACTCCTCCATGCCCTTGTCGCGGGCGTTGCGGGGCGTCGCGTCCGCCCTGGTGAGCCCGCAGACCTATCACGGCCCGCCCGACTCCGGCATCGCCGTCGAACAGCGCCGGCTGTTCGAGGCGACCGGCATGCACTCGGCGGTCATCGCTCCGATACGGGGCCTGCGCGAGGTGCTGGGCGCCCTGACGCTCGGCCGTTCCCAGCGGCCCGACCCGTTCACCGCGGCCGATCTGCCGCTGCTGGAGGACATCACGCGCAGGGCGGGCCTCGCCCTGGACAACGCGCGCCTGTACGAGCAGCAGCGCAAGGTCGCCGAGACCATGCAGCGGCATCTGCTGCCCCAACTGCCGCGCGTACCGCAGTTGGAGATGGCCGCCAGATACCTGCCCTCCTCCGACGCGGCACAGGTCGGCGGGGACTGGTACGACGCCTTTGCGCTGACGGACGGTGTGCTCGCGCTGGCCATCGGGGACGTCGTGGGGCACGACCTGGAGGCCGCGGCGGGCATGGCCCAGCTGCGCAGCATGCTGCGTGCCTACGCGTGGTCCCAGCAGGAACCGCCGAGCCTCGTCGTCGAACGGCTCGACCGGGCGGCCGTCCATGTCGCCGAGGTCCCGGTCGCCACCATGCTCTTCGGCCGGCTGGCGGCCGACGACGGCGACGGCGGCTGGCAGCTGACCTGGACCAACGCGGGGCACCCGCCCCCGCTGCTGGTCACCCCGGACGGGATTGCGCGCTATCTCACCGACGGGCACGGCATTCTGCTGGGCACCGCGGCCGACCGGCCGCGCACCGACGCCACGGAGTCGCTCCCGCCCGGATCGACGCTCGTGCTGTACACCGACGGTCTGATCGAGTCTCCGGGCCGCTCGCTCGACGAGGGCCTGGACCGGCTGTGCCGGCACGCGGCCGACCTGGTCCACCGCGACCTGGAGTCCTTCACGGACCAGCTGCTGGAGCGGGCCCGGCCGGCCGACAACGAGGACGACGTGGCGCTGCTCGCCCTGCGGACGCCTGCGCTCCGCCGATCCACCGCCCCGCCGCCGTGACGCGGTACGCGGTCGTGGACCACGGCGTCGCCGCCGGACGAGGGCACGTACGGGCACGTAAGGGGGCCGGAGTCCGTGCATGTCCCATCCAAGTGCCTGGGCCGTAGGAGTATCACGTGTGTCACGGGGTAAGCGCGCGCGTATGAACGGGGTATTGAAGACCATCAGCAGGGAACCTGTCCCGCCCGAGGAGGGGTCCCGGATGCCGGATGCACCTGCCGAGGTGACCGTGGCCCTCGACGGCGCCGACGGCTGCATCGCCATGGCGCGCCACCAGGTGTCCGAGTTCCTGACACGGGCGCAGTCCGAGTACGGGCTGCCGGTGTCGGCCCGCGCCCTCGACTTCGCGCAGTTGGTGGTCAGCGAACTGGTCACCAACTCGCTGAAGTACGCGCCCGGACCGGTGCTGGTTCAGCTGCGCATCATCGGAAGCGCCGTGGAGATCTCGGTCTGGGACACCGACCCGGTGCTGCCGGTGGCACGGGCGGCGGACGCCGGGCGGGTGGGGCAGCACGGCCTGGAGATCGTGATGGCGGTGGTGCAGGGCTTCGAGGCGCGGCGGGAGCCCGTCGGCAAGTGCATCACCGCCAGGATCGCGCTGTTCGACGGGCTGCTGATCGAGGGCCTCGACGGGTGAGCGGCACGACGGCCGTACCGGCCCGCTCGTCCTGACCGGCCCCGGTACGGGGACCGAGGTCCGCGCGTCGGCCTTCGCGACGGCGGAACCCGAGCGGCGGAATTCCGCCGCCCGTCGCAGGCGCACCGTGAGACCCCCGCGCGACCACCACCAGCCGCCCGGCGCACTCGCGCGCGGCCGTCCCGCTCCACCGCGGTACTCGGGGCACGGGCGCGCGTGGCCGACCGTGCCGTGCCGCGGCGGCGGTGAAACAGGTGTGCTCGCCGCCGCCGGGCCGTGACGGTACCGGGAACACGCACGCGCATGGCCTTGTGGCCGTGCCGCGCTACCGGGAGCGTCGTAGCGTCTGAGGCAGGCACCCATCAGGTACGACGGCGCAGAGGGGAGCGGGCCGATGTCAGACGCGGTCGACACCCCTGCGCGGTTCGGGGGCGACGAAGACGTGGCGCGCGGCGCGGATCGTCGGGTCGCCGATCTGCCCGACAGCACCGGAACCTCACGTCGAACCGGTGCGCCCGCCCCTCCGCGCCCGTGGCCGGGCTCGGTCGCCGGGACGGCCGCGGCGCCGTGACCGACAAGCCCGATGCTGCGTACACGGTGTCCGTCGAGTTCTACGACCTGCTGCAGGCCGAGAGGGACCGCCGTCAGGCGAAACGGCGCTTCACCCAGGCCGCCCGCCGGGCCTGCCGCGGGATCCTGGACATCGGGGCCGGCACGGGCATCGTCACCGAAGTCCTGCTCGCCGAGTCCGCGGCCCCCGTCCACGTGATCGAACCGGCGCCCGCGATGCGGGCGGCGCTGCTGACGCGGCTGGCGCACCTCGGGGCCGACCGGCGGGCTCGTGTCATCGTGCACCCCGAACCCGTGCAGGAAGCGGGCCTGGACGACGCGGTGGACCTGGCGGTCGCTTCCAATGTCGTCGCCTGCCTCGATCCGGTCACACGACGCAACGCCTGGAAGGCCGTCGCCTCGGCGCTCGTCCCCGGCGGCCTGCTGCTCTTCGACCCTCCTCCCGCCGCCATGCCCGCCGGACCCCGGACGGTCGGGCGGCTCGGCCCGGCACGTGTCGGGCCCGACACCTACAGTGCCGAACTCATGAGCACGCCCTGCCACGAGACCTTGCGCATCACGTTCACCTACCGCGTGGAGAGGGACGGTCTCCTCCTGCGCGAGGAGCGCGAGGTGTTCGACACCTGGCCCGCCCCACCGTCGGTGATCGTCGCCGAACTCCGGGGAGCCGGACTGGATGTCGTGCGGGCCCCGTGCGTGGACCTCATGGCCGCGCGCCGCCCCGGCGCCTGAGAGCTCTCCGCTCACGCGACGGACCGAGGGGACCTGGCCGTGATCCAACGAGCGGAGCCCCTGCGCAGGGCGTTTAATGGTTGGCCTGAAGGGGACCCGACGGTCTCTCGACAGTGGAAGTGGAAGGAAGATGTTTGCTGTGGCCGTCTACGGCACGGATCGAAGTGTCCGCCGAGCCGAAACGGGCTGGTCGAAGGCCCGTCGGCTGAACGGGAAGCCCATACGTACCTGTGAGCCCGCCGTAGTGGAGCGCCAAGCGCCCGGCGGTACGCGCCCGGGTACGGAATCGAACATCGTGCGGGGTGAGGACTGACCGGTCGGCCTGCCGATCGCGGGCGCGGACCGTCAGCGAATCGGGGAAGAGGCTCGGGGACCGTACAGCGGCTCGGATGGGCGTCGCCCTCGTCGGGGCCATGACGCCACCCATGAATGGCTCGCCGACTGCTGCTCCGCCCCGGTGAGATCCACCTGCTGGGCCGTGAGGATGCGTGCGCCCCTGTCCAATGCGTCAACTTCGGCGCTGCCTCGGCGGGTTCGAGGCGCACTGACGGGTTCGAGGCGCACGGACGAGTTCGAGGCGCACGGAAGCGACGGCACGACCTCTCGCGGCGTACCCGGGGCCGCGGCCCGTCCGGGCTACGGCCCGGCCGTCGGCTTCTGGCTGATGGCCGTCGTCAAATGCGTGACCAGGGGGTTCCGGTCGGCGCTCCGCCAGGCGACGGCGACGCGTGTACGGGCGGTGCCTGGGTGCGTGCTGCGGAAGGCGACCCCCTTGAGGCGGATGCGTCGGATGCTCGCCGGGGCCAGGGAGACGCCCAGGCCTGCTTCGACCAGGGCGCACACGGTCTGCCACTCCACGGCGTGCTGGGCGATCCTGGGGGTGAAGCCCGCCTCGGTGCAGAGTCCGGTGATCCGGTCGTAGAGCCGAGGGCCGACCGCTCGGGGGAGGAGCACGAAGGGGTCGTCCGCCAACTGTGCGGGATCCACGGTTCGTTGGGCGGCCAGTCGATGAGTGGACGGCAGTACGGCCACGAAGGGCTCGCTGAGTACGGTCCGGAAGCTGAGTTCCGTCTCGTCGTCCGGGGGTTCGCGCAGCAGGCCGATGTCGAGGACCTTGTCGTGCAGGGCGGTGAGCTGTGGCGCGGTGGTCATCTCGTGGATGTCCAGGTGTACGTCGGGGAACTGCTGCCGGAACGTGCGCAGCAGGCCCGGCAGTACGGTCAGGGCCAGCGACGCCGCGAACCCGATCCGCAGGCGGCCGGCCCGGCCGCTGCCGACGGCCCGCGCCGCGGCCAGTCCGTCGGAGAGTTCGGTGAGGGCCCCTCGCGCGGCGGGCAACAGTTCCCGGCCTGCCGGTGTGAGGGCGACGCGTCCGGGGGTACGGCTGAACAGCGCGTGGCCGACCTTGTCCTCCAGCCGGCGGATCTGCTGGCTCAGCGGCGGCTGGGCGATGCCGAGGCGGGCGGCCGCGTGGCCGAAGTGGAGCTCCTCCGCGAGCACGACGAACGCGTGCAGCTGAGGCAAGGGGATTTCGGGACGGTCCATACGCCTAGTGATATCAGCTGAGTCCTCCAGCCGTATTGGACGTATCGGTGCGGAGTGCTTAGCGTTCGGCGCATGACAGAGCGGCACGCGATCCTCAGTGGCTCGACGTTCGAGGAGCAGATCGGCTATGCCCGCGCCGTGGTCGACGGCGACTGGGTCCATGTGTCCGGGACGACCGGGTTCGACTACGCCACCATGACGATCTCCGACGACGTGGTGGAACAGGCCGAGCAGTGCCTGCGGAACATCGAAGCAGCACTGGCCGGGGCGACGTGCACGTTCGCCGATGTGGTGAGGGTGCGTTACCTGCTGCCCGACCGTGCGGACTTCGAGCCCTGCTGGCCGGTCCTGCGACGCCGCTTCGGTGCGGTCAGGCCGGCCGCGACGATGCTCGTGTGCGGCCTGGCCGACCCCCGTATGAAGATCGAGATCGAGGTGTACGCCCGACGGGCTTCCGGATAGCGGCCGCACGGTCCGGTTCGAGGAGCCGGGCTCGCGCCCGACGCAGGCGGAACGTGGTCACCGGACCTTCACACACACCGGTAGTTGGCCGGTGGAGAAGGGGGCACCCGATGGATCTGCCGTCGGTCGGGAGGGGACCTTGTGGTGATAGCCGTAGCGCTTCTGGTGCTTCCGGTACTGGGACTTCTGCTGTACGGGATGGACCGCGTCGAGGACCGAATGCTCGGCGGTCCGCCGACGCCCCGGCACGCCAGGCGCCGTCATCTGCGTGTGGTCCCTGACGCGGACGATTCCGTACCGGTCCACGGGCGGCCCCGGGGTCGCGAACGACACCGTGCCGCCTGATCCTCCCGAACTGTCGCTCCCCCTGCGTGCTTTGTGAGTGGCGGGGCGGAACAGGCGGACAGTCGGGGCCGGTTCGGCGCTCACCTGCGGTTCACCGGGGAGCGGGACCTCAGGACTCCTCTTCTTCCTCGTCCTCGTACTCGGTCTCGTCCTCCGGGTATTCGTCCTCGTCCTCCTCTTCCTCCTCGCCCTCCTCTTCCTCTTCCTCGGGCTCCTCCTCGTACTCGCCTTCGGCTTCCTCCTGTTCCTCCTCGGGCTCTTCCTCGTCGTACTCCGCTTCCTCCTCCTCGACGGCCTCCTCGTGGGTGCGCACCACCTCGCCGTCGCGGATCTCGCCGCGCCAGCCGTCCGGCTCCTCGTCGGAGAGGGTGACGTAGCGCTGGAAGTGCTTGGCGTCCAGCCTCAGTCGACGGCCCTGGGCGCGCCAGATGTTCCCCGTCTTCTCGAAGAAGCCGGAGGGGTAGTACTCGACGACGATCACGATGTGGGTGAGTGTGGGCGTCACTTCGTGGAAGGTGACGCAGCCACGCGTGCTGCCCTTGGAACCCTCGGAGGTCCACATGATCCGCTCGTCCGGGATCTGTTCCTGGACGGTGGCCTTCCAGGATCTGGTGGAGGGCCCGACCTTGACCTTCCAGTCGCTGCTCGTCTCGTCCCCCTTGGACGCGCTGCGCACACCCTTGGTGAAGGAGCTGAACTTCTCGAACTGGGTCCAGTGGTCGTAGGCGACGCGTATCGGGACGCCGACGTCCAAGTGCTCGATGATGTTGGTGACTTTGCTGGTGCCGGACTTGCGGCCCTTGCCTCCGCCGAACAGGCCGGAGACCTTCTCGGTCACCGATCCCTTGATGCTCTTGGCCTTCTCGCCGATCAGGGCCTTGATGGGGGAATCGCCCTGGAGGACCCGCATGCCGACCTTGGGAAGGGTTCCACCGCTGTCGGCCACGTCCATCAACTGGTCGGTGATGTCACCTACTTTGTCGCCCGCCACATCCGCGAGATGCTCCACCTGGGCGCCTAGGTAGTCCTTGAGCTCGTCGCGCAACCGGTCGAGGCCGGAAGGCTCGTCCCGCTCGGTGTCCTGCGCCGTCCTGGCCATGGCCTACCTCCGCCGTGATGGAGCCTTCTTGGCGGTCTTCTTCGCCGCGCTCTTCCTGGGGGCGGTCTTCTTCGCCGTCGTCTTCTTCGCCGCGGTCTTCTTGGCTGCCGTCTTCTTGGCCGCGGTCTTCTTCGCCGCGGTCTTCTTGGCCGGCTGCGTCTTCTTGGCCGGCTGTGCCTTCTTGGCCGCCGGCCGCTTCGTGGCGGTCTTACGGGCCGGCGCCTTGCGGGGCGCGGACCGCTTGGCGGTGCGGCGACGCGTGGGCCTCTCGGACTCCCGCTTCTCCTCTGCCGGTTCGGAACGGCGGGTGGGGCGTTTGCGTTTCGGCGCGGCCTTCCTGGCCGTTCGCGGTTCCTCCTCGGGCTCCTCTTCCTCTCCTTCCTCCTCTCCCTCTTCCTCGTACTCGGGCTCCTCTTCTTCCTCCTCTTCCTCTTCTTCCTCCGGCTCCTCCTCTTCTTCTTCCTCCTCCGGTTCGTACTCCTCTTCCTCCGCTCGGCCGTCGTCGGTCCCGATGCGCGCGGTTCGTTCGTGCAGGGCGTCCGCCAGGTCCGCGAGCTTGCGGTCGGCCGCCGCGGCCAGTGCCTGGCGTCCCGCGTCCTTGAGTTCGCCACGCATCTGCTCGTTCAGGTCGGCGACTTGCGGCAGTTCCTGGAGCCTGCGCAGGCCTTCCGTGAGCAGTTGTTGCGGTTCGAGTCCGAAGCGACGGCCTGCGATGAAGGTGGCCATCGCGAAGGCGAGTCGCCCCTTCTTGGCTCGGCCGAGGACGTAGCCGCCGGCGACGGCGGCAGCGAGAGCGATCTTCGTCGAATCGTTCATCGGTCATTCCCTCCGGAGAGCCGCCGCGTGGGCGCACGCCGACGGACGGCCTCAAGCGGCCCATCGCAGCTCACCTTTTTGGGGCTATATACTCAAATAGTACGTTTTGTATGCCGGGAAGTGCCGCCCCAGTGACGGAGTACCGAAGATGGCCGCGTCGGAGAAGGACGGCACCGGGAGCGGGCGACGACCCTCCCGCGGTGGCGCCACGCGTCGCACGAGCGGCGGTGGAGCCCGGAAGCCGGGCAAGCGCACGGCGGCATGGGCGATGCGATCCGCGGCGGGCCAACTGGCAGAACTGCTCGGGCGCGTTCCCGAATCGGTGTCGGCGATCAAACGGACCGAGGACGGGTGGGAGGCGGATGTCGAGGTACTCGAACTGGAGCGGGTCCCCGAGACCACCAGCGTGATCGGCACGTACCACGTGACACTCGATGACGAGGGAGACCTGGTGGCCTACGAGCGGACCCGCCGTTATACGCGCGGCCAGATCGACCGGCGCGGCTGATACGCACGAGGGGGAGGCGAAGGGAGGCGCCATGACCGTGGTGCCGCAGGGCGGAGGCAGTGTCTCGCGGGGGAGTACCGGGACCCTGTACGACGTCCTGGAGCTGATTCTCGACCGCGGCCTCGTCATCGACGTCTTCGTACGCGTGTCCCTGGTCGGCATCGAGATACTCAAGATCGATGCGCGCATCGTCGTCGCCAGCGTCGACACGTATCTGCGCTTCGCCGAGGCCTGCAACCGCCTCGACCTGGAGTCCGGCAGCAAGCAGCCCTCCAAGCTCACCGACCTGGTCGGTGAGGTCACCGAGGGCGGGGCGAAAGGCAAGTCCAAGGGTGCCCTGACCGGTGCCGTCGAAGCCGTGCGGGAGTCCCTGACCGGCCGCGACGACGAAGGTGACGAGGACGAGGAGTACGAGGAGGACGCCGAAGGCGAGGAGGAAGCGGAGTACGAGGAGGAGCCGCGGCAGAAGCGGCGCCGGCCGGCCCGGCGGACCGCGCGGCGGGAGAGGGAGTGAGCATGGGCGTCTACGTCTACTCCATCACCTCGAAGGATCACCCGCTGCCCCTCGACGACGTCTCCGGTGTCGGCGATCCCCCTTGCCGGCTGCGCACGGTGACGGCCGGGGACCTGTGCGCGGTCGTGAGCGACGCTCCCGAGGACCTGCGTCCCCGGCGGCGCGACGTCATGGCGCATCAGGGGGTCCAGGAGCGGCTGATGGCCGACGGGGCGATCCTGCCCCTGCGATTCGGCTTCACGGCCGACGACGACCAGGTGGTGCGGGAAGTCCTGGAGGAACGGGCGGAGGAGTACCGCGAACGGCTCGGACGCCTGGACGGCGGAAGCGAGTACCACCTGAGGGCATCCTGGGACGAAGACGCTCTGCTGCGCCGGATCCTCGCGGAGTCGGACGAGGCCCGGACCTTGAACCAGCAGATCCGTGACGGCGCGGGCACCCCCGCCATGTCCATCGCGCTCGGCGAACTGATCGCGCAGGACGTCCAGACGCAGCAGGAGGCGCTCGCCGCGGGCATCGTCGAGGCGTTGCGCCCGTACGCACGCGAAGAAAGCGTGTCGCCCCCGGGCGGCCAGGACTTTCTGAACGTCTCCTTCCTGGTGGCCGAGGACAAGGAGGAGATGTTCCTGGCCACGGAGATCAGTCTGGCCAACCAACTGGGCGAGGAGTGCGAGTTCCGGCTGCACGGACCACTGCCGCCCTACAGCTTCGTCTGATCCGAGAGGTGCTGCTCATGGGCCTGCTGAGTCAGATTCTCACCCTGCCGCTGGCGCCCGTGCGGGGCGTGGGCTGGGTCGTCGACCGCGTCGTGGAGGCGGCCGAGCAGGAGTACTACGACCCGGAGCCCGTGCAGCGTGCACTCGCCGACCTGGAGAAGGACCTGCTCGAAGGCCGCATCGACCAGCAGACCTTCGAGGAGCGGGAGGACGAGCTCCTCGACCGGCTGGACGAGATCGCGGCCTACCGGCGAGGCGAGACAGCCCCCTGAACGGGAGACGAGGTGACCGCATGTCGGAGACCCCTGCCGGCCGACTGAGCTCGTACCCGTCCCGGGCGGGGGCGCCGTACGGCTACGGCCAGGGCTCCTCCGCGAACCTGGCCGACATCCTCGAACGCGTCCTCGACAAGGGGATCGTCATCGCGGGCGACATCCGGATCAACCTCCTCGACATCGAGCTGCTCACCATCAAGCTCCGGCTGATCGTCGCCTCCGTCGACAAGGCCCGGGAAATGGGCATCGACTGGTGGGAACACGATCCGTCCCTGTCCTCCCGCGCGGACGGCGAAAGGTCGCTGGCGGAGGAGAACCGGCGACTGCGAGCGGAGATCGAGGCGCTCAAGGAGAAGCGGGAGCTGCCTCCCGAGGAGGACACGAAGACCGCCCCCAAGCGTCGCAGTTCCAGACCGTCCACCGTACGGCGCGAGAGGGCGGACGATGGCTGAGCAGGTCACCTACGCCTACGCGGTGCTGCGCGAGGCCCCCGGGCTCGCGTCGGCCCTGACGGAGGTGGAGGGCGTGGCACGGGCCCCGGTTCGCCTCGTGACCGCGGGCACCGGAGCGGAAGAACTCGCGGCCGCGGTGAGCCCGGTGCCGGCCCCCGACTTCCAGGAGAGCGCCCTCAGACGCCATCTGGAGGACCTGGAGTGGCTGGAAGCGGTCGCGCGCGCCCACCACACCGTCATCGAGGTGCTGGCCGCGCACACCACCGTGCTGCCCCTCCGCCTCGCCACGGTGTACCTCGACGACGAACGCGTACGGGCGATGCTGCGACAGGACGCCGCGACGTTCTCCCAGGCCCTCGACCGGTTGTCGGGGCATCTGGAATGGGGCGTCAAGATCTACGTCGAGGCGCCGTCCGACACCGCGGTACCCGACGCCGCGGGCGCGCCCGAGGCGGCCGAGGGCCTCAGCCCGGGACGGGCCTACCTGCGCGCCCGCCGTGCGCAGCGGCATTCGATGGACGAACGTCACGAAGCCGCCCGGCGGGCCGCCGAGCGCGTCGAGGCGATCGGGCGGGCCGTGGCCGCCGGTCACGCCCGGCACCGCGTACAGCAGGGCGAACTCGCCGCGAGCACCGGGGAGAACGTCGTCAACGACGCCTATCTCGTCGCACGCGGGACGGCGGAGGACTTCCGGCAGCAGATCCTCGACGCCGCGGAGGGACTGTCCGGCATACGCATCGAGGTCACCGGGCCCTGGGCCCCGTACTCCTTCGCCGCCCCTGAGCGCGAGGAGAACCCCGCACCGGAGCGGGCGCCGTGAACCCGGTGCAGCGGGCTCCTTCGGACGAGCCTCTGGCGCAGCGCCAGGTGGCCCTCATCGACCTGCTCGACCGCCTGCTGAGCGGCGGTGTGGTGCTCACCGGTGATGTGGTGCTGTCCATCGCCGACATCGACCTCGTCCGCATCTCGCTGCGTGCGCTGATCGTCTCCGTGAGCGCCCAGAACCCGTCTCCGTGGGACGTGGCCGCACGTCCCGAGGCCGGGCCGTGACAGGCGCGGACGACGGCCGTCCGCCCGACCGGCTCGGGGAGATCACCGACGCGGCCGAGCGGGCCTTCCGCCTGCTGCCCGCGGTACCGGACGACATCGCACGGACCCGTCGGCAGGGACCTCCTCGCCCGGCCCGCCGGATCAGCGCCGATCCCGACACCGTCGAGCGTGATCTGGTCAGGCTCGTCCTCACGCTCGTCGAACTGCTGCGACAGCTCATGGAGCGGCAGGCACTGCACCGGGTCGACCGCGGGGACCTCACCGAGGAGGAAGAGGAACGGCTGGGGGCCACCCTCATGATCCTCCACGACCGCATGAACGAGTTGTGCGCCAGTTACGGCCTGACCATGGACGACCTCAATCTGGACCTCGGCCCCCTCGGCACGCTCCTGCCGCCGGGCCCCTCCGACTGACCCCCGGCAGGGCGGGACCGCCGTGGCGACGCCGGTCGCGGCCGCCGCGCCGGCGCCGGCGATCGAAGCGGTGCGGAGACGGCCGCGATTCCACGGACACGTCGCATCGCGTCGCCCGACGGATTCGACGGCGTGCCCGCACATGTGTGACCGCGTCCGGTCGACGTCATGAAAGTGCCTTCGTGCAAGGCGGTCTGCGCAGGGAAGACCCCGATTCATCCGTTGCCGCGGGTAGTTCGGATTGCCCCGGAAGAGACATTCATCCGATCGGGGAGTCCACCAATCCACTTGCGGTCCCGGACCGGATTCCCCACGTGAGGGACGACGAGAAGAAGACACGCAGCCGACACCGGCGGACAGGGACGGTGCTGGGCGCACTGAGTGGCGCACTGGCCGGTTTCGCCTCGCTCGGTGTCGCCGAATCGGTCTCGGCCGCGGTGCGGCCTCAGGCGTCGCCAATCGTCGCCGTCGGCGGTGCGGCCATCGACCGCACGCCCGCCCCCGTAAAGGACTGGGCCATCCGCCATTTCGGCACCGGCGACAAGGTCGTCCTGCAGGCCGGCATTCTCGTGGTTCTGGCGCTGTTCGCCCTGGCACTGGGCGTTCTCGCCGTGCATCGCCGGCGCACCGGCGCCGCCGGAGTACTGGTCCTCGGCGGGGTGGGCGCGGTCGCGGCGACCGGCCGTCCGGACTCGACCGGTCTCGGCGACGCCCTTCCGTCACTCACAGGCGCGGTGGCCGGCGCCCTGCTCCTGTACGTGCTCGCCGGCCGTCTCGGGCAGGCGGACCGGCGCACCGACGACGTGGGCCGAACCGGTGCCGCCGGCTCACCGGCCGGAGACGAGCCGTCGGGTGAGGACTGGGACCGCCGCGGCTTCGTCGTCGCCGCGACCGCTGCCGCCGCCGCGTCCACCGGAGCGGGTGTCCTCGGGCGCACCCTGAACGGACGGCGTGGCCGCGACGCCCTGGCGTCCCGGCAGCGGGTGGTCCTCCCCGCCCCCGGGTCCCCGGCCTCGGCGGTGCCCAAGGGCGCCCAGGTTCGCGTGGCGGGTGTGAGTCCCTTCGTGACGCCGAACCGGGACTTCTACCGGGTGGACACCGCGTTGGTGGTGCCGAAGGTGGACGCGGGGGCCTGGCGACTGCGCATCCACGGCAGAGGTGTACGACGGCCCGTCACGCTCTCCTTCGACGACCTGCTGCGCCGCGAACTGGTCGAGCGGGACATCACGTTGACCTGTGTGTCCAACGAGGTCGGCGGGCCGTACGTGGGCAACGCCCGCTGGACCGGGGTGCGTCTGGCCGGCCTGTTGGCGGAGTGCGGGGTGCGGGCGCCGTCCGACGGTGGCCCGGCGGACCAGTTGGTGGCCCGGTCCGTGGACGGCATGACGATCGGCAGCCCCGTCGAGGACGTGATGGACGGCCGGGACGCCCTGCTCGCTCTCGGCATGAACGGACAGCCACTGCCCTTCGAACACGGCTTCCCCGTGCGGATGGTGGTGCCCGGCCTGTACGGCTACGTGTCGGCCTGCAAGTGGATCGAGGACATCGAGCTCACCACGTTCGACGCCTACGACCCGTACTGGGTCCGGCGCGACTGGGCGCGGCAGGCGCCGGTCAAGACGCAGTCGCGCATCGACACGCCGAAGCCGTTCGCCCGGCCCGAGGCGGGCACGGTGATGGTCGCCGGGGTCGCCTGGGCACAGCACCGCGGCATCGACAAGGTCGAGGTCCGTGTCGACGACGGACCCTGGCAGACCGCCACGCTCGCGGCCGAGGATTCCCGCGACACCTGGCGGCAGTGGTCGTTCGCCTGGACGGCCACCAAGGGCGGCCACACCCTCACGGTGCGCGCCACCGACCGCACCGGTGCGGTGCAGACCGACGAGCGCACCCGCACCGCCCCCGACGGAGCCAGTGGATGGCACTCCACGGTGGTGACCGTCGACTGACCCACCGATGACCTTCTTCCGCACCGTTCCAGCGGCAGTCGCCGCGTCGATCAACAGGAGAGATCTGATGAACACCCGTATCCGTCGTACCGCTGTCACCCTGGCCGCAGCCGCTGTGCTGCCCCTGGCCCTGTCCGCCTGTTCCGACAACGACAGCGACTCCGCCAAGTCGGACTCAGCTGCCAAGTCCTCCGCGTCCGCCTCGGACGACGGCATGGCCGGCGCCCCGAGCAGCCCGGCGACGAAGGACGAGCCGTTCGGACCGGCGTGTTCGTCGGTGCCGAGGAGCGGCGCGGGTTCCTTCGACGGAATGGCGAAGGATCCGGTGGCCACGGCGGCGTCCAACAACCCGGCGCTGTCCACCCTGGTGTCGGCCGTGAAGAAGGCGGGTCTGGTCGACACGCTCAACAACGCAGAGAACATCACGGTGTTCGCGCCGACGAACGACGCGTTCGCCAAGATCCCGAAGGCCACGCTCGACAAGGTCCTCGGCGACAAGGCGCAGTTGACGAAGATCCTCACCTACCACGTCGTCGGCCGGAAGCTGGCTCCGAAGGACCTGGAGAACGGTTCGTTCGACACGCTGGAGAAGTCGAAGCTCATGACGTCCGGTTCGGGAGAGGCCTACACGGTGAACGACTCCGCCAAGGTGGTCTGCGGCAACGTCAAGACGGCCAACGCCGACGTGTACATCATCGACACCGTCCTGATGCCCAAGAGCTGACGTGTGAGGGCCGGGGACGGACGAGAGCGGGCGACGTGTGACGGGGCGGGTCGGGGCGGCCGGGACGAACCGGCCGCCCCGACCCACCCGTGGTCGGACAGGCCTGCCTGCGTCGCAGACATCCCGGCACACCGCCCCACCGCCACTTCGGGCCCATACCTCGACCCCATGTCCTTCGGGTGCCGGCGTCGTGGTCACGACGCCGACGTACGTCCGCGTGGCCGGCGTCCGGGGCGGGGGCTCGGCGGGGGGCCGGGTGGGTTCCAGGAGCGGAGCTTGTCCGGGTTGAGGGTGACCCACACCTGCACGACGTGACGGACGGTGACGTCGAGGCCGATGACCGCGGCCACCTGGTGGCCGTAGCGCACCACCAGTCCGGTCCTGCCGTTGACGGACTGGGCGCGAAGTGTGGTGGGCGCGTGTCCGGAGAGCAGTGTCAGCAGGGTGCGGGCGACCCGTTCACTGCCGTGCACCGGCTCGACCAGAGCGCGGATCTTGCCGCCGCCGTCGAAGTAGGCCGTGACATCGCAGGCCAGCAAGGAGGCCAGACCGGCCGCGTCCCGGGCCGCACACGCCTGCCGGACGGCACGGACGACGGCATCGTGCTGCTGCGGCGTCGTGGGCTCCAGGCGCCGTCTGCGGAGGCTGTGGCGCGCGTGGTCGGCCGGCTCGCCGGGCCCCGCCTCGACTTGCCACACGATGTCCCCTCCGGCCCGGGCCTCCCCCCGGACGGGCAGCGCCAGCCGGGCCAGGCAGATGCCGCCCGCGACGTTCGTGAGCCAGGAGCCGGGTGCCTCGATACGTGCCCGCACCGGACCGGACAGCTCGTACCACCGTCGATAGGTCTCGTCGACGACGCTGTCGAGCTCGCTGCCGCTGCCCAGCATCCCGCGGACGAGAGCCAACAGAGCTCTCCGCTCGTCGAGCAGTTCCGTGATCGGTGTCGCCTCATCGGAATGCCACATACGGCATCCCTCCCTTCGCGCGGCACCATGCGGCACAGCCGCGCGTCGATCGCCCCGGCGCGGTTCACGAGGGCCGGACCGGGTCCGGCGCCTCGTCGGTGGGATACGTCCCGGAGGACGACCTCCCTGCTCCCTCAGTGCGTTCAACCATTCAGACCGGACAGCAACGCCGTTTGTGACATCGGCCGATCACGCGTCCCAGCGCCCGCGGGCCGGTCGTTGCCACACGAGGCGACAGCGCCGCCGCCGTGGCCCTTTTTCCGTGAGATGTCACATCTTTCATGAGCTTCCTGTCATAGGAGCGATATCAACCGCTCGACCGAAATTCCCGAAAGGAACACTCATGAACCGGCATCCTCTTCGCCGCAGGGTCCGTACCCCGCTCACCCTGGTGGCCACGGCGGGCATCGCCGCGGGCATCCTCGCCGCGACGGTCGTCCCGGCGAGCGCCGGCAGGGCGCCCACGGCGCACACCCGCAAGCCGACGGTGGTTCTCGTCCACGGCGCATTCGCGGACGCCACCAGCTGGAACGGCGTCGTGAAGAAGCTGAAGCGGGACGGCTACCCGGTGGTGGCCGCGGCGAACCCCCTGCGCGGACTCGGCAGCGACGCCGCCTACGTCAAGGAACTCCTGGCCGGCATCGAGGGGCCCGTCGTGCTCGCCGGGCACTCCTACGGCGGGGCGGTCATCACTGATGCCGCCCGTGGCGCCGACAACGTCAAGGCGCTCGTGTACATCGCCGCCTTCATACCGGACAAGGGGGAGAGCGCACTCGAACTGGCGGACAAGTTCCCCGGCAGCACGCTCGGCGCGGCCCTGCGTCCCGTCACGGTCACCCTGCCCGACGGCTCCCGGGGCCAGGACCTCTACATCGAACAGGGCAAGTTCCACCGCCAGTTCGCCGCCGACGTCCCGAAGAACACCGCCGACATCATGGCGGTCACGCAGCGGCCGGTGACCGCTGCCGCCCTGGCGGAGGACTCCTCCACGCCCGCCTGGAAGACCGTCCCGTCCTGGGCACTCGTGGCCACCGAGGACCGCAACATCCCCGCGAGGACACAGCACTTCATGGCCGAGCGCGCCGACGCCCGCACGGTGGAGGTCAGAGCGTCGCACGCCGTCAGCGTCTCGCGTCCCGGCGACGTCTCCCGGATCATCGAGGAGGCGGCGCGGGCGACCCGCTGACCGACCGACGAAGAGGGCGGGTGACTCCATGTCACCCGCCCTCTCGCCTGTGGTCATCGCACGGAGCCGACCCGCCGACTACTTCCGCTGCGCGAGCCAGTCGGCGAAGCGGGTCTCAGCGAGATGTGCGCCGGGGCCGGGGAGGAGGCTGTTCTCCTCCAGCTCGGAACCGAAGTACTGAGCGTGCTGATCCACGACCACGGTACGGGGGTCGTTCCCGGCGGCGAGGCCCGTGCGGATGAACTCGTCGAACGAGAACGCCTCGGGGCCCGCGATCTCCACCACGCCGTCGAGGGGCGCGTCCATGGCCGCGCCGGCCACCGCCGTGGCCACGTCGTCGGAGTACATGGGCTGGATCTTCGCGTCGGGGACCCGCACCGTGTCGCCCTCGGTCGCCGAGTCGGCGATGCCCGTCACGAACTCGAAGAACTGCGTGGCGTGGACGATGGAGTACGCGATGCCCGACGCCTTGATGAGCTCCTCCTGCGCGACCTTGGCACGGAAGTAGCCGTTCTCCGGAAGCCGGTCGGTGCCGACGATGGACAGCGCGACATGGTGGCTCACACCGGCATCCGCCTCCGCGTGGAGGACGTTGGTCGTGGAGGTGCGGAAGAACTCCATGACGGCGTCGTCCGCGAACGACGGGGAGTTCGACACGTCGACCACGACCGAAGCATCCTTCAGGACTTCCGCCAGGCCCTCACCCGTGAGGGTGTTGACGCCCGTATTGGGTGCGGCGGGCACCGCCTCGTGTCCGTGCTCCTTGAGCTTGGCGACCACCTTCGAGCCGATGAGTCCGGTTCCACCGATGACTACGACCTTCATGACGAGGATCCTTTCGATGCGTATTCATGTGTTTCGGGTGCGACATGTATGTCGCGTCACGCTCCGTGCACGGGCGTGAGCAAGGGGGCAGGCCGGCGGCGCGCTGCGCCGAATCCGGACCCGCGCGGGCTACTCGACGAGCTTTCCTCGGGTCGAGACCTCTTCCATCAGCGCGGAGATCTCGTCCGGGACGGCGGGGACGGGCTCGCGGGTGATGCCGGTCGCCGGGGACCACACGAGGTTGACCTGCATCGCCGGGTCCATGTCCGGATAGTCACTTCGGTTGTGGCAGCCGCGGGTCTCACGACGCTCGACCGCTGCTTCCAGTGTGGCTCGCGCGGCCAGGGCCGCCGACTTGAGGTCGAAGGCATGGGCGAGGTCCTGATAGCCGGCGATGTCGGGATGGATCCCGACGTCCTGCATCCGCTTCTCGATCACCGCGAGCTCCGCCAGCCCGGCGCGCAGGCCTTCCTCGTCACGCACCACTCCGGCGTGCTCCGTCATGGTGTTGCGGATGGCGCGCTGCAGCGCACGCACGTTCTCCGGGCCGTCCGCGGCGAGCAGGTCGTCGATCTCCGCACGCGCCTCGGCCACCGCCGACGCCGACCGCGGCTGCGCGGCCAGCGACTCCGAGTAGGCGGCCGCCGCCTGTCCGGTGATCCGGCCGTAGACGAGCAGCTCGATGAGACTGTTGCCGCCGAGACGGTTGGCGCCGTGCAGCCCGCTCGCCGCCTCACCGATGGCGTACAGGCCGCGGACGTCGGTGCTGTGGTCCTCGGGCCGGACCCAGACCCCGCCCATGGAGTAGTGCGCCGTCGGGGCGATCTCGATCGGCTCCCGAGTGATGTCCAGCATCTGAAGGTCCAGGAGCGTCTGGTAGACGCGGGGGAGCCGCGTCATGATCGTCTGCCGGGGCAGGTGCGAGACGTCTAGCCACACCCCGCCGTTGGCCGTCCCCCGCCCTTCCTTGATCTCCGTGTAGGAGGCGAGGGCCACCCGGTCGCGGGTGGAGAGTTCCATGCGCTCGGGGTCGTAGCGGGTCATGTACCGCTCGCCGAGCGCGTTGCGCAGGATGCCGCCCTCACCACGTGCCGCTTCGCTGACCAGGGTGCCCGCCGCGTTCTCCGGTTCGATGATGCCCGAGGGGTGGAACTGCACCAGCTCGGGATCGCGCAGCCGGGCCCCGGCCTCGACGGCCAGCCGGAACGAGTCGCCGGTGTTCTCGTCGCGTCGGGAGGAGGTGCGCCGCCAGATACGTGTGTGGCCTCCGGCCGCGAGGATGACGGCGTCCGCGTGGATGAGGTAGCGCGTCCCCTTGGCGAGGTCGAAGCCGTAGGCCCCGAACACGGCGCCGTCGTGGACCAGCAGCCGGGTGATGTAGACGCTGTCCAGCATCGGAATGGCGAGCTGGCTCGCGCGCCTGATGAGTGTCCGCTGGATCTCCAGGCCTGTGTAGTCGCCGGCGAAAGCGGTGCGGCGGAACTTGTGCGCGCCGAAGAACCGCTGGGAGATACGGCCGTCCGTCTCCCTGGCGAACGCCATGCCGTAACGCTCCAGGTCGTCGATGCCGAGGGCGGCGCCCCGGGTGACGATCTCGGCGGTACGGGGGTCGCCGAGCAGGTAGCTCTCCTTGAGGGTGTCCGCGGCGTGCTGCTGCCAGCTGTCCTCGGGGTCCATCGTGGCCAGCGCCGCGTTGATGCCCCCGGCGGCGAGGGCCGTGTGGGCGTCCTCCTTGGGACGCTTGCCGACGGCGAGGACGTCGACACCGGCCTCGGCCAGCTCGATCGCCGCCCGCAGGCCGGCTCCGCCGGTACCGATCACCAGCACCATGGTGGACATACGTTGTTCGGTGATAGCCACGATTACTCCGATCGACTTGGTCGTCATCGAGTACGACCGGGCGGCGGAGGCATTTGTGACAGCGGGGGTCGAGGGTTTCCCGTTCCCGGGGCGAGGTGACGACCGGCGGTGTCGCCCCCTCGCCCCGGGAACGCCGGCCTCAGGGGAGAAGGCCGTCCAGGGGGACACCGGGATCGGCGAGGCGGGCGTCGTCGACGTCGGCCCCGGACTGGATCAGGGAACGGATCGGATCGATGACGTCCCACACATTGACGTTCATTCCCGCGAGCACACGGTTCCCGGACATCCAGAAGGCGATGAACTGCCGCTCTGCGGCCTCGCCGCGGAAGACGACACGGTCGTAGCCGTCCGGTGGCACGTATCCCGTGTACTCCATCCCGAGGTCGTACTGATCCGTGTAGAAGTACGGCAGCCGGTCGTAGACGGCGTCCTGGCCGAGCATGCCGAGCGCGGCCGTACCCGGCTGGTTCAGGGCGTTGGCCCAGTGCTCGACGCGCAGGTGCAGTCCGAGCAGCGGGTGGTAGGCGTTGGCGACGTCGCCCGCCGCGTAGACGTCGGGCGCGGACGTCCGCAGATGCTCGTCGGTGACGATGCCGTTCCGCACCTCCAGGCCCGCCTCCTGCGCGAGCCGGACGTTGGGTGCGGCGCCGATGCCGACGACCACGGCGTCCGCGGGCAGCCGGGTGCCGTCGGCGAGCAGTACGCCGTCCGCCCGGCCTCCGCTCCCGGTGATGCTCTCGACCTGGGCGCGGGGGCGCAGGGTGACGCCGTGATCCGTGTGCAGGCGGGCGAAGACCTCGGCCGCTTCACGTCCCAGCACCTTCAGCAGCGGCAGCTCCCCGTGTTCGAGCACCGTGACCTCCGCCCCCGCGGTCCGGGCGGCCGCGGCGGTCTCCAGGCCGATCCAGCCGCCGCCGATGACGACGATCCTGGCCCCCGCGGTGAAGGCCTCCTTCAGCCGTTCGCTGTCTCCCACGCGCCGCAGATACAGGACGTTGTCGAGGTCCGCCCCGGGAACCGACAGCCGGCGTGGGGACGAACCGGTGGCCAGGAGCAGCTTGGCGTAGGGCACACGACGCCCGTCCTCCAGTTCCACCTCCTTCGCCCCGGCGTCGACGGCGCGCACACTCGTGCCCAGGAGCAGGTCGACCTCGTGCTGCGCGTACCAGTCCTCGGGGTGCACGAAGATCGAGTCGCGGTCCTCCTTGCCCAGCAGATAGCCCTTGGAAAGCGGCGGCCGAACGTACGGGCGCTCCCGCTCGTCGCCGATGACGAGGAGCGGGCCGTTGTGGCCCTGCTCCCGGAGTGCCTCCGCCGCCTTGCCCGCGGCCAGACCGCCTCCGACGATCACGAAGGTGTTCACAGGGGACGTCATGTTCCTCTTCTCGGATTCCGCATGCTGTGAGCCATGGTGGGAGGGGCGCCCGCGTGACGGTGCGACGGCGCGCCCTGTGACAGGCGTCCGTTCATCCATTGGGAGACGGGCAGCGGTGCCGGACCGGTGGGCCGGCGACGGCCGCGACGCACCCCTGTGGCAGAGCGGCGCTCAGGTGTTCAGCGATGCCATGTAGGGCGCGAGCTTGTCCGGGTTCAGCACCCACATCAGACGGTCGATCCCGTCCGCCGACACATCGATGGACAGCAGGGCCATCGGGTTCCCGCCGGACGTGACGAGAGCGGCCGGCCGGCCGTTGGCCTCGACCCACCGGACGTCCGACTGAGGCCAGAACCGCGGCCGGAAGGCGACGAGGTACTTGGAGACGTGCGGGCGTCCGACGACCGGAACCCTCGACGCGCCGCGCATTCCGCCGCCGTCGGCATAGCTGACGACATCGGCGGCGAGCACATCCTCGAGCTCCGTCAGATTGCCCGTCTGCGCGGCGGTGACGAACACCTCCAGCAGGCGTCGGTGATCGGCCGGGCTGACCTGCTCCCTGCGCTCGGCGGCCAGGTGTTTGCGCGCACGGCTCACGAGCTGGCGGGTATTGGCCTCGCTCGTGTCCAGCATGTCCGCGACCTGCTTGTAGGGGTAGTCGAAGGCTTCCCGCAGGACATATGCGGCGCGTTCGACCGGGTTCAGCTTCTCGAGCAGAACGAGAACGGCCAGTTCGAGCGCCTCGGCCCGCTCCGCGCCCAGTTGCGGATCCTGACTCGTGTCGACCGGCTCGGGAAGCCACGGGCCGGTGTACGACTCCCGCCGCACCCGGGCGGACTGGGCGTGGTTGATGGCCAGACGTGTGGTGACGGTCGTCAGGAAGGCCGCCGGTTCGAGGATGTTCGTGCGGTCGGCGTTCTGCCACCGCAGCCACACTTCCTGAAGGATGTCCTCGGCCTCCACGGAGCTGCCCAGCATGCGGTACGCGATACCGAAGAGCTGCGGGCGCGCCGCCAGGAAGTCCTTCGTCGCCCGGTCGAGGGAGCCGGCGTCGTCCCCAGCGTGCATGGTCGTCCCTTCAGACCCCGAGATCACCATGCTACAAGCCGCCACAGCAGTGCGCCCACGGCACTCGATGGCCTGCACAACGACCGCCGACGACGGGCTGACGTGGCCACTCGCCGAGTGCCCGGAGTCCCTTGATTCCTCTGCTTCCTCGCGGCCGGCGTGTCCGGCCGCCGGCCGCCGCATGCTCCGTGGGACCGGCCGACACCGGAAGTCCGCCCTCTCGTCGCGGGCCGCGGCGACGAGAAGACGGGCCGTGGGTGTCCGGCCGGACCGGAATTGCTCAGCCGAACTGGCCGGGACGGTAGCTGCCCGCCGGCTGCTGGTTGATCACGTTGATGCGGTTGTAGGCGTTGATGACGGCGATCAGGGAGATGAGTGCGACGAGCTGGTCCTCGTCGTAGTACTTGGCGGCGTTCGCCCAGGCCTCGTCGCCGACACCGCCGGCCGCGTCCGCGACCCGGGTGCCCTGCTCCGCCAGCTCCAGCGCGGCGCGCTCGGCGTCGGTGAAGACCGTCGCCTCCCGCCAGGCGGCGATCAGGTTGAGCCGCACCGCGGTCTCCCCGGCGAGAGTGGCCTCCTTGGTGTGCATGTCGGTGCAGAAGCCACACCCGTTGATCTGGCTGGCGCGGATCTTCACCAGCTCCTGGGTGGCGGCCGGCAGCCCCGACTCCGACAGCACCTTGGCGGCCGAGTTGACGTGCTTCAGAACCTTCCCCGCGAGGGCGTTGCCGAAGTAGTTGAGACGCGAATCCATGACGATCTCCTGGCCGAGTTTGCAGTGACGTATGGCTGACCGGGCAACTCGGCGGAATGTGACAGGTGAGCGAGTGTGACCTGCGTCTCCCGCGCCGTGGCGCCGTCGTCCGGCGGAGGGGGACGACCGGTGCCGGGCCGGTCACGGGTGATCCGGCGGGGTACTTCGCCCCGCTCGGAGCCGGAGGCGGGTGCACCTGCCTCCGGCTCCGAGCAGGACGTCATGGAGGGCCCGGACGGCGTGGAGAGTCCGCGCGGACCAGCCGGATGACGTTCCAGGAGACCGGCGCGAGTTCGGCCTCCAGCACGCCGTCGGGGGTGACATGAGCGCCGGTCGCCGGGCGCGGGACCACCCGGTTCGGCTCCGCCTCGGTGTTCACGGCGTCGTGGTCGTCGTCGGTGAGGACCAGATGCTGTTCCAGGCGGTAGCCGCCCGGGAGACCCCGCAACGCCGCCTCCAGCTTCAACGGCCGGTCCTGCGCGCGGTTGACGGCGAGCACCGTGAGGGAACCGTCCGTCTCGTCGTGGGTGACGACGGCGTCCAGGGCGGTGACGTCCCCGTGCCGGTCCGTGTCGATCCTGCTGCCGTTGATCTCCGTACGCAGCACGCGGCCGGTGGCGAAACGGGCGGCCTGCGCGAACGGGTGGAAGATGGTCTGACGCCAGGAGGCCCCGCCCGGTTCGGTGCGGATCGGAGCGATGACGTTGACCAGTTGGGCGAGGCACGCCACGGCGACACGGTCGGCGTGGCGGAGCAGTGTGATGAGCAACGAGCCCACGACCACGGCGTCCGTGACGCTGTAGGTGTCCTCGATCAGCCGCGGCGTCTCGGCGGTCTCAAGGTTCCGCTCCCCGGGGAAGCGGGCCGCGTACCAGACGTTCCACTCGTCGAAGGACAGGCGGATGCGCTTCTTGGCGTGACGTACCGCGCGTACGTGGTCCGCCGTGGACACGACGTCCGAGATGTAGCGGTCCATGTGCGCGCCCGACGCGAGGAAGCTGGCCCGGTCGCCGTCCAGTTCCTCGTAATAGGCGTGCAGGGAGAGGTAGTCGACCTCGTCGTACGTCTGCTCCAGGACCTCGCGTTCCCAGGTGCCGAAGGTGGGCATCGTCGAGTTCGAACTGCCGCAGGCGACCAGTTCGATGCTCGGGTCCACCTGGCGCATGGCCTTGCCGGCCTCGGCGGCCAGGCGTCCGTACTCCGTCGCCGTCTTGTGTCCGGTCTGCCAGGGGCCGTCCATCTCGTTGCCCAGACACCACAGCTTCACGCCGTGCGGATCGGCGACGCCGTGCTTGATGCGCAGGTCGGACCAGGCCGTCCCGCCGGGGTGGTTGCAGTACTCGACCAGGGCGCGGGCGGCGTCGATGCCCCGGGTACCGAGGTTGACGGCCATCATGGGTTCCAGGCCGAGGCCCTTGGCCCAGCCGAGGAACTCGTTCGTGCCGACCTGGTTCGTCTCGATCGAGCGCCAGGCGAGGTCCAGGCGCCGCGGCCGCTCGGCGAGCGGTCCGACACCGTCCTCCCAGTGGTACCCGGAGACGAAGTTGCCGCCGGGGTAGCGCACCAGGCCGGTGCCGAGTTCCCGCACCAGGTCGGCCACGTCGCCGCGGAAGCCGGCCTCGTCCGCGGTGGGGTGCTCCGGGTCGTGGATGCCCGTGTACACACAGCGTCCCATGTGTTCCACGAACGACCCGTACAGACGCCGGTCGACATCGGCGATGGAGAACTCCGGGTCGATGATGAACCGGGCGGTGTGCATGTGGTGCCTCTCTCTCGGGTGTGCAGGGCGATGAACGGCCGGGGGCCGGTGCGGCGCATCGGTCACTTCAGGCCCGTGCCTTGGATGCCTTCGACGATGTGCCGCTGGAAGAGCGTGAACACGGCGATCAGCGGGATGGCGCCGAGCACGCAGGACGCCATGAGTTGCGCGTACGGGACGCCGAACACGTCCTGGACGGAGGTGAGTCCGACGGGAAGCGTCATCATCTCCGGGTCGGTCACGACCAGCAGGGGCCACAGGAAGTTGTTCCAGACGCCGACGAAGACGAAGATCGACACCGCGGACACCACGGGCTTCGACACCGGCATCACGATCTGCCAGTAGGTGCGCAGGTATCCGGCGCCGTCCGCGCGGGCGGCGTCGATGAGTTCGCGGGGTATGCCGTCGAAGAACTGCTTGAAGACGAAGACGGCCACCACGTTGGGGACCTGGGGCAGCACCACGCCCCAGTAGGTGTTGAGGAGCCCCGCCTCCTGGAGCGTCAGGAACTGAGGGATCATCAGCACCTGTCCGGGGACCATGAGTCCGGCGAGGAGCAGCAGATACATGGAGCGGCGTCCGCGGAACCTCGTCTGGGACAGGGCGAACGCGGCCAGCGATCCGGCGACGACCGTGAGGACGGTCGTCAGCGCCGACGTGATGAAGCTGTTGGCGTACCAGTAGGGCAGCTTGCCCTTGGCGAAGAGATCGCCGTACGCGCTCAGGGTGGGGTGGGCGGTGAACCAGCCCGTCGGGTCGGTGACGACCTCCTGGGCGGGCCGGACGGAGGTGGCCAGCGCCCAGAGCAGCGGGACGAGCCACAGCACGGCCAGGGCGATCACCACACCCAGTGCGATGCGGTTGAAGAGCTTCTCCGAGTCACGGGTGCGGCCCGTGACGGCGGACGTGGCGGGCTGCTGTGTCGCCGCGGGCTGTTCGGTGAGTGTCGCGGTCATCTCACTGGTCCCTCTCGGCACGGCGGACGAGGGCGAACCAGACCGCGGAGACGATCAGGATCACCACGAACAGGAGCATGGACAGGGTGGAGGCGTAGCCGACCCGGCCCTCGGTGAAGCCGGTGTCGTAGATGAGTTCCAGGGTCGGTTTCGTGGCGCCGTCGGGGCCGCCGCCGGTCATCATGTAGATCTGGTCGAACACCTTCAGTGAGGCGATGACCTGGAGCACCGTCACCAGCACCGTGGTGCGGCCCAGCAGCGGCACGACGATGTGCCGGATGCGCTGCCACGGTCCGGCACCGTCGATCGCCGAGGCCTCGTGCACCTCGCGCGGGATGTCCTGGAGGCCGGCGAGGTAGAGCACGAAGTTGAAGCCGATCGTCCACCACACCGTCGCGGCGGCGATGGACACCATGGTCCAGTCCGGGTCGCCGAGCCAGGACGGGGGAGTGTCCACCCCGACGGCCTTGATCGCGTCCTGGGCGAGCCCGACCTGGTCCGCGTAGATGTACATGAACAGCAGCGACACCACGGCGGACGGGATCAGGAAGGGAGCGAAGAACGCGAACCGCAGGAACCACCGGCCGCGCACGAACCGGTCGACGAGGACCGCGAGGACGAGGCTGAGCAGTACCAGGGGAACCGTGGTCAGCACGGTGAACCACAGGATGTGCTTGAGCGTGCGCCAGAACTCCGGATCGCTCAGCGCGTCACCGTAGTTGGCGAACCCGACCCAGTGTCCCAGCCCGCCCTTGAGCAGGGAGGTGTCGAAGAAGCTCGCCACGAGCATGTAGAGGAGCGGGCCGACCAGGAAGAGGGCGTAGAGGACCGCGAAGGGGGCCATCATGGCGGGACCGGCCCAGCGGGTCGTTCGTGTCGGTGGAGAGGCGGCGGAAGCCGGCAGTGCGGTGGCAGCCACGGGCAGACCTTTCTTGCGAAGTCCAGGGGTGTCGGGAGGCGGTGCCGTGCGGTGCCGCTCAGACGGGGGACGCCGTGTCCGCCTGCTTGCGCAGCCGCGAACGCATCGCGGCGGCTGCCGCCCGGGGGCTCTTGGCGCCGGTGAACACGGAGGTGACGGCGTCGCCCACCACGATCTGCAGGGTGCTGCCCGCTCCGCCGTACCAGGCGACCGGGTCGTAGACGGCTCCGTCGGCGGCAGCGGCGTAGTGCGACTGCGGGACCAGCTTCTTGTACGCGGCCGAGCGCTGCGTGGCCAGCCAGGCCGGCACATGGCCGCCCTCCGCCCAGAGCTGACTCGACCCGAGCATCGCGCGCACGAACTCCAGTGAGGTGTCGAGGCGTTGTGCCTTGGCGGACGGCGCCTTGGGCAGCACCAGGGCGTGTGAATCGGCGAAGCACGCGTAGGGGCGGTCGGTGAAGATGCGGGGGAACGGCCGCATGTCGAAGGCGACCTTCGCGTCCTGCACGGCCACCACCTGCCACACGCCGTCCATGAGGAAGCCGGCCTTGCCGGTGGTCAGCAGCGTGATGGCGCCGGGGCTGTCGACGCCGGTGGGCAGGACCTTCTCCTCGACGGTCATCCGCCGGATGTAGGCGAGCGCCTCCTCGGCCGCGCCGGTGTCGATGCTGACGCGCCTGCCCTGGTCGGTGACCAGGGGAGAGCTGGTCAGCTGGTGGTACAGGGAGAGGAAGAGCCGGTACTGGGTGGAGGCGTCCTTGATGGCTGCCACCGAGCCGCCCCAGTTCTTGGTGACCTCCTTGGCCGCCTTCAGCGCGTCGATGAACCGGTCGGGACCGTCGATGGCGGTCAACTGCCCGCTGCCGTCGAGCAGTCCCGCCTTCTTGGCGATGTCCGTGCGGAAGTACAGGACGAAGGGGTGGGTGTCGAGCGGCACCGCGTAGAGCGAGCCGTCGAGATGCGCCTTGGCCCAGGGCTTGGCGTCGAACCGCTCGGCCGTCATGCCGTGCCGGGCCAGCGCCTCGGGGGCGAGCTCGGTGAGCAGGCCGGCCTCGGCGAGTGTCGGCACCTTGGACAGGTGGGCGACGGCGACCTGGGGAGGGCGGTCGCCGAGCGTGGCCAGCGTGAGCTTGGTGTAGTAGGGGTTGCCCCACACGAAGGTGGAGGACTTCAGGGTCGTGCCGGGGTGGCCGGCACCGTAGGCCTTCTCCATGGCGACCATGCGTGCTCCGTCGCCACCGGTGAACGGATTCCAGAAGTTCAGCCGGGCCGACGCGGGCGCGCCGCCGGTGAATCCCTGTGCGAGCGTGTTGCCGCAGCCGGTCAGAGTGGCGCCGGCGGCGGTCGTCCCCAGCGCGAGCGCCGCCCGCAGGAGGAGACGGCGTGACGGCGCCGAGGGTGGGACGTGCCCGGTTCGCTCCGGCATGAGTGTGCGTCCTTCCACAGCAGCGGGCCCGGGAGGCAGGAGGTTCTACGTTGTAATCGTTGATGTGAAGCGGCTCAGAGTGGATCGGCCCGAGAAGTTTCCAACGTTGTACTTAGTTCGACTGCGGTCGTCAATAGGTCGCGTCGACACTGGTGAATTGGTGGCCGTGGCTGGGCGGGTGCCCGGAGCGCTCCGTCGAGTGCTTCTGTTCCAACGTTGGAACCAGGGGGTAAGGTGACATCGGAACCATGGAGGGCGGCACAGAGGGCGGGGACGTGGCCGGAGCACGCATGAAGGACGTCGCCGCGCGCGCGGGTGTGTCCATCAAGACGGTGTCGAACGTGGTGCGGGGCGCCGCGAAGGTCGCCGAACCGACCCGGCTGCGCGTCGAGCGGGCGATCGCGGAACTGGACTACCGTCCTCACGCCTCCGCGCGCCACCTGCGTACCGGCCGCAGCGGCATCATCGCCCTGGCGTTCCCCGAACTCGTCGCCCCCTACTTCGCGGAACTCGCCGCCGAAGTCGTCGTGGCGGCCAAGGAACACGGCTACACGGTGCTCATCGAGGACACCGGAGGCGACCCCGACGAAGAACTGCGCATCGCCAGCGGACTCACCGACTCGCTGATCGACGGCGTCCTGCTCAGCCCCCTCAGGCTCGACCAGGCACGGCTGGCGGCCCTGGAGCAGACGGTGCCGCTCGTCCTGCTGGGCGAGCGCTCGTACGACATCGCCGCCGATCACGTCCTGATCGACAATGCCGCGGCGGCGCGCGAGGCCACCGAGCACCTGCTGGCACTCGGCCGTCGGCGGATCGCCGTGATCGGACATCAGACCGACCCGCCGTTCGCCACCTCCGCCCAGCGCATGCACGGCTACTTCACCGCCCTCCATGCGGCCGGCGTCCCCTACGACCCCCGCCTCGCGCCCCCGGTGCGCAGTTTCGGACGGGCCGAGGGGGCCGAGGCGATGAGCCGCCTGCTCGACCTGGACCACCGCCCGGACGCGGTCTTCTGCTTCTCCGACCTCCTCGCGTCGGGCGCACTGCGCGTGGCCCACGAGCGGCACGTCGAAGTCCCGCACGACATGGCCGTGGTCGGCTTCGACGATCTGGAGGAGTCCCGCTACGCGGTGCCCTCGCTCACCACCGTCTCACCGGACAAGCGGGAGATCGCCCGCATGGCCGTGGCGGCGCTGCTGGACCGGATGTCGGACGAACCGGCCACCCGTCCGACCACGCTGACGGCCGGTCACCGGCTGGTGGTCCGCGAGAGCAGCGCCGGACGTCCCTGCACGCCGGCGGGGCCGGGCACCGGCGACGCGTGACGCCGTTGCCGTCCGGTCAGACCCCCGAGTCCGGTGCCGTCGGCCTGCGCCGATCGCGCCGCGGGTCGCGGAGCGGAGCGGGGCGGGTGTTAGCTTCGGGCGCATGGACGACAGCGTGTACGTGGGCAACGCCGGCAAGGACGCGGCACTGGACCGGGGCTGGCTGCTCGGGCATTTCAAGGAGCCCGGCGATCCCCGCCGGAGCGAGGCCGTGGAGATCAAATGGGGCGTCCACCCACGCGGCGAGCGGCGCGAGCAGTGGGTGCGGGGAGAGACACGCACGGCTCTCCAGGTCCTCGTCAGCGGCCGCTTCCGCGTCGAGCTGCCCGGTCGCAGCGTCGTGCTGGCGGAGCAGGGCGACTACGTCGTGTGGGGCCGGGGAGTGGATCATTCCTGGGTCGCCGAGGAGGAGTCGGTGGTGCTGACCGTGCGATGGCCCTCCGTCCCCGGATACGCCGTGCCGCAGGAGGACGGCGGGGAGTCGGGGCCGGAGGGGGTAGGTCCGTGATCGCGGTGTGGCCGGGCGTGCGTGGGTGACTGTGGTGTGGCCGGTCGTGCGTGCGTGACTGTGGTGTGGCCGGTCGTGCGTGCGTGACTGTGGTGTGGCGGGGCGTAGGTGCGTGACGGTGGCGCGGCCGTCCGCTGTGCCCGCGCCCGACCGCTCCTGGGCCGGTCACCGATCCCGCGCGCGCGTGCCGGTCGTCTGCCGGTCGTCGCCCCCGTAGGAAATCGCGCCGGTGCCGGTCACCGCGCGCATGCGGGACTTGGCGGACCGTGTTAGTTTCCGGGCGGCGGCGCGCCAGTGCCTGCCCCGGACGAGAAGTGCGCCGTACCCGGTCCGCAAAGACGACGCACGAGGGGAGGCGTCGTGGACGCAGACAAGCGCTCGTCCGGCCCGGCACCCGCGGTGCACGGGTCCCGCCCGCTGGACGTCCGGTGGGACCACGGATCACCGTCGGCGAAGCACAACACGGATGCCGACATCCAGGTCCATGCGTACGACGAGGACACCTTCATCCTCCGGCAGAACATGGCGATCGACTACGAGGCGCCGTTCATGTTCCTGCTCTTCGGACGCGAGCGGGCGGTGCTGCTGGACACCGGGGCCACCGCGTCCGCCGAGTACTTCCCGCTGCGGCGCGTCGTCGACGGTCTGATCGCCGACCGGCTCCGCCGGCACCCGCACGACGGGTACGGGCTGCTCGTACTGCACACCCATCCGCACGGCGACCACATCGCCGCGGACGCGCAGTTCACGGACCGCCCGGACACCCAGGTCGTGGGAGCCCGACTCGACACCGCATGGGACTACTTCGGGTTCCGCGAGGATCCCGACCGGGTGGCACGGATCGACCTCGGGGACCGTGTGCTGGAGTGCTTCTCCACGCCTGGGCACCACGAGGCGGCGGTCACCTACTTCGACCCCTGGACGGGATTCCTGCTCACCGGCGACACGGTCTACCCCGGCCGGCTGTACGTGGCGGACTGGCCGGCCTTCACGCGGACCGTCGACCGCCTGATCGAGTTCGCGGACAGCCGTCCGGTGACCCATGTGCTCGGGTGCCACATCGAGATGACGCGTGAGCCCGGCGTGGACTACCCGATCCGGACCACCTACCAGCCCGACGAGCCGCCGTTGGAGATGGCCCCGGGCCGGCTCCGCGACATCCGGGCGGCGATCGACGAGATCGGTGACCGGCCCGGCCGGCACCCGTTCCCCGCCTTCGTCATCTGCCGCGACGCCTGAGTGCTCGTCATGCCTCGCGACGCGGTCATGGGTGTGGACATCGGTACGTCGAGCAGCAAAGGCGTCCTCGTCGGCCTCGACGGTGCCCCGATCCGTTCCGCCGTCCGGGAGCACACCCCCACGAGACCCGGTCCCGGCCGTTTCGAGATGGACCCCTCGGTGTGGTGGCGCGAGTTCACCGAACTCGCCCGGGAGCTGACCGCACCCGGAGACACCGGCGTCGTCGCCGTCGGGGTCAGCGGCATGGGGCCCTGTGTCCTGCTGACCGACGAGCACGACGCCCCGCTGCGCCCCGCCGTGCTCTACGGAGTGGACACGCGTTCCGTGCGCCAGATCCGGCGCATCGAGGAACGGCTCGGCGCGGAGGAGATCATCCGCCGCGGCGGATCCGCCCTTTCCACCCAGGCGGCGGGGCCGAAGATCGCCTGGATCGCCGACGAGGAGCCCGAGCTCTACGCCCGGGCCCGGCGCCTGTACATGCCGAGCTCCTGGCTGGTCGGGAACCTCACGGGGAACTACGTCCTCGACCACCACTCGGCGAGCCAGTGCACCCCGCTCTACGACACCCTCGCCTGCGAGTGGTACGCCCCCTGGGCCGCCGAAGTGGCACCAGGCATCGAGCTCCCGCCGCTGCGCTGGCCAGGCGAGGCGGCCGGCACGCTCACCGCCCGGGCCGCCCGGGAGACCGGACTGCCCGCCGGCATCCCCGTCACCACCGGCACCATCGACGCCTGGGCCGAGGCGCTGAGCGTGGGCGCGCAGAACACCGGCGATCTGATGCTCATGTACGGCACCACCATGTTTCTCATCCACACGGTGCCCGAGCCGCTCACCAGTCCGTCCCTGTGGGGCACGGTCGGCGCGCTCCCGGGCACCCGCAACCTGGCAGGCGGCATGGCCACCTCCGGCGCCGTCACCAACTGGCTGCGCGACCTGTTCACCGGCACCGATCACACCGAACTCACCCGTCTGGCGGCCGAGTCGGGCCCCGGCGCCAACGGCCTGCTGATGCTCCCGTACTTCTCCGGCGAGCGCACCCCGGTCATGGACCCGGACGCCCGCGGAGTGATCGCCGGACTCACCCTGTCCCACACCCGCGGCGACCTCTACCGGGCAGCCCTGGAGGCCACCGGATTCGGTGTCCGCCACAACATCGAGGTCATCGAGGCGGCCGGCGGGGACATCCGACGCGTGGTCGCGGTCGGGGGCGGCACCCAGGGCTCCCTGTGGACGCAGATCGTCTCCGACATCACCGGCCGTCCGCAGGAGGTGCGGACCACGACCATCGGCGCCGGCTACGGCGACGCGCTGCTCGCAGCACAGCTCGTCGCGGACGTCACCGTCGAGGACTGGAACCCGGTGCGCGAGGTGGTGACGCCCGACGCGCAGAACACCGGGCGCTACGAGGAGTTGTACGCCCTCTACCGGCGTCTGTACCCGCAGACCTCGTCGACGGTCCATGCCCTGGCGGCACTTCAGGAGCGCTGACGGCCCCCGCCCTCCGTCCCTCCCGCCGTCGGCGACCCCGCCGCGCTCCGTCACACCTGGCGGTGCACGACCCTCACGACGCGCCGTCACACCTGCGGGTGGAAAGCGCCGTGACACGTCCAGAACCACCGCGTGACGCAGTACCGGATCAACAGCCCGTCCCCATGCGCGTGTTCTCGGTCCGCCTCGTGCGCCGGATGCGCGCACAGTATGAACACAACTCCCTCCTCGATGGTGTGCGGGCCGGTGCGCTCCTAGCATCGCCACGCTCGGCGCGACGGCGCGCCACCGAGTTGAGGAGCGTCGCCTTGCGCAGCTCACGTCGAAACCAGCCCCCGCCACCCCGGACGCGGCACCGCATGGCACTGGCCATGGGTGTCGCGGGCCTGCTCGCCGGAGTGGTGAGCGGCACCGGCCCGGCGCAGGCCGCGCCGTCGGGTCCCGGGATCACCACCTGCCCGGCAGGCGTCGGCGACGAGGCGACCTGCTACACGGGCCGGGACTCCGACGGCGCGTACTACGCGATCGCCGTCCCCAAGCAATGGAACGGTTCGCTGGTCGTCCACGCGCACGGCGGGCCCGACCTGGGCGACGAGTCCGATCCCCAGCGCAGCGTCGGCGACCTGGACCGCTGGGCGGTGATGGTCGACGAAGGGTACGCCTGGGCGGGCTCGTCCTACCGCAGGGGCGGCTACGGAACCAGGATGGCGGCGGCCGACACGGAGCACCTGCGCCGCCTGTTCGTGGACGAGTTCGGCAGGCCGGAGCGGACCTATGTCCACGGACAGTCCTGGGGCGGCGACGTCGCGGCCAAGGTCGTCGAGGAGTACGGCAAGAAGGGCGGCCCCTACGACGGGGCCCTGCTCACCAGCGGCGTCCTGGCCGGCGGTTCCCGGGGATACGACTACCGGGTCGATCTGCGCGTGGTCTACCAGTACTACTGCCGGAACCTGCCGCGCCCCGACGAGCCGCAGTACCCGCTGTGGCAGGGCCTGCGTCCCGCCTCCACGCTCACGACGGCGGGACTGCGTGCGCGTCTGCAGGAGTGCACGGGATACGCGTCCGCTCCCCAGGACCGCACCGCGCTCCAGCAGCGCAACCTCGACGACATCCTCGCGGTGACGCGCATCCCCGAGCGGACGCTGGAGTCGCACCTGCGCTTCTCCGTGTTCACCTTCCGCGACATCGTGCACAACCGGCTCGGCGACCGGAATCCCTTCGACAACGCGCGCGTGCGGTATTCCGGTTCGCACGACGACGAAGCGCTGAACAAGGGTGTCGAGCGTTTCTCCGCGGACCCCGCCGCCCGCCGCGATCTGTCCTACGACAGCGACCTGACCGGGCGGATCTCCCTGCCGGTGCTCACGATGCACGCCATCGACGACCCCACCGCGTTCGTCGAGCACGAGGCCGCCTACCGTGCGAGCGTCGAGGGCGCGCACCGCGGGAAGCACCTCGTGCAGACCTTCACCGAGGAGAGCGAACACAGCGAGCTCAGCGACTCGGAGTACGCCAACTCGATCTCCGCGCTCGACGCCTGGGTGCGGACGGGGAAGAAGCCGACACCGCGGTCCGTCACCTCGTCGTGTGCCCGGTTCGACCGCGCCTACGGCACCGGGTGCTTCTACGCCCCGGACTTCCGCCCCGCTCCGTACGCGTCCCGGGTCCGGCCGCGGCCGGGCGGGCTGTCGTGGCCGGCCATGACCGTCGCGCAGGAGAGGTCCTGGAGCCGTATCGACGGGGTGGGCATCGCCCCTTGACCGCCGGCCCGCCCGGCACTCATTGTCGTGATCCTGCCTGGCACCGCGTGCCGTGACTCAGGGCCACCCCGCGCACACGTCGAGGCAGTCGGCTGTCCTCGCTGATCGTGTCCCGGTCAGGCCTGCGGCCCGGCCGCAGGCCTCCGGTTGCGGGTTGTCCGCGCAGTTGTTTGAGTGGAATTTGGTCTATGGACACCTCAACCGCGACAGCAGCTGCCGCCACGGGCGGCGCCGGCCGGATGACAGGCGGCCCCAGCAGAGCGGCGGCAGCGGGCAACACAGGTCGCGATGCCCGCGAGGGAGGGACTGACGGTGGCTCACCATCACAAGTCCAACAAACAAGTCGAAGGCGACCCGGACACGGGCCATGGGCGGGGCCTGCCGCTGCGCCCCGACGACGACGAGCTGGAGCGACGGACGGAAATGGACCGGGCGGAACTCCGCGCCCAGCAGGCTGAGGAAGTCTGACGAGCAGGCTGATGAGGTTCCGGCCGCGCGAACGCGCCGTCGGACCTCTGATCCCCGGCCGAAGCGAAGGAGGTGTTCCCATGTCCTCGAAGCGACGCCGTAAGAAGAAGGGACGGCGCAAGCACGCGGCGAACCACGGGCGTCGGCCTCAGTGCTGACGGGCGCGGCGCGGCGGTGCTGCGCCGAGCTTTCCCGCGGTGGGCCCAGGTGCCGATTCCCCCGGGGCATGTCCATTCCCCCCGGGGGTGTGCCGTGCCCGGGTCGCCTGGGTGTGCCTTTCGGGGCCTTCCGGGTGTCGTCCCTCGTCGTCGCCCCCTGCAGGGCGGCCGGGCGGTACGCGATCTAGAACCCGAGGTCGCTCAGCCCCGGGTGGTCGTCGGGGCGGCGCCCCAGCGGCCAGTGGTACCTGCGCTCCTCCTCCGTGATGGGGAGGTCGTTGATGCATGCCAGACGTACCCGCATCAGGCCTTCGTCGTCGAACTCCCAGTTCTCGTTCCCGTAGGAGCGGAACCAGTTGCCCGAGTCGTCGTGGCACTCGTAGGCGAACCGCACCGCGATCCGGTTCTCGGTGAACGCCCACAGCTCCTTGATCAGCCGGTAGTCCTGCTCCCTGGTCCACTTGCGGGTGAGGAAGGCGACGATCTCCGCCCGTCCCTCGACGAACTCGGCACGATTGCGCCAGCGGCTGTCGACCGTGTAGGCGAGCGAGACCTGTTCGGGGTTCCGGGTGTTCCATGCGTCCTCGGCGAGGCGCACCTTGGTGATCGCGCTCTCCCGGGTGAACGGGGGCACCGGAGGCTTTGCGGCCATGATGTCTCCCAGAGCCGGTGCGGTGGAGGACGGTTCCGTTGCGGTCAGGTGTGTTCACGGTTCATTCGATACCTGCGTCATGGTGATCGCAACAGCGGCCGCCGGGCCGGAGCGGCACGGCCACCGGCCTGGTCGGGCGGCGTGTCCACGGCCCGGGTGCCGTCCGGCGTCCCCGTCCCGGCGGCTTCATGTCCGCGGCCGGGACGGGGAGATGGCCCCTGCGAGGGCCGGGGTCAGGAGGCCGGGACCTCGTCCACGAAGGCCGTCCCGGCGCTGCGGTAGGCGGCCACCTTGGCGGCAACCTGCGCCGGGGTGAGGACCTGGTCCTTGACGTGCAGGACGTAGTCGACCTGCTCGTCGTAGGCGCGAGCCGTGGTGGAGGTCTGGCCGTTGAGGTCGATCAGCCACTGGTTGAAGTTGATCGACATCGGCCGCTCGGGCAGGTACTGGGCGTCGTGGGTGCCGAAGAGCTGACCGTCGATGTAGTACTTGATGCTGCTGCTGTCGATGGTGACGATCAGGTCGTGCCAGCCGGCGTAGCTCTGGCGGGCCTCGGTGTGCTGGTTCACGGCCTGCCAGGGGTCCGGGTTGTAGGTCTCCCAGGACGTGGTGTACAGGATGTTGCCGGTCTCGCCCCAGCCGCCGTTGGGCAGGTACTCGACGTCGTACTCGGAGTAGTCGTCGGCCATCGGCGCCTTGAGGTCGTTGATGGTGAAGAAGGTCTGCACCAGGTGGTCGCCGTCGGGTCCGGAGGCCGGGGCGTCGGTGAACTTCACCCGGGCCGCGTACGTGCCGTTCTTGAACTTCGTGCTCTTGGAGACGACTTCGGTCTGCCTGGTGGACTCGGCGGTGCCCGCGGTGGACGTCTGGAGGTTCATCACCGAGTTGCCGGAGACGGTGGGGAAGGTGACCTTGGACGGGTCCCAGGTGGCGTTGGGCACGCCGGGGCCGCCGGAGTTGGAGCGGACGTTCCAGCCGTGGGCGGCGAGGGCCGGGTCGGTGTGCGACGTGTAGGCGAAGTCGTCGAACAGCGTCTGGCCGCCGCCGGGCGGATCGGTCGGATCGGTGGGGTCGGTCGGGTCGTTGCCCTCCGGCGCCGTGCCCCAGACCGTGCTGCCCGCGAGCTGGGCGGTGACCTTGTTCCAGTCCGCGTAGGAGGTCAGGGAGGAGTTGAAGGAGTAGTCGTCCGCCTGGGTCAGGGTCTGCCAGGTGGACTGGTAGAAGCGCAGTTGCATGTCGCCGGTGTCGGCGCCCGGCGCGAGTGTCCCGGCGCCCGAGGTGAAGGCGATCTCCAGGTACCGGTCCGCGGTCGCGGTGGGGTGGCTCAGCGTGCCGAACGTGCCGGTGATGTTCGCGCACCCCTTGACCGCCCAGGAGCAGGCGAACCGGTAGGAGGCGCTCGCCGAGTCCGCCTTGAAGTAGTAGCGGATCTTCACCTGGCTCAACTGCACCGTGGAGGCTCCGGTGTTGCGCACCTTGAGCCAGGGTTCGCTCTGGTCGGCGGTGGCCCCGCCGGAGCTGGTGCGGTACTGGACGGCGAGGCCGTCGGCCGCGGCGGCGGTCGCGTTCATCGGGACGGCTGCCAGGGCGGTGCTGCCCAGGAGCGCTGACAGAGCCAGGGCCAACCGGCGGCGGCCGGCGGCGGGACGGGTTCTCATCCGGGTTCCTTTCGGGGAGTCTCCCGCATCCGGCGGGAGGATCGGGGGTTTTGCGGAGTGTTTTCGGGCGCGCTGCGCCACCGGTCGTGGAACACGTCGGCGGACGTGGCGAGTGGGCCTCGGCCCAGGGCGGGGCGGGCCGATCGGGGGCCTTCAAGGAGTGGTACGGCGCAGGGGGATCCGCGTGAGGGCGGCGGATCGCCCCGCGGCGGCCACGGCGCTCAGCGCACAGCGGTCGGTGGACACGGGCCGTCGAACCCGCGGTCCCACGAGCCGGGAGTTCACCGGGACGTCGCGGCTCCCGGCCGTTCAGGCACACCATGGGCGGACGAGCGGTATCGCATGGTTCACCTCTGGGGGGCTGGAGGGAAACTACACACCACACTTGACCAGTTGACCGGCCGACGGTTTACCAGTCGGCCTCGGACGAAGGTGGCATAGACCAATGTGGCCGTCAAGTACCCCTCAGGCAAAGGAAATTGGTGCGTGTACGACCGACTGGTGGGCTGGTTCGTGTGCGCCGAGCCCGACTAAAGTCGGCTTACCAGCAGACCAGTTATGGTCAGGGCCGCACCGGAACCCGTCCCGACGACGAACGAGAGTCCTGCATGGAGATCGACCCCGCAGCCTCCCGCGCGGTACTCAAGCGCGAGAAGGTGCGCGACGCCGTCCTCGCACTCGTCGAGGAACGCCGGCCGGGCGATGCGATTCCCTCCGAGCGCGCCCTCTGCGCCGAGCTGGGGGTGTCGCGGCCCACACTGCGCGCGGCGGTGGACCAACTCGTGGTCGCCGGGCTGCTGGTGCGCGAGCACGGCCGTGGCGTGTTCGTGGCGAGCGAGAAGATCACTCAGGAACTGGTCCAGGACAGCCGGACCTTCAGCCTGCCCCAGGCCGTGGGGGAGTGGACCAGCAGGCTCCTCGAAGTGAGCACGCAGTCGGCCGGTGCCAGGGTGGGCCGCAAGCTGCGCGTCTCGCCCGCGGCCAGGATCCGGTACGTGGCACGTCTGCGCCTGGTCGACGGGTCTCCGATGGCGATCGAGTACCTGTACATTCCCGCGGATCTGGTCCCGGACCTGACCAGTGACGAACTGGAGAACGGCGACCTGTACGAGCACCTCGGCCGACGCCATGGCATCCAGGTCAGCGAGGCGGTGCAGGCGATCGAGCCCACCGTGGTGACCCGGGGCGAGGCGGACCTGCTCGACGTACCGGAACTCTCACCGGCCCTTCTCTTCGAGCGCCTCACCTCCGACGCTCAGGGCCGGCCGGTGGAGTACGTGCACTCGCTCTACCGCGGGGACCGCTATCGCATCGTCTCCCGGCTGACGCTGGGTCCGCGCACCGAGCGCTCGTCGCCGCGCGACGGCCACCACCCCGGAATACCGCCGGGCGACATCATGCCGGGAGAACCCGTCACGTTCTCCACCCGTGGTGAAGTGCAGAACGCCCCCTGACCTGCGCGTAGGTCACGTCGACGACGCGGTGGGGTGACGGGTCCCGCGGTGCCGCCCCGACGTGCGCGCTCCGCTGTCCTCGCACCGTCCGCCGTGCGCGCGGCCCGCGCGCGGTCACCCTTCCGGCACCCGGCCTGCCGATCGCCCCCACTGTGGCGTTCGGCCCGTCGGCATGCCCTCGACCCGAGGCGCTTCTATTAAATTAGTAATTAATCTTGACAGGGTTTCGGCTCCGGGCCACAGTCGTCGCCGTGACGCCGTCGGCCCCGCGTGGCCCGCATCGCGTCCCTCTCTGCTTCCCGACCTCCTGGAGAGGCAAGTGGCTTCACGTTCACCCGCAGTCGGACCGACCCGATCCCGTTCCACCCGCCTGGCCTCCACCGCGGCCGTCGGCATGGCCCTGGCCGCCTCCGCGGCGCCGGCGGCGACAGTTCCAGGCTCCGCGCCCCCGCGGCCGCGGCGGACGGCGCCGCGAACCAGGGGGCGCGTTCACCTCATCCAGTTCAAATAAATTAGTAATTAATCTTGACGTGGCGGGAGAGCCACGCGAACCTGGATCCGCCGCGAGCGGGGCACCGGCCGTCAGGAGGGCCGCCCCCACCGCGGGGATCCGCAGGGAGACTCTCATGACGAACCACCAGCCAAGCCGACGGCACGTGCTCGCCGGACTCGGCGCCACCGGGACGGCGGCGCTGCTCAGCGGCTGTGTCACCTCCAGTTCCTCCTCCAAGACCTCCTCGAAGGGTGCGGTCACCCTCCAGTCCAACCTGTCGGCACCGCAGGCCAAGGCCGCCATGCAGGACGTGGTCGCCGCCTACGGCAAGAAGGGTTCCGGACAGGTCAGCCTGAACACCGTCGCCGCCGAGACCTTCCGCACCCAGCTGCCGACCTACCTGACCTCCGCCAACCCGCCGGACGTGTACACCTGGTACCCCGGCTCGGTCGCCGACGCCTACGCCAAGAAGAACCTGCTCCTCGGCCTCGACGACGTCTGGAACTCCTCACCCGACCTCAAGCGCTACTCCAAGGCGCTGCACACGCTGTGCACCGCGACGTCGGGCAAGAAGGTCTTCGTGCCCACCACCTACTACTGGTGGGGCATGTTCTACCGGAAGTCGAACTTCGCCAAGTGGGGTGTGAGCGAGCCCTCGACCTGGGACGAGTTCCTCGACCTGTGCGACAAGCTCAAGTCCAAGGGCGTGGACCCCATCGGGCTCGGCGCCGGCGGCAACACCGCGTGGGTCGCCTCCGCCTGGTTCGACTACCTCGACATACGGATCAACGGCGCCGAGTACCACCGCCGGCTGCTCGCCGGAGAGCACCGCTTCGACGACCCCGAGGTGCGCAAGGTCTTCGACCGCTGGCAGGAGGTGCTGCCCTTCTTCGACCCGAACGGCACCGCCGTCGCCTTCCAGGACGCCTCGACCTCCCTGCTCAACGGCCGCAGCGGCATGATGCTGATCGGCACCTTCTTCGCCGACGCCGCCCCCAAGGACGCGCTCGACGACATCGACTTCTTCCGCTTCCCCGTCATCGACCCGAAGGTGCCGCTCGCCGAGGAAGCGCCGACCGACGGCTACTTCGCGAGCGCCCGCACCGGACGCCACGAGCAGGTGTCCGACCTGCTCGGGTACCTCGCGACACCGCAGGCGCAGGAGCTCTACATCAAGGGTTCCTCCGGCACCGTCCTGCCCTGCCACCCCGACGCGAAGGACGCCGGCACCCCCCTGGTGAAGAAGGGCCGCAAACACATCGAGGCGGCCGCGGAGATCACCCAGTTCTTCAACCGCGACTCCAGCGACGCCCTCCAGCCCACCGCCGACACCGCGCTGACCAAGTTCCTCGCCAAGCCCAAGGAGGTCGGCAGCATCCTCACCACCTGGCAGCGCGACGCCCAGAAGATCTGGAACGCCTGACATGGCCGTCCTGACCGCCACCCGACGCAAGACCCCGGCCCCGACCCCGCCCAGCGGCGGTCGGGGCCGGGGCCCCCGGCGCACACCCCCGCTCGTGCTCGCCTTCGTCCTCATCCCCCTCCTCGCCGAGGCCGTGTGGGTGTTCTGGCCCGCGCTTCAGGGCTTCTACCTCGCTCTGACCAGCTGGGACGGCGTGTCGCCGCCGAAGTTCGTCGGTCTCGGCAACTTCCGCGAGATGGCCGGGGACGACATCTTCCGCAGCGCCCTCGGCCACACCGTCCTGTGGCTGGTGCTGTTCGGCGGACTGTCCGCACTCCTCGGCCTCGGCGCCGCGCTGCTGCTCCAGCAGGAACGACGCGGCATCGGCTTCTACCGCGCGGCGCTGTTCCTGCCCGTCGTCTTCTCCCTCGTCGCCACCGCCCTCGTCTGGCAGGCCATCTACCAGCCCGACGGCGTACTCAACCAACTCCTCGACGGGATCGGCCTCGGCAGCCTGCGCCACGCCTGGCTCGCCGACCAGGACACCGCCCTGTACGCGGTGATCGTGCCCGCGCTCTGGCGCCAGATCGGCTACGTGATGGTCCTCTACCTCGCCGGCCTCAAAGGCATCGACCCGGCACTCTACGAGGCGGCCAAGGTCGACGGCGCCGGACGCCTCCAGCGCTTCCGCCATGTGACGCTCCCTCAACTGCGCAGCGTCAACGCCGTCGTGCTGTCCGTGATCATCATCGACTCGCTACGCTCCTTCGACGTGGTGTGGTCACTGACCCGGGGCGGCCCCTACCACTCGTCCGAACTGCTGAGCACCTACATGTACTCCACCGCGTTCCAGTCCCTGCGCCTCGGATACGGCTCCGCCCTGGCCGTCGTCATCTTCCTGCTGGCCTTCGGCGTCATCGCCTCCTACCTCGTCCGCGCCTTCCGGGAGGCCGACTGATGTCCGCCACCCGGCCCCGCACGTCGGCCACCCGTGCCGGCACGTCCACCACCGCACTGCGCCGCCGGCGGGCCGCCACGGCCGGCTTCCACCTCGGCGCCGGGACGCTGGCCGTGCTGTGGCTGCTGCCCATCGCCCTGGTCCTGGTGACCAGCCTGCGGTCCTTCGACGACATCGCCGCACACGGTCTGGGCAGCCGCCCCCACTCCTTCACCCTGGACAACTTCCACCAGGCCTGGTCCGACGGCGGCCAGCAGCGCGCCCTGATCAACAGCCTGGTCGTCACCATCCCCTGCGTCGCGGTGACCCTCGCACTCGCCGCCATGGCGGCGTTCGCCCTCAGCCGCTACGAAATGCCCTTCCGCCGCTCCCTGTTGCTGCTGATGCTCGGCGGCAATCTGCTGCCTCCGCAGATCCTGCTCATCCCGGTCTCGAAGCTCAGCGAACTGATGGGCCTGTACGACACCCTGCCGGCGTTGATCGGCGTGCAGATCGGCTTCGGCGTCGGTTTCTACGTCTTCGTCCTGCACGGCTTCATGCGGGCGATCCCCGCCGAGATCCAGCAGGCCGCCGTCGTCGACGGTGCCGGACCCTGGCAGATCTTCTGGCGCATCATCCTCCCGCTCACCCGGCCCGCGCTCGCCGCGCTCAGCGCCCTGTCCTTCACCTGGATCTTCAACGACCTGCTGTGGGCCATCACCGTGCTGCGCAGCGACACCAAGATGCCGATCACCGCGGCCCTCATCGGACTTCAGGGACAGTACGTGTCCATGTGGAACGTGATCGCCGCCGGATCCGTCATCGCCGCCGCCCCCACCGTGGCCGTGTTCCTCCGTTTCCAGCGCCACTTCGTGGCCGGCCTCAACCTCGGAGCAGTGAAGTGACGACATCCCGGCGCTGGACACTGCGCACCGAGCGCACCGGCTACACCGTGCGGCTCTCCCCGGACGGCCCGTGGGCCGAACTGGAGGCATGGGGGCCGCACGGCGCCGAGCACGGGCCGTCGGCGCTGGACTGGTCGCACCGCACCCACTTCATCACCCCCGCAGACGCCGCCCCCGCCGAATACCTGCCGCAGGGACTGCGACCCTTCACCGGCGCCGACCTCATCGCCTCGCGACCGGGTGGGGAACGGGGCGTGTGGTGGACCTTCGACGGCGCCGTCGAGGAACCCGGCACACTGCGGCTGGCGTTCACCGACGACGTCCTGGGCCTGCGCACGACCCTGTGCTACGCCACCGTGCCGGGAACCGACGTCATCCACCGGTGGACCGAACTGACCTGCACGGGCGAGGAAGAACTGCGCCTGGAACGGCTGGACTCGGCCGCCGTGACCGTTCCCGTCACCGAAGGGGCCCGGCTGACGTACCTCACCGGCCAGTGGTCGCAGGAATTCCAGCACACCCAACTCGACCTCACCCGCGGCACCTTCACCATGGGCAGCTCCCAGGGCGTACCGGGACACGCGTACGCGCCCTGGCTCGCCGTCCAGGACGCGGCCGCCCCGCACGACGCACCCGCCCCCACGTACGGCATCGCCCTGGAATGGGCGGGCAACTGGCACATCGCCGCGGAGGCGGAACCCGGCGGCACGGTGCGGGTCCGGGCCGGCCGTGTAGCGCACGAAGGCGCGGTACGGCTCGCCCCCGGGGACACCCTGACCACACCCCGCCTCGCCTGCGCCTTCAGCCCGGACGGTCTCGACGGCCTGTCCCGCGTCTGGCACCGCTACGAACGACGGCTCGCGGGCGGACGACTGCGCCGCCCCCGCAAGGTCCTCTACAACTCCTGGGAGGCCACCGGCTTCGACGTGGACGCCGCGAGCCAGCTGGAACTGGCCAAGGCGGCCGCGGACATCGGGGCCGAGCTGTTCGTCGTGGACGACGGCTGGTTCACCGGCCGCGCCGACGACACCGGAGGACTGGGCGACTGGTCGCCCGATCCGGCGGCCTTTCCCGACGGATTCGACCGCTTCGTCGACGACGTGCGGGCCCTGGGACTGGACTTCGGACTGTGGATCGAGCCGGAAGCCGTCAGCCCGGCCAGTCGTCTGTACGCCGAGCACCCCGAGTGGGTGTACCGCATCGACGGCCGCCCCGCCCGCCGGGTGCGCAACCAGCTCCTGCTCGACCTCGGCCGCACCGACGTCCAGGAGTTCGTCCTCGGTACGCTCGACGAGCTGCTGACCGGCCATCACATCAGCTATCTGAAGTGGGACATGAACCGCCCGCCGACCGAACGCGGCCGACCGGGAGCCGGCCTCGCGGACCACCTGGACCTCGACGCCGAACACGTCCGCGGATACCTGCGCGTACTGGACCATCTGCGCACCGCCCACCCCGACGTCACCGTCGAGGGCTGCGCGGGCGGCGGCGGCCGCATCGACCACACCACCCTTGCGCGCACCGACGTCGTCTGGCCCAGCGACAACACCGCACCGCTGGACCGCCTGGCCATCCAGTACGGCTTCCTGCACGCGCACGCACCCCACGTGATGAGCTCCTGGGTCACCGACGCCCGCGGCGTCTTCGACCCGCGCCCGCGCAGCCTCGCCTTCCGGTTCGTCACCGCCATGTGCGGAGTGCTCGGCATCGGCGCCGACCTGCGCCACTGGACTCCGGACCAACTCGCCGAAGCCGCCGGGTGGATCAGCCGCTACAAGGAGGTCCGCGACGTCGTGCACCACGGAGAGGCCCGCCTGCTGGGCACGGTGCGGGACGCCACCTGCGGAGTGCAGTACGACGCCGAGGACGGCCACCGCGTCGTCGTCGCGGCGTTCAGCACCGGACGGCTGGACGGCGCCCCACTCGTGCCCGGCCGCCCCGCCCGGCTGCGGCTGCGCGGACTCGACCCCACCGCCACCTACACGGACGCCGCGTCCTCGACCGCGTACGGCGGCGCACACCTGCTGCACTACGGACTGCCCCTGGCGTGGAGCGCCGACCACGACGCCGAACTGGTGGTACTGACCCGGCACTAGACCACCGGCACCCGCCACCCCCCATCATTTCCACCCCCCGACGAAGGAGCCGAACCACACCATGGACCCGTCACGAGGGCACGGCGCCCGCTTCACCGGCCGAACGGCCGTGATCACCGGCGCCGCCTCCGGCATCGGTGCCGCCACCGCCGAACGCCTGGCACAGGAAGGCGCCGCCGTGGTCCTCGCCGACATCGCCGAGGAGCGCGGCCGGGCGGTGGCCGAGCGCATCACCAAGGACGGCGGCACGGCCACCTTCGTGACCGCCGACGTCTCGGCCGAGCAGGACTGGCAGCGGATCGCGGCCGCCGCCCACACCCACGGACCCGTCGGCGTGCTGGTCAGCAACGCGTTCACCGTCGACGTCACCCCGGCCGACCGGATGTCCCTCGCGTCCTGGGAGCGGCAGCTCGCCGTCAATCTCACCGCATCCTTCATCGGCTTCAAGACCGTCCTGCCCGACCTGCGCACCGTCGGCGGATCGGTCGTCCTCACCTCGTCGGTCCACGCGCACAAAGGCCTGCCAGGACACCCCGCGTACGCGGCCTCCAAGGGCGCCCTGCTCTCCCTGTGCGGTCAGCTCGCCGTGGAGTACGGGCCCGAGGTGCGGGTCAACGCCGTCCTGCCCGGCCCCGTGCTCACCGGCGCCTGGGACCGGGTGCCGCCCGAGGACCGGCAACGCAGCGTCGCCGAGACGGCGGCCCGAAGATTCGGAACACCCGAGGAGGTGGCCGCCGCCATCGCGTTCCTCGGAGCCGACGAGGCCTCCTTCATCACCGGAGCGCACCTCGTCGTCGACGGAGGGTGGAGCGTCGTCAAGGCATCCGCGTGATCATTGCAGCGTTCACATCCGAGGAGAAAGGCACTACGCCATGACGCCCTACGCCCGCCGCGGACTGCACGGCCAGACCGTGGAAGCGCTCGCCCGCCGCATCTTGGGAGGCGACATCCCGGAGGGGGCCACGCTCGACCTCGTCGCGCTGCAGAGCGAATTGGACGTCAGCCTCACCGCACTGCGCGAGTCCCTGAAGGTGCTGGCCGCCAAAGGCATGGTCGACGCACGCCAGAAACGCGGCACGTTCGTACGCGCCCGCGCCGACTGGAACCTGCTCGACGCCGACGTGCTGCGCTGGCAGTTCGAGGGCGGCGGCACCACCGGCGCCGACCACGCGCTGTTGCGCAACCTCGCCGAGGTCCGTTCCATCATCGAGCCGGCCGCCGTACGCCTGGCCGCCGAGCGCCGCACCGACGCCGACCTCGCCGCCCTGGACGAAGCCCTCGCGGCCATGGGGGAGCACGACGCCGACGCCGCGCACGCCGTCGACGCCGACCTCGCCTTCCACCGGGCGCTGCTCACCGCCACCCACAACGAACTCCTCGAACGCATGGAAATGGTCATCGAGTCCGGCCTCGCCCAGCGCGACCGGCTCGTGCACAGCTCTCCGCACAGTGAGGATCCGGTACCGGCCCACCGCGCCGTCCTGGACGCCGTACGCGACCAGGACCCCCAGGCCGCCGAGGCCGCCATGCACGCCCTCCTCGAACAGGCCGGACGCGATCTCGACCGGATCGACGAACCCGACGACACGAAAGGCACCGGCGGCAAGTGAAGATCGCCCGCATAGAAACCTTCCTGGTCCCACCACGCTGGCTGTTCTGCCGGATCGAGACCGACGACGGAGTCGTCGGCTGGGGCGAACCCGTCGTCGAGGGACGCGCCGAGGTCGTCCGGGCCGCCGTCGACGTCCTCGCCGAGCATCTGATCGGAGAGGACCCGCTGCGCATCCAGGACCACTGGCAGGTCCTCACCAAGGGCGGCTTCTACCGGGGCGGCCCGGTGCTGTCCAGCGCGGTCGCGGGCCTCGACCAGGCCCTGTGGGACATCGCGGGCAAGACCTACGGCGCACCCGTGCACGCCCTGCTGGGCGGCCCCGTACGCGAACGCGTCCGGGTCTACGCGTGGGTCGGCGGCGACGAACCCACCGAACTGGCCGAGCAGATAGCGGCTCAGGTGGAGGCCGGCTTCACCGCGGTCAAGATGAACGGCGCCGGAGCCACGTCCCCGATCGCCACCGCGGCCGAGACGGCCGCCGTCGTCGCGCGTGTGGCCGCCGCCCGCGACGTGCTCGGGCCCGACCGGGACGTGGCCGTCGACTTCCACGGCCGCTTCACCGCCGCGAGCGCCCGCCGCGTGCTGACCGAGATCGAGCCCCTGCACCCGCTGTTCGTCGAGGAACCGGTTCTCCCGGAGCAGGGCCACCTGCTGGCCGGTCTCGTCGCCGCGAGTTCCGTACCGCTCGCCACCGGCGAACGCCTCTACTCCCGCGGCGAGTTCCTGCCCGCTCTCACCGCCGGCGTCGCGGTCGTCCAGCCCGACCTCTCCCACGCGGGCGGCATCTCCGAGGTCCACCGCATCGCCTCACTCGCCGACACCTACGGCGCCCAACTGGCCCCGCACTGCCCCCTCGGGCCGATCGCACTGGCCGCGAGCCTCCAAGTCGCCTTCGCCACACCGAACTTCCTGATCCAGGAGCAGAGCCGCGGCATTCACTACAACAAGGACGCGGACCTGCTCTCCTACGTCGCCGACCCCGAGCCCTTCCGCTTCGTCGACGGTCACGCCCACCGCGGCGACACACCGGGACTCGGCATCACCGTCGACGAGGCGGCCGTGCGTGCCGCCGACCGCTCGGGACACGCCTGGCGCAATCCGGTCTGGCGGCACGCCGACGGCTCCTTCGCGGAGTGGTGACGATTCCGTGGACGTGCTCACCGACCTTGCGCACGGCGGCCGTTGGACCTCCCTGCGCGCGCACGGCCGTGAATGGCTGTGGCAACGCGACGCACCGGAACGCCACGGGGTCTCGCCCGGCGACGCGTTCGTCGACGCGGGCGGCCTGGAGGAATGCATCCCCACCGTCCGCGGCGACCCCGACCACGGAGACGCCTGGTCGCGCCGCTGGACCGAGGACGGAGACACCCAGCACGTGCGCTGCGCGGACTTCGCCCTGGGCCGCACCATCCGCTCCACACCCGAAGGTGTCATCGCCGACTACCACCTGACCGCGGAGCCGGGGTACCGCTTCGTCTGGGCGGCGCACGCCCTGCTCGACCTGTCCCCGCACGCGACACTCCACATGAACTCCGGTGCGAGCACCCGCCTGTTCCCCGAAGCCGGTCCGCTGCTGCACCGGCCCTGGCCCGCCGGCGCGCCGTGGATCGAGGGCCCGTGGCCGGCACCGCACGGACTGCCCCTCGACCGACTCGGCCCGGACGACGGCACCGCCGTCGGCGCCGTGGTGGACGCCCCGTGGTGCTGTGTCCACGACGGCCGCGACCGGCTGAGCTTCGCCGTGCGGGCCGAGGGGCACCCGGTGTCGATCGCCCTGTGGCGCAACCTCGGCGGCTTCCCCCGGCCGAGTCCCTATCGCAGTACGGGCGTCGAGCCGATGCTCGGCCGCACCTTCGACCTCGCCGACGCAGGGCCCACGGACGCCGTCCGCGTCCCGGCGACCGGCGAGGTGCGCTGGCGGCTCACCGTCGACTCCGCCTGCCACTGCCCCTGAACCCCCGTACCGAGGAGCTTCGTCCGTGGAACTACCCGCTGCCCTGGCCGCCCAGCGCCTGGTCGCCATCGTGCGCGGCGGCGAAGCCGACGCCGCGCTGCACACCGTGCTCACCCTGGCCGAGGAAGGCGTCGAACTCGTCGAGGTGTCGCTGAGCGGAGCCGACGCCCTGAAGGTCATCGCCCGCGCCCGCGAAGTACTGGGTCCCGAAAGGCCGTTGGGCGCCGGTACGGTCCTCACCGCCGACGACGCACGCGCCGCCCACCGCGCGGGCGCGAACTTCGTCGTCACCCCCGGCCTGGGGGACGGCGTGCGCGCGGCACAGGACCTCGGCCTGCCCGTCCTGGCCGGCGTGTTCACCCCGACCGAGATCATCGCCGCCCGGGCGATGGGCGCGGACGCACTGAAGGTCTTCCCCGTGGCCCAGGCCGGGGGAGCGGCCTATCTCAAGGCGCTGCGCGGTCCGTTCCCCGACGCGCCGTTCGTCCCGGTGGGCGGAGTCGACGAGGCCGTCGCCCGCGCCTGTCTCGCGGCGGGCGCCACCGCCGTCGGCGTCGGGTCCCCCCTCGTCGGCGACGCCGCCGACGGCGGCAGCCTCACCGCGCTGAGGGACCGGGCCCGCGCCTTCCGCGCCGTCGTACGGGAGGTGACACCGTGACCGGCGACGTCACCGAGGGCCTGCGTGCCACCCGGCCGGACCGGCTGGAGCTCGGCGAAGGCATCCGCTGGACCGGCACCGGCGTCGTGCTGGTGGACATCCTCTCCGGCCGTCTCCTCGCGGCGCCCGACGATCCGGCGGCAGGCCTGCGGACACTGTTCCGGCTCCCCGTACCGCTGGGCGCCGTCGCCCCCGTCGCCGGCCGGCCGGGCACCTGGATCGCGGCCGCCGGCACGGGCATCTGCCTGATCGGTCCGGACGGCACCGTCAACTGGCTCGCCCGCCCTGAGGAGCACACCGCCCCGCGCATGCGCATGAACGACGCCGCGGCCGACCCCGCGGGCCGCTTCTGGGCGGGCAGCATGTCGTACGACGCCGACGAGGGCGCCGGCGCTCTGTACCGGGTCGGCCACGACGGCACGACCGTACGCGTCCTGGACGGCATCACCGTGCCCAACGGCCCGGCCTTCACCCCCGACGGCAGCGCCATGTACCTGGCCGACAGCGCCCGCGGAATCGTCCGGCGCTTCCCGGTCGATCCGCAGACGGCCGACCTCGGGGCCCCGGAGACGTTCGTCGCCGTCGACGAAGGCAGCCCGGACGGCATGGCGGTGGACGTCGAGGGCGGGGTGTGGATCGCGGTCTGGGGGACCGGGACGGTGCGCCGGTATCTGCCGGACGGCACACCCGACCGCGTCCTGCGGCTGCCCGCGAGCTGCCCCGCGGGTGTGTGCCTGGTCGACGACGTCCTCCATGTCACCACCGCCCGCGTCGGCCTGACCGCACCCGGCTCGCATGACGGAGCGGTGTTCACCCTCCGCGTCGACGTGCCGGGAACGCCGGCATCCGCCTACCGACCGCACGCACCACGCACCCCCTCGGACCCGCAGGAGACGTCATGACCCGCTGGCGACCCGCCCCGGGGCCCGTCGTCTGCGTCGGCGAGACCATGGCGGCCTTGGTCCCCGACCCGCTTCGTCCCCTGCACGACGCCACCCACCTGAGTCTGTCGGTGGCGGGGGCCGAGTCCAACGTCGCCATGTACCTGGCCGACCACGGCGTCCCCAGCATCTGGCTCTCGGCGCTCGGCGACGACCCGCTGGGGAGCCGGGTCCGCGCCACCGTCGCCGCGGCAGGCGTCGACGTGTCCCATGTGCGCACCGACACCGACCGTCCCACCGGCCTGCTCCTGAAGGACCCCGGAAACGGCGGCACACGGGTGCGGTACTACCGGAACGGCTCCGCCGCGTCCGCCCTCGGACCCGACCTGCTGGAGCGTCAACCCGTCAGTGGGGCCGCGCTGTTGCACCTCACCGGCATCACACCGGCCCTGTCGTCGTCCTGCCGCGGACTCGTGACCCGGGCGCTCACCGGCCCGCCCGCGACGCGGCCGTACGCCGTCAGCTTCGACGTCAACCATCGCGCCGCCCTGTGGCCCGACGGGTCGGCCCCCGCCGTGCTTCGCGAACTCGCCGACCGTGCCGACATCGTCTTCGTCGGCCTCGACGAGGCACAGGACCTCTGGGGCACGCACCTCACGGCGGCGGACGTACGGGCCCTGCTCCCGCATCCACGCGTCGTCGTCGTCAAGGACGGTGCCCACGCCGCCAGTGCCTTCACCGACGCGGCCGTGCACACAGTGCCCGCGCTGCGGACGACGGTGGTCGAGTCGGTCGGCGCCGGTGACGCCTTCGCGGCCGGTTTCCTCGCGGGCCTGCTCCGGGGCGCACCCCTGCCGCGCGCGCTCCGCCTGGGCCACGTCACCGCGTCCTCCGCCCTCACGGTGACGGCGGACCGGGGGCCACTGCCCGACCGGGAGGAGACGGAACGCCTGCTCGGCCTGTCGGACGAGGAATGGTCCGCGCACGTCGTCGAGCCGGCGTCGGCCGCGCCCGGCGACCGTCCGCGTCTGGCGCGCAGCAATCAGCCCAGGTAGCCCTCGACCTCCGAGGAAGGACGGACCTGCGCCTCGTCCGGGTTCTCGCCGAACTCGGCCTTGGCACGCCGTTGGCGCAGCAGGTCCCAGCACTGGTCGAGCTGGCGCTCCAGCTCTCCGAGCCGTTCCTGTTCGGTGCGGCTGTCGATCCGACCGGCCTCGATGGCCTCCCGCAGCCGCCGCTCGTCGTCCACCATGGCCGTGATCCTGCTGAGGATCTGCTCTTGATCCATGTCGGTACGCCTCCTAGGACACCTCCTCACTGTACGGAGAAGTCGACGGTCCGGCTCACCCGTGGACCGCCGGTGAGGCGGACCGCCCGGAGCCCGGGGGGGTCCGGGCACGGGCTGTCCCCGCCGGCACACGGAGGCGGCGTTCCGCTCCAGGGCGCGTTGTCAGTGCCGGATGCGATGCTGCAGATCATGGACGAGCTGGAGTTCATGCGAGGACGGGTCTACGGGGCGGACCACGACGATCCCGGCCCCCGGAGCGGTCGGGCGTACGTCGAGCTGGTGGGCGGCCCGCTGGACGGTCTGCTGCTCGACGTCACCGACAGGGCGGACCACGAGGCCGGGCGCGCCGTCGTCCTGCCCACGGAGATAGGGCGCTACGGCCCCGGCGGTTACGCCACGTACGCCCCCAGGTCGTCGGGCAGCCGCACGTACGAGTGGCGGGGCGACGCCCCCTGACGCGGGCCGTGCCACGTGCCCCTCGGGCCGCGGGCGCCGGCTCCCGTCCGCAGCGGCTGTCGCCGTCGGGAGGGTGCGCACCGGGGCTGGGTGGGCTCATCGGGGCGGGGCCGGTGTGCGAGCGCGCGGCGGACGGTGCCGACGTAATCTGTCAATGAGCTGACGTCCGCCGCTGCCTTCCCGCGCGGCCGGTCCCGAGTCCGCCGTTCCCCCTCCGCATCTCCGCCCTGGAACCGCCACGGACTCCGGCCCCCGACCTCTTGTACGCCAGAGCCAGAGCCGGAACCGGAGTCCGAGCCAGAGACGAGGCACAGACCATGACAACCGACGGCTACGACAGCTCCCGCACGGCGCTCCTGGTGGTCGACCCCTACAACGACTTCCTGTCCGAGGGCGGAAAACTGTGGCCGCGCGCGAAGGAGGTCGCCGAGAGCGTCCGGCTGCTCGACCACATGCGGCAAGTCCTCGCCGCCACCCGCACGGCCGGTATCCGCACCTTCTTCGTCCCGCACCGTCGCACCGCCCCGGGCGACTACGACGGCTGGGCCCACCTCTCCTTCTCCCAGGCCAGGGCCGCGGAGACGAAGATCTTCGAGAAGGGCTCATGGGGCGGGACGTTCCACCCCGACTTCGAGCCGGGGGAGGGCGAGATCGTCGTGCACGAGCACTGGTCCTCCAGCGGCTTCGCCAACACCGATCTCGACCTCCAGCTGAAGCAGCACGGCATCTCGCACATCGCGCTGATCGGCATGCGGGCCAACACCTGCATCGACACCACCGCACGCTTCGGCCAGGAGCTCGGCTATCACGTCACCCTCGTCAAGGACGCCATCGCCGCCTTCCGCCCCGAGGAGATGCAGGCGACCTTCGAACTGAACGCCCCTGCCTACGCCCACGCCATCCTCACCACCGACACGTTCGTCGAGGCCGTACGGGACGCGTCCTGACGGACCATCCGCTCGCGCCGGAACCCGGACGTGCCCGGGGCGCGGCCTACAGTCGCAGCGACGACATGAGCGAGGAACGGGAGGAACCACGATGGCCGAGCTGGACGAGCGTTTCGACGTGGTGGTACTCGGAGCCGGTCCCGGTGGCTACGTCGCCGCGATCCGCGCGGCCCAGTTGGGCAAACGCGTCGCCGTCGTGGAGGAGAAGTACTGGGGCGGAGTCTGTCTGAACGTGGGCTGCATCCCCACGAAGGCCCTGCTGCGCAACGCCGAGCTCGCCCACATCGTCACCCGTGAGGCGAAGACCTTCGGCATCCGGGTCGACGGGCAGGTGTCCTTCGACTACGGCGAGGCCTACCGCCGAAGTCGCAAGGTCGCCGACGGACGCGTCCGGGGTGTCCACTACCTGATGAAGAAGAACGAGATCACCGAGATCGACGGCCGTGGCACCTTCCTCGACCCGCACACCCTCCAGGTCGCGGGCTACGACGGCGAGACCCTCACCATCGGATTCGACCACTGTGTCATCGCCACCGGCGCCACGCCGAAGCTGCTGCCCGGCACTCGCCGTACGTCCCGGGTGGTGACCTACGAAGAGCAGATCCTCGCCGAGGACCTGCCGGAGTCGATCGTCATCGCCGGCGCGGGAGCGATCGGCATCGAGTTCGCGTACGTGCTGCACAACTACGGGGTGAAGGTCACCGTGGTCGAGTTCCTGGACCGTCTCGCCCCGCTGGAGGACGCCGAGGTCTCCGCCGAACTCGCCCGCCAGTACCGCAAGTTGGGCATCACCGCGCTCACCTCGACCCGCGTCGACGCCATCGACGAGTCCGGTCCCCAGGTCCGTGTGACGGTCATCGGCAAGGACGGCGCCCCGCAGGTGCTGGAGGCGGACAAGGTCCTTCAGGCCATCGGCTTCGCACCGAACGTGACCGGATACGGCCTGGAGAACACCGGCGTGACGGTCACCGAACGGGGTGCGATCGACGTCGACGGCCGCTGCCGCACATCCGTCCCCCATCTGTACGCCATCGGCGACGTCACCGCGAAACTCATGCTCGCGCACGCCGCCGAGGCGATGGGCGTGATCGCCGCCGAGACGCTGGCCGAGGCGGAGACCATGGAACTCGACTACGCGATGATCCCCCGAGCCACGTACTGCCGGCCGCAGATCGCCAGCTTCGGATACACCGAGGCCCAGGCCCGCGACCTCGGCTACGACGTCAAAGTGGCGAAGTTCCCCTTCACGGCCAACGGCAAGGCGCACGGCCTCGGGGACACCACGGGCTTCGTGAAGCTGATCAGCGACGCCACGCACGGCGAGCTCGTCGGCGGCCACCTCATCGGCCCGGACGTCACGGAACTGCTCCCGGAGCTGACCCTCGCTCAGCAGTGGGACCTCACCGTCCACGAGGTCGCCCGCAACGTTCACGCCCACCCGACCCTCGGCGAGGCGGTCAAGGAAGCGGTCCACGGCCTCGCCGGCCACATGATCAACATGTGAACGGCCGCTGCTCACGCCCCTGGCTCCCGTGCGCCATGCGCGCCCCGGCTGGAATCGGCTGTGGCATGGGTGTCGGACGTGGCCGCGCATGGGTGTCGGCACGGATGGTGAGGGGGACCGGCGGTGTGCGAGGGTGGCGGTGACGTCGGGTTGCCGCCCGGCGTGAGGTCCCTGGCGCCTTTGCGCGTTCGGCCGTGGGGCGATCGAAGAGCGGCTGAGCCGGTGATCAGGTCAGGGTCGCCCGTGCCGCCGCGGCGGGGAGCGACTGTCCGTCGTCCTACGGCGTTCTCTTCGGCCCCGCCGCCGTGGAGGGTGGTGACCCGTGGGCCATGCCGACACCTTGCTCGCCATGGGGGGAGCCTTCCTGGCCGCGGCGTTCTTCGCCCGGCTCGGGGGAAGGATCGGGCTGCCGACCATCCCCCTGTTCATGCTCGCCGGCGTCCTGCTCGGCCCGCACACACCCGGTGTGGTCCTGGTCGAGGACGCCCACGACTTCGAGATGCTGTCGGCACTCGGGCTGGTCCTTCTTCTCTTCTACCTGGGGCTGGAGTTCCACCTCGACGACCTCAGGAGCGGAGGCCGGCGGTTGCCGGCCGCCGGAGGGATCTATCTGCTGCTGAACGTGGGCGCGGGCCTGGGTTTCGGCTTCGCCCTCGGCTGGGGACTGCGCGAGGCGTTGGTGCTCGCCGGCGTGCTGGGCATCTCGTCCTCCGCCATCGTGACCAAGACCCTGATCGACCTGGGGCGCATCGGCCGCCCGGAGACCCGTCTGATCCTCGGTGTGATCGTGGTGGAGGACGTCTTCCTCGCCCTGTATCTGGCCGTGCTCCAGCCGGTCATAGGCGGCGCCCGGGGGTTCGGGGACATGGTCTGGCAGGGGAGCAAGGCGTTCGGGTTCCTGCTGGTGCTGGCCGCAACCGCCCGCTACGGCACCCGTCTGGTCGGCCGTCTGATGGCGATCCGGGACGGCGAACTGCTGGTCGTCAGTTTCCTCGGGGCCGCGGTGTTCGTGGCCGGAGTCTCGGAAGCCGTCGGAGTCTCGGACGCCATCGGCGCGTTCATGGTGGGACTGATTCTGGCCGGAACACCTTCCGCGCCTCGGATCCGCCGGCTCGTGCATCCACTGCGCGACGCCTTCGCGGCCATCTTCTTCTTCGCCTTCGGACTCGCCGTCGACCCCGGTGACGTCGCGTCCGTCGCCGCGCCGGTGGCGCTCGCGGCCGCGCTGACAGTCGTCGTGAACGTGGCCGCGGGGCTGTTGGTGGCCCGCCTGTACGGCTACGGTCTCCAGGCCGCCGCGGACCTCGCCACCATCCTCGTGGCCCGTGGGGAATTCGCGCTGATCCTCGCCGCGATGGCCGCGGCGGCCGGACTGGACGGCCGTCTCCCCGCGTTCATCGCCGGCTACGTCCTCGTCCTCGCGGTGCTCGGCCCCGTCGTCGCGGGGCGTGCCGACCTGCTGGCCGGTGCGCTGAGTGCCGCCGCCGGCGCCGTGCGCGGCCGGGCGGCGCGCACGGTCGGAACGGACCCGGCGCCCGCTCACGGACCGGACCGTGAAGCGGAGTCCTGCCCGCCGACGGGCGAGGACGCCCCGGAAGCCCTGACCGCCGACGTCGAGCAGTAGGCGTCATGGCGCCCGCCCCGCCTGTCCGTCGTCGTGGGTCAGGGCTCGATGAGGCCGACGCGGATGGCGTACCGGGTGAGTTCCAGGCGGTCCTTGAGGCCGAGCTTCTGCAGCAGGTTGGCGCGGTGACGCTCCACGGTCTTGGCGCTGATGACGAGCAGGTCGGCGATCTGCTGCGAGGTGTGCCCCTCGGCCACCAGCTTGAGGATCTCCTCCTCGCGGTCGGTGATGGCCCTCGCGGGCAACGCGCGGCCCTCCCGGGCCAGGTCCAGGTACTTGCGGACGAGCGCGTTCACCGCGCCCGGGTAGAGGAACGGCTCACCGCGCATGGTGGCGCGGCACGCTTCGACCAGGTCGCGGTCGGCCACGGACTTGAGGACGTAGCCCGAGGCGCCGGAGGCGAGGGCCTCGAAGAAGAACTGCTCGTTGTCGTACATCGTCAGGATCAGGATCCGCAGGTCAGGCTCGCTGCGGGACAGGTCACGGGCCGCCTGGAGGCCGGTGAGCCGGGGCATGGAGATGTCGAGGATCGCCAGATCGGGATGGTGGGCGTGGGCCTGGGCGACCGCCTCGGCGCCGTCCTCGGCCTCCGCGACGACGGTGAGGTCGGGTTCGCCGTCGAGGATGAGACGGACTCCGCGGCGGACCAGCGCGTGGTCGTCGGCGAGCAGGATGCGCACGGGGGAGGGGGCAGTCATGGTCGGCCGCTCCTGTCGGGGACGGGGACGGTGAGGCGCAGTTCGGTGCCGCCGCCCGGACCGGCACCCAGCGCGAGATCGGCGCCGATGAGGACCGCTCGTTCCCGCATGCCGCGGATGCCGGCCCCCTCGGGCGCGTCGCCGAGACCGCGGCCGTCGTCGCGCAGGAGCAACTCCACACCGTTCGCGGTGGTTCTCAGGGTGAGTTCGGCGTGGTGGGCGTCCGCGTGGCGCGCGGTGTTGGTGAGCCCCTCCTGGGCGACGCGGTAGAGGACCAGTTCCGTCTCATGGCGGAGGGCCGGGAGTTCGGCGTCGAGCCTGTGCCCGACGGTCAGTCCGGGACCGGCGAACTCGGTGGTGAGGGAGCGGAGGGCGCTGGCCAGGCCGAGTTCGTCGAGGACCCCGGGGCGCAGCCGGCGCGCGATACGGCGGATCTCGTCGAGGCTGCCCCGCGTGGTCTCCTGCACTTGGCGCAGTTCCGCACGCACGTCGGACGGGGCGTGGTCGGCGACGCGCTTGAGTTCGAGGAGGACGGCGGTCAGGGTCTGCCCGACCTCGTCGTGCAACTCCTGGGCGATGCGGCGGCGCTCGGCCTCCTGCGCGGACAGGGCACGGGCGCTGCTGGTGGCCCGCTCGTCCTCCAGGCGGTCGAGCATCGTGTTGAAGGTCGTGATCAGCCCGGCGATCTCCCCGTGTCCGCTCACCGCGGGACGGCGCCCCGGGCGCAGCAGATCGGTCGTGGTCATGGCACGGGTGAGACGTCGTAGCGGAGCCAGGGCCAGGCGGAGCAGGAGCGCGTTGGCGACGAGCATGGCCGCCAGGCCGCCGGTGAGGATCGCGGCCTCGGCGAGCAGGATCGGAGTGGAGACGGTGATGGGGCCCAGCAGCAGAGCGGCCGCGGCGACGAGCACGACGGCGTTCAGCAGGAAGATCCGCCAGAACAGGGGCACCGCGTCTCTCCTCCCGGCCATGAGCCGTCGTGCCGTCGGTCCCTTCCGCACCGGAGAGGGGCGGCGACGTGAACCGTTCGGCTCCTGGCGCACTGCGACGGACTTCCACGACCAGCGTGTGCCCTGCTCACGACGACCGCCATCCGTGACAGCACCCATTTCCGAGGCCGGGAGGCCCCCGTGTCGAGCAGAAGTCCTGGGGGTCGGGAGCCGGAAAAGATGGGGGCCGGGCCTACTGGCGGCGGCCCGAGGGGGGAAGAAATCCTGGATGTGGGTCGTGGCGCAGAGGCGGTCGGCCGAGCGGTGACGATCGGCCCGGCCGGCCCGCGGACTTGAGCCGCTCTGCGCTTCCAGGTGCTGTCGGTTCCGGGGAGGAAGAGCCGTGTCCCAGTACGACGAAGAAGGTCTGGCCGGTCTTGACGCGCAGCTCGGGAGGGACGGTCCGCGGTCGGCACGAGTGCCGGTGAACGGGCGCACCGTCCGTGCCGGAGGAGGACGGCGGGCCGGCGCCTGGTGGGTGCTGGCGACCGCCGTGGTCGCGTTGCCGACGGGGCTGGTCCTCCCGCACGGACTCCTCGTCGCCACGGGACTGGTCCTCCTGGGGATCGCCGCGTCCCTGCTCGATCCCTACCGGGCGCCCGGCGGACGAGGGCGGTCCCCGGGCCGTTGATGCCCGGGGCGCCGCGGTCCTCCGGGCCGGTCCGTCCGTCGGTGCCGCCCGCGCCCCCGCCACGGGGGCGCGGGCGGCACCGGTCAGGATCGGCCGATCGCGTCCTGTTCGTCGACCTCGCCGCGCGGGGCCGGGACGGACGCCTTCACCGGCGTCTCGGTCCGGGCCGCGGTTGTCCGCCTCCGGCTGGTCAGGCGCAGGGCGATGGGCTCCGTCCAGCGGGCGGTGAGCGGGCCGAGGATCACCAGGATCAGCACGTACGCGGTGGCCAGGGGGCCGATGCGGGGTTCGACACCGACGGCGAGGCCGGCGATGACGATGGAGAACTCGCCGCGGGCGACGAGGGTTCCGCCGGCCCGCCAGCGGCCCTTGGCCGAGATCCCGGCACGGCGGGCCGCCCAGTACCCGGTGGCGATCTTCGTCGCGGTGGTGACGGCGGCGAGCGCGAGCGCCGAGAGGAACACCGGCGGGATGTCGGCGGGGTTGGTGTGCAGTCCGAAGAAGACGAAGAAGACCGCGGCGAACAGATCCCGCAGGGGAGCGAGCAGATGGTGCGCTCCTTCGGCGGCCTCGCCGGACAGCGCGATGCCGACCAGGAAGGCGCCCACGGCCGCCGAGACCTGCAACTGCTGGGCGAGACCGGCGACCAGCAGGGTCAGACCCAGCACCACGAGCAGCAGCTTCTCGGGATCGTCGCTGGAGACGAACCGCGAGATGTGCCGTCCGTAGCGCACCGCCACCAGCAGCACCAGGGCCGCCACACCGAGCGCGATGGCGAGGGTGGCACTTCCGGCGGCGAGACCGGTGCCGGCGAGCAGGGCGGTGATGATCGGCAGGTAGACCGCCATGGACAGGTCCTCGAGGACCAGGATGCTGAGGACGACCGGTGTTTCACGATTGCCCAGCCGCCCCAGATCGCCGAGCACCTTGGCGATCACCCCGGAGGAGCTGACCCAGGTGACTCCGGCCAGGACGACCGCGGCCACGGGGCCCCAGCCGAGCAGCAGCGCCATCACCGCGCCGGGCAGCGCGTTGAGGGCGGCGTCCACGAGGCCGGCCGGGTACTGGGTCTTGAGGTTGGAGACCAGATCGCTGGCCGTGTACTCCAGGCCGAGCATCAGGAGCAGCAGGATGACGCCGATCTCGGCGCCGATGGCCACGAACTCCTCACTGGCACCGAGGGGAAGGATTCCGCCTTCTCCGAACGCCAGTCCGGCCAGCAGGTAGAGGGGGATGGGCGAGAACTGCAACCGTCCCGCGAACCGCCCCAGCAGCCCGAGCCCGAGGATGATCGCGCCGAATTCGATCAGGAAAACCGCGGAGGAGTGCACAGGCGATCACTCCCGCCCGAGTATCGTCGCGGCCGCCTCCACGCCCTCGCGCGTGCCGATCACGATCAACGTGTCGCCGCCCGCCAGACGGAAGTCGGGGCCGGGTGAGGGTGTCGCCTCGGCCCGGCGCAGCACGGCCACGATCGACACACCGGTCTCCGTCCGCATGCGGGTGTCGCCGAGCAGGCGGCCGTTCCAGTGCGAGGTCGCCGAGAGTTCGATCCGCTCCGCCACCAGCCCCAGCTCTGTCGTCGACAGAAGACTCGGACTGTGGTGGGTGGGCATCAGCGCGTCGATGAGGCTCTCCGCCTCCCCCGACGCCAGACGCACGGAGAGTGCGCAGGCGTCGGGATCGTCCTCCTGGTACGCGCTGAGTGTCCGTGAACCGTCCCGGTGGGCCACCACCGACAGACGGCGCTGCTCGCGCGTCGTCAGGTCGTAGCGAACTCCGATGCCCGGCAACGGCGTACTGCTCATTCGTGCAGCCGCCACGACTGCCCCCTGCCTGTTGTTGTCTTGACTGTTTCTTTTACAACTATTGAAGACACCCTAACGAAGAGCTCGTCCTGATCCACAGGCCCCCAGGACACCGGGCCTGTGAAACAATCCGTGCCCAGGGCGTGCCGGACGCCCGGCCGCGGGGGGTCGCGCAGCCCGTTCTGCCGACGCCGGACACGACGGGAAGGGAACGTCAGGATGACGGCGTGGGTGCGACTCGGGACAGAAGCCAGGCCCGTGCCCCAGCCCGTCGCCACCCCGCTGGTCTGGGCCGCGGCCTCCGGTGGAGCGCTGGTACTGGTCGCCCTCCTGAACGCGGCCGTGGGCGCGGACCGCCCCGGATGGGCCCTGGCCGGCCTTTCCGTCCTGGCGGCCGTCCTCGGCATCTGCGCGCGATTCACCGCGGCTCCGGGCACGGCCCTGCTCTGCTGGCTCTTCCTCAACGGCTTCGCCATTCCGCCGGCGGGCACCCTGACCTGGACCGCGCACCGCGACGCCTTCTGGCTCGCCTGTCTGCTGACGGCCGCCGTGCTGGGCACCACGCTCGCCCGCGTGATGAACGCCCATGCCGCCTATCGGCGCCTGACCACCGACAGCGCCTTCGCGCCGGCGCGCCCGGAGGACGGCCCTCCGGCAGCCTGAGAACCTCCCGTTGGGCGGGCGGATCTCCCGCGGCGCACTCTTGCGTGGCGTCTTCCGTCCGTGCGCCCCCTGAGCCATCATGATCCGCCGTCAGCCGTTTGCCGTTGGTGGAGAGGTGAGGCGTATGGCCAGGCTCCGAATGGGCGAAGGCATTCTCCGGCGCAAACCCATTGAGCACATCGAGGACACCGAGGTCGCCGAGGGCCCCGGGCTGGAGCGGTCGCTCGGCCTGGTGCAACTGACCGCGATCGGCGTGGGCGGCATCATCGGCGCGGGCATCTTCACCCTCGCCGGCACGGTGGCCAACGGCACGGCCGGACCCGCGGTGCTGGTGTCGTTCCTCATCGCCGGCGTCGCGAGCGCCGCCGCGGCCCTGTCGTACGCCGAGTTCGCGGGACTCATCCCGAAGGCGGGCTCGGCCTACACCTACGGCTACGCCGTGCTCGGCGAGTTCGCGGGCTGGTTCATCGGCTGGGACCTGCTGCTGGAGTACACGGCGATCGTGGCGGTGGTCGCGATCGGCATCTCCGGCTACTTCAGCTTCCTCGTCGAGGACATGGGTGCCGACCTCCCCAATTGGATGCTGGGCGCCCCCGGCACCGGCTCCGGACACCGTGTCGATCTGTTCGCCGCGATCCTGTGCCTGCTGATCGCCTGGCTGCTGACGCAGGGCATCCGCAGCGCGGCCCGCTTCGAGACCGTGGTCGTGGCGCTGAAGGTCATCGTGGTGCTGGTGGTGATCGTCGTCGGCTTCTTCCACATCAACACCGCCAACTACCACCCGTTCTTCCCCTACGGGATCAGCGGCGCGTTCACCGGCGCGGCGACGGTGTTCTTCGCGGTGTTCGGGTACGACGCCATGTCGACGGCCGCCGAGGAGTCCAAGGACGCGCAGCGGCACATGCCGAAGGCGATCATCTACTCGCTGATCATCGCGATGGTGCTGTACGTGCTGGCCTGTCTGGTGCTGACCGGCATGCAGAACTACAAGGAGATCGACAAGGAGAGCGGCTTCTCCTCGGCGTTCCAGGCGGTGGGTCTGAACCGGCTGGCGGACGTCATCGCGGTCGGTGCGATCATCGGCATCCTCACGGTGATGTTCACGTTCATGCTGGGTGTGACCCGGGTCTGGTTCGCCATGTCCCGGGACGGCCTGCTGCCCAAGTGGTTCGCGAAGACCCACCCGACGCGGCACGTCCCGACCCGCGTGACCTGGATCGTCGGGGTGGCGTCGGCGGCCATCGCCGGGTTCCTGCCGATCAACGAGGCGGCCGAACTGACCAACATCGGCATCCTGCTGGCGTTCGTGGTGGTCTGCGCGGCGGTGATCGTGCTCCGCTACCGGCAGCCGGACCTCCCGCGCAGCTTCCGCACCCCGTGGATGCCGTTCGTGCCGGCGCTCGGCATCGTCTTCTCGATCTGGCTGATCACGTTCCTGCAGTGGCAGACCTGGGTGCGGTTCGCCGTCTGGTTCGTCATCGGCGTCGCCGTCTACGCCGGCTACTCGTACAAGCGGTCGGCGCTGGCCGGTCGTTAGGGAAGGCGCCCGTGGGCCGGGGCGGAGGTCGAACCGCGAACCTCCGCCCCGGAGGGGAGGGTTCAGGAACCCTTGATCATCTTCTTGATCTCCGGCAGTTCCTTGCCGGAGGCGTTGTTGACGTACACGACGCCGTCGGGCGACTGCTCCAGCGCGACGGCGACCGCGGGGTCCACGCCCTCGATCGCGTAGGCCGTCGTCGGGGTCGGCGTCGCGTGGTCGAGATCGCCGGTGTCGTTGCACGGCGGAAGGGTGGCGGCACCCAGTGCGTCCCCGACCTTGAAGTCCCCGACCTCGGCGCCCGTGTACGTGCGGTCCTGGTACTCGACCAGGGCCGCGCACGACGACGCTCCCTGCACGTCGTCGTCCCCGCCCGACGACGTGCAGGCGACGCACAGGGCGGCGAGGACCACTGCCGGCAGGGTCCACACCGTCGCGGTCCGGGCGGTCGGGAACAGGGATGTCATGATGCGCCTCCTCGTGGAGCGTCTGCTCCGGCTTCTCGGGCCTGCACGGAGGGCGACGGCATCGCCCTCCTCATGGACTTCGACGCCGCGGCGGCCGTTTCTGTTCGACCGGACGGCCGCCTCCCGGTCGGCGAAGCCCTGCCCGTGATGCGGCCGTCACGGTGTCCGGCGACGGACGCCGGAGCTGTCAGGAGGTCATCGTCCGCAGCAGCGAGGCGAGTCCGTCCGTGTAGATGCCGTGGAAGAGCTCCTCGGCCTCGGCGTCGCCGACCCCGGCCGGAGTGAACGAGCCCGACCATTCCACCCGCGCGGTGCCGGCCGTCGGCCCCTCGTGGACGGTCAGGGTGGAGAGGTATCCGGTGACGGGGAAGGGCGCCTGCTCGATCGCGTACGAGTAGCTGCGCGCCTCCTGGTCGAAGACCTGGAGGCGTTCGACGATGACACCGCCGTCCTCGTTGGTCAGGCTCCGGACGCGACCGCCTTCGCTGAGATCGCTCTGGGGGATGTAGGGGAGCCAGTCGGGCAGCGAGCCGAAGCCTCCGATCAGGTCCCAGACGCGGTCGGCGCTGCGAGGGATGTCGATGGATGCACGGGTGGTGGCCATGGTGATGCCTCCGGGGAAACGGGCGGGTGAGGTCAGAGAGCGGGGACGGGGGCGGTGGGCGCGATGAGCTTCTCCTCGCGCAGTGCCGCCCAGAAGGCGGCCGGCACGGTCTCGCGCAGCGCGGCGACGTCCTCGGCGATACGGCTGGGCCGGGTGGCCCCGGGGACGGCGGCGGCGGTCGCCGGGTGGGCGAGGGCGAACTGGAGGGCGGCCGCCTTGATGCCGACGCCGTGTTCGGCCGCCAGGGCCTTGAGGCGCTCGACCTTCGCGACGATGGCCGCCGGGGCCTCCTGGTACTCGAAGTGGCGGCCGCCCGCGAGGATGCCGGAGCTGTACGGTCCGCCGACGACGATGTCGACGTCCTGCGCGACCGCGGCGGGCAGCAGCCGCTCGAGCGCCCGGTCGTGGTCGAGGAGGGTGTAGCGGCCGGCGAGCAGGAACGCGTCGGGGCGCGGCTCGTCCAGGTCCAGCGTCAGTTCCAGGGGCTCGACGCGGTTGACGCCCAGGCCCCAGGCCCGGATCACGCCTTCGTCGCGGAGCCGCTGCAGGACGCGGAAGGCACCGGTGCGGGCCGTCTCGTACTGGGCGAGCCACTCGTCGCCGTAGAAGTCCTGGGCGACGTCGTGCACCCAGACGATGTCCAGCCGGTCCGTCCGCAGACGCCGGAGGCTGTCCTCGATGGAGCGCAGCGTCGCGTCCGCCGAGTAGTCGTTGATCATCTTGTTCGGGCGGCCGTGCTCGAACAGACCGCCCTTCTCGCCCAGCTCGCGAGAGGCGGGGTCCTCCAGCTCGTCGAGGATGACGCGCCCCACCTTGGTGCTGAGCACGTACTCGTCGCGCGGACGGTCCGCCAGTGCCTCGCCGAGGCGGATCTCCGACAGGCCCGCGCCGTAGAAGGGGGCGGTGTCGAAGTAGCGGATGCCGTGGTCCCAGGCGGCGTGGACGGTGGCCGAGGCCTCGTCGTCGGGAATGTCGCGGAACATGTTGCCCAGCGGCGCGGTACCGAAGCCGAGGGAGCCCGGGAGGAAGGACTTGATGCCCATGAGGTAGTTCCAATTCTGTGCGGTTCTGCGCGGTTTCTGCTGTTCCGCGGCTCTTGCTCTGTCGAGGTTAGGATCGGGAATTGAGACTGTCCAAGACTTGCTTGGACACACTTGAGTCCTGAGAGGTCTTACATGCTTGACCTGCGGCAACTCCGCTATTTCGTGGCCGTCGCGGAGGCGGAGCATGTCGGCCGCGCCGCCGAGCGGCTGCACATGTCCCAGTCGCCCCTCAGCCGGCAGATCGCCCAGCTGGAGAAGAACCTGGGCCTGACCCTGTTCGAGCGCAGCCAGCAGCGCATCCGGCTCACCTCCGACGGACGGGTCTTCCTGTCCGAGGCCGAGGCCCTGCTGCGGCACGCGGACCGCCTGGAGAACCTCGGCAGACGCCTCGGCCGGGGCGAGGAGGGAGGCCTGTGCGTGGGATATGTGGGGGACGCCATGCACACCGGCGTCCTGCCGCGCGCGTTGCGTGATCTGCACGACGATCGCCCCGGTATCCATGTCGCGCTCTACGACCTGACCGCGGCGCAGCAGTTCGAGGGCCTCAGGCAGCGCAGCCTCGACATCGCCCTCGTCCCGGAGGCACCGGCCGCCGACGATCCCGACCTGCGGTCCGCGCCCCTGCTGGTGGACCCCCTGCTGCTGGCCCTGCCGACCGGCCACCCGCTCACCGGACGGGCGGAGATCCGGCCCGAGGATCTGGACGGGCAGCCCTGGATCGCGGTCGAGAACAGCCAGGACGTGACCTGGCGGGACGGCTTCATCGCCTCCTGCGCGGCGGCCGGCTTCACCCCCGACATCAGGCTCGCGGCCCCGGATCCCCTCACCGCGATCGGCCTGGTCGCCTCCGGACTGGGCGTGGCCCTGGTGCAGGAGAGCATGACACGCGGCCAGACCCGGGGGGTGGTCGTGCGCGAGCTCCCCTGGTTCGACGCCTCCGTCCGCCTGTGGGCCGCCTGGCACCGCATCGACCTGCGGCCGGTGGTCGCCTCCTTCCGTACGACCGTCCTGCAGGCCCGCGAGAACGGCGAGGGGGACGCGGTCGAGGAGTGACACGTCCGTCGGAGCCGCGCGGGGTCCCCCGGCGACGGACGACGTCGTGCCGGCGATGTCTAGGGACCCGCGTGCACCTGGCAGGCCCACAGGCTCGGGGTCCGGGGGTAGGCGCTGCGCAGCGCGTCCACTGCGGAGTGCAGCGCCCGCGCAGTCCGGGCGACGTCCAGCGTGCCGTCATCCGTGGTCAGGGCCTCGTACACGCTCTGGGCGACACCGGCTCCGATCGTGTCGTCGACGTGCCAGAGGGATCCGACGACATGGGGGAATCCCGCGATCTGAAGGGCGCTGACGATGTGGACAGCCTCGTCGGCGAGTTCCGGGCTGGTACGCAGCGTGTTGCACGCGGAGAGATAGGCGAGCCGCACCGACGGCAGCCGGAGCCGGGCCAAGTCGCGTACGGTCAGCGGGCGTTCGGTGTCGTCGTGCAGGACGAGCCTGCTGCCGGACGGGCGTTGCAGATCGCCCAGGGCGTGACAGGCGAAGTGCGCGTACGCGTGCCGGGGCAGGGCGGCGAGCACGGCCGGACGCGTGGCGGACGCGCCGGTCAGCACCTCGGGGGCGGACAGCAGCCGGGCAAGGTGCTCGGCCTCACGGCGTGCGGCGGGCAGCGGTGCCAGCCCGGCGACCGCGTCGACGGCCACGACGAGCGCCCCGGTGCCGGCCGGGCGTGCGGCGCGCTGTCGGGCATGGTGCAGCGCCCGCAGCGTCGGCGTGTACGAGGAGACGACCCGGTCCAGCGCACCCGGCGCCGGCCCTTCGGGGGCGGCGGCGTGCAGCGGCAGGGTGCCCAGCACCCCACCGGGCGACCACCACATGCGGGGCAACGGTCCGGCGGGTGCGGCCGGGACGCCCAGGTGGTCGAGGACGGGGCCGGTGACCGCCCGCCACAGCCAGGCGAGCGTGTCGCGCACGACGCGCTGTGCGCGCTGGGACGCGGCGAGGGAGATTCCCGGCGTCTCCAGACGCAGCAGCGCCTCCTGCAAGATCTGCCTGCGGTTCGCCGCCTCTTGGGGGTTCAGTCCGGGAAGCGGTACGGCGTCGACGGTGTGCTCGCCGACGATCAGCGCGTCGCTGCCGTACGGGGAGACGTTGACCAGGACCACCGGGCCCGCCGCGGCTGTGGCGCGCAGCTCCCGCTCGTCCCATTCCCGCACCGGGCGCAGCAGGCCGAGCTCGGGATGCTCGACACGGATGCGCCGGGTCAGCTCCCGCCATTCGGCGGCCAGACGCTGCCGCAGGTCCGCCTGTGCGTCGGCGTCCCGCGCATGGGTCAGGGGGCCCTCCACGAGGAACGCCTGCGCCCGGTTGTCGGTGGCCGAGTCCAAGGCCTCGCGGAGTCGCTCGAACCGGTCGGCGAGTTCCGGGGCCCTCTCCCGGAGCCGGGTCAGATCGCTGTCGGCGTCGAAGGCGTGGGAGAGCAGCACGCCTCTGGCCTGTTCGAGCAGACCGACCGCGAGTCCCGGCCGGCCGCAGCGCACCGCGCAGGCCGCCGCCGCGGCACCCAGTCCGACGGTACGGCTCAGCAGGAACTCCTGGTCGTCGCGCGCCAGATGGCGCGGAGCGACCGAGTGCAGCAGGTCCACGGCCAGCGCATAGCCGTCGACGGCGTCGGCCCAGTCACCGAGCTCGGCCCGGACGTCGCCCCAGACGCGGGCCGCGTCCAGGCGGACGGACGGCGCGCACTGCTCTTCACGGGCCGCTTCCTGGAACACGGCCGCCGCCGCGGCCAGATCGGCTCGACGGCGACGCCGTCCCGGCCCACGGTCGCGCAGGACGTTGCCGAGATTCATCAGACGCGGCGTGCGCTGGGTGTGGCCGGGCGGGGTGAGCTCGACCGCCCGGCGGAACAGTGCGACGGCCTCGTCGCGGGCGGCCGACGACCACAGGGTGCGAGGACTCAGCAGTCGCGAGCTCGCCGCCACCGTAAGGGCACCCGGCAGGTCGGGCGAGGCAGGGGGCAGCGCCGCGATGACCGCGTCGGCCAGTTCGCGCGCCTCGCGGGCATCGCTGAGCAGCGGTCTGTGACCGCATCGGGACATGAGGGCGGCCGCGAGGTTGTGGCGCCGCCGCGGCAACCGCGGGTCGCCCTCCGGGGTGAGGGCGACCGCCTGCCTCAACCGGTCGATCGCCTTGCCGAGTTGGGCGACCGGATCAGCGGCGCGCGCGAAGCCCGTCATGAGGCTGATCCCCTGCGAACCTCGCAGCATCGCCTCGTGCGCGGGGCCGAGACCGGGCAGTGTGGCGGCCCGGTCGCGGAACTCCCGGGCCTCCCGCAGGTCCTCCCCGTCCTCGGTGAGCAGGTGCCGCACCCCCAGTGCCATACCCAGGTTGAGCAGGCGGACTCCGAGCATCTCGTGGCCTCCGGGGGTGAGCGCCACCGCCTCCCGATGCGCCCGCACGGCCTCGTGCAACTCCTCCGGATCGCCCGTGCGCGCGTAGCTGCTGACCAGCACGAGACCGAGATCGTCGAGCGCGACGGGCCGGTCCGGGTGGTCCCGCGGCAGGGCGGCCACGGCGGACCGCAGGAGCCGCAGCGCCTCGGTCAGGTCGGCCTCGTTCTCCTCCGGGTTGCGCTCGTAGCGGTTGTACAGGGCCATGGCGGGACCGAGCAGTCGCGGAGCGGTCTGCGGCGTCGCCTCCCCGGAGGCGCCTGCCGTGTCGGAGAACTGCGCGATCGCTCCGTCCAGTTCCGCCGGATCGCCGCCGGTCATGGTGAAGCGGGCGCGCCGTGCGTTGCCCAGGGCCCGGCGCAGCGCGGCTCCCTGCTGCGGATCCCAGGACACCGCGAGCGCCTCGGTCAGCACCCGGACCGCTTCGTCCAGGTCGTCCACGTGGCCCGTGCGCTGGGCGCGCAGGACGAGTGCGAGCCCCAGGTTGAGGCCCGCGGCCGCCGGTCCCTTCGGGTCGTGGGGCGTGGCCCGGCGGAACAGGTCCACCACCTCGTCGTACTCCTCGGGCGTGCCGCCCTCCCGCTGACGCAGCATCATCAGCGCGCTCCCCGCTGTGCTGAAGCAGTGCGCGAGATGCGGGCTCCCCGGCGGCAGTTGGGCCAGTACGTCGCGGGCGATGCCGGCCGCCTCGTACAGGTCCTCCCGGTCGTACGACCGGCGGTAGCGCTCCATCAGCCGGATGCTCAGGTTGCTCAGGGCGAGAAGCCGGTCGGGGGAGTCGGACGGGGTGCCCTTGAGGACACGGTGACCGGACCGGACCGGATCGATGCTCAGGTCCCCGAACGGCCAGGACATGTTGGCGAGGGCCAACACCTCCGACAGACTCTCGGCCCGGGACAGGTGCACGGGGTCCTCTTCCGGCGTCGCGAGGACGGCGAGCGTGCCGCACCCGATCGCGGTGGCCACTTGCACTTCGCGCGAGGTCGTCATGGCACCGAACTGCGTGGCCAACTCGTAGAGCCTGCGGGTGTCCTCGGAGGCGTCGGGCGGCGGATCGTGCTGCGTGCCCTCGGCGGCGATCGCGAACGCGGCGCAACCGGCCCACCATTCGCCGGGTCCGTCGGCGTTCGCTGGATCCGGGCGCACAGCGGGATCGAGGGCTGCGTAGTTCGCGGCCAACTCGGGCGGCACGAGGCCGGGATCGGACACCCACACCGGGAAGAGCAGCGTCCCTGCCATGCACCCGTGGACCCGGCCGTGTTCCCCGGGGTCGGCCGCGGCACGCGCGACGCAGAGCCAGCCGGCCGCGTGCCGGGCCTGCATGTCCGTCCGCGGGTCGGCGGCTCTCAGCAGTGCGCGGAGTTCGGCATCCGCCTCGTCGCCGAACACGGTGTCCCGGTCCACCCGCCCGTCCGCGGTGCCGGACCGCTGGACACGGTCATGGACCGCCCGGACCAGCCGGTCCCGATCGTCCCGCACGTTGCCGAACACCCCCATGCCGACTCCGTCATCACCACGACCATCCTCAACTGTCCTCATTCTGCGGCACACTTGGGCCATGACCGAGCCGCCCGACCGCAGCGAACTCGCCCACCGGACCGCAGCGTTCTGCGCTCTGCTCGGCTCGTCGGGGAACGTGCGGCGACTGCCCGAGGTCCGGGCGGCGGCCGAGCGCGCACTCACCCTGCTGCGGTCGGGCGCCGACTCCGCCGCGCTGGCGGCCGGCTACGACGACGTGGACCACGCGCTGCGCCGGGCCGGGCACGCCGGCGGACTCGCGGGCGATTCGAGGGGCTCCACGGCCCCGGGCGTCGCGGCACACCTCAAGGTGGCCGTGTGCCCGGCCTCCACGCCCTGCACCCGCCTCGAACGGGCGCGCGACCTGCTGCCCGCGCCGCCCTGTGCCGTCCACGGCGCGCGCATGCGCAAGGCCCGGCTGGAACCCGAGCGGTGACCGCCCGCGGCCTCTTGATCCCATGAATCCCCTCCTCGCCACCCTGGGCGGCAAGCTCACCGAGCGCTGGCTGAACCTGCTGGTTCTGCCGGGCGCCCTGTTCCTCGCCACCACCGCCGTCGGCACCACCTTGGGTCACCGCCACTGGCACGACATCGACCGACTGCGTTCCACGCTCGACGACCTCGCCACCCGGCCCGCCCTGGACCGGACCGGCACGGCCGCGCTCCTGGTGGCGCTCGTCCTGCTCACCGCGACCGCGGCCTCGCTGGTCGCACAGTTCCTCGGCGGCGCCGTCGAGCAGTACTGGCTGCGGTTCGGCCGGGACCCGCTCTCGCGTGCCCGCACCGCACGGCGCGAACGTCGGTGGAAGGCACGTGACGCCCAGGTCGAGGCCGCGGTCGCACAGGCCGGGCCGACCGGTGCCGCGGCGCATGGCGCGGTGGCGATCCCCCGGCGGACGTGGGAGCGGATCCAGGCTCTCACCGAGGCCCGCGACCGCGTCGCGCCGCGCGAGCCGACCCGGCCGACCTGGTACGGCGACCGCATGCAGGCGACGGCGGACCGCGTCGAAGCCGCCTACGGTGTGGATCTCGCCGCCCTGTGGCCGCGGCTGTGGCTGATCCTCCCCGAGCCCGCCGTACGGCAGATCCAGGCGGCCCGTGACTCCTTCGGCGCCGCGGCGCGCCTCGCGGCCTGGGCCGCGGGCTACGCCCTGCTCGCCTGCTGGTGGTGGCCGGCCGCGCTGATCGCCGCCGGATGCGCGGCGGTGGCCCGCTCGCGTGCTCGCACCGCACTGGACGTGCTGGCGGGGCTCGTCGAGGCGGCGGTCGACGTGCACGGCCGGGAACTGGCCACACGCGTGGGTCTGATCGCGCCGGACGCGACGGGGCTGCTCGCCCGGGACACGGGGGACGGGATGTCGGAGGTGTTCAGGAAGGCCGAGTGACCGTGCACGTACGTCGTCGTGGACCCGGCCCGGTGGAGGACGAGCGCCGAGACGCCCTTGAGCGCTGCGGCGGCAGCCGTCCTCGGGCTTCGGTCCGTCCTGCCTTCCGGCCCCGCGCCTGGCCGCCGCTGTTCGCCGGGCAGACAACTCGTCTGGTGACGAGGAGAGTTGAGTTACCGCCATTCGGACCGCAGACCGGCCCCTTCCGGTGATTGCCGGACGATCCGCGGGCGCGGCCCCCGCTCGGCGGGTACGGCGTCTGGGCAGCAGACTGCCCGAACCGTGAGGAGAACAGCTGTGTACGCAGCCGTCAGACGCTACTCAGGAGTGACCGACCCCGTCGAGGCGGGGCGCCGCGTGAACGAGGGGTTCGTCCCCCTCATCCGCGAGATCCCGGGGCTCCTGGCCTACTACTGGGTCGACGCCGGGAACGGCGTCATGGTCTCGACGAGCGTCTTCGAGAGCGAGGCGGGGGCCGGCGAATCGATCAAGAAGGCGGCGGTCTTCGTGCGGGACAACCTGGCGTCGCTGCTTCCCAACCCTCCGGAGGTCATGTCCGGTGAGGTCGTGGCCTCCGTCTAGCGGGAGACACCCCGGTCGCCGAGCCGGTGTCGCGCCGCCCTGCGGGTGAACCGCCCGGCGGCGCGCCCGCCGGGCGGCGGCACGGAGGCGGTGCGTGCGCGGCCGGAGTCAGGCGTGCCGGCTCTTCCCGTCGTCGGAGGTGGGCCTGCCCGCGCGCAGGGCGACCGCCCTGCCCGCGTCCTGATCCGCCACCAGGCTGCGCAGGAAGGCGAGAACCGAGTCGAGATCGTGTCCCTGTGCCGCGGCGCTGATACCGGCGTGCAGTTCCGCTTCCACCGCGGCCACCGAGCGGACCGTCTCGTGCCCCGAGGGCGTGAGGGTGAGCTCCACGTGCCGTCGGTCGCGGCTGCCCTCCTCGCGGCGTACGAGTCCGGCGGTCACCAGCCGGTCCACCAGGCGACTGGGGTTGCCGCCGCTCTCGCACACCAGCAGAGCCCCGAGCCCCGACATGCTGAGCGGCTGTCGCTCGGCCAGCAGGCGCAGTACTTCTGCCTGGGCGGGAGTGACCCCCAGCGGGCGCAGTCCGTGGGCGAGCCGGCGGTTGCCCTCGCGCTGCGCGGCCAGGATGAGGAAACGGGCTTCTTCGGCCGGTTCCATCGCGACGCTCCCCGGGATCGACGGACGAGACAACTACGTTACACGACATTCATCCCCTCTCGATCTTCCGTGCGAGCTGGTCACCTCAATATGTGTCGTGTAACTTAATGACACGACACAGAAAGTGGTGAGGTTCATGAGCGAGATCACGTACCGGAAGATCGTCGTCGAACGCTTCGGCGGCCCGGAGGTGCTGCGGACCGTCGAGGCCACGCTGCCGGAGCCGCCGCCGGGGCATGCCCGGCTCAAGGTCCTCGCCGCCGGAGTGGGCTTCACCGACCTGATGGCACGGTCGGGCGACTATCTGCTGCAACGGAGGCCGCCGTTCGGTCCCGGATACGAACTCGTGGGCGAGATCGTGGACTTCACGGCCGACGGGCCGCGGCCCGCCTGGCTCACCTCCGGAACGCGCGTCGCGGTCTCCCTGACGAAGATGGGTGCGTACGCCGAGTACGTCACCCTGCCGCTGTGGCAGCTCGTCCCGCTGCCCGACGGCCTCGACCCGGTGACGGCCGCCGCGATTCCCCTCGACCACCTGACGGCGGTGAGCGTCCTGGAGACCCATGGCCGTGTCCGGGCCGGCGACACCGTCCTGATCCAGGGCGCGAGCGGGGGAGTCGGCCAGGCACTGAGCCGCCTCGGTGCCCTCCTCGGGCTGCGGATGTACGGCACCGCCTCGGCGCCCGGCGCCGAAGAACTGCTCGCCCGTCACGGCGTGACCCACATCGACTACCGCCGGCAGGACTTCGGCGAGGTGCTGCGGGAGCGGGAACCGGAGGGTGTCCAGGCGGTGTTCGACCACATCGGCGGACCGGGACTGCGCAAGGGGTACCGCGCGCTGGCGCCCGGGGGAGTACTGGTCAGCTACGCGTTCGCGGGCCGCCCCGGCCACATGGTGGCGGACACGGTGCGCGGCGCCGTGCGGGTGAAGGCGATGAACCTGCGGCCGGGCCGCCGCACCGCGCTGAGCATGGTGCCCCACGAGATCAAGGCCGGCCACGACTGGTACCGCACCGCTCTGGAGCGGCTCCTCGGCATGGCCCGCAGCGGTCGGACGGTGCCACGGATCGGAGCGGTCGAACCGTTGATGAAGGCCGCCGACGTCCACGCGGCGCTGGAGCGCCGCGAGATCGCCGGGAAGGTGGTCCTGACGACGGAGGCATGAGCCCGGACGGTGCACGTCGCGGGGTGCGCGGCGCACGGCTTGCTCGCGTGAGCCCTGGATGCGCCCCCGCAGGGACGGCGAAAATGCGCCGTGCCGACGGAAAGACGGCCGATGCCTGGCCTGCCCGTCGCTCAACTTCCAGGAAGGCAGGTCGGTCGCGGTGCTGGTGCGATTCCCCACGTCCCTCTCCGAAGCGCAGGAGTGCCTGGCCGAAGGGGCGGTCCCGATCGGTGGGGCGACGCTGATATGGGCCACCTGGCAGCGGGACGGCTTCCCCGCACAGGCCATGTCGCTGCGGGACCTGCCCACGGCCAATGCCATCGGGCGCGAGGAGCTGGGCAGTGCCGTGGTGCTGAACCGGATCGACGACCGGGTACCGGACGCGCTGCGTCTGGCCGCCGCGACGGTCGGCACCGGGGCCGTACGCAGGACGGCGACGGTCGGCGGCAACCTCGTCGGCAGCAGCCTGCGCTGTCTGCTTCCGGCGGCCCTGGTGCTGGACGCCCGGGCCACGGTGCTGGAGTCCGACGGCGTGCACGAGACCGACCTGAGCGAGGTGGTGGCCAAGCGTCCGCTGCTGCTCGGGCTCCGCTGGCGCGAGCCGGTCGCCAGCTCCAGTCACAAGGCGCAGGGAGACGCGGGCGGTCCGCCGCCCCTCGTCGTCGCCGCGGCACTGCACGCCGACGGCGGCGCCGGCACCAGCCTCCATGTCGCCGTCCGCCACGGCTACGACGTGCTCAGCGGCAGCACGGCCCGTGACGGCGACACCGAGCGGGCGCTGAGCGCGCTGCGCGGCACGGCCCTCGGCGAGCTCGACGGCGTCGCGTGGGAGGCGGTCGGCCGGCAGGTCACGGCCCTCCTCGACCGACCGGCAGGCGGTTGAGCCCGACCACCGCCCGACCCCGGCGACCGGCCGAGCCGGCCCCTGACCGTGACCCCTGCCATCGGCCGGGCGGGTCCACTCGCCGGACCCCGCTCCCGGCCGACCCGGACCGTTCGCCGAGCCCGACCGCACGCCGAGACGGCTGGCGGCCTGAGCTCTCCGCGAGCGCAGCACACGACCGAGGGGCGCCACCCGACTCCCGGGTGGCGCCCCTCGCTCATGTGCTGCGGTGTCGCTCTCAGGGGACCACGATCACTACGACGCCGTTGCCGAAACCGTTGTTGTAGCCGTTGTACCAACCGTTGTTGTAGCCGTACCAACCGTTGTTGTAGCCGTAGCCGTAGCCGGTGCGATAGAAGTCGCCGCCGTAGCCGTAGCCGTTGTCGCAGCGGTTCCACCAGCCACCGTGTCCGCAGTAGTTGCTGACGTTGGTCACGCTCTGGGCCGGGGTCGCGGCCGAGGCCGTACCAGCTGCGCCGACTGCGGCACCGCCGGCCAGCAGAACTCCGACGGCGGACATCGCGGCCAAGCGCCTCGCGCGGTGTGCATTCATGGACTTGCCTTCCTTCCCACCCAACGTGCGGATCCAGGCACGTGACGGATGGCCGCGGCGGCCGGGCGAGGGGTCCGGCGCCGCTGTGGATGGTGCCGCCCGAGTACGGGACGCAGGTCAGGCGATCCCTGGCGACCAAGGACTACGTCGTTCGGCCTGACCCGCAGAGCGGCTCTCGTCCTTTGATGCTAGTCGCCCATCGACCACACAGCATCCCGGGTGGAACGGTGCAACTCGACGTGGGGCTCCCCGCGTGCCGCAGGCCTACGGGGTGCTCTTCAGGGGGCGCAGCGCGGCGGCTCCGGCGCGCAGGAGCGCGGCGACGGGTGGTCTCACCCACCGGGTGAGGTCCCGAGGCAGATCGGGATCGAGCTCGATGGTCACCCGGACGTACCGGGTGCGGAACTCGGTGACCTTCGTGTGCCGGGGCGGTGCGATGACCTCCGGTCCGCGTTGCAAGGCGGCTCGGTAGGTGTCCCTGCGCTGGTTCATGCCTTGTCCTGACGTTTGATGAGCTCGTCGGCGAGATCCATGTACGCCGATCCCTTGACCTCGACGGGGCCGCCGAACGACTGGGCGTAGAGGTCGAGCCGTGGAATGTGGGTGGACAGCACGTCGAAGCCGCGCTCGGTGAGCGCCTCGCGCGCGTCGGCATCGGGGCCGGTGCGCGTGGCGTCGGGACGATTGGTGCGGTTCAGCAGAACGGCGGCGCGGGCCGGATGGGCGCGCAACGACTGCATGTCGCCCATCTCGCCGCCGATCGGTGCCATGCGGTCCAGTTCGATGGGGGCCGGTGTCACCGGCACGATCCATTCGCCCGCGTACCTCATGATGCTCCGGGTGATGTGGGCGTGATCCTCCATCTGCGGCGCGTCGAACACGACGGCCTGCCGGTTTCCGAGGAAGTCGTTCACACGCCGGTGCACGTCGCCCACGGGAAGGGCGACCACGGGGAAGGGGAAGCCGCCCGCCAGTTCGCTCCAGCGCAGGGCGGAGGAGGCGGGATCGCTGTCCACGAGCAACGGTGAGATGCCCGACTCGTGAAGCGCGTGAGCCAACCAGACCGCGCTGGTCGTCTTTCCCACTCCGGGTTTCAGGTTCACGAATGCATGACTCATCGACACAAGGAGTGACGCTAATGGTCGCGGACAGCCGGGCACCGGTGTCGCGGGGCGCACGACCCCACCGTTCATCCTGGCGCGCGGGTGAACCAGTCGTCTGGACTAAAGCGGAAGCCCGTACCGTGGGCCGGCGGCCACGGGAGGGGAGGGCGGTCCGGGCCGCCGCTCCCGGTGGGAACCCGGCGCGCGGCCGGGCCCGTGCACCGCTCGCGAGTGGCCCGGACCCCGGCTGCGGGTGTCATCCCGTGGTGGCCGGGTCGAGCAGCACACCCGGGTTCAGGATCCCGGCCGGGTCGAGTGCCTCCTTCGCGGCACGCAGGGCCAGGGCGAACGGCTCCGGGCGCTGGCGGTCGTATCCCGGGCGGTGGTCGCGTCCGACCGCGTGGTGGTGGGTGACGGTCGCCCCGTGGTCGTGGAGGATCTGCATCGACGCGGCTTTGATCTCGTCCCACATGGCGACCTCGTCCCCGCGACGCCCGGGTGCGATGACCGTGAAGTACGGCGCGGCGCCGTCCGGATACACATGGGTGAACCGGCAGTTGACGGTGCCCGCGGTGCCCGTCACCTCCTTGACGACGTCGGCCAGCCGCTCGCGTACCGCCTCGTACAGCTCTCGCGTGCGGTCCCAGGTGCAGGACGTCTCGAAGGTCTCGGAGATCACGCTCATTCGGGCTAGCGCATCGCGCAGGTACGGCATGGTGAGGAAGGCCGAGCGCCAGGTGTCCGCCGCGGCGTCACCGGTCCCGGGCTCCGTGGCCGCCGCACTGCCGCCGTGATCGCGGGCGAGGGTGACGAGCTCGGCGAGGCGGCCGTCGACGGGGGCATGGGCCGATTCCACGCCGAGGACGAGCACGCTCTCCCCGTTGTGCGCGACTCCCGCCAGGGCGGCCTCTCCGGGGTCGAGGAGCCGGCAGTTGGCCGGGTGCAGGCCCGACTGCGCGACGGCGCGCACGGCGTCCATCGCGGCATGGACGTCGTCGAACAGCACGGTGGCCGAAGCCTTGTGGCGCGGCCGGTCCTGGAGCCGCATCCAGGCCTCGGTGATCACTCCGAGGGTCCCCTCGGAGCCGAGGAACAGACGGTCGGGGGAGGGGCCCGCGCCCGAACCGGGCAGTCGCAGCGACTCGTTGACCCCGACGGGCGTCACCACGCGGAGCGACTCCACGAGGTCGTCGATGTGGGTGTACAACGTGGCGTAGTGGCCGCCGGCCCGGGTGGCGAGCCAGCCGCCCAGCGTGGAGAACTCGAAGCTCTGCGGGAAGTGGCGCAGGGTCAGCCCGTGCGGTCGCAGCTGTGCCTCCAGGGCCGGGCCGAGGGCGCCGGCCTGGATCCGGGCGGACCTGCTGACGCGGTCGATCTCCAGCACTCGATCCAGGCTGGAGAGGTCGAGGGACACCACTGCGCCATGCAGACCGGCCCGGTACTCGACACCGCCGACGACGGAACTGCCCGCGCCGTACGGCACGACGGCCGCATCGGCGCCCGCCGCCCAGTCGAGGACGTCGATCACCTCCTGTTCCGTACGGGGACGGGCGACCTGGTCCGGGGCCGCCGCGAGGTCGCCGTGCAGGGCGCGCATCACGTCGCGGAACGCCTTGCCGTAGGTGTGCGAGGCCCGGTCCAGGGGTGCGGCCGACATCAAGGGGGCGAGTGCCGGGGGCGGCTCGACGCGCACCTTCGGCAGGGCGAGGGCGGAGATCGCGGGCACCGGCAGCGGAGTGTCCGCCGCGCCGGGAACCAGCGCCGCGAGTGCCGTGCACTCGGCGTCGGGCAGGGCCTTGTCGGCGTTCCCCCAGCCCCACCAGGAGCGCTGGGCCGGGGAGGACGTACTGCGGTCGGAGCTGTCGGGCACGTGAATTGACCTCTCGGTAATTTACCTCTTGGTAAGTTACCGCAACGTATAGTCTGCGCATGACGACGACAAGGGCCTCGGACGCACGGGATCCGGCCGGAGGCGGTTCCAGGGCGGAGCCGGACCGCCCGCGCGGCACCGGGACCAAGGGTGTCCCGCGCGCTCGCCGGGAGGAGCAGATCCTCGACGCGGCTCTGGAGGAGTTCGGCAGGCGCGGGTACGCCGCGGCGTCGATGGCCGAGATCGCCCGGCGCGTCGGTGTCACCAAGCCGATGCTCTACACGTACTTCGGCTCCAAGGACGGGCTCCACACCGCCTGCGTCGACCACCTCGGCCCGCGCCTGCTCGCGGCGATCGACGGGGCCATGGCGTCGGACCCGCCCGAGGAGCAGTTGCCCCACGCGGTGCTCACCGCGGTCTTCCGGACCATCGAGGAGCGGCGCCAGGCCTGGTTCGTGCTGTACGACCGGACCCTGCCGCACGGCTCCGAGCCGTGGCGCGCGGCGCAGCGCCATCGGGAGGCCATCGACGCGCTGGCCGCCTCCGGCACCGCCGCGCTGCTGCGTGGCAAAGGCAACGACGACCCCCTCGACGCGGACGCCCTCAAGCACGTGTGGACGGGCACGGTCGGCGCGCTGGTCGGCTGGTGGGTCTCCCACCCCGAACTGTCGGCGCGGGACATGAGCGCACGCTGCGCCCGGCTGTTCGCGGCCGTCCGCGACGGCTCTTGAGGCGACTGTCGGGCACGGCGTCCGAGGTCTGTCCGGGGCCGCGCGGCAGGCGCCGTCCGCGACGGTGTGCGAGGCGAGTCGCCGCCCTGGTCCCGGTGGCGTCCGCGGGCGGAAGCGGAAGGTTGGGGAAGTTTTTGCCGGTGGCCGATATCCGCCGCGATCACCGGGCGCCGCACGGCCCGTTGGTTCTCGCGCGTGCAAAGGGCGGCTGAAAGTGCGAGGTGGCTCGGTCGTTCAGGTTACGGCCGCGTTGACTGCGCACGGTCCCGGGAACAGGCTGGAATGTAGGTGCCTGATGCAACTGGTTTGGCGGCGTGATGCCACGGGCCCGAGGAATCCGCAGGTCGTGGCCTCTTCCGCCGTCACCGTGAGAAGGGACGACGCGCATGTGCGGTATCACCGGCTGGGTGTCCTTCGACCGTGATCTGCGGAACCGGACCGCGGAATTGGATGCAATGACGGAAACGATGGCCTGCCGCGGCCCGGACGACCGCGGTGTCTGGGCCGAGGGGCCGGCGGCGCTCGGGCACCGCCGGCTCGCGATCATCGACCTGCCCGGCGGCCGCCAGCCGATGACCGCGACCACTCCTGAGGGCACGGTCGCGCTGGTCTACTCGGGCGAGACCTACAACTTCACGGAACTGCGCCGCGAGCTGGAGGCGCAGGGGCACCGTTTCACCACCGATTCCGACACCGAGGTCGTCCTGCGTGGCTACCTCGCCTGGGGCGAGGACCTGCCCGAGCGGCTCAACGGCATGTACGCCTTCGCCGTCTGGGACGGCCGCCACGACAAGCTCGTGATGATCCGCGACCGCATGGGCATCAAGCCCTTCTACTACTACCCGACGTCGGACGGCGTCCTGTTCGGCTCCGAACCGAAAGCGATCCTCGCCAACCCCCTGGCCGACGCCCGGGTGACGCTGGACGGTCTGCGCGAGCTGTTCACCATGATCAAGACGCCCGGGCACGCGGTCTGGGACGGCATGCGCGAGGTCGAGCCGGGCACCGTCGTCACCGTGGACCGCGCCGGCCTGCGCAGCCGCGCCTACTGGCGGCTGGAGACCCGCGAGCACACCGACGACCGGGACACCACCATCGCCACGGTCCGCTCGCTGCTCGACGACATCGTGCGCCGTCAGCTTGTCGCCGACGTGCCGCGCTGCACCCTGCTCTCCGGAGGTCTCGACTCCTCCGCGATGACGGCCATCGCCGCACAGCAGCTGCGTGCCGGCGGCGAACGCGTCCGCAGCTTCGCCGTCGACTTCGTGGGCCAGGCCGAGAACTTCGTCGCCGACGAACTGCGCGGCACCCCGGACACGCCGTACGTCCACGACGTGGCCCGTGCCGCGGGCACCGATCACCAGGACATCGTGCTCGACACGCAGGCCCTCGCCGATCCCGCGGTCCGCGCCAAGGTGATCGGAGCGCGCGACCTGCCCATCGGCTTCGGCGACATGGACGCCTCCCTCTACCTGCTGTTCCGGGCCATCCGCGCGCACTCCACGGTCGCTCTGTCCGGCGAGTCCGCCGACGAGGTGTTCGGCGGCTACCTCCAGTTCTTCGACGAGGAGGCGCGGCGCGCCGACGCCTTCCCCTGGCTGGTGAGCTTCGGCCGGCACTTCGGGGACGACACCGACGTCCTGCGGCCCGACCTGACCAAGGCCCTGGACATCGATTCCTATGTCGCCGACGGATACCGCTCCGCCGTGTCCGGCATCCGGCGCCTGGAGGGCGAGAGCGACTTCGAGTACCGGATGCGGCGCATCTGCCATCTCCACCTGACGCGTTTCGTGCGGATCCTCCTCGACCGCAAGGACCGCACGAGCATGGCCGTCGGCCTGGAGGTGCGGGTGCCGTTCTGCGACCACCGGCTCGTGGAGTACGTCTACAACACGCCCTGGGCGCTCAAGTCCTTCGACGGCCGGGAGAAGAGCCTGCTGAGGGAGGCGACCGCGGACGTCATCCCCACGTCGGTCTACGACCGCGTCAAGAGCCCCTACCCGTCCACCCAGGACCCCGCCTACGCGGCCGCACTCCAGGAACAGGCCCGCGAACTGCTGACCCGGCCGTCCCACCCCGTCTTCGACCTCGTCGACCAGGAACGGGTGAAGCAGGCGGCGCACCGTGACACACCCGTCAGCCACCAGGCGGCGCGGCGTGGTCTGGAGCGGACCCTCGACCTCGCCGTGTGGCTGGACATGTACGCACCGGAGATCCTGCTCGACTGAGGCACTGACGCCTCGTCACGTCGTGGCGTCACGTCGACCCGCGGGACCGGCCCGGATCCGGCGCCGCGGCGAGGAACCGCTCCCGGTCGACGACCGCCCGGTCGATCTCGCCCGACGCGACCAGCGTCCCCGAACCGTCGACCGCACGGACCCGGAACGTGAGGCGGCGGCCGGTGGCGGCGGGAGGATCGGCGAAGACGTCCACGCACCCTCCGACCCGTGTCGCGCGCAGATGCTCGATGCGGAGCGCCGTTCCGACAGTCGTCTGACCCGGCGCGGTGAACGGCGCGGCGGCCCGTATCGTCGCCGCTTCCATCCAGGCGACCAGCCGTGGCGTGGACAGTACGGGCACGTCCCCGCTGCCCACCGTCGCCGCCGTGTCGGCGTCGGTCACTTCATGGCGCATCGCATCACGCTAGCCCGTCGCGGCGCGGACGGCGGGCAGCCGCCGTCCGGGCGGCGCGGCACACCGGCGCCTCAGTGCTGCCGGCGGTGCAAGCGGGCGAGCAGCGAGTAGGCACGTTGCTCGGTGGCGGCGAGCTCGGCCGGGTCGATCCCGGCCGGCCACAGCTCGCCGGCCGCCGCGTCGTCGGCCTCGCGCAGTTCCACGACCGCCATCGCCAGCCGGACCTGGACGAACGCGGGCGGCGGTCCGGAGCGGCCCGCCAGCGCGTGTTCGGCCCGATCGGCGGCTTCCACACATCCCTCCAGCGCGCGCTCCACCCGGACCGCGGCCCGGTCGTGGACCACGAGCAGCGCGCACAGCAGTGCCACGACGATCCCCACCACGCTGCCCAGCACCCGGTCGAGGACCAGTTCCCCCGGCGGAGCGGGGGCCGCGAGGTCGCTCATCAGCAGGGCCAGCGGCGTGAGGAACACGACGCCCAAGGCGTAGTTGCGGGCCACGACGTACTCCAGCAGGAACTCCAGGAGCACGATCAGCAGCGTGAGCGCCACGGGTTCCAGGTGCGCCGCGAGAGCCCCGAACGCCAGCAGCAGCCCGACGACCGTGCCCAGGATCCGCTGGGCGGCCCGCTGTGCCGTGGTGCGGAGGTTGACCGAATGCAGCACCGCTGCCGCGGAGATCGCCGCCCAGTAGCCCCGCTCGAGACCGAGCAGGGCGGCGACCCCGCCGGCCACACCGGTCCCGAGCGCCATCCGCAGGGCGGGCACGGCCAGAACGGCGTAGTGCTCGATGCCGCCGCGCGCCCCCATGAGCAGCTCGGTGGCCCGCCGCGCGGCCGGGCCCTCCCGCGCCGGGCCCGCGGCGCCCGCGCGCTCCGCGTCCTCGGCCAGGCCGGGGACGGCCGCGGACACACCGGTGCGGGAGGCCAGTTCCTCCAGCACGAAGGGATCCCGGAGCCGCCGGTCGGTCAGCATGCGCGCCTGACCGCGCAGCAGTTCCGAAGTGGCGGCCGGGTCGGCGGTGCGACGACGGGCCGAGTCGATCAGCAGCGTCCAGGACAGATCGGTCAGCCGCAGGAAAACGGTGTCGCGCCCGGCTGCGGCCCGCGGTACGCCGGCGGGGGGCGCGACTCCGAGGCACTGGTAGGCGTGGAGGACGGCGACGGTCGCCCGGTGCCGGGTCTGCCGCGGCGCGTCCCCGGCGTCCGAGGCCTCCAGCAGATCGGCGAGTTTGCGCAGCGCGGTGGCCACGGCCACGCGCTGCGGCCGGTCAGGATGCACGAATCGGCCCAGCACGCCCAGCAGCCAGGCCAGCGCCGCTCCCGCCGCCGCGAGAGCGGTGTACGGGAGCACGTCGGCCTGCGTCGTCGTGTTGTTGGCCGCCACCGCGAACGAGAACAGCAGCAGTACGGCACCCAGCCCGCTCAGCCGTGCCGCGTCGCAGACGAACTTCGAGACGCCCGCGACCAGGGCCGTGGCCACGACCACCACGGCGACGCCGGCTCCACCCGGTGCCCCTCGCGCCCACACGGCGAGGACCGCGCCACAGCCCACCAGCGCCGTCATGGCCACGGCCGCGACCGCCAGGACGCGGGCGCGGCGCGCATAGGGCAGATTCCGGCCGAACGTCGTGGTGAGGGAGCCGAGCATGGCGTAGACCGCCAGGTCGGAACGGCCGGCCAGCGCCATCGGCACGGCCACCAGCCCCATGGCCAGAGCCGCCCGCAGGGCGAACAGAAACGCTCCGTCCACCTCGTGCAGCTTCAGCGCACCGCGCGGCGAGAGCGCGTGCCGTGCTCCGGCGAGCGCGGGCCGCCGGCCCTGCCGGGACCCGGCAGGGACCAATCGGCGCAAAATTGGCATGTCTGGTGTATACCCCTGGTCTTGTCCGGCGAGCGATGGGTCTTGTCGGTGGGTGATCACGGAGCCGGGTCGTGCTCGGCCCCGCACGCCGGCTCCGGCCCGCTCCTGCCCGTCGCCTTCCCACGGCCGCCCCGCTTCGGCGTCCCCGTCGCCGGGTGTCCCGCTCCGTCGGGCTGACCGGCGGCAACCCGATTACCGTGGTGGTGCATGAGGACCTGGTTGCCCCTGGACGCGGTGCCCCGACTCGCCGGCGCGGTGGTCCTCGGAGCCGTGGTCGGCCTGGCCGTCGCACTGCCGACCGACCCGGCGCTCGGCGCCCTGGCCGGCATCGCTGCGACGCAACTGTTCTTCGTTCTCGCGGGATGGCTCGTGCTCTGGCCGATGGACGCCACGGCCACCCACGGCAACGCCCGACGCGAGGACTTCCAGCCCCTCACCGAGGAACTCGTGGTCGTCGCCGTCGCGCTGTGCGGACTGGCCGCCATCGTGCTGCTGCTCCTGCGGGGGCAGTCCGACACCGGCCATGCGGCGGCCGCCCTCGCGCTGTGCGGGGTCTTCATGGCCTGGGCCGCGCTGCACCTGATGTACGCGACCCGCTACGCCTACGTGTACTACGAGACCGGCGACGGGATCGACTTCAACTCGAAGCGCCCTCCGGCGTACCGGGACTTCTTCTACTTCAGCTACAACCTCGGCATGACGTACCAGGTGTCCGACACCAACGTCTCCAGTTCGACGATCCGTTCGATCGTGCTGCGGCACTGTCTGCTGTCCTACGTCTTCGGCACCGGCATCCTCGCCACCGCCATCAATCTCGTCGTGGGACTCGTCAGCGGCTGATCCGATCCCGTCCGCTCTCATGCGTGTGCGCTTGTCCGTTCGTCCTCGCGTCCCCGGCCCTCAAAGGCAGGCGGTCACCGGCCCGGGAGCCCGAGAATCTCCACGGTGGTGCCGGCCTCGACGCCGCCCGGCGGGACGACGGCCAGAGCGTCGGCGAGAGCCAGTCCGCGCAGCATCGCGGGTCCGTCGAACGGGAGCGGCGCCACCTCGTACCCCGTGCGCAGCACCGGCAGCAGGCGTGTGTCGTGCTGATGGCCCGGCAGGTCGGCCGTGGCGGGCAGCAGATGCGGCTCCGGGTCGGTGTGCCCGCCGAGGCGCCTCAGCAGGGGGAGCGCCAGGGTCACCCACCCGGCGGTCGCCGCCAGTGGGTTGCCCGGCAGTCCGACGAGCCGGCGGCTGCGGCCGTCCGTGCTGTCCGGCAGTTCGGCGAGGAGCATCGGATGGCCGGGCCGGACGGCGACGGAGTCGACCGGCAGTGCGGCACCGATCCGGTGCAGCACGTCGTGCAGGAAGTCCACCGGACCGGCGGCGGTGCTGCCGGTGGTGACGACGACGTCGGCGGGGGAGCGGTCGACGGCCTCGCGGAGCAGCCCGGGGTCGTCACCGATCATGCGGACCCCGATCGGCTCGGCGCCGCAGGAGCTCAGCCAGGGCGTGAACAGGGGGCCGAGCGCGTCGCGGACCCGGCCACCCCTCGGCACTCCGTGCGAAAGCAGCTCGTCGCCGAGGAGCAGGAGCTCGACGCGGGGACGGCGGTGCACCGACAGCCGGTCGCAACCGGCCGCGGCGGCCAGTCCGAGGACGGCCGGGGTGACGGTGGTGCCGGCCGGGAGCAGCGGCTCGCCGGAACGGCACTCCTGACCACGCGGCCGGATGTCGCGGCCCGCGGGCAGGGCACCGGGCGCGGAGGCGCGCCGGCGCACCACGCCGCCACAGGTCTCCGCGTGCTCCCGGCGCAGTACGGCGGTGGCCCCGGAAGGCAGTCGGGCGCCTGTGGCGATGGGCACGGCCGTACCCGTCGCCATCGGTGCCGGCTCCTCGCCGGCGAGTACCAGGTCGCCGAACGGCTGCCAGGGGCCCGGCCCGGCCACGGCCCAGCCGTCCATCGCCGAGGTGTCGAACGGGGGCAGGTCGCAGAGCGCGTGGAGCGGCGCGGCGAGGGCGTGGCCGAGGGCGTCGTCGGGCATCCGGGTGACGGCGGGCAGCGGCCCCCCGGCACTGCGGCGCGCGGTGGAACGGGCCTGCGCCCAGCTCGTGGCGGGCCCCGCGACGTGTCCCGGTGCCGTGCTCGCGGGCGACTTCGCGCCCCGGGCGGTGGGCGCGTGTGCCGAGGGGATGTGGTCCCCGCACCCTTCGTGCGCCCGGCCCGCCGGGGCGTGCGCGCGGCCGGCCGATGCCGTGATCCCTTCGTGCATGCGGTTCACCTTGTCTGTGACGGTTCGGGGGAGCGACCGTCCGGCAGCGATACCGGCGTACGGCACGGATGCGGTCGGGGCACGGACCTGCCTTCTTCCTCTGGTCGTCGGCGGTCGAAGGCCGTTGCTCCCCCGACGTCGCGTACGGATACTTCCGTGACCGTCCGGTGAATGCCGAAACATCACCTCATTGCTTCCCGGTCATCGTCTGCGTATTTTCCGAACAAGTCAAACAAGGATTTCCGATTGCTTGATAGGTGACGATTATTTCAATGTTTGTGCAGGTGGGGCGCTTTACGCAAAGGGTGAGGGGTCGAAGATAGGCGCACCCTATTCACTCATCGGTGTCACCTCTTTGACAGATTCCCAGGAATTGCCGGAGGCTGCATCCGCCGCATGGGACGAGCCATTTCCCGGCTCCTCGGCGGGCCCGCGGCCACCCCCGCGGAACGTGTCGGCAGCGGCAGAGAAGAGGCAGACGATGAGCGGCATCGAGGACCCGGACGACGACCTGTCGGTCACCCCGCCCAAGCAGTGGGCGACAGGCCTGCCCGCGGTGACGCACGCACTGGAGTACTCCCTGGGGCAGACGTCCGTACGGCGCACCGCCCTGACGCTGCTGAACATCAACCAGGTCAAGGGCTTCGACTGCCCGGGCTGCGCCTGGCCCGAGCCCGCGCCGGGCAAGCGGCACCGGAACGAGTACTGCGAGAACGGCGCCAAGCACATCAACGACGAGGCGACCTCGCGACGGGTCACCGCCGACTTCTTCCGCCAGTACTCGATCGACGAACTGGACACCAAGTCCGACTACTGGCTCAACCAGCAGGGCCGGCTGACCGAGCCCATGGTCAAGCGCCCGGGCGCGCACTACTACGAGCCCATCGGCTGGGACGAGGCACTGGACCTCCTCGCCGGGGAACTGCGCCGCCTGGACTCGCCCGACGAGGCCCTGTTCTACACCTCGGGCCGGCTCAACAACGAGGCGGCCTTCCTCCTCCAGCTCTTCGCCCGCGCCTACGGCACCAACAACCTGCCCGACTGCTCCAACCTGTGCCACGAGTCCAGCGGATGCGCGCTGAACGAGACCTTGGGCATCGGCAAGGGCAGCGTCTCCCTCGACGACATCCATCACTGCGACCTGATCTTCGTGGTGGGCCAGAACCCAGGCACCAACCACCCGCGGATGCTCTCGGCGCTGGAGGAGACCAAGCGCAACGGCGGGCGCGTCGTGGCGGTGAACCCGCTGCCCGAGGCCGGACTGATGCGCTTCAAGCACCCGCAGAGGGCACGTGGGGTGATCGGCCGCGGTACGCAGATCGCCGACGAGTTCCTCCAGATCCGCCCCGGCGGCGATCTCGCGCTCTTCCAGGCGCTCAACCGGCTGCTGCTGGAGGCCGAGGACGACGCGCCGGGCTCCGTGCTCGACCACGACTTCGTCGACGCCTCCACCACCGGCTTCACCGAGTTCGCCGAGCACGCCCGGAAGGCCTCCTGGGACGACGCATTGGAGGCGACGGGGCTCACCCGTGAGGAGATCGAACGCGTCCACGCCATGGTCCTGCAGAGCAAGAGCGTCATCGTGTGCTGGGCGATGGGCCTGACCCAGCACAAGCACGGCGTCCCCACGATCCGAGAGGTCGTCAACTTCCTGCTGTTGCGCGGCAACATCGGCCGGCCCGGCGCCGGTGTGTGCCCCGTCCGCGGGCACAGCAACGTCCAGGGCGACCGCACCATGGGCGTATGGGAGCGGATGCCCCAGACGTTCCTCGACGCGCTGGGCGGCGAGTTCGGCTTCACTCCGCCCACCCGGCACGGACTGGACTCGGTGAACGGCATCCGGGCCATGCGCGACGGCGACGCCAAGGTCTTCGTCGGCGTGGCCGGCAACTTCGTACGGGCCACCCCCGACAGCCGCGTCACCGAGGAGGCGATGCGGCGGTGCCGGCTCACGGCGCACATCTCCACCAAGCTCAACCGCTCCCACACGGTCTGCGGTGACACGGCCCTGATCCTGCCCACGCTCGGCCGCAGCGACCGGGACGTCCAGGCCGCGGGCGAGCAGTTCATCACGGTCGAGGACTCCATGAGCGAGGTGCACGCCTCCCGCGGACGTCTCGCGCCCGCGTCCCCGCACCTGCTCAGCGAGGTCGCCATCATCAGCCGGCTGGCCCGCCGGACCCTGGGCGCTGCGCCGTCCGTGCCGTGGGAGGACTTCGAGTCCGACTACGACACCATCCGCGACCGGATCGCCCGAGTCGTGCCCGGCTTCGAGGACTTCAACGCCCGGGTGGCGAAGCCCGGCGGCTTCAAGCTGCCCAATCCCGTGAACGAGGGCGTGTTCCCCACCCCGAGCGGCAAGGCCGTCTTCACCTGCAACGACTTCACGATGCCGCATGTGCCCGAGGGGCACCTGCTGTTGCAGACGCTGCGCTCCCACGACCAGTGGAACACCGTCCCCTACGCGATGAACGACCGCTACCGGGGCATCCACAACGCCCGCCGGGTGGTTCTGGTCCACCCGTCCGACCTGGACGCGCTCGGCCTCGCCGACCGGGACCGGGTGGACCTCGTGAGCACCTGGCACGACGGGATCGTGCGCCGCGCGGAGGACTTCCGGGTGGTCGCCTACCCCACCACGCCCGGCTCCGCGGCCTCCTACTACCCCGAGACCAACGTCCTGGTGCCGCTGGACAGCGTCGCCGACATCAGCAACACCCCGACGTCCAAGAGCGTCCTGGTGCGCCTGGAGCGCACCGGCTCGGCCGACTAGCCGGACCGGGGAGCCGGCCGAGGCCGATCGACGAGAGGAGAAGGACCATGGGACGAGTCACCGCGCGACGGCGCGTGCTGCGGCTGCGGGACGGGGCCGAGTCGTACCGCCCGGACACACTGGCCGTCGAGGAACCGATGGAGATCCGTGTCGGCGGGCGCCCGCTGACCGTCACGATGCGCACCCCGGGCGACGACTTCGACCTCGCGGCGGGATTCCTGGTGAGCGAGGGAGTGGTGCACGCGGCCGACCACGTGGCCGGTATCCGCTACTGCGCGGGCGCCACGGCGGACGGCGCAAACACGTACAACGTCGTCGATGTCGCCCTGGCCCCGGGCGTGCCCGCTCCGGACACGTCCCTGGAACGGAACTTCTACACCACCTCCTCGTGCGGGCTGTGCGGCAAGGCCAGCCTGGACGCGGTGCGCACGTCGGCGGCCTGGTCCGTGGCCGAGGACCCGCTGCGCATCGCCCCCGAGCGGCTCACGGCGCTCCCCGACCGGTTGCGCTCGGCCCAGAAGGTGTTCGACAGCACCGGGGGCCTGCACGCGGCCGGACTCTTCACCGCCGACGGGGAACCGCTGTGCACGCGCGAGGACGTGGGCCGGCACAACGCCGTGGACAAGGTCGTCGGACACGCCCTGCGATCAGGGCTGCTGCCGTTGCGCGAGACGGTGCTGATGGTGAGCGGCCGGGCCTCCTTCGAGCTCGTGCAGAAGGCGGTGACGGCCGGCATCCCGGTGCTGGCGGCCGTCTCCGCGCCGTCCTCGCTGGCCGTGGACCTGGCGGTGGAGAGCGGGCTGACCCTCGTCGGGTTCCTGCGCGGGGACTCGATGAACGTCTACGCGGGTGCCGAGCGTCTGCAGCCGCTGCCCGCGGTCCGGTCCTGAGGCACCCTCACCGCACGCCGGGCACGCGTTCCAGAGCGGCGGCGACGTCCGTCCGCCGGGCGAGGTCGGTCAGGGCGCGCGCCATGACCGAACCGGGCTCCCGGGCGGAGGTCACGAGCCCGACCGGCACCGTGCGTGAGGGCTCCACCAGCGGCACGGTCCGCATGCCGGGCGGCACGCCGAAGACGTGCAGCCACGCGTGCGGTACGACACTCGCCCAGTGGCCGGTCCTGACATGGGCGAACAGTGTGCCGACCGAATCGGTCTCGACGCGCGGGGACGGCTGGAGACCTGCCTCCGCGAACAGGCCGTCCACCGTCCTGCGGCCCTGCATGGTCCCGGTCAGCAGACACAGGGGCAACTGCGCGGCATCCGCCCACGTGGCCGTCGGCCGGTGTCCGAGGCCGTTGCCCGCCGTCGTCAGCAGCACATACCGCTCCTCGTACAGCGGGACCGTCCGGAAGCCCTCCGGGAGGTCGTCGCGCAGATAGGTGATGCCGGCGTCGATCTCGAAGCGCTGCACCTGCCGGAGTATGTCCTCCGACTTCAGATCCGCCATGACCTCCACCGTGACCAGCGGGTGCGTCGCGCAGAACGGCCCCGTCAGCAGGGACACGGCACCGGAGGCGGTGGGCACCGAGCCGATCCGCATCCGGCCGCTCAGTCCGGTGCGCAGGGCACCGACCTCGTCCTTGAGCGCGTCGCGGTCGGCCAGGATCCGCTGCGCCCACACCACGATGCGCTCGCCCTCCTGCGTGAGCCCCTCGTACTTGCGGCCCCGTCTGACCAGTGGCACATCGAGTTCGTCCTCCAGTTTCCGGATCGCCTCGGACAGGGCGGGCTGGGAGACGTGGCAGGTCTGGGCGGCACGGGCGAAGTGGCGCTCCCGGGACAGGGCCACCAGATACTCGAGTTGGCGAAACAGCACGCCACGGGTGTACCCGACCGTCCCGCGGAATGCCAGTCGGCCCGGCCTCGCCGCTCACCGGCCCCTGTCGTGCTCGCGCGGATTTCCCCGGGACGCAGCAGGATGGAAAGGGAGCGGCGCGGACCGAGGGAGCGCCGTTGCGCACACGACAGGACCGTCCCCGACCCGTGAGGAGGCCGGCTCGTGCCCGAGTCGCAGCCCGTGATCGTGCCGCCGGCCCGGGCCACCGTCTTCCTCGTGGTCACTGTCGTCCCGGGCCGTGAGGAAACCGTCCGGGACCTGCTGGAGGACGTCTCGGGCCTGCGCCGCTCGGTAGCGTTCCGCGCACCGTACGAGGAGCTCACGTGCGTCGTCGGCGTCGGATCGGCGGCCTGGGACCGCTTGTTCGAGGGACCGCGCCCGCAGGGACTGCATCCGTTCGTGGAGTTGACCGGGGAACGACACCGGGCCCCGTCCACGCCGGGAGACCTGCTGTTCCACGTACGGGCCCGGCGCATGGACCTGTGCTTCGAACTCGCCCGGCTGCTGGGGGAACGCCTGCGCGGCGCGGCCACGGTCGTCGACGAGGTGCATGCCTTCAAGTACTTCGACGAGCGCGACCTGCTCGGCTTCGTCGACGGCAGCGAGAACCCCGAGGGCGGCCTCGCGGCCGAAGCCGTCTTCGTCGGCGATGAGGACCCGGAGTTCGCCGGCGGCAGTTATGTGATCGTGCAGAAGTACCTGCACGACCTGACGGCGTGGAACGCCCTGCCGGTGGACGAGCAGGACAAGGTGATCGGACGGACCAAGCTGGCCAACGTCGAACTCCCCGACGACGTCAAGCCCGCCGACTCCCATGTGGCGCTGAACACCATCACCGACGAGGACGGCAACGAGCGCAAGATCGTGCGCGAGAACATGCCCTTCGGCACCATCGGCGACGCTGAGTTCGGGACGTACTTCATCGGCTATGCCCGCACCCCCGACGTGACCGAGCAGATGCTCAGGAACATGTTCCTCGGCGACGGCCCGGCCCGGCACGACCGCATCCTCGACTTCTCGACCGCGGTGACCGGATGCCTGTTCCACGTGCCCACCGCCGGCTTCCTCGACGACCTTCCCCCGGCTCCCGGCAGGAAGGCCGCGGCAGACGGCTCACTGGGGATCGGCAGCCTCAAAGGAGTCCGCACATGACGACGCCCGACGGCATCACCAACCTGCATCGCGAACTCGCCCCCATCACGCCCGCGGCCTGGGCCGAGATCGAGGACGAGGCCCGCCGCACCTTCCGTCGCAACCTCGCCGGCCGCCGGGTCGTGGACGTCTCCGGCCCCGACGGTCCCGAACTCGCGGCGGTGGGGACGGGCCACCTCTCGGACATCGACGGCCCGGCGCCGGGCGTGGGCGCGCGGCTGCGCCAGGCACGGCCCCTCACCGAGCTGACCGTGCCCTTCACGGTGAGCCGGGCCGCCGTCGACGACGTCGACCGCGGTTCCCAGGACTCCGACTGGCAACCGGTCAAGGACGCCGCGCGCATCATGGCGTTCGCCGAGGACCGGGCGGCCTTCAACGGATACCCGGCCGCCCGCATCGAGGGTCTGCGCGGGCGCACCTCACATCCCGTGCTGCGCCTGCCCGCAGAGCCCCGCGACTACCCGGACGCCGTCAGCCACGCCCTGAGCACGCTGCGCCTGGCAGGCGTCCAGGGCCCGTACTCCCTGCTGCTGGGCGCCGAGGCGTACACGGCGGTCAGCGAGACGTCGGACCACGGCTACCCGATCGCCGCCCATCTGGGCCGGATCCTCGACGGGAAGCTGATCTGGGCGCCCGCGATCGAGGGAGCCTTTCTCCTCACCACCCGGGGCGGCGACTACGAACTGAGGCTCGGCGAGGATCTCGCCATCGGCTACACGTCGCACGACGCCACCGACATCGAACTGTACTTCCGCCAGACCCTGACGTTCCTCGTCTACACGGACGAGGCCGTCGTGGCACTCGACCCCGCGACGGACGGGGGCTGATCCCGGGAGGCTCCTGGGCACGGCGGCGCAACGAGCCCCGGGGGAGGGCGTGTTCGGGCGCGCGGCGCGAGCGTGTGCGGGCGTGCGGCGCGAACGGGTCACGCTTCGGCGCCGGTCGACCGCCCCAGGGACACGACCACCGCGGTCGACCGGCCGCCGGGCGCGCTGTAGTTCACCGTGTCGCCGGGACGGTGGCCGAGGAGGGCGCGCCCGAGGGGGCTGTCGGCCGTGACCAGTGAGGGGTCCAGTTCCTCGGCCGTCTCGCCGACCTGGAAGGTCTCCTCCGCGCCGTCGGCGAATCGCACGGTGACCGTGCTGCCCACGCCGACCCGGTCGGTGGGCGGCGGGCCTGCCGTGTCCGCACCGCGGAGCCGTGTGGTGATCTCCGAGATACGCGCGTCCAGGCGCTGGAGGTCGTCGGCGCGCTGCAACTCGTCGGCTTCGTCGGCGCGGTCGCCCACGGCCGAGTCGGAGTCCTGGAGCGTCGCGGCGACCGTCCTGCGTTCGGTGCGGAGGTCGGCGAGTTCCTGTTCGAGGGCGTGTCGGGCAGCGTCGCTGATCGGTGCGGGTTCGCTGGGCATGCCTGGTCCTCGGGGTGCAAGGAGACGATGTGGGGTGGAACATTCCGGATCTTAGGTGCGATTCCGTGATACGGCATCCGGCCGGTGGCCCTCCGTGACCCACGTGTACTGGCCAGTGCCTTCTCGACCGCGCACGCCGCCGAGAAGCCGCAGGGCGGACACACCGGTCACGTGGCATCGCCCGATCCACCGGAATAGCCTGAACACAAGTCCCGGGGGGACCGGGCCACACCCGGACGGTGAAAGGCTGAGACTCTTGAACGCCTCCCATGACGACCAGGACGGTCTGGAGCCCCGGGTAGGGCCCGCCCCCAAGGACGACCCGGACTTCCACCCGTACCACCACCCCGCCGCGGGCTGGGGGGCGGCCAAGAGCGTCACCCGGGTGCTGGTGCGTGAGCGTGCCCTCGTGGACGGACCGCGGGCGATCATGCGGATGAACCACGAGAACGTCGGATTCGACTGCCCCGGATGCGCCTGGCCCGACGACACCAAGGGCCTGCACCTGGACATCTGCGAGAACGGCATCAAACACGTCACCTGGGAGATGACCGGAAAGCGGGTCGGCCCGGAGTTCTTCGCCGCCCACTCGGTGACCGAGCTGTCCGGCTGGAGCGACTTCGACCTGGAGGACCAGGGCAGGCTCACCGAGCCGATGGTCTACGACCCCGAGTCCGACCACTACGTACCGATCAGCTGGCACGACGCCTTCGAGCTCGCCGGACGCACCTTGCGCGAGCTCGACAGCCCCCACCAGGCGTCCTACTACACTTCCGGCCGCCTGGGCAACGAGGCCACGTTCCTCTATCAGTTGATGGCCCGCGAGCTGGGCACGAACAACCTGCCCGACTGTTCCAACATGTGCCACGAGGCGAGCGGACGCGCACTCCAGGCGTCCCTGGGCACCGGCAAGGGGACCGTCGACCTCAAGGACTGGGAGACGACCGACGCCCTGTTCATCATGGGCGTCAACGCCGCTTCCAACGCGCCCAGAATGCTCACCGCGCTCGCCGAGGCGCACCGTCGCGGCGCCCAGATCGTGCACATCAATCCGCTGGTCGAGGCCGCCGCGACCCGCACGATCGTCCCGCACGACTTCCTGGACATGGCCACGTTCCACTCGACGCGGACCAGCACCCTGAACATCCAGCCCCGCATCGGCGGAGACATGGCGCTCCTGCGCGGCATGGCCAAGGCCGTCCTGGAACAGGCCAAGGCCGATCCCAAGGCGCTGGACAGGAGCTTCATCGATCGCCACACCGCGAACTTCGAGGAGTACAAGGCGCTCTGCGAGGCCACCTCCTGGGAGGAGATCGAGCATCAGTCCGGAGTGGAACGCGACGACATCCTCAAGGTGGCCCGCGTCTACCGGGACGCCGACCGGAGCATCGTCAGCTGGTGTCTGGGCGTCAGCCAGCACGAGCACGGCGTCGACACCGTCCGGGAGATCGTCAACGTCCTTCTGCTGCGCGGCAATCTGGGACGGGAGGGGGCGGGTCCCTCGCCCGTGCGCGGACACAGCAATGTCCAGGGCAACCGCACCTGCGGCATCGACCACCGGCCCTCCGAGGAGTTCCTGGACCGTCTCGCCGCGGCCTGCAGGATCGACCCTCCCCGGGAGCACGGACTCGACACCGTCGGCACCATCGAGGCGATGCACCGAGGCGACGTGAAGGTGTTCGTCGGCATGGGCGGCAACTTCGCCCTCGCCGCACCCGACACGCCGTACACGTACGAGGCGCTGCGCTCCTGCGAGCTGACCGTCCAGGTGAGCACCAAGCTCAATCGCAGTCATCTGGTCCACGGCCGGCAGGCGCTCATCCTGCCGTGCCTGGGGCGCACCGAGAAGGACCACCAACGGCACGGCGTCCAGAGCACCTCCGTCGAGGACTCGATGAGCATGGTCCACCTGTCCGTCGGCATGAAGCGCCCCGCCTCGCGTCACCTGCTCTCCGAGCCGGCCATCATCGCCGGTATCGCCCGCGCCGCCCTGCCGGAGAGCCGGACGCCCTGGGAGTGGTACATCGAGGACTACGACCGCATCCGCGACACGATGGAAGAAGCTCTCGACGGATTCGAGGACTTCAACCGCCGGGTCCGTCTTCCGCTCGGCTTCCGCATCAAGCAGCCGGCCCGCGAACTGGTCTTCCTCACTCCGTCCGGACGCGCCGAGTTCTCCACCGCTCCGCTGCCCGACGTCGTCCCCGCCCCCGGCACGCTCGCGCTCGGCACCATGCGCTCCCACGACCAGTGGAACACGACCATCTACTCCGACAACGACCGCTACCGCGGCATCAAGAACCTGCGCACCCTCGTGTTCATGAACAAGGACGACATGCGCGAGCGCGGTCTGTCGGAATTCGATCCCGTCGACATCGTCAGTACCGCCAAGGACGGCAGCACCCGCTCCCTGGCCGGCTATCTCGCGATCCCGTACGACATCCCCCGGGGCAGCGCCGCCGGCTACATGCCGGAGATGAACGTGCTGTGCGCGCTCTGCGACTACAGCACGCAGAGCGACCAGCCGCTGATGAAGCACGTCAAGGTCACCATCACCGCGGCCACCTGACCGCTGGGTGGGGTCATACGAGTGACTGTCGGGCAGGGGCGATGCCTGACGGTCGGTCGTGCCCTGGCGGAGCCGGGCCGGTGGCGCGGGGTCAGACCTCGGAGTCCGCGTCAGACCTCGGAGTCCGCGTCAGACCTCGGAGTCCGCCTCGCGGAGATCTTTCACCATGTGTTCCATCACCGCGCCCATGTCGCCGACCGTGGCGTCGAGTTCCTCGGCACGCGGCGCGGTCTGCTCGACACACGTCGCCGTGGCGAGAGCGAGGTCGACGGCTTTGCTCACCTCACCGTCGCCCAGAAGCTCCTCGATCCGGAAAGCGAGGCCGGCGAGTGTCGAGTCGTCGGTCTGCGGCACCAGGTACCCCTGCAAGCCCGGAGGATAAGGCGTGCGCTCCCGGAGCTCCCGGAAGGCCTGCACGACCGCATGCTCTTCGCTGTACTGGTCCAGGAGCCCCATGAGGACGTACAGCCGGGCCGTCAGCCTGGGCAGACCGGGGAAGCGGTCGAGCCAGGCCATCAGTTCGCGGTGGCCGCCGAGGTGGTCGGTGATCTCCGTCATCGTGGTGGCGAGCGTGTTGGACTGGGCCCAGTGGAACGGCAGCAGCTGGGCGACCTGCTCGGCCAGAGTGGCCTCGTCCTGCGGGCTCAGGCTGTCGGCGACCAGCCCGCTGACCAACGCGCGGTCGAGGCCGAAGCCCTCCGGTGCGGAACGGCGCGTGGTGGTGTGCGACACCTCGTGGCGCAGACGCGTCAGCTCCTTGCCGATCTTGCTCAGGGGTTTGTCCCGCATGGGGCCTCCAGCCGGCCTGCCGTGGTCTTCGGTCGCTCTGGGGAGGTGCTCCTTGAGCGCCGCACACGGGGGTACGGGGGGCGGAACGGAGAGCAACTGCCCGGAGCCTGCACGCAAAACCCTGCCGCCGGGCGCGGGGATGCGCGCGCCCTGTGGCCCATGCGGGCTATTCCGCGCACCGGATTGCCGCAAGCCCTCCACCTCGTCGACACGCTTTCGGACAGGCCCAGCGGGTGGCCGGACACGCCTTCGGCCCAGCGGTCCGGACCCGGTGCGGGACTCCGCGGGCCACGGTGTGCGGCTGAAAAGATCCGCCATGGCGGGGTGGGGAAGCCGGACGATGCGGCCGTTACGGGGTAGAACGGATATCGGGTGTTCCCGATGTGTGGGGGACCCGCTTTCACTGAGCCGGGCTCGTCCCGGCATGAACGAAGGACACAGAATGGCCAGCGGCACCGTGAAGTGGTTCAACGCCGAGAAGGGCTTCGGATTCATCGCCCAGGACGGCGGTGGGCCGGACGTCTTCGCGCACTACAGCAACATCTCCGGGAACGGCTTCCGGGAACTGGTGGAGGGGGAGACCGTCACCTTCGACGTGACCCAAGGTCAGAAGGGGCCCCAGGCGGAGAACATCGTCCGCGCCTGACGCCCGTACCCGTCCCCGCCCTTCCGTCCGAGGAGGGCGGGGACGTCCCTGTGTGGCGCCCTGAGGGACGGATGCCCGGGCGTCACGACTCGTGGCCCTGTCGGGGGTCGCAGTGACGTCACCGCGGCGGGTGAGGGCCTTTCGACGAGGTCCGGTGTTCCACGGCCCGGGAGCCCGGAGCCGACGGGCAGCCGCGCTCTATCTGCCGGTCGTCGCGTGGCGCAGCGTGCGGTCGAAGACGGTCAGCAGCAGGTACAGGACGCCGGCCGCGAGCATGACCCAGGCGAGTGTGTGCAGACCGTGGGTGTCGGCCCGCTGCCCGTAGGAGGCCGCGGTCGTGGCGGTGGCGACCAACGAGCCCAGGTAGGAGAAGGTGCGCAGCAGGCCGGAGGAGGATCCGGTCCGCTCGGGGTCGGCCTGGTGGTAGACGGCGTTCTGCAGGGCCAGGCTGTTCGACCCCTGGGGCACGCCGAAGACCAGAGCCACGACGAGCAGCATCCACAGGGGGCTGTCCGCGCCCAGGGTCAGCATCAGCAGGCAGGCGACGATCTGGCCGACGGCACCGGTCAGCAGCTTGCCGCGCACGCTGCTGCGCTTCCCGGTGGCCACGGAGACGGTGATCGCCATGAGGGCCGTGGGGATCAGGACCAGACCCGCGTGAAAGGGCGTCAGCCCGTAGCCGTCCTCGGTCCACTGGGCGAATCCGTAGAGGAAGCCGTACGCGACGACGTAGGCCACCAGTGCGCGTCCGTAGGTGGCCAGCAGGGGCACATTGCCACCGAGCACCCGCAGGTCGACGAACGGTGTCGCGGCCCGCAACTCCCGTCGGGCGAACGCGGTCCCTGTGACGAAGGTGACGACCAGCAGATACCAGTGGTCCGGGCGCAGGTCCATCAGGAACAGCAGGAGCGCGATCAGCATGACCGCGAACAGTGCCATGCCGGGCAGGTCGAGCCGGCCGGCGATCCGGTCGTGCCGCGGGGCGGGGTCGGTGCCGGCCCGCTCGGGCAGGCGGAGCAGGCCCAGCATCACCGCGACCACGGCCAGCGGCACGTTGAGCGCGAAGGTGGCGCGCCAGCCGCCCACGCCGATCAGCAGGCCGCCCAGCAGGGGGCCGACCGCCATGACGGTCTGCCCGGCCACGGCGAGAGCGGTGAGCACGGAGGCGGGACTGTCGTGCCCGGTGCGGCGGGCCTCGCTGCGCACCAGGGCCATGGAGGCCGGATAACCGGCGCAGGTGCCGAATCCGAGGATGATCCGCGCGACGATCAGTACGCCCAGATTCGGTGCGAGGGTGCCGACGACGCCGCCGACGCCGACGAGGCCGGTGCCGACGAGGAAGACCCGGCGGGGGCCGAAGATGTCGATCAGACGACCCATGACGGGCTGCCCGAGCGCGGTGGCCAGGTAGAGCGCGGAGACCAGCCAAGCCGTCTGAGCGGGCGGTGCGCCCAGTGCCACGCCGATGGGTACGAGCGCGACCGAGACGATCGTCGAATTGATCGGGTTCAGGACCGAGCCCAGCAGCATCGGAGGCAGCAGCCGCCGATCGAATCGTGACTGCGCCGACGGTATCGGCCCGGCCTTCGTCCGCTCAGTCACGTGTCAGACGCTCCAGGACGGTCATGGCCTCGATCACGGTCCGCCGCTCCTCTTCCGTGCACTTCTCCTCCAACTGCCCGGCGAGCCACTCCTGCCGGGCCTGCCGTCCCTCCACGACCCTCCGCCGGCCGGCGGGCGTGAGCACGAGCAGCAGGCGCCGCCCGTCGTGAGGGTCGCGGCGCCGCTCGACCAGCCCCGAGGCGAGCAGCGGAGCGACGGTCGCGGTCATCGACTGGTGCCGCATCCCCTCCGAGGCCGCCAGATCGCTGACGGTCACACCGGCTCGGTCGGCCAGCCGCGTCAGGACCGAAACCTGTCCCAAGGTGATGTCGTCGGCCTCGGCGGCACCGAGAATGCGGCGCCGCAGACGGCCGATGACGGCACGCACCTGCCGCGACGCCTCTACTGCCGAAGGTGACGCGTGAGGGTTCTCGTTCATGCCTCCACTCTAAGTAGTACAGCTTGATCTGTACAGTCTTAGCTGTATGAATACTGGTGGCCGGAAACGTCGCCCCGCCGAGCGCGTCGGTTTCCGGACGCTTTGAGGGGTGCGCGGGGGCGCAGGTGTCAGGACTCCCGTGACTCCTGCTCGCGCCGGCCTGCGACGGGCTCCAAGTACCCAGCCTGTCGGACCGCTTGGCGCAGTGCGGCGAGGAACGCGGCCGTGGCGGGCGGATCGGGCGGGTCGCCGTAGGTCGCCACGTGGACGCGCCGCCGGAAGCCGGGGAGCTCGGCGGCCTCGATCCCCGGTGCGCGGTGGGCGCGCAGGGCCAGTCCAGGGATGGTGGTCACGCCCAGCCCGGCGGCGACGAGCGACTGTTCCACGATCACGTCGTCGCTGGTGTACGCGATGCGGGGGGTGAAGCCCGCTCGCTCGCAGGCGTCGACGAACTCGCGGCGGCAGTGCTCGCAGCCGGCGATCCAGGCCGCGTCCCGGCAGTCGCCCAGGGTCCTGTTCGTGGCGTCGAGGCTGAGCAGGTACATGGGATCGTCGAAGAGGTGGGTGACGCGGACGTCGGCGGGAGTCGCGTCGTCGTAGCGGAAGACGACGGCGACGTCGATGTCTCCGGCCCGGAGCATCCTCAACGCGTTCTCCGGGTGCGCGTCGAGGAGGCCCAGTTCGATGCCGGGATGGGAGTCGCGCACGGCGGCCGCGGCCCGGGGGACCAGCGTGCTGAGCACGGACTGGAAACCGGCGACACGGACCCGGCCGCTCCGCAGGCCGACCATCGCGGACAGCTCGGCGGCGGCCGCGTCGACCCGGCCGACGATCTCGGCGGCCCGACGGGCCAGTTGCTCGCCCTCGGGCGTGAGACGGATGCCGCGACCCACCCGCTGGACGAGCCGGGCGCCGGTCTCGGCCTCCAGGCGCGCGAGGTGGTGACTGACCGACGGCTGTGAGTAGTGCAGGTGCTCCGCGGCCCTGGTGACGGAGCCGTGCGCGGCGATGGCCGCGATGATCCGAAGCCGCACGATGTCCAGCATTCATCAAGGCTATCTATGAGTAGGCACGAATACTGGCATTGGACGAATGAATCCGGTCGGCAGCACGCTGAGGGGGACAGGCCTCCGACCGTGAAGGAACGAACCATGACGGCCTCAGTTGTCTGGCACACCACGATGTCCCTGGACGGCTTCGTCGCCGGTCCCGACGACGCCATGGACTGGGTCTTCGACCTCACGGACCGTTCCCCGGCCGGCGACCGGACGATCCGTACGACCGGCGCCGTCCTCGCAGGCCGCCGCACCTACGAGACGGGCCGCAACTCGCGCCACCGACCCTACGGCGGTGCCTGGTCCGGGCCGGTCTTCGTGCTCACCCACCGGCCCGCCGACGACCCGGACGTCACCTTCCTGTCCACGGACCTCCCCGAAGCCGTCGACACGGCGCGCGCGGCCGCCGACGGCAGGAACCTCGTGCTGCTCGGGGCCCGCCTCGGCAGCCAGTGCCTCCAGCGGGGACTGGTGGACGAGATCCTCGTCCACCTGGCACCCGTCCTGCTCGGTGACGGCATCCGGCTCTACGACGCCCCCGGCGGCGAACGGGTCCGGCTGCGGCGCACGGAATGCTCCGCGGCCGGACAGATCACCGACCTCCGCTTCCGCCCCGCCGACATCGAGAGGCAGCCATGACCACGAGCCCCGCGAGGCAGGCCCGGACCACTGCGACACCCCCGTCGGCCGAACTCCTCGCCGGCATACGCGCGGTCGTCCGCACGCACGCCGACTGGGACCGCACCGCCGGTCTCGTCGCCGACCGGCTGCGCCGGCACCTGCCCGGCGCCGACGTCCTGACCGCCGGTCAGCGCCGCGGCGCGCCGGACCGGCCCGTGGGGCACGTCCTGCACGTCGAACCCGACGGCACGTTCTCCGTCGTCGCCCTGGTCTGGCGGCCCGGCCAGACCACCCGCATCCACGACCACATCACCTGGTGCGTCGTCGGCGTCCTCCAGGGCGTCGAACACGAAGAGCTGTACGACGAGCGGCTCGACCTGATCGGCGTCCGGGACAACCACGTCGGCGAGGTCAGCGGCTTCGCCCCGCCCGGCGACATCCACCGCATCCGGAACACCCACGCCGCAACGGCCGTCAGCCTGCACGTCTACGGCACCGACATCACCCGCATCGGCTCCAGCGCCCGCCGCTACTACGACTGACGGGCACCTGCCCGGACGCGGCGAAGCGCCGTGCGGCGAAGTGCGCCGCGCCGGGCGGAACGCGCGTCACGACGCCTGTGCCATCTGGCCGGCGAGGTCGGTGATGTCCGTCGTTGCCGCAGGGCGGGCGAGCAGCTGGTGTGGGCGGCTCTTGCGCCGACCGGCGTGACACTGCTGGGCCGTGGTGGTCTCGACGGGATCGACCTCGCGGGCGCCGGGTGCGCCCTGGGCGCGGGGGCCACATGGGCCGCGTACATCCGGCTGTCCGCGCGGACGGGCAGCCGGTTCCCGCAGGCCGACGGTCTCGCGCCGGCCATGGCCGGCGGTGCCCTGCTCAGCCCGCCGGCGGGGCCGGCAGAGCAGGGCGACGCCCTCTTCCACCCGCTCACCCTGGCGCTGGGCGCCGCCGTGGCCCTGCTGTCGTCCGTCCTGCCCTCCACCCTGGAGCTGTTGGCCCTGTGGCGGCTGCGGTCCTCGACGTTCACGGTGCTCATGAGTCTCGCCCCGCGATCGCGGCGCTCGAGGGCTACCTCGTCCTGGGCGAGAGCCTCGGCGCGACCGAACACCGGGCCGTCGCCCGTCGCCCGTCGCCCGTCGCCTGTCGTCGTCGCCGGTGCCGGAGCCGTGCGCGCGTCGGCCCACGGACCGCACGCACCGCTCGCCGACTGATGTCCGCGTGAAGCAGTCGCGAGGCGGGCCCCGACCGCGCGCCGCGCGGGTGCTCGACCGCCGACTCCGCGGCCGGCAGGCCGAGTTGGTGCGACCTTCCGCAACCGACCACTCCGGTCGGCGGGCAGCGGCATGGTTCATCATGGAGGTCGTCGGCGTGCCGTGACGGGCGCCCGGCAACAGGTTTGGGGGGAGCGGTGCCACACGTTCGCGGCCATTACCGTGCCGACGGCACCTGGGTGTCGCCGCACTGGCGGTCGGGCCCGACCAGGGATTACGGCGAAGTACCCCCGGAAATCGGCGGGTTCACCGTTCTGCTGTTCCTCATCATCTGTCTCACCCCGCTCACCCTGCTGTTCATCGGGCTCGGATGGACGGCTCACGCCGACTACTTCGGTGCTGTGCTGCTGTGCGGTGCCGCCGCTGCCGGCTGCCTTCTCCTGGTCCACCGGGGACGGCGGCTCCAGCGCGCCGAGGAGGCGGCCCGCATCCGTCGGGAGATGCAGCAGGCACTGGACGAGGAGCGCCGGCGCCGCGCATCGCGGCGTGCCGAGCCCCGGTCGGTGCCGAACCCGTCGGCGTACCGCATCGACGAGTGGCTCCAGTGGCGGACTCCCGACGGCAGACCCGGTCCCTACGCGCCCACGGACCGTCCACGGCGGCCGGTCTGCCCCCGCTGCGGGACACAGAAATACGGTCACCCCGGAGCGGAAGTCTGCTTCTGGTGCGGAGCATGACCCTGTGCAAGGTCCGGCGCGGACGAGCCCGCCGAGGCTGGTGACGGGGAGCCCTCGGCCCTCGCCACCCGGACCGGCGGCCGGCGCCGGCCGAGCAGGCGGTCGAGCCGGGCGCCGAGCGCCGCTCCCAGCACCGGCGCCACCAGGTAGATCCAAAGATCCTCGGTCTGCCCCGCGAGCACTGCGGGCCCGAGCTGACGGGCGGGGTTGACCGAGCCCCCGCTGCGGGTGCCGAGCAGGGCTATCACCAGCGCGACGGACAGTCCGACGGCGTACGGCAGCAGGCGGGTCCCGTGGGAGCGGGCCACGACGAACCCGACGACGAGGACGATGGCCGCCATGCCTCCTGCCTCGGCGAGAAAGACGGACACGGGCTGCCAGTTCGGCGCGGGCCTGATCGCGGCGTAGCCGACCGACGGCAGGGCGACAGGACGCCCCCACACCAGACGTGCCAGGCCCGACCCCGCCGCGGAACCCGCGAGTTGGGCCAGCACGTAAGGCAGCACCCTGCGCCCCGGGAAGGCGCCCATCAGCCACAGCGAGACCGTCACGGCGGGATTCATGTGTCCTCCGCTCCGCCTCCCCGGCGCGGTGAGGATCAGAGCGGTGAGGACGGCCCCGCTGAAGGCGCCGATGACCGCGATGGCGACGTCGAGGTCGGCGACGTAGAGGGCGGAGTCCGGATCGCGCAGCCACCGGACGGCCGTCACCGCGATGAACAGCATGACCGTGGCGAGCACGAACTCATCGGCGGCACGGGCCAGGGACAGCCGTTGTGCAACGGAAGGACGGGTACCCACCGTGATCTCCGGGAGGTCGTGTGCCGGACGCCGGGTCACGTCGTGGGCGTGTAGTGACCGGGGACGAGGCGGGTCGACACTCCGAAGCGGTTCCACGCGTTGATCGTCGTGATCGCCACGATCAGGCGGGCGAGCTCGGTCTCCTCGAACTCGGCCGCGGCCCGCGCGTACACCTCGTCCGACACGAATCCGTCCGTGAGCACGGTGATCGCCTCGGTCAGCTCGATCGCCGCGATCTCCCTGGCCGTGTAGAAGTGCTTCGATTCCCGCCAGGCGTCGAGCTGAAGGATCCGCTGCGCCGACTCGCCCGCGGCGAGCGCATCCTTGCTGTGCATGTCGAGGCAGTAGGCGCAGTGATTGACCTGGGACGCGCGGATCTTGACCAGGTCCAGCAGGACGGGATCGACGCCCTGTCTTGCCACCGTGTCGAGGCGGACCATGGCCTTGAAGGCCTCCGGGGCGAGCGTCGCCCAGTCCAGACGGGGTGTGTGCTCGGAGAGGCGCTTCGGGCTTTCGTGTGCTTCGTTCGTGTTCATGACGGCAACGCTACGTAGCCAGTGGCACTGAAGTAGGGTCCATTTCTGTGACGGATTCCCAGACCAATTCGGAGGCCGGCCCGGCCGCCGAACCCGGCACCGACCTCCATCTGGAACTGCGCGGGCCCGGGCTGCGCGCCGGGCTCACCGACGCGCTGCGGGAAGCCGTGCGCACGGGGCGGCTGGCGCCCGGCACGAGGCTGCCACCGTCCCGCACACTCGCCGCCGATCTCGGTGTCTCCCGCAACACCGTCACCGACGCCTACGGCGAACTCGTCGCCGAGGGCTGGCTCACCGCCCAGCAGGGATCCGGGACCCGAGTGGCCGCACGGCCCACACCCCCCAGCGCGGCACACCCCGCCCCTCGCGCGCGGACGACCCCGAAACGCCCTCTGTACGTCATGCAGCCGGGTGCGCCGGACCTCGCGCGGTTTCCCCGCGCCCAGTGGCTCACCGCCGCCCGTCGCGCCATGAACGCGGCACCCTACGACGCCTTCGGTTATGGAGACGCTCTCGGGCAGCTCGGCCTGCGCACCGCCCTCGCGGACTATCTGGCGAGGGCCCGCGGCGTGCACGCGGAGGCGGACCGCATCGCCGTCTGTTCCGGCTTCCACCACGGGCTCGCGCTGATGGGACGGGTGCTGAGGGAGCGCGAAGTGGGGGCGGTGGCCGTCGAGTCGTACGGACTCGACCTCTATCGGGACCTGCTGACCGGCGCGGGACTGCGCACCCCGCCCGTACAGGTCGACGAACACGGGGCCCGTACAGAGGACCTGGCGCGAATGGACGGCATCGGTGCGGTGCTGATGACACCCGCCCACCAGTACCCGACGGGAGTCGCGCTGCGCCCGGACCGGCGTACGGCGGCTGTCGAGTGGGCGCGCAGCACCGGCGGATTCATCCTGGAGGACGACTACGACGGGGAGTTCAGGTACGACCGACAGCCGGTGGGCGCCCTGCAGGGCCTCGATCCCGACCGGGTGGTGTACTTCGGCTCCGCGAGCAAGTCACTCGCGCCCGGCATCCGGCTCGGCTGGATGGTCCTGCCGCGGGAACTGGTCCCGGAGATCGTCGCGGCCAAGGGGTTCGGCGACTACATGTCGAGCGCGCTGGAACAGCTCACCCTCGCCGAGTTCTTGACGTCTGGCGCGTACGACCGTCATGTGCGCGCGATGCGGCTGCACTACCGCCGCCGACGCGACCAACTGGTCACCGCCCTGGCCCGGAGAGCCCCGCACGTCCGTGTGGCCGGGATGGCCGCCGGACTGCAGGCCGTCCTCGAACTCCCGCGGGGAACGGAGCGATCGGTCGTCCAGGAGGCCGCGCGGCAGGGCCTCGCCGTCAGCGGGCTCTCCGAGTTCCGCCACGAAGCGCCCGACTCCGGCCGTCAACTGCCCGCACAGGACGCGCTCGTGGTGAACTACGCGGCTCCCTCGGACAGCGCGTGGACAGGTGCGCTGGACACCCTGTGCACGGTGATGCCCTAGACACACGGGCCCGGCCGGATGCCGCCATGGGCGTCGATCACCGGGGCCCGACGCACTTCTCCAGGTGGGCGAAGGCGTCGGCAGCGGTGGCTGCCGGGAAGAAGAGCTCGTCCAGGCGCACGGGCAGGAAGCCCTCCTCCTCCATGCGGCGGAGCTGGAGCGTCAGTCCGTCGTAGAAACCGGCCGAGTTCAGCAGCACCACCGGCTTGTCGTGCAGGCCGTGCTTCCTGAGCTCCAGGATCTCGGTCACCTCGTCCAGGGTGCCCAGGCCGCCCGCCAGCACGACCACAGCGTCCGCACGGGCCAGCAGCAGGGCCTTCCGCTCGGCGAGGTCACCGGCGACCACCATCTCGTCGGCGTCCTGCCGGGCCCACTGCCGCAAGAAGGAGACCGACACCCCCTCCAGCCGCCCTCCGGCCTTTCGCACCCCATCGGCGACGACCTTCATCAGCCCGGTGTCGGATCCACCCCAGACCAAGGTGTGGCCGCCCTTGCCGAGCAGCTCCGCGAGTTCGCGGGCGGGCCGGGTGTAGCGCTCGTCGAGGTCGGCGGCGGAGAGGAAGACACAGATCTTCATCGTGAGGGGCGTTGCTACTGTCATGATCCCGACCGTACGGACGGGACCTGGCGGCGGCATGGACCAATTCACGGGTGACGCAAGGGACCAATTGTTGCCGCGTCGGGTGCCGGAACAGGTGCGGGCCCTGCGCGCACAGGAACGGGAACTCGAATCGGGCCATCGGCGAACAGCGGGTGACCATGCCCGCGTCTTCGAGGGAAAAACATGAGCCTAAGAGGCGACCGATGACCGTTTCACCGAGCGTCGGAGTCCATCGTGCCGAGGGCACGGACGAGCGGTCGGACTCCGACGCCTCGGTGATCGAACGGTCCTTGGACGAGCCCGATGCCTTCGCCGTGCTGTTCGACCGCTACGCCGACGACATCCACCGGTACGCGGCCCGGCGGCTGGGTGCCGACGCGGCGGACGATCTGATGGCGGAGACCTTCGTGATCGCCTTCCAGCGACGGCGCCGCTACGACCTGTCGAGGGCCCAGGCGCGACCGTGGCTGTACGGGATCGTCACGAACCTCGTCGGCGAGCACCGGAGGGCCGAGGCGCGCCATCTCCGGGCACTGGCGCGGGTCGCCGCCGGCGTCCCGGACGAGGCAGGCGGCGAGCCGATGGCCGAGCGGGTGGCCGACCGGGTCACCGCCGAGAGCGCCCGCGGCGCGCTCGCGACCTGCATCGCCAGGCTGCCGGCCCGCTACCGGGACGTGCTGCTGGTGATCGCCTGGGGTGATCTCGACTACGCGGAGGCCGCGGAGGCCCTGGGGGTGCCGGTGGGCACCGTCCGCTCACGGCTGCACCGGGCGCGAAGGAGACTGCGCGACGCATTGGGCGGGTCCGATCCCACAGCCCTGCAAGAGTTCCAGGAGGAGCCCGATCATGGATGACCTGACCTTGGTGAAGGAGTTGGACGCGGACACGCCTCCTCTGACCGCCGAAGTCCGTGCCGCCGCCCGCACCCGGCTGATGACCGCCATGGGACGGGAGAGCCGCGGAGGAGTCGCTCTCGCTCTGCCCCGGCGGACGGTGTTCCGTGTCGCGGTGGCGGCGACGGTCGCCGCGGCAGCCGGGGGAACCGTACTGGTGGCGTCGGCGGACGGCGGGGACCCCCGGTCCCCGAGGATGACCACCCTCAGCGCGGCGCAGGTGCTGCACAAGGCCGCGGACAGGACGCGGTCCACCGGCGCCGGCCTGCCGGTGCCGCGCAACGACCAGTACTTCTACACCAAGACCTACACCACGCGAACGCCCTTGAAGGGCGGCGGGACCAGGACGTGGACGGACGAGAGCTGGATGTCCGTGGACGGCTCCAAGCCCTCGCGCCGGCAGGAGTACGGCAAGATCCACAACGATCCGCCGCTGGGGGAGCACGAGGTGCAGTGGCCGCCCAATGAGTACGCGAAGCTGCAGAAGTGGCCGACCGACCCCGATGAACTGCTCAAGTGGCTCGGCCGAGGGCGGATCCAGGTCGTCGAGCCGTCCGGGACGAAGGGGGGCAAGGCCGGCGGGCCCGCGCCCGACCCCGACAGGATGGTGTTCACGGAGGCATGTCTGCTCATGCAGGGGCCACGCGTCATGCCCCCCGGCCTGCAGGCCGCCGCTTTCGAGGCCTTGGCGAAACTGCCACGCGTCAAGGTGGACGAGGACGAGGTCGACGCTCTGGGCCGGCACGGGGTCGGTGTGTCGTACCCCCACCTGACCTTCACCTTCGTCTTCGACCGTGAGACCTACGACTACCTCGGCATTCGTGTCACGGGCAGCGACGCGAAGCGCGTCGACGGCGAGTGGCGGCAGGTCGACAAGTACGTCGAGATGCGCAGCAGTCAGGAGGTGGGCGTCGTCGACCGGATCGGCCAACGTCCGTAGCCGCTCGAAGGGCCCGTGGTGACGGGAGAAGGAGCCGGGGCGTGTGTCGGGCGCCCCGGCCCGGCCCAGGCCGGGGAAAGGAGCCGACGGCCGCCTGGAAGGGGTCGTGAAGGCCCGCCCACGGGCGCCCGTCAGGCCTGCCGAGGGGTGCGGGGGAATGGCGGACGGACGGCCACGTGTTGGTTGGGGCAGGACGACCAGTTCTGGAGCACCATGTGAGCCCTGCCAGCATCACCACCTCTGTGGCCGAGACCCTGCGGTCCCCGCTCCGCGCGGCGTCGCACTGGTTGTGGCTGGCAGGCCCCCTCCTGCTGATCGTGGCGATCCCCGTGGCGGACGCGTTCCTGCCGCCGGACATCCATCTCGCGCACCTGCTGGTCGTCGCCGTGGCCGTCACCGCCGTCGCCTTCGGCCCCCGGCTCACCGCGCTCGTCGGCACGCTGGCCGTAATCGCACTCGTCGCCGCCGGAACGGTACGGCACACCCTGACCACCGAGAGTGTCGTCGTCGAGATCGCCGCCCTCGTCGCCGTCTGCGCCTTTCTGGTCTTCTTCACCTACCTGCGGGGCCGGCGCGACCGGGAGCTGGTGCATGTGCGCTCGGTCTCCGACGCGACACAGCGCGTGGTGCTGCGCCCGCTCCCGGAGCGCGCGGGGCCGATCTCCTTCGCCTCGGAGTACCACAGCGCCGAGGCCGACACGGGCATCGGCGGTGACCTCTACGCGGCGGCCCGCATCCCCGGCTCCACACGGGTGCTCATCGGAGACGTCCGCGGCAAGGGCCTCGCCTCGATCAGCGACACGGCGATCGTGCTGGGCGCCTTCCGTGCCGCGGCCCACCGCCCGGTCCCGCTGCCGGAGCTGGTCGCCTACATGGAGGACGCCGTCGGATGGGGGATGGCGGAGTTCTCCGGGCTGGAGGATGACGCCGCCGAGCGTTTCGTGACCGCCGCGGTGCTGGACATCCCGGACGACGAGCCGGTGGTCCACGTGGTCAGTTGCGGCCATCCGCCGCCCCTCCTGCTGCATCACGTGAACGGGGCCGCCACCGCGCTGTCGGTGCCCGAGCCGTCACCGCCGCTCGGGCTCGGCGTGGCGGTCGACCCCACCTATGCCGCGGCCACCTTCCCGTTCGAGCACGGTGACCGCCTGCTGCTCTACACCGACGGCGTCAGCGAGGCCCGGGACGAGCAGGGCGTCTTCTATCCGCTCGCCGAGCGTGTCGCGGCATGGGCGGACCAGCCGCCCGTGCCGCTCGTCGAAAGCCTCACCGCGGACCTGCGGGCCTACGTGGGAGGCCGGCTGCAGGACGACATGGCCGTGATCGTCATCCAGCGGGACGGGACCCCTTCGGAGCAGTCGTCGTCCGAGGCCGCCTGAGCACGGCCCCCGGCCCTGCCGTGACATCCCGCGTCAGAGCAGATCCTCGATCGTGATCGGCATCTTGTGGATGCGGCGGCCGGTCGCGTGCCAGACGGCGTTCGCGATCGCGGCGGCGGCACCGACCTGACCGATCTCGCCGACGCCTTTGACGCCGAGCGGGTTGACGACGCTGTCCTCGACCTCGATCAGCTCGACGTCGACGTCGGGCGCGTCCGCGTTCACCGCGACCAGGTACTCACCCAGGCTCGTGTTGGCCCAGCGGCCCGTACGCGGATCCGTGTGGTTGGCCTCCAGCAGCGCCTGGCCCAGGCCCCAGAGCATGCCGCCCATCAGCTGGCTGCGGGCCGTCTTCGGATTGAGGATCCGGCCGGGCGCGAAAGCGCCGGTCATGCGCCGTACCCGGACCAGACCGAGTTCGGGATCCACGGCCACCTCGGCGAACTGGGCACCGAACGTCATCATCGCGTACTCGGAGTCGCCGCCCGGCGGCTTCCACGCACCGGACGCCTCGGCGTCCGGCTGGAAGTTCCGCCGCAGCAGCTCGACGTAGGACTCCGAGGCGGTTCCGGCGGTCATGACTCCGTCCTGGACGACCACGTCGACCGGGTTCGCGCCGTACAGCGGCCCGTTGGGGTCCGCCACCGCCTTCGCGATCAGCTGGTTGCGCAGGGCGGTCGCCGCACTGTGCACGGCGGCGCTGATCATCCCCGCGCCCGCCGAACCCACCGCGGCCGCGATGTTGGGCAGATCGGTGTCGCCGTTCTCGAAGCGGCAGCGGTCCACCGCCATGCCGAGCCCGTCGGCGGCGACCTGCGTCATCACCGTGGCGACCCCCGTGCCGAAGTCGGGCGTGGCGGCCTGGACGACCGCGGTTCCGTCGGCGTAGAAGCGGGCGCGGGCGCGCTGCGGATTGGCGGGCGGAGCGACCGGGTAGCCCGCGCTGGCCATGCCCGTTCCGATCAGCCAGTTCCCGTCGCGGCGCATGCCGGGCCGCGGGTCGCGGCCCTCCCAGCCGAATCGCGCGGCACCCCGCTGATAACACTCCCGCAGTCCGCTGCTGGACCAGGGATTGCCCGTCATGGGGCTCACGTCGGTGTAGTTGCGTAGCCGCAGCTCGATCGGCTCCACACCGAGCTCGTGCGCCAGCTCGTCCATGGCGCATTCCAGCGCGAACATGCCGCTGGCCTCGCCGGGCGCCCGCATGAATGTCGGGGTCATGGTGTTGGCGCGGAAGATCCGGTAGACGCCCTGGAAGTTCGGACAGGCGTAGATCTCCGACGAGACGCCGATCGAGGGCTCGGCCCAGTCGTCGAAATGCGAGGTGGGGGAGAGCTTGAGGTGCCGGATCCCGGTCAGCCGCCCCTCGCGCGTCGCGCCGAGGACGATCTGCTGTTCCTGCTCCTCACGGTGCCCCACCGAGGTGAACATCTGCTCGCGGGTGAGCGACAGTTTGACCGGCCTGCCGACCTCGCGGGCGGCCATCGCCGCGAGCGCCACATGGTCGTGGATCATGGCCTTGGAGCCGAAGCTGCCCCCGACGAAGTGACTGATGACACGGATCTTCGACAGCGGGATGCCCAGCTGCCGGGCGACGGTGATCTGAGTGGCGTTGACGCCCTGGGTGGAGTCGTACAGCAGCAGTTCGTCGCCCTGCCACTCGGCGGTGGTGCACGCGGGCTCGATGGGGTTGTGGTTGTTCGCGGCGTACGTGAACGTGGCCTCCACGCGCACGTCCGCCTGCGCGAGCCCCGCGTCGACGTCTCCGCGCTCGACCCGCCCCGGCAGCCAGCCGCCGAAGATGTGTTCGGGTACGTAGGCATCGCCGCGGCCCTGGTTGAGGGTCGTGAGCGGGGCGGTCTCCTCGTACGAGACGCGCAGCAGACTCGCGGCGTGCTGCGCCCGCTCCCAGGTGTCGGCGATGACGATCGCGATGTGCTGGCCCGCGTAGTGGACGGTGTCGTCCTGCATCGGGAAGAAGGTCTGCCCCGGTGCGGCGGTGCCTGCCAGTGACGGGATCAGGGGTGGCTGTTCGGCGATCCGCGGCAGGTTCCGGTGGGTGAGGACGGCGACGACGCCCTCCTCCGCCAGTGCGCTCTCCGTCTCGATCCCGGTCACCCGGCCACTGGCGATCCGGGATCCGACGAGGCAGGCGTACGTCATGCCGGGGATCGGGATCTCGGCGGAGTAGCGGGCGGCGCCGGTGACCTTGGGGCGGCCGTCGACGCGGGACAGCGGCTGTCCGATTGCGGCTGCGGTGGTCATTCCGGGCTCTCGCTTCCGTTGCCGATGAGGGTTTCGAGGGCGCGCACGATCGCGCGCTGGGCGAGTTCGACCTTGAAGGCGTTCATGGTGGTCGGCTGCGCCTCGATCAGTTCCACCCGTGCCGCCTGGGCGAAGTTGTTCCGCTGTGCTGCCGCGCCGATCAGGAAGTCCTCGACCCGCCGGGCCCGCCACGGCTTGGTGGCCACACCCCCGAGGGCCACGCGCACGTCCGCGATCGTGCCGTCCACGACGGACACCGCGGCCGCCACGGAGGCCAGCGCGAACTCGTAGCTCTCGCGGTCCCGGACCTTCAGGTAGAGCGAGTGGCGGGCCACGGGCGCCGCGGGCACCTCGATGGACGTGATGAGTTCGCCGTGCTCCATCGGGTGTTCACGGTGCGGGGAGTCACCGGGCAGCAGGAAGAAATCGTCGAAGGCGTAGGTGCGTTCGCGGTCGTCGGGGCCCAGCGTGTGCACCTGTGCGTCGAGGGCCATCAGTGCCACGGCCGCGTCGGAGGGGTGTGTGGCGATGCAGTGGGAACTCGTGCCGAGGACGGCGTGCCCGCGGCTGAACCCGTCGACGGCCGAGCACCCCGTCCCCGGTTCACGCTTGTTGCACGGCGACTCGGCATCCCGGTAGTACGAACACCGCACCTTTTGCAGGAGGTTGCCGCCCATGGAGGCCATGTGCCGCAGCTGCGCCGAGGCGCCGAGCTCCAGGGCCTGACTGAGCATCGGGAACCGCTCGCGCACCACGGGGGCCGCGGCGACTTCGCTCATCCGGGCCAAGGAGCCGATGCGCAGGCCTCCCTCCGGGGTGGTCTCGATCCGGTTCAGGGGAAGGCTGTTGATGTCGACGAGCCGCCGAGGATGCAGGACGTTCTGCCGCAGCAGATCGATCTCGGTGGTCCCGCCGGCGAGGAAGTCGCTGGTCGGGTCGGCGCTGACCGCGGCGATCGCCGCCGCGGTGTCGGTGGCGCGCGCGTAGGTGATCGGCCGCACGGCAAGGCTCCCTAGGCTCCGTCGCGGACTGCGCGGATCGCGGCCCGGATGTGGGGGTAGGCGGCGCAGCGGCAGATGTTGCCGCTCATCCACTCCTTGATCTCGGCGTCGTCGCCCGCATGGCCCTCTTTGAGCAGCGCCGTCGCCGACATGATCTGGCCAGGAGTGCAGAAGCCGCACTGGAAGGCGTCCTCGGCGATGAACGCGTCCTGCATGGCGTGCAGTTCGTCGCCCTCCGCCAGCCCCTCGATGGTGGTCACCTCGCGCCCTTCGCACGTCATGGCGAGCGTGAGGCAGGACAGTACGCGACTGCCGTCCACCCAGACGGTGCAGGCGCCGCACGTGCCCTGGTCGCAGCCCTTCTTCGCGCCGGTCAGGTCCAGGTGTTCGCGCAGCGCGTCGAGCAGGCTGACCCGTGGCTCGATCTCCAGGGAGCGCTGCACGCCGTTGACCGTCAAGGTGACCGCGACCGGGCCCGGCCCGCGCTCTTCGAGGCCTTGCCCACGTTCGGTGAGGGGGGCCGGAGTGTGTGCAGACATGGCGGACCTCCAGAAGGGGACGCATTCATCCTGATACAGGCAGTTATGTGCTGCAACCGTAGGATTTCGTCATGAGTGAGAGTGCGCGCGAGGCCCGTGAGGCGGTGACCGTGGTCTTCACCTGGGAGGCGAAGCCCGGCATGGAGGCGGAGTTCGAGCGGTGGGCCCACGGCATCGAGACGGAGGCCGCCGCATTCGTGGGCCATCAGGGGGTCACCTGGCTGCGCCCGGAGGAGGAGGACGGGCCCCGGCGGTACCACGCGGTGGTCAGGTTCGCCGGCACCGCGGACCTGGACCGCTGGATGGCCTCGCCGCAGCGGGCTGCCTGGCAGGAGCGCGTCAGGCCCTACGCGCGGTCGGTACGGCCCAAGCTGACCACGACCGGCCTGGAGACCTGGTTCGAGGTCCCCGGTCTGCCGGTGCGGCCCCCGGCCCGGTGGAAGATGTCCCTGATGACGATCGTCGCCGTCTACCCGTTCGCCCTGCTCTACGACGGCCTTGTCGCCGAGTACTTCCGCGGTTGGCCGCTGCCCTTGCGGACACTGGTCTTCCCGATCGTCCTCGCGCCTCTGCTCACCTACGCGGTCATGCCCTTCCTCAGCAGGGCGCTGCGACGATGGCTCTACCCCGAGAGCTAGGACGCACGGGGTCCCGCGCCACGCGTACGGCCGTCTTACAGGGCCCGGGGCCACCCGTGCGCGTCACCGTGGTCCGCGCGCCACGCTCCGGGCCGCGAGCACGGCGAGCAGCATGGTGAGGAGACCGGACAGGACGAGGCTGGTGCGCAGACCCGCGAGGGCGATCAGCGGACCGCCGGCGAGCAGGCCGAGCGGGGCGGCGATCGTCGAGCCCGTCGTCCACAGGGTGACGACCGGCTGCTGTTCGTCGTCACGGAGCCCGGACTGCAGGAAGCTGTAGGCGACCGGCGTGAAAGGCGCCCACACCAGGCCGCCGAGACCGAAGACCACCATGGCCGCGGTCCGGTCTTCGATGCCGGCCAGCGCGATCGGGCAGAGCGCCCACAGCGCGATGACGGCGACGAGCAAGGGGCGTTGAGGGAGACCGCGGAGCCGGTCGACCAGAGCGGCACCCGCCAGTGCCCCGACGCCCAGCGCGGTCCAGAGCAGCCCCAGGCCGGAGGCGTCGCTGTGCAGCGTGTCCCGCACGTACAGCGGCAGGGCGACCTCGATCGGCATGTAGAGGAAGTTGAAGAAGAAGACGACCACGAGCAGGTGTCCGGCCACCGGGCGGCGTCGCAGGACGCGCCACCCCGACTCGCGCCGCGGCTCACGTTCCGGTGTCGGCTTCGACGGCGCGTTCGGTGTGTGCTTCGACGGTGCTCGCGGTGTCTGCTCCGACGGTGCGCTCGGTGTCTGCTCCGACGGCGCGTTCGACGCCTGCTTCGGCTCGTGTTCCGGCCTGTGCTCGGCCTCGTACGGCGGCCTGCCTTCCGAGGCGTGCTCCGGTTCCCGCCCGCCTGTCGCGCCGACCACCGGTGCCCGCGGCACGCACCGCAGCACCGACACCAGCAGGATCAACGCCCCGCAGACGTCGGCGAACAGCGCCCAGCCCGCGCCGGCCCAGGCCACGACCAGCCCGCCGGCCACCGGTCCGACGACCAGCAGCGCGAAGTTGCTGCCCAGCCCGAGCAGTCCGTTGACGGCGAACCGGTCCGCGTCGTCCACCATCGAGGTGGCCAGAAGCCGGCGGCTGCTGGAGCCCGCCATCCGGCAGGTGCTGCCCAGCAGCAGCCCGCCGACCAGCACGGGCAGCGTGATCCGGTCCGCGACCGCGAGCAGGCCGAGTCCGGTGAACACGACGGCGCGCAGGACACAGTCCGCGAGCAGCAGCCGACGCGGAGGTGCGGAGAACCGCCCCAGGCTGATGGCCAGGGCGAGCACGGTGGAGAGCAGGAACGGCGCCGCCTCCACCAGTCCGATCGCCGGCGCCGCATCCAGCGACCCGTGAACGGCCAGTGTCTGCACGGGCATTGCGACGATCAGCATGCCCGTGCCGGCGTTCGCCAGCAGATCTCCCAGCAGCAGACCGGCCATTCGCCGGTTGCGCAGCAGGACGTCGCGGTACGAGCTGTTCGCCGGGGCGAGCCCGGTGTCGGCTGCGGAGGACACGGCAGGCTCCTTCGATGACCACCAGGCGTTCGGGCCGTTGGTGGGTCGGCTGTGTCGGGCTGTCGGTGACCGAGGCTGTCGGTGACGGACGCAGCCTGTCAGGGGGCGGCCCTGGCTGGACAGTGGCGGTGGTGGCGGAGTCGGGCGGGCGGGGGCGGTGGAGCCGGCAGGCTCTGAGGGGACAGTGGCGGTGGAGCAGCCGGTCCGGGGTGGACCGTGGCGGTGGAGGCGGCCGGTCCGGGGTGGACTGCGGTGGTGGAACCGGGCGTCCCGGGCGGTGGATGTGTGTCCGCCGCCCGGGACCGGGCCCGTTCATCCCCAGGCGCCGGCGATCTGGCGGGTGGTGGCGTTGAGCCGGTTGAACAGGTTGGTGACGCCGATCATCAGGATGATCGAGGCGAGTTGCTTCTCGTCGAAGTAGCTCGCCGCCGCGTCCCAGATCTCGTCGCCGACCGCGTCGGGACGGTCCGCCAGCCGCGTCGCGGCCTCCGCCAGCGCGAGCGCCGCCCGCTCCTCCTCGCTGAAGTACGGGGTCTCGCGCCAGGCGACGACCGTGGCCAGCCGCTCGTCGCTGACCCCCGCCTTGCGGGCCGTCTTCGCACCGCCGTCCACGCAGGCACTGCACCCGTTGATCTGGCTGACCCGCAGATGCACCAGCTCCAGCGTCTGCGCGTCCACCCCGCCCCCGTGCGCGGCCTTCAGCAGCGCCTGGATCGGCTGCATCGCGTCGGACAGGACGACGGCCGGGTTCTGCATACGAGACTGCATCTCGACTCTCCTTCTACCGGTGGTGCCCCGTTCGCTCGGGGCGTGACTCCATGACAGCCGTACGGGCTTGCCATGACGACGCCGGTGGGACACCGTGGGACAGCCGAAACGGCTTTCAACAGCGACGATCCGGCCCGGGATTTTCTGCCGGGCCGGGACAGTGAGGCGGGGGACTGGTGGTTGTGGAACAGCGGGCGGCGAAGGCCGACGCGCCGGACGAGTTGGCGGCCAGACTGCGGCTGCTCCAGGAACTGTCCGGGCGCGGCGTACGGGCTCTCGCGCGGGACACGGGCCTCAGCTCGTCGTCCTTGTCGCGCTACCTCGGCGGGCAGACGGTGCCGCCGTGGCCCGCCGTGATCGCGCTCTGCCGTCTCGTCAAGCGCGACCCCCGCCCACTGCGCCCGCTGTGGGAGCGGGCCTCGAACCCCCTGCCGGCGCCCCCGAAGTCCAGCCGTCAGGTCCAGCCCCCGTCGCCGCCCGCCGGCGCCCCGCGCCCGCCCCGCAACGATCTGCCGCGCGACATGCCGGACTTCACGGGTCGGGAGGCCGAACTGACGGCCGTGCTCGCGGGGGTGAGCGGCAGTCGGGTGGTCGCCGTCGACGGCATGGCGGGCGTCGGCAAGACCTGTCTGGCGGTGCACGCCGCGCACCGGCTCGCCGACGACTACCCGGACGCCCAGCTCTATGTGGACCTGCACGGGTTCACCGACGGGCGCCGGCCGCTCGATCCGGACCCCGCGCTGCGCACACTGCTGGCCGCGCTCGACGTCCCCTCCGAGAAGGTCCCGCAGGAGGGCGGTGTCGAGCAGTTGGCCGCCTGCTGGCGCTCGGAACTGGCCCACCGCCGGGCCGTCGTGGTCCTCGACAACGCGGCCGACGCCGACCAGGTCCGCCCGCTGCTGCCCGGCGCCGGTCCCTCCGTCGCCCTGATCACCAGCCGCAACCGGCTGCTGGGCCTCGACGAGGTGCCCCCGGTGTCGCTGGACGTACTGACTCCCGAGGAGAGCGCGGAGCTGCTGGCCCGTGCCAGCGGCGACCCCCGCGGGCCCGACGGGCGGCTGGCCCGCGACCCGGAGTCCGCGGCGGAGGTGCTCCGGCTGTGCGGTCATCTGCCGCTGGCCCTGCGGCTGGCCGCGGCCCGGTTGCGGCACCGGCCGGGCTGGACCGTGGGCATCCTCGTGGAGCGGATGGCGGAGGGCGTGGACGAGTTCGACACCGCGTTCGCCATGTCCGTACGGCAGTTGGACCGAAACCAGCGGCGGCTGTTCCGGCTGCTCGGTCTGCTGCCGGGCTCGTCCTTCGACGAGTACGTCGTGGCGGCCCTCGCGGACATTCCGTTGCGCAGCGCCCGCACGATGCTGGAGGACCTGCTCGACGCGCATCTCGTCCAGCAGCCGGCGGCCGGCCGTTACCGGCTGCACGACCTCGTCCACCAGCACGCGCGCCGTGCCTGCGTGGAGCAGGACTCACCCGCGGAACAGGAACGGGCACTCGGCCGGGTGCTCGACTACTACGTGCACGCGGCGGCCGCCGCGGACGCCGCGATGCCGTTCGTGTCGCCCGGCCGGGCGGCCTCCGCGGGCCGGCCGCCGGCGGAGCTGCCGCGCTTCACCGACAAGAACGCGGCCCTCGGCTGGTTCGTCACGGAGTACACGAACCTGATGGCCGTCTTCGAGGCCGCCGTCGCCGCGGGGGCCGACGCGCATGTGTGCGAACTGCCGCGCTTCATGCGGGCCTTCTTCGCGCGGCGCTGCGGCACGACTCATCTGAACGCCCTCTTCGAGAGGTCCCTCGCGGCGGCGGAGCGTCTCGGTGATCCGCTGCAACTGGCCGAGGCGCACAGCGACTTGGGCTTCGCGCGCTACAACGCGGGACGGATGCCGGAAGCCGGAGCGGCGTACGAGGCGGCGGCACCGCTGGTGTCCCGGGCGGGGGACACCCGGTCGGAGGCCGAACTGACCATGCGGCGCGGCTACCTGAGGTGGGACGAGGGATACGTCGAGGAGCCGTTGGAGTTCTTCCGGCTGGCCGGAAAGCTCTACGAGAAGGCCGACTGCCCGATGGGCGCGGCCCACGCGGTCGGGTACGAGGCCTGGGCGATGCTGCAGCTGGGACACCGCGAGGAGGCGGCGCGACTGGCCCGTCAGGCGCTCGACGTCCCGCACGCCGACCCCGCGTGGCCGCCCACGCTGACGGCCCGGATCACGCTCGGCGTGGCCATCGCCGGGGAGGCACCCGACGAGGCCGCCGAGCACCTGCAACAGGCGCTGGAGCTGGCCCGCGAGGACGGGCACAAGCACAACGAGGCGTGGTGCCTGAACTGCCTCGGGGTCGCGCTGCGGACGATGGGCCGGTACGAGGAGGCCCTGGACAGCCACCGGCAGGCCTTCGCCCTGCTGGACGAACTGTTCGAGGAGCACTGGAAGATCCATTTCCTCAACGGCTACGCGGAGACCTGCCGGCTTGCGGGCCTGCCCGAGGAGGCCCTGCGGCTGCACCGTGAGGCACTGGAGCTGGCGCCGCGACTGGGGTACCGGTACGCGGAGGTGCTGGCCCACGAGGGCATCGCGGCCGTGCTCGACCAGACGGATCCGCCGGCGGCGGCCGAGCACCGCGCGGCGGGGCAGGCCGTGCTGGAGGAACTCAGGCCCGGGGCCTGACCGGGCGTCACGTCCCGGCGCGGCCCGCCGCCGACGGCGTCACCCGCAGGACAGTGCGCGACCAGGGCACCTTCGGGCGGGCGACCGACAGTTGTCTCCATGGGGACGCCCCCGAGAGAGGCATTCGGGGTCCGCCCGACAGGCCCTGTCCCGCGCGGTCGTGACCGTACGTCAGGTGGCCGTGCCGAGGTCCACGGCGAGGTCCTCGGTCTCGTTCCAGAACCTGTCGTCCGCGTCCTGGAGACGGGACGCCGCATGCTTCATGTGGCGGCGGGCGGCGACGTGGGCCGCCTCGCCGTCGCCCGCCTCGATGGCGGCCAGGATGGCGTGGTGCTCCTGGTGCACCGCCTCGATGAAGTCGCCGCGACGCGCTTCGTTGGCCCGGGTGACGCGGATGCCGCTGCGCGCGACCTCGCCGAGGTACCCCACGGTCGAGACCAGCACGGCGTTCCCGGTCGACTCGGCGATCGACCGGTGGAAGGCGAGGTCCTCCTCCACGCCGTCGCCGCCGGACGCGACCGCCGCGTCGATCGCGTCCAGGGCCTCACGCATCCGGGCGAGGGCGGCGGGCGTGGCGCGGGTGGCCGCGAGGGCGGCCGCCTCGCCCTCCAGGGCGGAGCGGACCTCCACGATCTGCAGCACCTTGGCCTTGGTGCGGGCGGACTCGGCCTCGAGGTCGAGCGGCCGTGCGCGCCTGGGGAGGACGAACACGCCACGGCCCTGCCGCGGTTCGACCAGGCCCGCGTTGCGGAGCCGCGACACGGCCTCGCGCACGACGGTGCGGCTCACGCCGAGCTGCTTGACCAGCTCCACCTCGGTCGGAAGCTTGTCGCCCTCGGCCAGCCGCCCGGACTCGATCTCCTCCGCGAGAATCGCGGCGACCCGGTCCGCGAGCCGCACGGGACCGCTCACCTTGGAAAACATGTTCTTCAGTCTATCGGCCCGAGTCCGGCCGTCCCGCTGCGAGCGGGGTGCCGGCCCCGCCCCCTTCGGCATGATCGCCGAGGAAGTCGCGTACGACCGATGCGAAGGTCGGGTCGGGTTCCAGACCGAGCGCGGCGGCCCGTGCGTTGTCGAAGGCCGCGGGCCAGGAGCCCACGATGGCCTCGACGGCGGGGTCCGGTGTGATCGTCACCAGGTCGGCGACGGCGTCCCCGGCCAGCTGCCGCAGGGTGTCCAGCATCTCGGCGACCGAGACCGTGAGGGCCGGAAGGTTCACCGGGATCAGACCGTCGAGGCGGCCCGGTCCGGTGCCCCGGTCGAGCTCCGCGACGCGGAGTATCCCTTCGACCGTGCGCCGCGGCGAGGCCAGCGCCACCCGGAGGCCGGGGTCGACGGGGCAGACGGCCGGCAGGCCGGCCAGCGGCTCGCGGACGATGCCGGACAGGAAGCCGGACGCGGCGGCGTTCGGCTTGCCCGGACGGACCGACACCGTCATCAGACGGGCCACGCGCCCGTCGACGAAGCCTCGGCGGGTGTACTCCGCGACCAGCTGTTCGCAGACGAACTTCTCGGCGCCGTAGCTCGACCGGGGCGTGGGCAGAGTCGCCTCGCTCACCACGGCCGGCAGCGGCAGCGCCGGGTCGGAGCCGTAGACCGCGACACTGCTGGAGAACAGCAGCCGCGCCGTCGGTCCGCCGGCGGCGGACTGGGCCCGGGCCGCTTCGAGCAGCGCGCGGGTGGTGTCCACGTTGGCGCTCATGCCGAGGTCGAAGTCGGCCTCGCACTCGGCCGAGACCGCCGAGGCGAGGTGGATCACCACGTCCACCGGCGTCGCGAACAGCTCGTCGAGCCGTTCGGTCAGGTCGCCGCGCACGATGTCCACGAGCGGGTCGTGCGCCACCTCCGGTTCGTCGGGCACGAACCGGTCGGCGAGCACCAGCCGGTCGATCGGCGCGCCGTGGAACGTCCGCGTCGTCAGCAGCCGGTCGGCGACCTGCCGGCCCAGGAAGCCGAAGCCACCGGTGATGACGATCCTCATGCGTGTACTCCTCGATAGTCGTTCAGCCAGCCGAGACCTTCGCTCGTGCCGGCGCGCGGGTGGTATTCGCAGCCGATCCATCCGTCGAAGCCGAGTTCGTCGACGACGTCGAACAGGTGCCGGACGTGGAGCTCGCCCTCGTCCGGTTCGTGGCGGTCGGGCACGCCCGCGATCTGCAGATGGCCGATCCGGCCGGTCGGCAGGTCGCGGCGCAGAGTGGTGGTGAGGTCGCCCTCGACGATCTGGCAGTGGTAGAGGTCGAGCTGGACCTTGAGGTTCGCGGCGCCCACCTCCCGGACGACCTCGTGCGCTTCGGCCTGCCGGCTCAGGAAGTAGCCCGGCATGTCGCGGTGGTTGATGGGTTCGACGAGGATGTCGACGCCCGCCGCGGCGGCCCGTTCCGCGGCCCAGGAGAGGTTGGCCAGGTAGGTGTCGCGGTACCGGGCCCGGTCGGAGGGCGTCGTGGCCGCAGGTGTCAGCCCGGCCATGACGTGGACCCGTGGACAGCCGAGCGCCGCGGCGTACTCCAGCGCCCGTTCGATGCCCGTGCGGGTCTCCGTCTCGCGTCCGGGCAGCGCGGCGATCCCGCGCTCTCCCGAGTCCCACGCCCCGGGAGGCGCGTTGAACAGCACCTGCCGCAGGCCGTGGTCGTCGAGCCGGCGACGCAGCCCGCAGGCGTCGTGGTCGTAGGGGAAGAGATACTCGACGGCTTCGAAGCCGTCCGCCGAGGCCGCGGCGAAGCGCTCGAGGAAGTCGTGCTCCGTGTACATCATGGACAGGTTCGCTGCGAACCTCGGCATGGTGGCTCCTGTGATTCCTGTGTTCGGGCCGGGCCCGGATCCCGCGGATCCGGTCAGCGGTTGACGACGCTCTTCTTCGTGGTGAGCACCGCGGCGGCGCCGACGACGAGGCTGAGCGCGAGGACGTACATCGGTATGGCCGTCGAGCCCGTGGCGTCCTTGAGCGCGCCGATCATGTACGGGCTGACGAAGCCCGCGAGATTGCCCACGGAGTTGATCGCGGCGAGACCCGCCGCGGCAGCCGTGCCGCCGAGGAACGCGGTGGGCAGCGACCAGAACAGCGGTGCGCAGGTCAGCACACCGGCCGCGGCGAAGGACAGCGCGATCAGGGACAGCGCGGTCGAGCCGGACCAGGCGGCGGCCAGCGAGAAGCCGACAGCGCCCATGAGGCTCGGGACGACGAGGTGCCAGCGGCGCTCACGGCGCTTGTCCGCCGAGCGTCCGAACAGGTTCATCGCGACCAGGGCGGCGACGAACGGCACGGCGCTGAGCACCCCGATCGCGAGATTGCCCTCGATGCCGGTGGACTCGACGAACGTGGGCATCCAGAAGGTCAGCGCGTACTGGCCCATCACGAAGCAGAAGTAGACGAGGCACATCAGCCACACCTTCGGGTCGCGGAAGGCGTCCCAGACCCGGCCGTGCACCGTCTGGTGCACGGTGTCCTCGGCGACGGCCCGCTCGACGACGGTCTTCTCCTCGTCGGTGAGCCACTTCGCGTCGCGCACGCCGTTGTCGAGGTAGAACAGGGTCGCCACGCCGACGGCGAGGGCGGGGATCGCCTCCAGCAGGAACATCCACTGCCAGCCCTGCCAGCCGCTCACCCCGTGGAACCGGTCCAGGATCCAGCCGGAGAGCGGGTTGCCGAAGATGCCGGCGACGGGGATGGCCGACATGAACAGGGCGATCACGCGGGCACGGCGGTGCGACGGGAACCAGTACGTGCAGTAGAGGATCACCCCGGGGTAGAAGCCGGCTTCCGCGGCCCCGAGGAGGAAGCGGAGCACGTAGAACGTCGCCTCGTCGGTGACGAACACGAACGCGGCCGAGACCAGGCCCCAGCTGATCATGATGCGGGCGATCCAGGTGCGGGCTCCGACCCGTTGCAGCATCAGGTTCGAGGGGACCTCGAAGAGGAAGTAGCCGATGAAGAACAGACCGGCGCCGAGGCCGTACGCGGCCTCACTGAACCCGAGGTCCTCGGACATCTGCAGTTTGGCGAAGCCGACGTTGACCCGGTCGAGGTAGGAGACGATGTAGCACAGGACGAGGAAGGGGACGATGCGGCGTACGACCTTGCGGAAGACGGCGTTCTCGCGGGCGAGGCCGTGGACCTCGGGGGTGACTACAGGCGTGGACATGACGAATCCTTTGAGCGGCTCAGGGGGATTCTCTGACAGGTTCGTGCGGGGACGTGCAGGTCACCACGCCGCACCGAACGCGGACCGCAGTTCGGCGAGGGCGGGAGCGGGAAGCGGCTCGGGACGAGGGTCGGTCAGGAGCCAGAGACGTGCCGTCTCCTCGAGTTCTTCGAGGACGGCGAGGGCGGAGGCCGCGTCGGGCCCCCAGACCACAGGGCCGAGCCGGTCGAGCAGGACGGCCCTGATCGGCGTGCCGCCCGCCGCGCGGTCGGCGATGCGGGCGGTCACCAGATCGGCCACGCGCGGGTCGCCGGGCCGGTGGTAGGGGATGAGCGGGACGTGCCCCACCTTCATCACGTAGTACGGCGTGATGGGCGGCAGCACGTCGTCCTGACTCCACACGCCGGCCAGGGTCAGGCCGACCAGGTGTGTGGAGTGGGTGTGCACGACGAACCGGGCCGCGGGATCGGCCTCGTAGATGCGTCGGTGGAGGGTGAGGGTCTTGCTGGCGCGGTCGCCCGCGCGCTGCTCGCCCCGGGCGTCGACGAGCGCGAGTCGCTCGGGGTCGAGGAAGCCGAGGGCGGCGTCGGTGGGCGTGATCAGATGGCGGTCGCCGATCCGGGCGCTGATGTTGCCGGCGCCGGCGTGCACATAGCCCCGGGCGAACAGACTCGTGCCCACCCGGACGATCTCCCGGCGTGCCGCGTCGACGGCCTCGTCGCGCTCCGTGCCGGGCGCGATGTCCGTGCGGCGGGTCATGCGGTCTCCTCGTCGAGCAGGGCGAACGAGGAGGCGAAGAAGTCGGGGCCGCCGAAGTTGCCGGACTTCAGGGTGATGTGCAGGGCCTCCCCGCCGGGGAGGACCGCCGCGCACCACGGCACACCGGGGTCGATCTGCGGTCCGATCCGCAGTCCGGTGATACCGAGCGCCTGGACGACCGCGCCGGAGGTCTCGCCACCCGCGACGACGAGTTGCCGCACACCGCGTGCCACGAGTCCCTGCGCGACGCGGGCCAGGGTCCGCTCCACGAGTGCACCGGCCTCGGCGGCGCCGAGCCGGCCCTGGACGGTCCGGACGGCGTCGGGCGCCTCGGTGGAGTAGACGAGGACCGGCCCGTCGTCCAGGTGCGCCTCGGCGAAGGCCAGTGCCTCGGCGGCCACGTCCGCGCCGTCCGCGATGCGCAGCGGATCCACGCCGAACGCGGGCCGCCCGCCGCGCAGGAACTCCCGCACCTGCCCGTTCGTGGCGACGGACACCGACCCGGACACGACGGCCCGATGCCCGGTGGGCGAGGGCAGCCGGGCGGCGGCCGGGGACGGCTCGAACCCCCAGTTCGCGGGCAGGCCGATCGCCAGACCGGATCCCGCGGTCACCAGCGGGAGCCCGCTGACCGCGGCGCCCAGCCGCACGAGATCGTCGTTGGAGACCGCGTCGGCGATGGCGGTCCCGAAGCCCTGCGCGCGCAACTCGTCGATACGGGCGCGGACGGCGTCGGCACCGGCGGCGACGACCCGGTGGTCGATGAGTCCGACCGGGCGCTTGCTCTGCGCGGCGAGGACGGAGACCAGGTCGGGATCGGTCATCGGTGTGAGCGGATGGTGGCGCATGCCGCTCTCGCTGAGCAGTACGTCGCCGACGAAGAGGTGTCCTTTGAAGACCGTGCGTCCGTTGTCGGGGAAAGCCGGGGTCGCGATCGTGAAGTCGGTGCCCAGCGCGTCCATCAGGGCCTCGGCGACCGGGCCGATGTTGCCGGCGGGTGTCGAGTCGAAGGTGGAGCAGTACTTGAAGTAGATCTGCTCGGCGCCCAGGGACCTGAGCCAGGCCAGCGCCCGCAGCGACACCTCGACGGCCTCGGCGGCCGGCACGGTACGGGACTTGAGCGCGATCACCACGGCATCCGCGTCGGCGGCCTGTTCGGCCGCCTGCCGGTCGTCGTGCGCGGGGACGCCGATCAGCTGGACCACGCGCATGCCCGCGCGCACCAGGTTGTTCGCCAGATCCGTGGCGCCGGTGAAGTCGTCGGCGATGCAGCCGAGTCGGATGCCCATGTCAGCCCTCCACCGGCTTGGGAAGATCGATCCCGGGGAAGATCTTGATGACCGCGCTGTCGTCCTCGGCGCCCAGACCGGACGCCGAGGCCTGAAGGAACATCTGGTGCGCGGTCGCGGCGAGGGGCAGCGGGAACCGCTCCGGCCGGGCGGAGTCGAGCACCAGCCCCAGGTCCTTGACGAAGATGTCGACCGCGGACAGCGGGGTGTAGTCACCGTCCAGCACATGCGCCATGCGGTTCTCGAACATCCACGAATTGCCCGCGCTGTGCGTGATCACCTCGTACAGCGCCTCGGCCGGCACGCCGGCCCTGATGCCCAGGGCCATCGCCTCGGCCGCCGCGGCGATGTGCACGCCCGCGAGCAGCTGATTGACGATCTTGACCTTGGAGCCGAGTCCGGCTTTCCCGCCCAGGCGGTAGACCGTGCTGCTCATGGCGTCGAGCACCGGGTCGGCGAGTGCGTACGCGGCGGCCGGCCCCGAGGTCATCATGGTGAGCTCGCCTGCCGCCGCTCGTGCGGCGCCGCCGGAGATGGGGGCGTCCAGGTACAGCACGCCCCGCTCGGCCAGCCGCTCCTCCAGCCGGGCCGACCAACTCGGGTCGACGGTGGAGCACATGACGAAGACGGCACCGGGGCGGAGGCCTTCGGCGGCGCCGCCGGCATCGAACAGCACCGACTCGACCTGGGCCGCGTTGACCACCACGCACACCAGAACATCCGCGTCGGCCGCCAGTGCGCCGGGGGAGGCGAAGGCGGTGCCGCCGTCACGGGCGAAGCGGGCGGCCACATCCGGACGCAGGTCGTGCACTCCTACGTCGTACCCCGCGGCCCGCAGACTGCGGGCCATGCCGAGACCCATGGCTCCAAGTCCCACCACGCCCACGCGGGGCAGGGCGGACCGGTCCTGGTCGTTCATGCGCAACTTCCTTGTCTCGCTGTGCAGTTCGGGGGCCGAGCGCGGCTCGGGTCGCACCCCTTCCCGTCAGTGGTCAGGTCATATGATGACCTGAGGATCCTGCATCGTTCACTGTGATGTCGGTCACGTTGCGGCCGCGTGAATTCTCATGACGGGTTCGCGTCGACGGCCGGCCGCGAGGCGAGTCGTCGCGCGCGGTGGCGCGGTCGAGTGGGGGTGGATCTCAACGGCCATGTGCATGCGGTGACTTGAGGCCGTGTCTCGACGGGAGAAGTTCCGCGCGGCCGTGACCTCCCGGAGGAATGCGGCGCCGATGGCCGATGCGTGCGTGCGGTCCGGCGAGAGGCGGTCGGCGCCTTCGGGTCGCCGGTGGGGCCCGCTTGCACTCTGCACACAGTCAGCACATAAGGTAAGCCTCACCTAATGGTTCAAAGGTAAAGCACAGCTAGGAGTCGTCCTATGTCCCTTCGGCGCCGCGGCACGGCCGCAGTCGCTCTCGCCGTCGCCGCAGCACTGTCCCTCGCGGCGTGCGGCAGTGACTCCTCCGGGAACAGCAAGGAGGGCACCGGCGTCTCCGCCGACAGCGGGTCGGGTGCGAAGGACTCCAAGTCGGTCGCGAAGGGCGGCGCGGGCTTCGCGGACGCAGCGAAGAAGACGGCCGCGCTCGGCACGGACGCCGCGCCGGGCCAGTGGCCGCGCACGATCAAGCACGCGATGGGCAGCACCGAGATCACGTCGCAGCCCAAGCGCGTGGTCGTGCTCGACGTCGGCGAGCTCGATAACGTTGTCTCCCTCGGAGTGAAGCCGGTCGGTCTGGCCCCGACCGAGGGTTCGCCGGAGCTGCCGTCCTACCTGAAGAAGGACGCGGGCACGCCGAAGAACGTCGGCACCATCAACAGCCTCAACCTGGAGGCGATCGCGGCCCTCAAGCCGGACCTGATCCTCGGCAGCCAGCTGCGCGCCGCCGCCTCGTACGACGAGCTGTCGCAGATCGCGCCGACCGTCTTCTCGATCCGCCCCGGCTTCACCTGGAAGGAGAACTACCTCCTCAACGCGGCCGCACTGGACAAGACCGCGCAGGCCAGGACGAACCTCGCCGCGTACGAGAAGCGGGCGAAGGACCTCGGCGCGAAGCTCGGCGCCCACAAGCCGACCGTGTCCATGGTCCGTTACCTGCCCGACGGCCTCATCCGGCTCTACGCCAACGACTCCTTCATCGGCACGATCCTCAAGGACGTCGGCATCCCGCGCCCGAAGAACCAGGACATCGCCGACCTGGCCGCCGAGATCAGCGCCGAGAACATCGACCAGGCGGACGCCGACTGGATCTTCACCGGTGTCTACGGCGACCCGAAGGCCACGGACAAGAGCAAGGCCCAGAGCAACCCGCTGTGGAAGAACCTCAAGGCGGTCAAGGACGGACACGCCTACGACGTGCCGGACGAGACCTGGTACCTGGGGCTCGGCGTCACAGCCGCCGACGCGGTGCTGGACGACCTCCAGAAGCACCTGACCGCCTGAGAAGAGGGAGTGAGTGCGGCACATGTCGCCACCCACCCGCCGACGGGCCGGCTGGTTGCTGGCCGGCGCGGCGATGCTGCTGGTCGCCGTCCTGCTGAGCCTCGCCGTGGGCAGCCGCCAGATCGCGCCGGGCGAGGTGATCCGGGCACTGGTGCACGGCGGTACCAGTGACGACGCCCAGGTGGTGCGGGCGTTGCGGGTCCCGCGCACCGTCATCGGTGTGCTGGCCGGCGCCGCCCTGGCACTCGCCGGGACCGTGATGCAGGGCATCACCCGCAACCCCATCGCGGAGCCGGGGATCCTCGGTGTCAGCCAGGGCGCGTCGGTGGGCGTGGTGAGCGCGATCGCGTTCTGCGGCGTGCACACGCTGTACGGCTACGTGTGGTTCGCGTTCGCCGGTGCGGCGCTGGCCGCGGTCGGCGTGTACGCCGTCGCCAGCGGCGGCCGCGGCGGGGCGTCGCCGGTCAAGCTCGCGCTCGCCGGCGCCGCCACCAACGCCTTCCTGGCCTCGCTCGTCTCCGGCATCACCACCGTCAACGCCCGTGCCCTGGACGAGTTCCGCTTCTGGCAGGTCGGCTCGATCAGCGGGCGCGACAGCGAGATCATCGGCGAGATCGCACCGTTCCTGCTGGCAGGCCTCGTGCTCGTCGCGGCGATGGCGCGAGGGCTGGACGCGCTCGCGCTCGGCGACGACGCGGCCAGGGGGCTGGGGCACAACGTCGGCCTGCTGCGTGTGATCGGCGCGCTCGGCGCGACCGTGCTGACGGGTGCGGCGGTGGCCGCGGTCGGCCCGATCGCCTTCACCGGCCTCGCCGTCCCGCACATCGCCCGCGCCCTGGTCGGCACCGCGCACCGCTGGGTCCTGCCGCTGGCCGCGCTCCTCGGACCGGTGATGATCCTCGGCTCCGACGTGCTCGGCCGCATCGTCTTCCCGCCCTCGGAGGTCCCGGTGGCCGTCATGACCGCCCTGATCGGTGTGCCGTTCCTGATCGCGCTCGTCCGGCGCCGGACGGTGGTGGCCGCATGAGCCGCACCACGGCCGACGTCCGTCGGCGGGGCCTCCGCCCGGCCGGGCACACCGTTCTGCGCGGGGGCCGCGCCAGCTTCCTCGTGCACCGGAGGACCGTCGTCGTGGCGGCGGTGCTCGCGGTGCTGCTGGCCTGCGCGGTGGTGGCCTACCTGTGCGTCGGCGAGTCCTTCGTCCCGCCGACGGAGGTCGTCCGCGTGCTGCTGGGCCGCCCCAGCGCCGACGAGCTGGTGGTGGGCACACTGCGCCTGCCCCGGCTGGTCGTCGGGCTCCTGGCAGGTGCCGCCTTCGGCGTCGCCGGCGCGCTGGTGCAGACCGTCGCCCGCAACCCGCTGGCCAGCCCCGACGTCATCGGCGTCACACACGGCGCGGGCGCGGCCACGGTCGCCGCGCTCAGCTTCAACGCCGTCGCCCAGGACACGCTGCCGTACGTGTCCGTCGCCGGAGGCCTCGCCGCGGCCCTGCTGGTCTACCTCTTCGCTTGGCGGGGCAGGCTGCGGTCCTCCCGCTTCGTGCTGGTCGGCATCGGGGTGTCCGTCGCGCTCGGCTCGCTGACCCAGTTGCTCCTCACCAAAGGCGACTACCTCGTGGCCCAGCAGGCGAAGGTCTGGCTGACCGGTTCCCTCAACGGCCGCGGCTACGAGGAGGCCGGCCCCCTCGCGCTCGTCCTGCTGATCGGCGTCCCGGCGGCCCTGTGGGCAGCACGGGCCCAGCGCAGCGCCTCCTTCGACGACGACACCGCGACCGCCCTCGGCGTGCCCCTGGACCGGGTCCGGCTCGGTCTGACCGTGCTGGGCGTGGTGCTGGCGTCGGTGGCGACCGGCGCCGCCGGCCCGGTCGACTTCGTGGCGCTGCTCGCGCCACAGATCGCGCGCCGGCTCACGCGCACCGCGCAGACTCCGCTGCTGTCCTCGGCGTTGACCGGCGCGCTGGTCGTCGTGGTCGCGGACCTGCTGGCCCGCCGCCTGTTCTCCCCGATCGAGCTGCCGGTCGGCGTCCTCACCGCCGCGGTGGGCGCCCCGTACCTGATGTGGCTCATCGTCCGCACCCGCAGCCGCTCCGGAGGAACCTCCTCATGAACCGTCCGCCCACCGGTCGCCTCTCGGCGCAGGACCTCACCCTGGCCTACGAGGACCGCACCATCGTCGAGGGCCTGGACCTGGAGATCCCCGACGGGCAGGTCACCGTCGTCGTCGGCCCCAACGCCTGCGGCAAGTCGACCCTCCTGCGGGCGCTGGGACGCCTTCTCAAGCCGCGCCGTGGCGCGGTACTGCTGGACGGCACCGAACTCGCCCGCGTCCCGGGCCGGCAGATCGCCCGGACCATCGGCGTCCTGCCGCAGTCGCCCACTCCACCGGACGGGATCACCGTCGCCGACCTCGTCGCCCGTGGCCGTCAGCCGCACCAGAAATGGTGGCAGCAGTGGTCCGAGGCCGACGAACGGGCCGTCACCGAGGCGCTGGAGCACACCGACACCGCCGATCTCGCCGACCGGCCGGTGGACGAGCTGTCCGGCGGCCAGCGCCAGCGGGTGTGGATCGCCATGGCGCTGGCCCAGGACACGGACCTGCTCCTTCTCGACGAGCCCACGACGTACCTGGACATCGCCCACCAGGTGGAGGTCCTGGACCTGGTCCGCCGCCTCAACCATGAACGGGGCCGCACGGTCGTCGCCGTCCTCCACGACCTCAACCAGGCCGCCCGCTACGGCGATCACCTGGTCGCCATGAAGGCCGGCCGCATCGTCGCCCAGGGCCCGCCGCGGCAGATCGTCACCGCCGAACTGGTCCAGGACGTGTTCGGCCTCTCCGCCGTGGTGGTGCCCGACCCGGTCACCGGCGGCCCCCTCGTCGTCCCCGCGGGCGCCTGGCGGCCGGCTCCCGTGGCGGAGGACCGGCTCGGCCGGGCGCCCTCGCCCAGGCCGTGACGGGCCGGGCGATGCGCGACCGGTTCAGCTCGCCGGTGTCCGATCCGACGTCCGGTCGACGGCCGTACCGGCGGGCGGTGTCCCACCCTCGGCCTGCTCCAGCCAGTCGCGGTACCAGCGCCCGAAGGTCACCGGCTGCCCGTCGCCGTCGAGCAGCGGCGTCAGGTCCTGCTCATCGACCCGGTCGTCGGACCAGATCCGTCCCCGCTCCGGACCGCTGATGATCAACCACTGCCGCAGCGCGCAGCCGAGGTGATTGATCACGACCGCGCCAACCGTGCGCTCGGGCGCCCACATCAGCGCCTCCCACCGTGCGTCCCAGGCCTGCATGGCGTCGTCGAAGTCGTCGATCTCCTCGAAGTCCTCCTCCTCCGGCTGTTCGGACAGGAGGGATTCGACGTCCTCCGGGTCGGGGCCCCGCCGGGGGAACGGCTCGGCGAGCCGGGAGAGTTCGGCGAGGTCGGCCCCGTCCCCCTCCCAACGCCAGAGGCCCTCGACGCGCCGGACGGGAAAGACCCCGTACGCCGGGCCGGCGCCACCCGCTCCCACCTGGAGCAGGAAGTCGCGGTACTCCTAGGGCAGTTCCACCCCCATCTGGGCCTGGAGCTCCGACAGGTCCTGCGCAGTGAGCGGCTCGTCGAGGAGGAAGCGGTGTCCGAGCGCGCCGAACACCTCGGTGCTGTCCGGCCGGGCGGCGAGTGCCTCCACGCGCTGCCGAATTCCTGCCCACGTCTGATCGTTCATGCCGTGACACTACGTGGGAGGTCCGACAGCGTACGGTCGCCGACCGGTGGCCGTCCTCTCGGTCAGCCCCGCCGACCGCCCTCCGTGAGCCCCGACTCGGTGACGCGTCAAAGGGTCGACACGAAAATCCACGACGCGGAGATGTTGAGAGTGGGATCAAACCGTGCCATGCCGGTCGTCGGCGGCGGGGCAGGTCGCTTCCGCGGGGGCGATGTGGCTCGTGGGGAGACCGATGTGCGCGTCCACTCATGTTGCGGAAGTATCTGTATGGGCGGTATGTGCCTCGTGTCGAAGCGAGGCCTCCTGACGCCCACTGGACCCAGCCCTTCGCGGGCAGGGGTCGGCGCACCAACCGGTGCACCCTGCCGGACCGTTCGGATGGCGCAGCACAGCATGCATTCCTCTCAGACCTCCACGCGACCGGAGACGAGACAGTCCCCATGGACGGGAGTGACCGCCGGTGACGCGGGACTTCTCCTGGTCAGGCTGACTTTCGGGCTGTTCATGGCCGGGCACGGTGCGCAGAAGCTCTTCGGGCTGTTCGGTGGACCGGGCCTGACGGCCACCGGCAAGGGATTCGAGTCCCTGGGCTACCGCCCGGGAAAGGTCTTCGCCGCGATCGGCGGTCTCTCCGAGTTCCTCGGCGGCCTCGGACTCGCCGCCGGACTGCTCACTCCGCTCGCAGCCGCCGCCCTGATCGGCGTGATGATCAACGCCATGGCGACCGTCACCGGGGCCCACGGGCTGTGGGAGTCGGACGGCGGAGTGGAGTACAACGTCGCCATCACCGTCGTCGCCATCGCCGTCGCGGCCCTAGGCCCGGGCCGGCTGGCCCTCGACCGGCTCTTCCCCTGGGGCAACGGCGGCTGGGCCGAAGCCGCCCTCGCCCTCGGCCTGGGCGGCATCGGCGCCGCGATCGCACTGACGCTGTGAGAGGCGGCCCGCCCTGGCGCAGGACCCCTTGGTGACCGGGCCCTCACATCCTGCACGCGGGGCACGAACGGTGGTTCCGCGTGTGCGCCGGGTGCGGCTGCCCCGCGGGGCCGGACTGTCAGTGGCACCTCCTACGCTGCCCTCACATCGATCGGACAGCCGAGGGAGAGGCGTACACATGGGCGGCAACGGCTGGATGCACACGGGCCCCTACCAGCGGGATCCGGCGGCCGCGTTCCGCCGGGCCCAGGAGGAGCAACTGGCCGAGGACGACCACGGTTTCCCCGGCCGGACGATCGGCGAACTGTGGGAGGACCCCGACTGGCACGAGTACATCTTCACCGGCGGGACGGGGACGGTCCTGGACCAGCCCATGCTGATCGAGGCCACGGACCCCGACGACGGCCCCTACATGCGCCCGCTGACGGACGAGGAGGTCAAGGCCTGGGCCCCCGACGGCCGACCCACCTACGACGACTGGGACGCGGCCCTGCACTCGGAGCAACTGGACTTCCCTGAGCGCGCACAGGGCAGATGCACCGTGCTCTACACCGACGGGCAGCCGACACGGATCGGGTACTGGGGCGTCACCGCCGACTGACGACCGGCCCGGCGCATCAGCGACCAACAGGCAGGCGGCAGGCCCGGGATGAGCCCGCGGCAGAGTCCGTACCGCTCGTCACCTGTGCCCTCCACGGTCGGCGTCCGGTGACCGACAGCGCGAGGAGGGCGAACGAAGATCGCGAGCGGGCGTGGCGCGCTACATTGCCGACATGACCGATCAGCTCCAGCCCATGCCGGACGACTGGCAGCGCGCCCTCGCCGTCGTCGCCCATCCCGACGACCTGGAATACGGGTGCGCGGCCGCCGTCGCCGACTGGACCGACGGCGGTCGGGACGTGACGTACCTTCTCGTCACCCGGGGCGAAGCGGGAATGGACACGCTCGACCCCGCCACCTGCGGTCCGTTGCGCGAACAGGAGCAGCGCGACGGTGCCGCCGTCGTCGGCGTCTCCACCGTGGACTTCCTCGACCACACGGACGGTGTCGTCGAGTACGGCGTCGCCCTGCGCCGCGACATCGCCGCGGCCATCCGCCGGCACCGGCCGGAGCTGCTCATCACGCTCAACCACCACGACACCTGGGGCGGTGGTGACGACAGGTACTGGAACACCCCGGACCATGTCGCGGTCGGCCGGGCGACGCTCGACGCCGCAGCCGACGCGGGCAATCGCTGGATCTTCCCCGAACTCGTCGAGCAGGGCCTACAGCCGTGGGGAGGGGTCCGCTGGGTGGCGGTCGCCGGGTCACCCGAGCCCACGCACGCCGCCGACGCCTCGGCGGGCCTGGAACGCTCGGTGCGCTCGCTGCTCGCCCACCGCACCTACATCGAGGCGCTCACCGACGAGGACCCCGAGACGTACTGCCGAACCTTCCTCACCGGCAACGCCCAGTCGCTCGCGCCACGTTTCGGCGGCAGGCCCGCGGTCGGATTCGAACTCTTCACCCGTTGAGGCACGGAGGGCACCACACTCACCCGGCGGTCGCGCCGCGACGGCGGAACATCGCCCGGTACTCCCTCGGCCGACGACCGGTGTGCCTGGCGAAGACGCCGCTGAACGTCCCCGGATCACGGTACCCGACCTCGGCGGCGATGCTCGCGACGGTCCTGTCAGTGGTCTCCAGCAGGTGCCCGGCGCGACGCACCCGCGCCGTCTGCAGATACGCGAGGGGCGTCTCGCCGGTCTCGTCTCCGAAACGGCGGAGCATGGTTCTCGTGCTCACGTGGAACTCCCTGGCGAGGGCGGGCAGTTCGTAGCGTGACGTGAGGTTCTGGTCGAGCCATCGCTTGACGGCGAGCGAGAACTCCCGGCCCACGGTGGGGACGAGCCGTGAGTCGACGTAGGGGGCCTGGGTGGAACGCGCGTCGTCGACGAGCGCGATCCGGGCGGTGCTCCGGGCGACACGAGGGCCGTCGTGCTGCCGGATGAACTGCAGCGCGAAGTCGTACATGGCGCTGAAGGCCGCAGTGGTCGTGACCCCTCGGTCTGTCACGACCAGGCTGTCCGGGCGCAGACGTACGTCGGTGTACCGGCGGGCGAAGCGATCCGCGAACAACCAGGACGTGGTGGCCTCGCGTCCGGCGAGCAGGCCGGCCTCGGCGACCAGGAAGGCGCCCACGCAGATCGACACGACGGCGGTCCCCGCGGCGGACTGCGCCCGGATCGTGGCGACTTCCGGGCTGAGGCCCGCGAGGGTCGCGTCGAGATCGAGGGTGGGGGAGAGTTCGAAACCCGGCACGATCAGGACGTCCACGGGGCGTACGGCGGAGACGTCGAGAGCCGAGCCGCCGGACGCGATCACGCGCCGGCGGGGCGAGACGACCGAGGTCTCGTAGGCCGGCGGGCCGGATCCCTGCGCCGAGGCGACGTGCGTGGACATCGCCAGCAGGTCGGGGACTCCGTACACCTCCGACGCGAAGCACCCGGGATAGGCCAGCACACCGATGCGCAGCGGACTCATGCGGCACCCTCCGGCGGCTCTCGACGGATGGCGATATTACCGGGATTGATGGCGATGTCGCCGCTTCCCGAGGGGGCGGGCCACTCGGCATCATCCCGGTCATGACCATCGAGCGAGGACAGAGCGACCGCCTGGCCGACTTCTCACGCAGAACCGTCGGCGTCGACGGCGTCGACAAGACCGTCTTCGTCACCGGGTCGGGACCCGCCGTCGTCCTGATGCCGGAGATGCCGGGCATCAGCCCCGACGTGGCGCGGTTCGCGCGGTGGGTGCGGGACGCCGGGTTCTCCGTGTACCTGCCTTCCCTCTTCGGCGTCGACGGCGCCTATCCGCTCGCCGAGGCACGGGACACCGTCGTCCGACGCGCCTGTGTCAGCGCCGAGTTCAGGGCATTCGCCGGGGGCGGCACCAGCCCCGTCGTCAGCTGGCTGCGCGGCCTCGCCCGGTTGGCGCACGCCGAGTGCGGCGGACCCGGCGTCGGCGCCGTCGGCCTCTGTTTCACCGGCAACTTCGCCCTGACCATGGCGCTGGAACCCGCTGTCGTCGCACCCGTGGTCAACCATCCGTCCCTCCCGCTGGACGACCCCGCAGGTCTGGAGATCAGCGACGAGGACGCCGCCGCAGTGGCCGAACGCGTGGCACGCGACGGCCTGAAGGTGCTGGCCTACCGGTTCGAGAACGACACGTGGTGCACCGGTCGGCGGTTCGCGGCCTACCGGGCGCTGCTCGGCGACGCGTTCGACGGCCGCGTCCTCGAAGCGGAGTCGGCGAACACGAACCCTCCGCCCTTCTTCCGTGACGTCGTCGGCTGCGCCCACAGCGTCGTCACGGCGCACCTCGTCGATCAGGAGGGCCACCCCACCGTGCGGGCACGGGACGAGATCATCGCCTTCCTGAGCGAGCGGCTCACGACGGGGTCTTCGTGAGTCGGTGGTTCCCGTCGCGGCGGGAGCGGGAGCGTGGACCGAAGCGGGTGGACGAGGACCGCATCGGCGGCAGACTGATCCCATGACCGAAGAGGATCTGAAGGCCGATCTCCACCGCTACCTGCAGTCCGCCCGCGACGCCCTGCTGTGGAAGCTCGAAGGCCTGTCGGAGTACGACGTCCGCCGCCCCCTGACACCGACCGGCACCAACCTCCTTGGCCTGGTCAAGCATCTGGCCGGAGTCGAACTGGGCTACCTCGGCGACACGTTCGGACGTCCGTCCGGCGAGGACCTGCCCTGGTTCGGAGAGGCAGCCGAGACAAACGGGGACATGTGGGCGACCGCGGAAGAGTCACGCGAGTACGTCGTGGGGCTCTACCGCCGCGCGTGGGCGCACTCGGACGCGGCGATCGAAGCGCTGACGCTGGACACCGTCGGGAAGGTGCCGTGGTGGCCCGACGGCAAGGACGAGGTGACGTTGCATCACGCCGTGGTGCGCGTGACCGCAGACACGCAGCGCCATGCCGGGCAGGCCGACGTCCTCCGGGAACTCATGGACGGCGCCGTCGGAATGAGCAAGGACAACGACAGCATGATGCCCGGCGACGCGGCCTGGTGGGAGGACTACCGCTCCCGGCTGGAGCGCGCGGCCCGGGAAGCCGACCGGCGCGTGTGAGAGGCTCCCAGGGGCCCGCGTCGAGTGACAGCGGATCCCGCGGCACCTCCTAGGAACCGGCGGAGCAGGACCTGCGCCGGGTCTGCGCCAGATGGACGGTCACGAACCGGGCGAGGGCCAGAGCGTCCTTCGGGTCGTCCGCCCGGAACGTGACACGGCGCAGCAGGGTCACCGCGTCGAGCGCGACACCCTCGCGGGCGAGGACGAAGACGAGGGTGAGGAAGGCGGACCGGGCGTTGCCGTCGTCGAAGGGGTGGAAGAAACACACGTCGAGATACGCGCGTGCGGCACGGACGTTCAAGGGGAGACGCCCCCCGGCGTCCGCCGCGCTCTCGGCCAGGCAGGCGTCCAGGCGGGCGCGGGTTTCCGGGCCGATGCCGTAGCGTTCCCTGCCCTCCTTGGCGAAGGCGGGCAGACTGCGGAAGGACGGCGGCCGCGACGTGTTCAGGACGTGCTGCTGCCAGCCTCGCAGCACTTCGAAGTCGAGCGGCGCACCGCGCGCAGCGTCGGCCCGCACCCGCTCCAGGGCGGCGAGCAGGCCCTCGGCGCGGGCGGAGTCCACGGCGCCGTCGAAGGCGAGGATGTCGTCCACCGCGCCGTCACGCGACGGGATCACCGGTCCGTCCCCGCCACCGTCGGAGTCGCCGTCCGAGAGGTCCTGCCACGGCACGGTCCCGCGCACGGTGAGCCAGCGTTGGAGGTGGTCCGGCACGGGTCCGGCGGGCGGCTGCGCGCGGTCGTCGGGCCGCAGCGACAGCGCGAGGCGTTCCGCGACGTCGTCGACCAGCACTCTGTCGGGCCCGGTCCAGCTCCGGAACCGGCCGCCGATCGCCTGGTCGACCAGCTCCTCCGCGACACCGGGTGCGACTCCCCAGCGGCTGAGGAACCAGGCCAGTACCTGATGGCAGTGCCCCTGCCATCCGCTGCCGCAGCCGGTGCGGTCGGTCACCTGCTGGATCAGATTGCGGGCGGCGCACTCCCACAGGATGCGTTGGTCCTCGACGGCGGCCAGGTCCAGTGGGTACGCCTCGAACCGCCCGGCGAGGCTCTCCAGCCACCCGCGCCACTCGCACAGCGCCGCGACGACCCGGGGGAGCGTCTCCTCGGGGGTGGTGATCGAGTCCCGTGGGCAGCACCAGTTCCCGACCGGCCCGCCGTCGAAGTCCCCTTCGTCGTGCGACCAACGCCAGCCGACGGTCCAGCGTCCGTAGTGCCGGACGAGCGCGTACGACATGGCGTCGGCCCAGGGATCGGCCTCGTGCCGACTCCAGGCGCTCATCGCCGGGTCGGCGAACGGGACGTCGGGGCGGCGCGGCACACACCGGGCCGGCCCGAGCGCACGCACCACCTGCGGCGCCGACGCGCCGTCGAAAGGATGACGGTCGGGATCCACCTGGTCCCAGTCGAGCCGGCCGGGGGACAGGTCGAAATTCACCGCGTCAGCCTGCCACGCCCACCCGGCCCGAGTTCAAGTGGATTTCCGCGGGCACGCGGGGGCGCCGCGCCTGTCCGGTCGCGCTGGGGAACCAGCGCAGGTGTGCCATTCGAGGGGTACCCGAGGGGGTGTCCGGTCGACGCACCACTCGACGACCCGAAGGAAGGCGGCGCACCATGCCCGCAGGATCGAGCAAGAAGCGTGAGCGGCAGTACGAGCACATCAAGGAGAGCGCGGAGGAACGCGGCGAGTCGACCAGCCGGGCCAAGGAGATCGCGGCTCGCACGGTGAACAAGGAGCGGGCCCGGGCCGGCGAGTCGAAGACGGCGAGCCGGACGTCCACTCACGACCCCAAGTCCGCACCGGAGCGCGGTGGACAGCGGTCGCACTCCGGCGCGCAGGGGCCGACCAAGGACCAGCTGTACGAGGAGGCCAGGAAGCGTCACGTCCACGGCCGGTCGTCGATGAGCAAGCAGCAGCTGAAGAACGCGCTGGGGCGCTGAAGAGAGCCGTCCGCGGTGTCGTGCCGAGCGGGCCGACGCGCCCCGTGACCTGGTGAAGCGCGGCGGGCGCGTCGACGCTCGGTGCCGCTCGCACTCGGTCAGTCCTGCTTGCCGCGGCCCGTCAGCGTGTCGCGCAACCGGTCGACCGGCCCGAGGCCCGGCGCGACGAACTTGTCGGCCGGGGGAGTGTCCGGAGCGGACGGGTGGGGGCGTGTCGGCGCCACCTTCTTGGCCCGGCGGACCGTGTCACCGAGGTCGTTCAGAGTCTCCGGAGTGCAGGCGCTGCTCAGCATGGGGAAGAGAATCTCTTCCTCCTCGGCAATGTGGGCGCGGATCTCGCTCATCAGCGCGCCGATGAGCCGGTCGAATTCGGGATCGTCCGCACCGTGGCGCTCCAGATCCTTCATGATCTGCTCGGCCTCGGAGTGGTCCTCGGTCTCCTTGTCGGCCAGTTCGTCACCGTGCGCCAGATACTCGCGCACGGCCGGGTAGAGGTGGGCCTCCTCGGCGACCGAGTGCCGCACGAGCTCCATCGTCGCCCGGTCGGCGTAGATCTTGCGGTCCCTGTCTCCCTTGGGGCAGGCCTCGATGCGGCCGAAGAACTCCTCGACCTCACGATCCTCCAGGCCGACTCAGCCCTCCGGTTCGTCGCCTCGGCCGCTCCGGCCGGGCTCCTCCTGGTCGCGCTGGTCCCGGCGGATGCGGCTGACGACAGGGATGACGAACCACCACAGGACGTACAGCGCCGCGACGCCGGCCACGATCCACGGGACGTGGCTGCCGTCCCGCGTGGCGACGCGCAGCACGAGCAGAAGCGACGCAGCCATGGTGACCAGCAGGAGGAAGAGGCCCAGCACGGTCAGCCGGGAGGCCCATACGACGGCCCGGGGCTTGATGAAGTGGCCGGAGACGACGCGGTGCATCGACACCGGTGCCACCAGCGCGCCGGTGGCGGTGGCGCCCAGGACGACGATGACCACGTAGAGGGTCCGATCCGCATCCGAGAGCTGCCGGAACGTCGGCTGGAACACCACCGTGAGCAGGAATCCGAAGAGGATCTGGACTCCGGTCTGGGCAACCCGGATCTCCTGGAGGAGGTCGTTCCACATGCGGTCGGCGCGCTCCGACGGGGACTCGTCGCGCCCGGTCACGTCTGCCTGGGTGTCGCGCTCCATCGAAACGCTTTCCTTCCTGGGCGCGCGATCTCGAAAGCCGGTCGGCGCTTCGAAGCCCGATCTGTGACAGGACGTGTACCCGGTGGCGTCGTCCCCTCACGCAGGCGTGGTCCTCGTGGGCGATCCGTACGTATGCGGCCCTGGTCCCTGACGAAAGGTCCTCTGCCGCGGCGCGGCCGCCGCGCCCCCGCAGGTCCGGGACGGGATCGGCGTGCGGAGGCGCCGGGCTCGTCGGCGCGCAGGACGGTGGCTCACGAACGGTCGTTGCTCAGCCCCGTACGGGCTTTGACGCGCGCCGAGATTCGGCCATGACGCCGGGCGCACGTGCCCCTGGCGCGAGGCGCAGCTCGGCCATCGCGCGAGGCGCACGCGACCCTGCCGCGAGGCACAACCCGGCGCGGAGCAGCGGCTCGCAACGCCCCGAAGGCTCAGGAGTTGTCGGCACCAGAGGTGACGTCCGGCGCTCCGAATACTCCTGTCCGAACCCTGTACGGGCCGCGGGTGTTCGGGATAACTTCTCCTCGCCGTCGCGACTTGAAACGATTCAATCCACTGTTGCCCAGGGAGGCACCATGACGTCGAGCGACATACCGGACAAGGGCATCGGCATTCCCAGGCGGACCGTCGTCACCACGGCAGGCGCCCTCGGACTCTCGGCGGTGTCCCTCTCCGCCGGACTCCCCGCGGCGGCCGCACCCACGGCCCGGGAGGCGGGCGCCGCCACCGGCGCCCCGGCGCGTCGTACCCATGGGTGGCACCACTACGTCCAGGCACCCTCCTCGCGCACGGTCCGCCCCGTGCGCATCGTCGAGACGAGCGGGGATGTGCGGCGTCCCGACGCGCTGCTCCAGCCCGGCGGCGCCAGAACGCTCCTGCGGCGCCCGCGCCCCGAGGCGGCGCCCCGCTGGCCCGACGGCACCACGGCCGAGGCCTCGTCGACGCATGCCGGCAACAACGGCAACGACGGGCACCCGCGCACCTATGACGCCGCCAACGCCGTCGACGGTGACCCGGACACGTTCTGGAACGACGACACGCAGGGGGCGTTCCCCGACGTCCTCACCGTCACCCTGCCGCAGGTCGCGCGACTGCCCGGCATCACGGTGATCTCCAACAGCGACGGCGTACCGACCGACTTCACCGTCGATGTGTGGCGCGACGGTGCGTGGACCACGGCCGCCACGGTCTCCGACAACGATGTCACCCAGAAGGCGGTCCCCTTCCCGGAAGACATCACCACCGATCGCGTACGCATCACCGTGACCGGCGTTCAGGACACCCCGCACGGTGCCTTCACGCGCGTCAACGAAGTGTGGCCCGCGCCGGTCGAGCCCGTCCCCGCGCCGAGCGTCACCGTGGACTTCGGCAAGGTCGTCGTCGGATACCCGCAGATCCGGTTCACCTCCGCCTCGGACAACGCTCCCGGTGTCCGTCTCGCGTTCTCCGAGACCCGCCAATTCCTCACGAACCGCTCGGACTTCACCCGCTCCGACCAGGCGGGCGGTGCCGGGCAGGGCACGGACCAGTTTGCGGTGCCGGCACGCGGTGCCGACTGGACCGACCACAAGGGCTTCCAGTCCGGCGACAAGGTGTTCGCCGACGGACTGCACGGATTCCGCTACTGCAAGATCACACTGGACGCCCTGGCCTCGGACGCGCCCGCCGCCCAGCCCTGGGGCGAGGTGGAAATCGACTCCGTCGCCCTGCAGTTCACCGGCTATCTCGGCACGCCGGGCACCTACCGAGGTTGGTTCCTCTGTTCCGACGACGAGTTGAACCGCTACTGGTACGGCGCCTCGTACACCAACGAGATCGTCACCGACACCTTCCGCCAGGACGACGTGGATCCCCGCGGCGCGTGGTCCGCCTCCCTGGAAGGGAAGTTGGTCCTGCACGACGGAGCCAAGCGTGACCGGGACCCGTACGTCGGCGACCTCGCCGTCTCCGCACGCACCCTGTACCTGACGCACGACGACGCGGCCGACGCGGCCCGCAACGTCCTGGCCGACCTGGCGGAGCACCAGCGCGCCGACGGCTGGATCCCGCCCGCCTCCATCTCGGGCTACACCCTGCCTCTCTTCGACTATCCGCTCTACTGGGTCACCTGCAGCTGGGACTACGTCCTGTACACCGGCGACCGCGCCTACGCCGCCCGCTACCACCCCCATCTGGTCAAGGTGCTCGACACCTGGTACCCCAGCGTCACCGACGACGCGGGACTGCTCAGCAAGGGCCTCAACGGCACCGGCGGATACGGCGACTACGCGTTCCTGGGCCGTACGGGCCGGGTCACCTACTACAACGCCCTGTACGTCCAGGCCCTGCGCGACGGAGCCCGGCTCGCCCGCCTGCTGGGCCGTGACGCCGACGCCACCCGCTGGCAGGCCAGGGCGGACAAGGTCGCCCAGGCCGTCAACTCGCTGCTGTGGGACGCCGAGGCCGGCGCCTACCTGGATTCCGCGACCGGCCCCGTGCGCCACGCCCAGGACGGCAACGCCCTCGCCGTCGTCACCGGCATCGCCGGCGCGGACCGCGCGGCATCGGCGCTCACCCACCTCGACACGACGACGAAACGGGCGTACGGCAACGCCTTCATGGACAACGACACCCTCTTCGACCAGGCCTCCCAGCGGGTCTACGCCTTCACGTCCTACCCGGAGATCCAGGCCCGCTTCCTGACGGGCAGGGTCGCGTCGGCGCTCGACCAGATCCGCCGCACCTACGGATGGATGGACCGGCACGACCCCGGCATCACCCACTGGGAGGGCATCGGCCCCGACGGGTCCCTGTACGAGGACGCCTACACGAGCATGGCGCACGGCTGGTCGACCGGTGTGCTGCCGGCGCTGACCCACCACCTCCTGGGTGCCCGGCCGACCTCACCCGGGTACGCCACCTGGGAGGTGGCTCCACAACCCGGCGACGTCGACTGGGCCACGGGCCAACTGCCCACACCTCACGGCCCGTTGCGCGTCGGGTGGGAGAACGGCGCTCATCGGTTCCGGCTCGCCGTCCACGCCCCGGACGGCACCCGGGGCTCGGTATCCGTCCCCGGTGACGCGCGGCGACTGCGCGTGCGTGCGGGTGGCCGGACGCTCTGGGACGGCAGGCGCGCGGCCGGCCGTGACGTGACCGTCGCCGACGGGACCGTCACCGTGTCGAACCTCGGGCCCGGCAGCCACAGTCTCCTCTGCGAGCGACAGGCCTGAGGCGTCCTCCTGCGCGACCGGCAGGCCGGCCACGGCCCTGGGTGAAAGCGGGGTGCGGGCGGGCAGCACCGGCGTGCCCGCCCGCACCCTTCACCCCTCGGCCGGCCCCAACCGGGCCAAGGCCGCCGTCACCAGGGCGGCCGTGCCGGTCTCCAGGGTGAGGCGGACGCTGGGCAGATAGCGGGGCGAGTGATTGGCGGGCAGGACGCGGAGCTTCTCGGCGGCCCCGCCGCCGGGCGCCGCAGTCCACTGCGCGGGACCGGTCGCGCCGAGCATCCAGTAACACCCCCGAATGCCGGGCCGGCCGTGCAGAGCCGCGCCCGCACCGGTGAGGAGCGGGAAGTCCTCGGTGGCCGTGGAGCCCGGCCACCCCGTGACACGGGCGGCACCGAACTGCCTCTGGTGGGCGGCACGGACGGCGGCGGTGACCTCCGGGTCGGCGAGCGTGACACCGGAACGGGACAGGGCCGTCACGGTCGCCCGGGGTGGACGCGCGGCGGCAGCGGCCTCGGCGCGGACGACGCGCTCCACCGCGGCGACGGCACGATCGAGAGCGGGCTCGGAGAAGGCGCGGACGGTGACATGGAGCACCGCCGTCGAGGCGATCACGTTCCCGGTGCTCCCCGTGTCGCCGGCCCGCAGGGAAGACGCGGTGACGACGAGCCGCTCGGCCGGATCGGACTCACGGGCCGCGACCGCGGAGAGCCGCACCACGGAACCCGCGGCGGCCAACAGGGGGTCGGCGGTCAGATGAGGGGTGGCGGCATGACCTCCTTCGCCTTCGAAGCGCGCCTCCAGGAGGGCACTGCCGGCCATCACCGGCCCGTCCGCGTGCGCCACCATGCCCGCGGGAAACGGCGCCGTGTGCTGGGCGAGGACGTCGTCCGGCGGGGTGATCCGCTCGTACAGACCGTCCTCCAGCATGGCGCGAGCACCGCTGAGGGTCTCCTCGGCGGGCTGGCCCACGACGAGGAGCGTGCCGCGCCACTGTTCGCGACGGGCGGCGAACCACCGGGCGGCCGCCGCCACGCAGGCCAGATGGGCGTCGTGACCACAGGCGTGCATCAGCGGTACGGGCCGTCCGTCCGGCCCCGGAGCCGTGGCCGTGCTGGCGTAGGGCGCGCCGGTGTCCTCGGCCACCGGCAGGGCGTCGAGTTCGGCGCGCAGGAGGACCGCGGGACCGTCGCCGTTGCGGAGTTCGGCGGCCACGCCGTGGCCGCCGATCCCGCGCAGCACACGGAAGCCGTCGGCGTCGAGCCGGTCGGCGAACCGGGCGGCGGTACGGCGTTCGTCGCCGGAGAGCTCCGGATGGCGGTGCAGGTCGAGATACAACTCGGCGGTGGGCACCGACAGGGCGTCCAGACCGGGCAGGGCGGGAGCGGGCCGGTCGTGGCGCGTGGTGGTGCCCGGTCTGCGGCTACGGGTGCTCAAGGGCGGGACTCCTGGGGGCGGGTGTCAGTGAGGTGACAGCGGACGGCAAGGGCGGTGACGGAGACACCGCGTAGAAAGGGAGGCGCCGAAGGCCCGGAACACTTCGGCAGGTTCAGCACACGCACCACCGGACGGGACTGTGCTGCCCCGTCCGGGTCCATGTCCTCGGACCAGAAGGAGTCGTCATGGCCGACAGCCCCCTTGCCTCTCTCGCCCAGGAGATCCTGGACCTGGAGTCGGAGACCTTCGAGATCACCGACTACTCGGACGCCAGCGAGGTCATGCTCGGCTCGTCCACGAGCTGTTCGTCGACCAGCACGTGTTCCAGCACCACCAGCACCACCTCCTGCACCGCCTGACGTCCGTCGTCGGCATCGAAGGCCCCCGGCACGCGCGTACGCGCCGGGGGCCTTCGGCACGCACGGGCCGGACGCGCAGGGTCTGCGGGGTGCACCCTGCGCGTCCGGGCGGGACCCGTCGCCGCTCACGGGAACGGATGGGGCACGCGTCGCAGGTCCTCTTCCCGCAGCGGGGCCGGGACCAGCCCCGCACGGTACGGCGCGGTCCGCAACCGCCCCATGGTCAGGGCGCGTTGCCGCGACCAGCCGAAGTCGATCGGCAGCATTCCCGGCGCGAGCGTGGCCACCGTACGCAGCCCCATCCGGCGCTGTTCCGGGGTGGTCTGGTCGACGGCGATGACATCGCATCCAGCGCCGGCGATCAGGTCGCGCAGCAGCGTCACGTCGTCGCAGAGATCCCCGGTACGAGGACGGAGCTCCTCCCATCCGGCGAACAGCTCGGCCGACGGGGCGACTCGGGAGGGGGTGAGGTAGCCGTGCGCGTGGCGGCGCATCGCGGGCAGACCGAACAGCGCCGCGTGGTCCGGCAGCCGTGCGACGAGGCCGAAGTCGTCGACCATGGCCGTGAGTTCGGCCGGACGTTCGGCGACCTGGCGGGGCAGGTGCGGAATGTAGGTGAGGATCTCGGAGATCGCGGATTCCACCGCCGTCTCCGGGTCGAAGGAGGCGCCCGCGGCGAAGGCCAGCGTGCCGGGCCCGTCGTCGCGGCGCACGGCGAGACCGGTGACGACGGGCAAGGGAAGGTCCACCCGGTTGTCGAAGACATGGACGTCGTAGCCCTGGAGGGCGGCGCGGTCCACCATCGCCCGCACCTGTGGCGCGCGCACCGAGTCCAGGTCGATCTCCGGCAGGGTCAGACCGCCGTACCAGCCCAGCAGGAAGGCGTCCCGCTCGACGAGTTCCATGAGTCCGAACAGGACGGCCTCCTCCGGACTGCTCCCGGTGGCACAGCCGTTGGAGCATTCGAAGACGAAGTTGTCCTCCCGGGTGCCCGCGCTGTAGTACACCAGCCGGGCCGGGACGAGGACCGGGCGCTTGTCGCGCAGCGACCAGCCGGTGACCCACGGGATGGGCCTGGCCGGATCGAACGGCGCGACCATCGGGTCCTCCGCGTACGTACGCGGCGCGTAGAGGCCGCAGTGACGCGGGTCCAGGGCCCGGTCGCCCAGCTCGTCGAAGGACGCCGTGACGACGGGAGCGCGATGACGGCGGTGCGTGCCCGCATAGCGTTCCAGCCCCTCCAGGAACGCCAGATCACGGCTCCGGGCGAAGGAGTTGGCCTGACCGCTCCACGTGACGTCGGTCAGCCCGGCGTATCCGCGCATGAAGACACTGCCCGCGACCGGCGCGGTGGTGGGCGAGGTGACATCGATCCAGGTGCCGCCGCCGAGCACCCCGCACACCGGATTGGCGAGACCCTTCACCGGTAGCGGGTGGTCGGCGGGGCTGCACAGCCGGTAGGCGTCGGGACGCGGCTTGGGCCGGGACACCGGTGCCGTCAGGGCGGACTCCACGGCGGCCCTGCGCGTGGCCTCCTCCGTGAACGGCCGGCAGTGCGGGCACATCGGCTCCGGCACCAGCGGGAAGGTGCGCACCCGCAGCGATTCCAGGTCGAGTTCCGTGACCCGGGGCAGGACGGCGTCGGCGCCTTCCGCGGCGTGTCGGGCGGCTCCCGAGGCGATGAGGCGGTGCAGGGACCACACGGCGTCCACCGCATGGTCGGGCAACGCGGGCCAGCGGCCCGCGGCGGTGGTCTCGATGCCCGTCTCCAGTGCCTCGCGCTCGGTGCGGGTACGCAGCCGCTGGCGCCGCATGGCCAGACAGGTGCCGCACGCGGGCCCGGCACCGGGAGAACCGCCCCACGGGCCCAACAGCACGGCCTGGGCGGTGAGATGGACGGCCGTCTCGTGCGGGGGGACGGTCTGACGGGGCGTCTCGCCGAGCACATTGACGTCGCCGATCCGGGAGACGGCAGGAGCGGGCAGGCGGGCCGCGGCGGCCCGGACCGCCAGGCGGTCCTGGAGATCCGCGCGGGTCGCCTCCAAGGGTGACGCGGCCGGTGCGGGCGCGGTGACGGTGGTCATGGTCGGTTGCTCCAGCGGAAGTTCCGGACCGCGACGAGTCCGAAGACCAGGGCGAAGACGACGAGCCCCACGCAGTCCACGGCGATGTCACCGAGGTCTCCGCGGCCGCCCATGGCGTCGGTCAGCCCGTCGTTGAGGTAGTGCAGCGGCAGCACCTTGGCGACCGTGCGCAGCCAGCCCGGCATGAGGTCGTCGGGGAAGAACGAGCCGGAGAGGAAGGCCATCGGCACCATGACGATGTTGGCGATGGCCGCGACCGCCTCCGGGGTGTCGGCGACACTGCCGACGACCAGGCCCATGGCGAGGAACGCGGTGACGCCCAGCACGAGCAGCGGCAGTGCCGCCCACCACGGCCCGTCCAGGCGCAGGCCGAAGAACGGCAGCAGTGCGACAGCCGTGAAGAGCACCGTCTGCACACCGGCGACGCCCAGCGCCACGGTCCAGCGGGAGGCGAGGAGGGTGCGCAGCGGGGTCGGCGTGCGCCAGATGAGACGCAGCAGGTCGTCACGGCGCCACTGCATGAGGGCGAAGCCGACGGAGAACACGGCGGCGTTGCCGACACCCCACGAGAGCACGCCGGGGGCGATGTAGTTGATGGACGACAGCCCGCCGTTGACCTCCTGGTCGTGGAAGATGAGGCCGAAGAGGACGAGGAAGGCCAGCGGAAAGGCGAAGGTGAAGAACAGGGTCGTCTTGTCGCGCACGCTCGCCACGTAGGTGGCCCTGGTCAGTGCGGAGTAGGCGCTCAACGGAGGTGCTCCTTTCCGGTACCGGTCAGGGACAGGTAGGCGTCCTCCAGCGTGGCGGTGCGCACGGTGACCGACTCGATGTCGACGAGGTCGCCGAGCGCGGTGAGGACGCGGTTGACGGCGGTCGTCTCGATGACGAGTTCGTCGCCCTCGACGGTGGCCCGGTCCACTCCCTCCAGGGCGAGGGCGGCCTCGGGGGAGAGTCCGGCGGCGGGGAGCAGCAGTCGGGCGGGGGCGGCGAGGGAGCGGATGAGGTTGCGGGGTGTGTCGAGTGCGACGACGCGTCCGCGGGCGATGATCGCCACCCGGTCGCAGAGGGCTTCGGCCTCGTCCAGGTAGTGGGTGGTGCAGATGATGGTGCGGCCTTCGGAGCGCAACGAGCGCAACAGCCCCCACAGTTCGCGCCGGGCCTCGGGGTCGAGTGCGGCGGTCGGTTCGTCGAGGAAGATGAGTTCGGGTTCGTGGAGCAGGGCGGTGGCGACGGCGAGGCGCTGGCGCTGGCCACCGGACAGGTGGTCGACGCGGGCGTTCTCCTTGTCCGTGAGGCCGACGCGTTCCAGGGCCGTGCGCGCCGTGGCCTCGTCCATGCCGTAGAGCGCGGCGACGGTGCGCAGGTGTTCGCCGGCGGTGAGGCGGGCGAAGAAGGCCGAGGCCTGGGTCTGTACGCCGATCCTCGCCAGCAGGGCGGTGTCGCGCGGCCACGGGCTTCTGCCGAGGACGGTGACCGTACCGGAATCGGCCTCGCGCAGACCCTCGACGATCTCCACGAGGGTGGTCTTGCCGGCGCCGTTGGGGCCGAGGATGCCGAAGAACTCTCCCCGGCGTACGTCGAGGCCGACGCCGTCGAGGGCCGTCACCGCCCCGTACCGTTTCGTCACGCCGTCCAGGGCGACGACCGTCTCGGACGGGGCGTGGCCTTGGGTCACCTGTGTCTCGCTGTGTGGTGCGCTCATCTCGCCTTTCCTTGCGTGGGCCGACGGGTCCGGGATCGGCCCGGGTCCCGTCCCCGCGCGGGAGTGGTGCCCCGCCGGGTCGATGGGGGGTGTGACCGGCCGGCGTCGCGGGGCGGTGGCCGACGGGGTCGCGGGAGCCGCCTCCTGGCGTCGCGCGCGCAGGGAGCGGCCGAGCACGCCGAGTGCCCACAACAGCAGGACGGCGGCCAGGGCCGCGGGCGGCAGCCACCAGGACAGGGCCGCCAGGTCGTCCGGCAGGACAGCGTGCAGCGCGGCGCCCGCCGCCACGAGCAGGGCGACGCTCTGCACGGCCGTCAGCAGGGCGAAACCGCCGTACACGAGCCGCAGCCGGGGCGGGTACGCGGCGAGGCCCGGGCCGCGGCGGAAGGCCGCCCGGGCGGCGAGCGCCACGAACGTACGGCTGCCGTCGGCGAGGCCCGTGACGCCGACGGCGTGGCCGAGTGCCTTGTAACCGTCCAGGGGCGGCAGCGGCAGGAGGTTGGCGATCGCGCAGACGGTTCCGAGGAGCAGCAGCGCGCCGAGTGCGGGGCGGGCCTGGGCGTCGGACGGGAGCAGCGCCCACACCGGGTAGAAGGGCACCAGGAACAGGAGGTTGGCGAAGGCCCCGGCGCAGGCGGTGGCGACCTTGCGGGCCCGGCTGCCGAGGAACTGGACGTCCTCGACCCGGCAGTAGAGGTAGGTGGCGCCGAGCACCCAGCGCAGCCCGATCTCCGTGGCGCGGCCGCCCCAGGCACGCGCGAACAGACCGTGGGCCAGTTCGTGGAGCGCGAGACTGCACCACAGGACGCAACCGACGGCGAGCAGCACCACGGGCCGCCCGGCGGTCTCCCCGGTCTGCCGCCACAGCGTGCCCGCCTGCACGGCGACGGCGGCGAGCAGCGCGACTGTCAGTGCGGTGAGGACCGTCAGCGTGACGGGCCGCCGGACGGGGGCGGTGGCGCAGTGCAGGCGGTCCATGAGGGCCGGTGCGTCGGCGACCAGCCTGGTGCGGCCGGCGAGGATGCCGCTGGGCCGGTCCTGCGGCGCGGCGGCGGGAGATGTGGCGGGTGTGGGGCCGCCGTCGAGGAGGCTGCGACTGTGCAGCAGCCCGAGCATCTGCCCCCACTGGGCCTCACCGAGGCGGGTGCCGAACTCGCCCGTGTACTCGCTGCCGATCTCGGCGAGGGTGCGGGTGCCGTCCAGCCGGGTGATCAGGAAGTGCTCCTTGGGGCCGACCTCCAGTCGGCTCCCGGTGCGCGGGTCCTTGAGCAGGTGGATGCGGGCCGCGCCGCGTACGAGGCTCGGGCCGACGACGACATCGGCCCGCACGCGCGGCCGGGCGGCGAGGAAGGCGTCCGCGGTCACTCCGCCTCCCGCGGTGCGCCGTCGCGGAGTGCGCGGGCGAGGACGTAGGAGAGGAAGGCTTCGTCGCGGATCGTCATGCTCAGCCGGTTGTTGGTCATGTGCATGTACGGGGAGAGCAGCATGGGCAGGGCGTGTGCGGGGTCGGTGACGTGGATGTCGCGGGTGCCGTCCCAGGCACGGAAGGTGAGTTCGCCGCGGTGGGCCAGGTCCCGGGCCCGGTCGCGGAGTTCGGCGCAGTGGGCCGCCCAGCCGCGCAGGAAGGCGGGCAACCGTTCCGGCTCGCCCTCGGCCACCGCGTCCCGGATGTGCCGGAAGCGTGCGGGGAGGCTGGCGCCCATGGCGTCGTAGGCGCGTTCGTAGCCCTCGTCGGCGGTGTAGTTGGTGCCGCTGAACGCCCTGTTCCAGAAGGTGTGGTAGCGGTCGAGGAAGGCGAGCAGCGCCTCGTCGTCGGAGAGGAAGGTGCCGGACATGACCATCATCAGCTGCGCGGACAGCCCGAGGAGCACCGTGCGCAGGTGCAGGTTCATGCTCCGGTTCGCCTCGACCACCAGGTCGCTGGAGTGCTGGAAGTGCCATTCGGCGAGTTCGATGCCGGCGGGCCCGCCGTACTTGCCGTACTCGGGTTCGTAAGGGCGGTCCTCGAAGGTGTTGTTGGGGCGCAGCCTCATGCGCCCGTCGGGGCCCAGCAGCCGGGCACGCTCCTCTTCCGAGTACTCCAGGGTGAAGAGGGTCTCGTAGAGGTCGGCGAGGAAACCCTCCTTGACCTCGTAGAGCGCGGGGCGTTCACGCAGGAACGCGGTGAGCGCCGCGTGCGTCCGCTCGCGGACGGCCGGTGCGTCCGCGGCCCGGGCGGGTTTGAGGCGCAGCCGCAGGTGCGGGCCTTCCAGCCAGTAGTTGATGAAGAAGTACCCGGCGAGCAGGCCCTCTTCGGTGAGCGCGTCCACCAGGGGTTTGACGCACTGGAGGAGCAGGGGGCGGGGGCTGGCCGCGTAGAAGACGTGGACGGCCTGCCACGTGCCGGCGGCGTCGTCGGGCGGCTCGCCGGGGACGGCGGAGGGCGCGGTGGGTGCGGTCACTGTGTTCCGTCCTCTTCGGGCAGGCGGGCTTCGGGCAGCGAGGTCTCGGGCAGGGGAGGTTCGAGCAGGCCGCCTACGGGCGTGCGGGCATCGGCGCGGTCGGCTTCGGGACGGTCGGCTGCCGGGGCGCTCGCCGGACCGGGCAGCATCTCGACGGCCAGTTCGGCGACGTGCCGGCCGCGCGGCGAGGTGACGTGGAGTTCCTCCTCGCCGGGGAGCATCTCCTCGAAGACCGTGCGGGCGCGGGTACCGGCGAGGAGGCCTTCGAGAGCCATGAGCGACAAGGGGCTGTCGAAGTCGACGTACTGAGGCTTGGAGCCGCCGAACAGGCCGCTGTCCTCGCCGTCCGCGGTCTGCTGATGGACCGTCGCGAAGACCCGTGCGGGCAGCCCGTGCCGGGTGCGCCAGCGCTGCCAGCCGAGGTACCAGTCGCCGTCGCCGGTGCCTGGGGCGCGCAGCGGGAGGCTGCCGTCGGCGGCCGTCCAGGAGCGCCGCTGCAGGACGAGGTGGTGGTGGCGGACACGGGGCCGAGCGGTGACGCCCTGGTCCTCGGGTCCGGCGGGGACGCCGCGCCACACGTCCAGCACGGAACGGGCGGTGGGGGAGAACAGCAGCAGGGTCCGCGGGATCTCGGGCAGCACCATGGGGACGAGGTAGCCGAGGTAGAGCGGGACGACCTCGCGGTCGAGGCGGGCGGAACGCAGGACGAGCCGGTCCGTGTCGACGTCGTGCACGGCGTGCAGGTCGTCGAGGTGGATCCGGGCCTCCTCGGGGGCGGTGCTGTGCTCGCCGGGGCAGACGATCTCGTAGTCCGTGAGCCGGCCGTGGAGATTGAGGTTGGTGGTGGCGGCACCGGCGGTGATCTCGGCGAACACCGCGCCGGGCGGCAGTAGTTCGCGCAGGTCCTCGCGCAGTGCGGTGGTGAGGTCGGTCCCGTCCTCGCCGTCGAAGCAGTGGGTGAAGCGGGTGAAGGGGAAGCAGAGGCCGCCGAAGGAGTTGTTGAGGACGACGAGGGGGTCGCCGTCGCGGCGGGCCAGTTGGAGGAAGTGGCTCTGCGGCTGGAAGGCGGGTGCGGCACCGGCGAGCGCGTCGGCCACCTCGTCGACGGTGGCGTCGTCCAGGACGAACTCGTGGGCGCCGGACGGCAGTACGGACCAGTCGGCGCGGACCCGGGCGGTGAGAGCGGCGCGGGCCCGGTCGACAGCGGAGATCTCCGGCATGCCGAGCCAGTTCTCCTCGGGGGCGTGGCTGCCGTCCGGGAGGAAGTCGTCCTTGGTGGCGGTGAACTGGACGTACTGGCGGAAGATGTCCTCGTGGAAGTCGTGGACCAGCCGCAGCACGTCCGCGCAGCGCCCGCCGCGTCCGAAGCGGGCGAGGAAGAAGCCCTTGAGCGTGAGCCGTTGGGGCAGGGCCACGTCGAAGGCGGGCAGGATCCGCCCGATGGAGCGGAGCGGCCCGGCGGCGAGCGTGGTCCACTCCGTGAGGCCGGCCGTGGTGGTGCCGGCGGACACGTCCTCGTAGACCAGGGTCTGCGGCAGCGTGGGGTGTGCGGCGCCCAACTCGGCCTGGAGGGCGAGGAGATCGCTGCGCAGTCCGGCGAGCAGGGCACGGCGGGCCGGCAGGTCGGCGTGCGGGTAGCGCGTGAGGGCGTCGGCCGGGCCGTCCAGCCGGGCGGCCAGCGTGTCGGCCCAGGGACGTTGGAGGGCGCGCAGCGAGCGCTGGAAGGCGGCCAGCGGATCTCCGCTGTGCACACCCGTGTCCAGATGGGGGAGTTGGAGCATCCCGAGGGCGCGCAGGGCGGTGAGGTACCGCTCGGCCTCCTCGTCACCCGCTCCGGTGGTGGTGGCCAGCCAGCGCGCCAGATCGCCGTGGCGCAGGGTGCGGTCCTGGTCCCGCAGCAGGGCGAGCATGCCGTCGAGGGCGCCTTGGCGGCGCAGGAAGAAGAGGCGGTCCTGGGCGGCGTCGAAGCTGATGGGCGCGCTGTCGTCGCCGGCCGTGACGGCCCGCTGGACATAGCGGACGCGGTCCTCGTCCAGCTTCCAGCCGGAGGCCAGGGTCACCGGGAGGTCGGCGCGGCGTCGCGGATCGGCGGCGACGAGTTCGGCGAGGCGGGTGAGGGCGACGACGTTGAGCCGGGGATGCCCCGTCCAGTCGTCGCGGATACGGGTGGGGGCCGGGCCGTTCGCCGCGGCGGTGTCGAATCCGCCGAGGGCGACGCCGGTGAGGGTGCTGAAGGGACTTGTCTTGCAGGCGGTGCGGTACAGGTAGGAGAGCAGGGAACGCTCCATCTTGCGGGCCCGCTTGCCCGGTACGGGCGTGGGATCGGCGGCGAACGCGTCGAGCCGTTCCTCCAGGGTGGGGGAGGCCAGGAGCAGGCCGCGCCGCAGCCGGTCGTCGCGGGCCAGTTCGCGCAGGGCGGCGCGGGTGCGGGCGAGCCCGGCGGCCAGGACGGTGTCGCCCTCATGGCGCAGTCGCTCCCAGCGGACCCGGGCGTCGAGCCAGTCCGCGAGGTCGGTTCCGGTGGTCCCGCCGAGGTCCGCGGCGAGAGCGCGGGCGGCGTCGGGATCGGCGGGCAGCCGGTTGTTGAAGACCTGCCTGCGCAGGGCGAGCAGGCGACGGCGCAGCGCGGCGTCCTCCGTCCCGCCGACCGCTTCGGACAGCGGGTCGCTGAGGCGGGCGCCCAGCTCGACGAGGCGGTCCTCCTCGGCGGCGGTCCGCACGGCCCAGTCGGCGGCCTCGGGGGCGCGCAGCGCGAGGACGGTGTCGGCCGGCAGGCCCGCGACGCGGAGCATGAACCGGGTGTGCAGGCCTACTGGTTCGCCGGCGAGGGCGGTGTCCTGGGCCGGGGTGGTGGCGGTCGGGCTCACGCCCTCCCCCTTTCGTGTGGGGTGTGCTGCCGCTCGGGAACGGGCCGGCGGGCTTCCCGTCGGTCCGGGGCGGGTTTCGCGGTCACGGGGCGACGATGTCGTAGCGGTAGTCGGCCGGGTGTGGGCGCTCATGGCCGATCATCATGATCAGCAAGGGGATCTCCCCCCGTTCGGCCAGCCCGAGTTCCTCCTCGAACGAGACGCTGTCGAAGCCGAGCGCGACGCCGCAGGCGGTGCCCGCCGCGGAGGCGGCGGTGTAGACCGCCTGGGCGGTGGCCCCGACGGCGGCGTTGACGAGGCGGTAACCGCGGTCGCCGACGGCGTCCAGGACGGCGTGGGTGCGGGCGACGGGCACCAGGACGGCGGCGGCCTGCTCCACGTTGTAGTTGGCGAGGAAGTAGTTCTCCTGGAGGAAGGCTCCGAAGTCCCCGGCCTTCATCAGCACCAGGCCGCCGGTGTCCCGGTCGTACTCGTAGAGCCCGGCGGGCACGTCCCGCACGTGGTTGACGAAGACGTACAGCCGGATCAGGGGTGCGCCGCCGGGTGTCTCGGTGTCGCTGTCCAGGGTGCCCGCGGCGACGGCGGCGGAGAGCGTGGCGGCGAGCCGGTCGGGGTCGAGCGGTTCGGCGGCGGCGAACCGGCCGAAGCTGCTGCGCCGTTCGCGCAGCGCGCGGCGCACGGGTGTGTCCAGCGGCACGGGAGCGGGCAGCGGGCTGTGCTCGCCGGGTCCGGCGGGCGCGGCGAGGGCGATGTCCAGGGTGCCGGGGGCGGGCCGGTCGGCGGCGCCCTCCAATGTGGCGGCGTGGATGCGGTGCAGGGTCGGGAAGGACAGCACGCGGCGGGACTTCTCGTCGGGTGTGCGGCGCACGCGTGCCCCGGGCGCCGGCGGGGCGGATGCCGCCGGGGCGGTGCCCGCCCAGCGCAGCGGGACGACGGCGAACACGCCGTCCTCGTCGGCGTCGAGTCCGAGCAGCCCGCCCAGGCGCGGTTCGTCGAACCAGAGGGCGGTGCCCAGATGGAGGCCGTGGGCGCGGGCCCACATCCGCCAGGTCTGCAGGAGGGCTCCGACGTCCATCGTGACGGCGTGGTAGCAGAAGCTGTTGTACTTGAACGCGTTCTGCCAGAACGTCACCCCGAGGACGAGGAACTGGTCGGTTCCGGCGGCCTCCTCCCAGTCGCCGAGGGCCGCGCGGACCTCGCCGGTGACGTCGCCCGCGAGGAGCCGGGTGACGCGGTGGCGCGGAGTGTCGTAGTAGTACACGCCCGGGGTCAGCGGGCCGCTCGCGCCCGTGACCCAGTGGATGCCGACGGGGTAGAGGCCGCCGCCGGATGCGGTGCCGCGCGACCAGTTGGCGTGGGAGTGGAAGGGCAGCGAGCCCAGGTCGGTGTTGGCCTGGACGGCGAGTCGGCGCCCGGTCAGACCGTAGGAGTCGCGGAGCATCGCGCCGAGCAGGGGCAGCGTGAACACCCCTGTGCCGCGCTGCCCGAACAGTCCCCGGTCGAGGGTGGCGTCGTCCGCGCAGCCGCCGTCGGGCAGCGGGAAGGACGGGGCGCCGGGGAAGAACTTGCCCTTGCGCGGGCGGTCGGACCAGTCGGGGACGAAGTCGGCCGGCTCCATGGGGATCCTGCCCCGCCGCATCACCGCGGTCGCGTACTCGTGGGCGTATCCCATGCTCACTCCCTGTTCTGCTCGTCTGTACGGGGCGTCGGCGGTGGCCGCCGCGGGCTCGTGCGGGTGCGCTGGACGGCGCTGGGCGGGCACTTCCTCGAACGGATGCCGGCGACGGGCCGGAGACCGGGTGCCGCGGTCGGGTGGTGCGGGGTGACCGGTCAAGGGAAGGGATGCGGAGCGGGGTTGAGGTCCTGAGGCGCCAAGTCGGCGTCACGGAGACCGGCTTCGCGGAGCGCGGAACGGACCCGGGGCATGGTGGGACCGCGCTGCCTGCGCCACCCGAAGTCGATCGGGACGAGACCGGGTACCAGGACCTTGACCGTGCGGAATCCGAGGTCGCGCTGTTCGGCCGAGGTCTGGTCGACCACCACGACGTCGAAGCCCCGTGCCGTCACGGCGGCGACGCAGGACTCCACGTCCTCCCGCAGGTCCGCGGACGGGCGCGGCGAAGCGGGTCCGCAGGCCAACGAGTCGAGCGGCACCCGGTCGGCGTCCGCCCGCTCCTTCAGCAGGAAGTCGGTGTACGGGCCCATCTCGGGCAGCCCGTACAACAGAGGGTGGTCGTGCAGGACGCGCACCTCGTCGAAGTCGTGCGTCATGCGCCGCAGCCGCTTCTCCTCGCGGGCCACCCGGCGACGGAGGTTGACGGAGTCGGTGGCGATCTCACAGAGTCCGGCGGCGAGCGCCGCTTCGGGGTCGAGTGAGGCACCCGCGCCGAAGCAGAGCAACCCCGGTCCCCCGTCGAGGCGTTCGGCGACGGCGGTCACCACCGGCACCGGAAAGGTGATGCGGGTGTCGAAGAACCGGGCCCGGTAGCCGTACATCGCCAGCCGGTCGACCATGGCGCGGGTCGCGGCCCGGGTGCTGGTCGACGGATCGATCTCGGGCAGCCGCGCCCGGCCGAACCAGGCCAGCAGGAACGCGTCGCGTTCCAGAGTCTCCAGCAGCCCGTGGTGGACGGCCTCCGTGAGCGAACCGCCCGACGCGCAGCCGTTGGAGCTCTCCTGCACGAAGCGCCGCCGGACGCCGCCGGGCGCGTGGTAGTACGCCACCACCTCCGGTACGAGGACGGGGCGGGCGTCGCGCAGGGACCAGCCCCACACCCAGTCCACCGGCCGGTCGGGCGCGAAACGCGGTGCGTCCGGCTCCGCGGCGTGGAAGGCGTCCGAGTACAGGCCGGTGACGCGCGGGTCGACAGCGGTGTCGCCGAGCTCGTCGAGAGCGGCGGTGACGACGGTGCTCCTCGCGCGGGCCCGCATCCCGGCGTAGCGCTCCAGGCCCTCCAGCAGGCCGACGCGGACACTCGTCGCATAGGCGTCGGTGTGGCCGCCCCAGTAGCAGTCGCGCAGGTAGGCACCCGAGCGGGTGGTGAACGCGCCGACCGCGGACGAGGTCGAGGCCGACGTCAGGTCGGGGGCCACGGACGGCCCGAGCATCCCGGTGACGGGGTTGGCGAACGCCGCCGGCGCGAGGTCGTAGGCGTCCAGCGGGCGCAGCCGGAAGCTGTCCGGGGCGTGCTTCGGGGTGGGTTCGAGCGTGACCCGGGCGGCTTCGGTGGTGTCGTCGGAGCGTGTCGCGCAGGACGGGCACTCGCCGTCGGGCACCAGCGGGAACCGGGACACGTGCAGGGTTTCGAGGTCCAGCAGCCAGACCCAAGGATGACGGTCCGAGGGTGTCCGCCGGGCCGCGGACGCGACGAGCGCGGCGAGGGCGTCCGCCACGAAGGCGGCCTGCCACGGCGGGGTCCCGGTGGCACGGGGATCCCCGCCGCACTCCAGGGCGTCGCGGAGGAACCCGGCGCGCACCGCCTGCCAGCGGCGGGCCAGGCACTGCGGGCAGCCCGTGGCGCCGGCCGTGGCGAGGGGGCCGACCACGGCATGATGCCCGTACAGGCTCACCGGGACGGTCCCCGGCGTGAACTCGCCCGGTTCGACGGCGAGTTCGTCGCGCACACCGAGCGAGGTCACGAGCGTCGGCGGCATGCCGGGGTGACGCCCCGCGCGATCCGCGAGGGCGGCGGTGAGTGCTTCGCACAGCGCGCTCCACGGCCCGGTGGACCCCGGTCGCGCCACGGCCTCGGGACGCGGTGCCGGCACGGTCTCAGTGGGCACGGTGCTCCCCGCGGGTCAGCAGGACGCGCACCGCGTGCACATGGCCGGCGGCCAGGTCGGGCGCGGCCACGGGCACCGCGTAGGCGTCGCGTCCGGCGGCGGCGAGGCCGTCCAGCACGGCCGCCCAGGTGGTGGTCGTCCCGGGGAGCGGCACGGGGTCCTCGACGACGAGGGTGGCGGCGTCCAGATCGGCCCAGAGCGGGTCGCCGGTATCCGGCCGCCCCGCGGCGCGGGCCGTCTGTTCGGTCCCGAGCAGGTCGCGCAGGGCTTCCAGCACGGCGTCACGCAGCCGCAGTCCGCAACCGGTGGCCCAGCGCACGGCACCGGTCTCCGCATCGGTGAGGCGGGCCATGGAGACGGGCAGTGTGCCCCCGCCGGCGGCGGTGAGGTCGAGGACCTCCGCGGTGATCCCGAGGTTCTTCGCCGAGCGGAGCAGGAACAGCAGCTCCGGGTCGTCGGTGCGCACGGCCGGGTCCACGGCACGCACGGGCGCGGTGCGGTGCACGGCGCCGCGCAGCGCGTCGTGGGCGAGCGCGGTGCCCAGGGCGCGGACGAGCGCGGCGCGCGGGCTGCCGGCGGCGCCGGTGCCGGCCGAGGAGCGTTCGAAGAGGCCCTCGTCGTTCCAGCCACCGAAGGTGCGCACCGCCCCGGCGGGCACCAGGACGGTCCGGCCGTCGAGCAGCGAAGTGGCCTCCGTCCAGTGGGCGATCGCGTCGGCGGGCACGTCGAGGCCGCTGGAGACGGTGAGTTCGGCGGGCGTCACGCGTGCCCACTTGCCGACCGCGGCCTCCAGAGCGGTGGCGTCCAGGACCCGCGGCGGGACGACGTGCTCGGCGTACACCTCGGCGGCGCGGAAGACAGCGGTGAGGCGGGCACCGGCGACGTGGTGGACGTCGACCGCGGAGATCCGGCGCACGCGGCCGGGTACGAGGCCCAGGCTGACCGTACTGACCTTGAGCGGGGTCTGCTCCCAGTCGTCGTCGGCGTAACCGGTGAAGACCCCGGCCCTCTCGTGGACGAGGACGTCCCGCTGCTCCAGGGCGGTGAGGGCGGCGCGGGCCGCGTCCTCGTCGGCGGCGCCGTCGGCGGGCAGGGCGGCCGGTTCGTCGTCCGCGTGCCGTGTGCGCAGTGCGTCGCCGGTGACGGGGAGCGGCTCGTCCGCGCCGCCGCAGAACCGGCAGCGCGGGTGCGGCAACAGCGGTTCGGTCAGTACGTCGAGGGAGTCGAGGTCCTGCACGACGACCTGGTTGCGCGTCTCGGCCGGCAGCGCATCGGTGACGAGGCGGAACACCTCGAAGGCGAGGAGGTTGCCGAGCATGCCGGCGAGCGGGCCGCCGAGGGCGGCCGGGGGAGTGCCGAGGGGTACGGCGGGACCGACCGACGCCCACAGGTCGGCACTGTCCGCGGGGTCGGCGCCGGCCCCGAGCCGCAGGGCGGCGCAGGACCAGCAGCCTGGTGCGTCGCCGGTCATCACGGGGCCGATGACAGCGCGGTTGCCGAAGGTCCAGGCGCCGAGCAGCCGACGGCCGGCCGGTACGCCCTCGGTGAGCAGACGGATCATCTGGCGCGGTCCGGCCGCGCCGGTGACCAGGACGGTGTCCCAGCCGTCGAGTTCGTCCCAGCCGTACGTCTGCGCGGTCGGGGCGGGCAGCCGAGTGACGCGCGGGGCGCAGCCCGCGCCGTCCAGTTCGGCGGCCTCGGCGTCGAGGTCGGCGGTGCCTTCCACGCCGTGCAGTTCACGGCGCAGGACGCCGTGCGAGGAGTCCGGCTCGGTGACGGCGACGGCGGCGCAGCCGTTGCGCAGCAGACCGAGTGCGGCCCAGCGGGCCACAGCGTCGTCTCCGAGCACGGCGACGGGGGTCGAACGGAATCTCAGGAACCGTCCGGGTGCGTCGTCGGCGTAGTGGTCGAGATAGTCGAGCTGATGCGCGAAACGCGCTGCGACCTGCGGCGGAAGGACGTCGGACGATGGTTCGGGCGCGGCGTCCCGGGCGAAACCACGCGCGTAGAGTGCGCGCACGAGTTGGACCACCATGTCGCGCTGCTTGTCTCCCAGGCCGTCGCACAGCTCCTCGACCCGTCGTCGGCCGTCGAGGTGAGGCACGATCAGCGCGGCGAACCGGTAGGCGGACCGGGTGACGACGTTGAACCCGCCGTGGGCGTTGTGGAAGAGCACACCGGACGGGGTGCGGGTGAACAGCACGTCCCTGCGGATGCGGGGCCGCGACCGCGCGATCTCCTCGTACGAGGCGGGAGTGTGAGCCATGGGTTCCGAAACCTCCGATGGGGGCGGGGGCGGGGGGCGGTCAGTCGGCCGGTGGCGGGGGCATGTCCGCCGGGATGTGCTGGGCGGCGACCGGGGGAGCGGTGCCGGCGGCCTGGACGAACAGGCGTAACAGGTCATGGACGCGGTACCGGCCGGGCGGGCCCTCCTCCAGCAGCCCGGCATCGACCAGGGAGCGCAGTACGGCGGTTCCGGGAGCCGCGGGGGAGGCCCGCCCGCGGGCCGCGGGCGCCTCGGCGAGCGCCACTGCGGGCGGGGTGCCGGCCGGGGGCAGCGCGGGATGTCCGTCAGGTGGTTCGCCGCGCAGCACGGCGAGTTGGACGCGGCGCAGCGCCGGACCGGGTTCCACGCCGAGTTCCGTGTCGAGGTGGGTACGGATCCTGCGGTACTCGGCGAGCGCCTCGGCGCGCATCCCGGAGCGGTACAACGCCTCGATCAGCAGGACGGAGAGGCCTTCGTGCCCCGGATGGGCCTCGACGGCCCGGCGGGCCTCGCCGATCATCTCGCGGTGGCGTCCCAGGCGCAGTTCGCCGTCGAAGACCCGCTCGACGGCGAGCAGACGTTCCTCGGAGAGACGCGGGACCTGGTCGCGGTGGAGCTCGTCGGAGTGGACGTTGCCGAGGAGCGGGTCCTTCCAGAGGCCCAGCGCGGCCCGTGCCAGGCGCAGCGCGGCCTCCGGGTCCTCGCAGGCCTGCGCCCGGGAGAGCAGGTCGCGGAAGTGGAGGAGGTCGAGGGTGTCGACGTCGGCGTGTAATCGGTAGCCGCCGGCGACGGCCTCGATGGTCTGGTTCGCGACGCCGTACTTGGCGAACAGCCGGCGCAGCCGCAGCACACAGGTGTGCAGAGCGGCCTTGCCTCCCGCGGGCGGTGCGCTGCCCCAGACCACGCGCTGGAGGAAGCCCGAGGAGACGACGGCGCCGGGATGGAGCAGCAGCGCGGCGAGCAACGACGCGGGGCGGGAGGGTTGCAGAACGACCGTCTCGCACCCGTCGGTTATGGCTAACAGGCCCAGTACCAGGAACCGGGGGCGACCGGGGGACGGCGCGGCGGCGAGCCGCTCGGGGAGCGCGCCCTCGGGCACGCGGGCATCGGTCTTCTCCACAGCCCCTCACATCGCACGGTAGGTGATGTATCAACGGCCTTGCGTGGAAGGGCCGTTGCGCACGCTCGGGGTGCCGATCGTGGACATGACCGCTGCCGAGAGGCGAACTTAGATTGCGTATCGGACGCCCGTCCAGTGGTTGACGTCAAACATCTGGTAACACGTTAGGTAGGCAACGCCTCCTGAGACATGCCCCGTTGGCGAGCGGGCCGACAGGGCATACTCTTCGACGGGCGTTCCACGACAGCCCCCGGAACACCGCACTCAGGGGAGGACCCATGCCGTGGTGGGCGCTGATCCCGGTCGTCTCGATGATCACCGGGCCGGTGGCGCTGTACGTCATGACCCGCAACAAACGCCGCAACGACGACACCGGCGAGCTCTCGCAGAAGTACACCGCGCTGCTGGAGGAGACCACGTCCGGCGAACTCCCGAACGGCCGGGGGCGCTACCCGGAGTCCCGCTGAGCCGCGTGGAGGAACGGGAGCCGAGGGAGCCGCGCACCGGCCGGCCGCGGCGACGGACGGCGGGGCGGCGACCATGAGCGGCCGGCCCGACGGCCCGCCCGTCGACCGGTCCTGGCTGGGCGGACCGATCGACGCCCGCCCTCTGTTCGGCCCGGAACTGGCCGCCCTGCTCGACCTGCTCCGCTCCCTGCGCCCGCGCGAATGGCACGGCACTCCGGTCCCGGGCTGGACCGTGCACGACCTCGCCGCCCACATCCTGGGCGACTACCAAGGACGCCTCGGCCGGCGCACGGGCGAGAACCGGCCGACTTTCGCGCCCGGCGAGACGCTCGAAGCGTTCATCCACCGCACCAACCAGGAATGGGTCGACCTCCACACCGGCCACAGCCCGGCCGAGCTCATCGACGCCCTCGAACAGGCCGGCACCGAGGTCAGGGACCGGTTCGCGGTGGCCGACCTGGACGCCGCGGGCCTGGGCGTGTCCTGGGCCGGGGCCGACCCGGCACCCAACTGGCTCGACCTCGCACGGGAGTTCACCGAGTACTGGACCCACCGTCAGCAGATCCGCCACGCCACCGGCCACGCGACGGACCCGGAGCCCCGGGCCCTCGCCCTGGTCCTGGACACGTTCATGCGCGCCCTGCCGCACACCCTGCGCGACAGCACCGCGCCCGTCGGGACGCAGGTTCAGGTGACGGTCGACGGGCAGGCCGGCGGCACCTGGACGGTGACCGCGACCCCCGACCGCTGGTCACTGGCCGAATCACCGCTCGGCCCGCCGGCCGCTTCGCTGGGCATGGACGCGGAGACCGCCTGGCGCCTGTGCACACGCGGCATCGATCCGGGCACCGCGCTCGGCCGCTCCCGTACGCGAGGAGACCGGCGACTCACCGAAGCCCTCTCCCGGATCGTGTCCATCGTCCGCTGAACGCGCCCTGCCGGTCGCCGTCCGCATCCCACGTCGGGACGGACGCAGACTCGACGAAGACACGACGAAGATGTCACCGCCCCTTGCGCGGGCCGGATCGCACCTTAGGCCGGATGCCCGCGCCCGGATGCACCGCGTGTCCCGGCCGCCACAAAATCCTGATCATGTGGAGATCCTCGAGAACTCGATCCGCTCATCGTGCAATGCGCCGCGGCGGTGCCCGCCATGCCATAGCCTCGACCGCTGCCTGTGGCCTTCTCCTGACGATCGCCACGGCATGCGGTGACACGACCGCGGGGAGGAGCCCCGGTGGTGCACCGGGCACCAACGGCCCGGCGTCCGCCTCGCCCCGCTCCGCGAAGCCCGACCGCGTTCCCGGCATCGGAGACCGGATGTGGCGGCAGGTCCCCGCCGACACCCGCCAGGTGGTGGCCGTCTACGGGGACGACAGGGACTCACCCGACGGCGTCGTCGTCCTCTACGAGAAGCAGGGCGAGACCTGGAAACGGACCGGCAGCTGGCCCGCCCACAACGGCAAGCTGGGCTGGACGACCGACCATCAGATGGACGACGAGCGCAGCCCGGTGGGCGTGTTCACCCTGACCGACGCGGGCGGCGTGCTGGCGGACCCGGGCAGCCGGCTGAAGTACCGGCAGGACGACCACGCCTTCGCGTCCACGATCTACTGGGACGAAGCCCACGAGCACGACTTCGACTACGTCATAGCCATCGACTACAACCGGATCAAGGGCACCCCGCCCTACGACTGGTCCCGGCCCCTGGGTGTGGAGAAGGGCGGGGGCATCTGGCTGCATCTGGACCACGGTGACGGCACGTCGGGCTGTGTCACCGTCCCGGAGTCCGGGATGAGATCCCTGCTGCGCACCCTCGACCCCGCACGTCACCCCGTCGTGGTGATGGGCGACAAGGACCGCCTGAAGCGCTGAGGACGCCTCGCACCCGTTGGCCGTCCCGACCGGCACGCCCCTCCCCCTGGCCGGTCCGGACGGCAGTCGGCTCTGGTGCACGTCCTGCCGGGCCTGGGACGAAATCCCCCCGCACGGAGAGGTGTTCCGCGTGTCGCTGCCGCAGCGCGCGTTCAGACGGTCCGCCGAGCGGCTGGAGGGCACCCGCCTCCCAGGCCCGGGCATCCTTCGGCCCCTTCAGAGGTCGAGAACCACTTCGGTCGTCGGTTCGCTGCAGCAGACGAGGACGGTGCCGGGTTCGGGCGGTTCGAGGGGCTGCGTGGTGTAGGTGGTGTCGCCCGACACCACGTGGGTGACGCAGGTGTGGCAGACGCCGGTGCGGCACGACCAGCGGGTGGGGACGTCGCAGGCCTCCGCGAGATCGAGGAGGGAGGCGTGGGCCGGTGACCACGGTGTGGTGACGCCGCTGCGGGCGAAGGTGACGAGCGGGCCGGTGCCTTCGGGGCCGGGTGGTCGATGCGGTCGGACCGTGGCGGTGGGCGTGACGCCCGGATTGATGGCGGGCAGGGCGCTGAACTGCTCCACGTGGATCCGCGCGGGGTCCAGGCCGAGTTCGCGCAGGAAGCCGCCGACGTCGTCCATGAAGGCGGTCGGTCCGCAGAGATAGGCGTCGGCGTCGGCGGGGATGCCCAGGGCCGCGAGTGAGCGTGCGCTGGGGCGGCCCTGGCCGATGTGGGCCTCGTCGGGACGGAGGGAGGCCTCGGCCGTGTAGGAGATGTGCTCGTGGGCCTGGGGGAGTTGGGCCAGGAGCGCGTGGACCTCGTCCGCGAACGCGTGGTGGGCGCGGTCGTGTGCGGTGTGGATCCACCAGACGGGACGTGGGTCGCGTACGGCGGCGAGCCGGTGGAGCATGGCGAGGACGGGGGTGACGCCGATGCCCGCCGACAGCAGGACGACGGGTCCGGTGCCGTCCTCGAGGACGAAGGTCCCGCGGGGGCAGGCGATCTCCACGAGGTCGTCGGCGTGGAGACGTGTGTGGAGGTAGCCGCTGACCAGCCCGTGCGGCTCGTGCTTCACGCTGATGCGGTACGAGCGGGCCGTGGGCGTGGAGGACAGGGAGTAGCTGCGCACCGCGGGGGCGCCGTCGCCGACGGGGACGCGGATCGAGAGGTACTGTCCCGGGCGGGAGGCCGGCAGTGGTGTGTCGTCGGTGGTGTCGAGGTGGATGGACGACACGGCGGGGGTCTCGGGGACGATCCGGGCGACACGCATGGTCTTGAATCCCGGCCATCCCGGCACCTCTCTGGGCTGCTGCGGCTCGGCGCGCCCGCCGGGCCAACCCGGTTCCTGCTTGGGCTGCTGAGCGGCCGCGAGTTCCCGGAAGGACTGCTGCCATCCGGGGCTCAGGGCGGGGATGCGGAGCGCCCTGCGCAGCTTGGCGGGGTCGCGGTCGGGGAGGTAGAGCAGTGCGTCGATGTCGGCGACGCTGAGCTCTTCCGGGCCTCTGCGGGTGAGGGTGATCTCGTCGCCGGCCTGGACGTGGCCTTCGGAGATGACCCGCATGTAGAAGCCGGGGCGGTGGTGGGCGACCAGCAACGACGCCATCGTCGGTTCGCCCAGGCGCATACCGACCCGGTAACAGGTGACGCGGGGCTGGCTGACCTCGAATTCGGCGTCGCCGATGCGGTACCGGTCGCCGATGCACACCTCGTCGTCCGGCAGGCCGGCGACGGTGAGGTTCTCGCCGAAGCTCCCGTAGGACAGGTCGTCGCGGCCGAGGTGTTTCTGCCAGTACTGGTAGGACTCCTGCTGGTAGACGAGGACGGCGCGCATCTCGCCGCCGTGTCCGGCCAGGTCGCCCTGTCCGTCTCCCGCGATGTTCAGCCGCCGCACCATCCGGGGCCCGCGGACGGGAGATTTCCAGGCGCCGGTGTGGACGGTCCTTCCCTGCCAGGAGACGTCCTTGGGCATTCCTACGTTGACGGACAGCAGCGTCGCCATCGCGGACCTCCTGCGGGGGCGGCAGGGCCGGCAGCCCCTCGTGGCGTGGTGATCTGGGCGCTCGGGCCGATCCTAATTCTTGTGCGGGTACCCCCGCGATTCCGCGTCACGGCGCGCGCCCCGGCCTCAGGTGCCGGAGGCTGGGGCGATGGGAGAGGCTGCTCACGGAGCACGCGGGCCAGGAAGCGGCGGAGCACGCGGGTCGGGTGCCGACGGACCGGAGGGACCGCGTGGGCCCGGAGCCGGAGGACCGGACGCGCCCGGAGGCGAGGGCCGGCACGGGTCACGTACCGACGGGCCGGACCAGCCGGGAGGCGACCGTCAGCACGGGCTGGGAGCCGACGGGCCGGACGAGCCGGGAGGCGACAGACAGCACCGGACGGCGGCCGGTGGGCCGGACGGGCCGGGAGCCGACGGCCCGGACGGGCCAGGGGGAGGGGCCACGTCGTTCGGCGTGGAGCGCGACCCCGCCCGGGTGGTCGCGTTCAGCGACGGCGTCATCGCCATCGCCATCACGCTGCTCGTCCTGGAGATCCATCCGCCGCGGGACACCAGTCACCTGCTGCACGATCTCGTCGCGCTGTGGCCGTCCTACCTGGTGTACGTCGTCACCTTCATGCTGATCGGGCAGGTGTGGGTCAACCACCACATCATGTTCGACCACGTCCGCAGCGCCGACCGGGTGGTGCTGTTCTTCAACACCGTGTTGCTGATGGACGTGGCCTTCCTGCCCTTCGCCGCCTCCGTACTGGCCGAGGCCTTCCGCGACGGACACGGTCAGCGCACCGCCGTAGTCCTCCACGGCGTGGCCTTCGCATTCCTGGCCGTGCTGTTCAACGTCATCTGGTGGCACGTCCGCCGTCGCCGCCTGCTTGCCGCCTCGCTCGAACCGGCCGGCGTGGCGGCGATCGGCCGACGCTTCCGGCTCGCCGTCGCGTGGCTGGCCACCGGAACCCTGATCGGCGGGGTGCTTCCGGTACTCGGCGTGGCCGTGATCGCCGCCTTCATCCCCTACTACTGGCTGCCCATCGCGGGCGAGATCGCCAGGGTGAAGCGCCGGCGCGGCCGCGGGAATCAGACGTGACCCCGCCGGCAGGCCTCGCCCGCCGACGTGGGGTCACTCGGCGGCGTCGCGTGTGCGCTGGTAGTGGCGCCGGGCCTTCATCCGGTTGCCGCACAGTGCCATCGAGCACCATCGGGCCTTGTTGGTCTTGCTGCGGTCGAGGAGGAAGCGCCGGCACTCGGGGTTGGAGCAGGGCCGCAGCCGACCGGGCATCGTGTCCTGCAGCGCGCTCCACGTCATGACCGCTTCGACCGCCATCCGGCGCTCCGCGGGGGCGTCCAGCTCCCAGGAGACGCCCGTGGGGGACAGGTGCGGGCGGGAGAACACGTCTTCGAGGAGCGGTGCCAGTGAGGTGGCGGGCAGGCTTCCACGCACCACGTCCTGAAGGACGTCGCGTGCGCGCAGAAGGTAGCGGCGCTCTCCAGGGCCGCCGGTTCCGCCGTGGGCCTGCTGCCAGGTACTGGCCGCCTCCGGATCCGCCAGCTGGTCCTGGACCTCGTCGCGCACCACTGGCGTGCTGTTGAGGAGCTCCAGCAGGGCGTCCTGCCGTTCTCGGTCTGCCACTCCCGCACCTCCTAACCTGCTGGATTTGCTTGAAAGGTTACATTAGTTCTTTCGAACTAACCAGAGAAGATTGCTTGTGAGGTTAGCTGCACTCGCGGTCACGACGTCGGCGCCCAGTGGGTGAGGGGTGGGTGAGCCCGTTTCGATCTAACCAGTAAAATGGAATTGACAGGTTAGAGTCGGTGTGCTCGACTGGATATGTAACCGCTGAAACTCGATGGAGAGGTTATAGCCATGATCGCCGAAGTCCACCACCGCACCGCCACCGTCGACGGCCTCGACGTCTTCTACCGGGAGGCGGGGGACCCCGAGGCACCCGCCGTGGTCCTCCTGCACGGCTTCCCGACCAGCTCGCACATGTTCCGCCACCTCATCCCCGCGCTCGCCGACCGGTACCACGTCATCGCGCCCGACCACATCGGGTTCGGCCAGTCGGCCATGCCGGGCCTGCCGGACTTCCCGTACACCTTCGAGGCCCTGACCGACGTCACCTCCGGACTCCTCCGGCAGCTGGGCGTCGACCGGTTCGCCCTTTACGTGCAGGACTACGGCGCGCCCATCGGCTGGCGGCTCGCCCTCCAGGCGCCCGACCGCATCACCGCGATCATCACCCAGAACGGCAACGCCTACGAGGAAGGCTTCGTGAAGGCATTCTGGGACGGACTCTTCGCCTACGCCCAGGCACCCGGACCCGGCACCGAGGCACCCGTGCGCGGCGCCCTCACCCCCGAGATCACCCGCTGGCAGTACGTGAACGGAGTCCCCGCCCCCACCCTGGTCAGCCCGGACAGCTGGGTCCACGACCAGGCACTGCTGGACCGACCCGGCAACGACGAGATCCAGCTCAAGCTGTTCCGCGACTATCCGACCAACGTGGACCTCTACCCCCAGGTCCACCAGTACTTCCGCGATTCGCAGGTTCCGCTGCTGGCGGTCTGGGGTGCCAACGACGAGATCTTCGGCCCCGCAGGCGCTGAGGCGTTCGCCCAGGACCTGCCCGACGCCGAGATCCACCTGATCGACTCCGGGCACTTCGCCCTGGAAAGCCACCTCGGAACCATCACCGGCCACATCCGCGACTTCCTCGCGCGCGTCCTCGCCTGACGCTCAGGGCGTCGGGGCGGCCGCCGGCTCTCACCCCTCACGCCGCGCCCGGCAAAGGATCTGCCATGCCACACCTCGCCCAACACGCTTACGGCGCGACCCCGCAGACCGTGCGCAGCGCGCGCGACTTCGCGATGCGGGCCCTCGACAGCTGGGGCGGGTGCGGACGCCGCGACGACATCCGTACCTGCGTCTCGGAACTGGCCGGCAACGCCGTCCGACACGGAACCCCGAACGGACACGACTACCTGCTGCGCCTCATCCAGCACCCGCACTGCCTGCACGTCGAAGTCCACGACAGCGCACCCCACTCCCGCGTCCGCATCCCGCCCGCCTCACCGAACGGGGAAGCCGGGCGAGGCATGCACATCGTCCAGGAGCTCGGCGACGACTGGGGCGTCCGGGCCCTCACAGGCACGGACAAGGCCGTCTGGGTCTGCTTCCGCAGACCCGAGTCCCTCATCGCCCGCTGCTCCTGCACCTCCTGACCGTTGACACACCCGTTCCGGGGTGCGGTCGCTCGCCCACCCCCTACCCGGAAGGATTCGCCATGGGACTGTCGTGGCAACAAGGCCCGCTCTCCGCCGGCGCGATCGGCCGCTTCCTCACCCCGCAACCCCTGCCGGAGCGCCTGCTGTTCGCGGAGCGACTGCGCCGCCGCATGCGCGTGAAGTTCAACGACACCTGGATCGCCGACAGCGAGGACGTCGTGCTGCTGCACGAGCCGGGCCGCTACCCCGTGGCCTACTTCCCGCGTGAGGACGTCGACGCGCAGGTCCTGGTGGCGAACGGCAAGGTCACCCACCACAGGGACCTCGGCGACACCTCCTGGTACGCGGTGCGCGCCGGCGACCGGACCACCGAACGCGCCGCCTGGGAGTTCACGGCACTGCCCGGGCACGCCACCGAACTCCAGGACCGTATCGCCTTCGCCTGGCGCGCGATGGACGCCTTCTACGAGGAGGACGAACGCATTCTGGGGCACGCCGCGGACCCGTACCACCGCATCGACATCCGCAACACATCCCGCACCCTGGAAGTCCGCCTCGGCGACACCGTGGTGGCCCGGTCCGAACGCCCCGTCGTGCTCTTCGAGTCCGGCTTCGCGCCGCGCTGGTACGTCCCTCGCGCCGACGTCGACGAGAGCCGGCTGCGGCCGGTCGAAGGGCAGACCTTCTGCCCCTACAAGGGCCTGTGCGACTACTACGACATCGGTGACGCGCGTCGCGCCGCCTGGTCGTACCGCAACGCCTACCGGGAGGTCGACCGGATCGACGACCTGGTGTCCTTCGAACCGGACCAGGTCGAGGTACGCCTCGACGGCGTGCGTCTGCAGCTGGAACCCGGCCAGAAGGTCGTCCCCCATGGCATCGACCGCGGCCTGGAGGCCGACGAGGTCGAGGCGCACTGACCGCACGGCAGGCCGACCTCTTGGCGCAGACCGATACTTTCGTGGCCGGTGCCTGCCTGCCCGTCGACGGCGGCCGGTCTCTCGTCCGACCCGTCCCTCACCGCGGGAACATGACGAGGGCCCGGTCGACCCTGTGCCACCCAGGCACCAGGGCATCGCGAGCACCCCGCCGTGTCACGGTCGCTGCGCCCACACCTCCGGGCCCCCGCCGTGCCACTCGATGAACGGCGAGTCCGCCACGTCGATCTCGTCCAGCCCGGCCCACCCCGCCGATCGCAGGAACGTGGCGAGGTCACGCAGGCCGTAGGCAATGCCCATGGACTCCCCGTCGACGACGACCTCACGGCCGCGGGGGTCAGCAGGAGGGCGGACGATCACGGAGCGCTCAACCATGAGCATCACCTTCACGTCGCGTCGCGGCCGCCGCAACAGGAGGGGGCCTCGCGAGCGACGCCCAGAGAGCCGCCCCGGGCCCGCTCAGGGACGTGCCCCAGGATGCGCTCCGGGGAAAGCGCTGCTTCCTTCACCCCCGAAGATTCGCCGGAACCGACGGGTGACGTCCCTGCTCGGGGGAACTCGGCAGCTTGGAAGGCATGACAACCGCAGGAGGCACGCCATGATCGCCCTCGGCATCATTCTGCTCATCATCGGTCTCATCACGGGGATCTCGATCCTGTGGACCATCGGGCTCATCCTGGCCGTGGTGGGTGTGGTCCTGTGGGTCGCGGGATCCATGGGGCACGCCGTCGCCGGCCGCCGCCACTATTGGTGAGCCGACCACCGTCCCACTCCGTCGCCGGGGCCGGCCAGAACCCGGCCCGGACCGCGTCGCCGACGACGCTGCCTACGACGGAGTGGGACACGAAAGCAGTGCTGCGTGCGCTGCGGCGCCACCACGCCCGGGCCGCGGGCCCGGAGTTCGCGCGGTGCGGGCAGCAGCGTCTTCCGCGCCCGGTCCGCGAACGGCAGCTGTGACGCACCGCCGACCCGGACGAGGGCGATCTCGGTGAAACGCGCCTCGACATACGGTCGAACGGCCTCGATGCTCGTCCAGACACGGAATGTGATGGTCGGACATCGCTGAGAAGTCGAACCCGGCCTCCTCGGCCCGCACCACCTGCGTCACCAGGCCTGGGGGACGGGCCGCTCGGTGATCACGGCGCATCCGGAAGAGCCGCACACGGCGAGTGCCCGGTCTGTCGGGAGGCACGGGTTGCCGCCCGGTGCGGGCAAGCGCAGGGTGAAAGCATGTGCGGGAGTGTGTCGTCCTTCCCGCGCCGCAACGAAGCTCGAGAGGTCGCGGTCCAAGTGAGCAAGGGAAGTGCCAAGGCGAAGCAGGTCAAGGGCAAGATGAAGCAGACCGTCGGCAAGGCCGTGGGCAACAGGTCCCTCAAACGGGAGGGCCAGGCCGAGATGCTCGGCGGCAAGGCACAGGAGATGGCCGAGAAGGCAGCGCACAGGGCCCGGAGGATGATGGGGCGCTGACCCGGCTCGTCGAAGCCGCACGCGACGACGGGCATCGTCCGCCACTCCGCGTGTCCGGCGGACGCGGGCGGCTGCGGACCCCGACGCGGCGGCACCACCGCGTCCGCCGAGCGCGAGCCGGTCGGCCGCACGGGCGTGCTCCGCGACAGGGCGCCGGGGCCGTGAAGGACCCGAGCGGCACCCCCGCCGATCGGCACGGTCGGCGGTGGGACGGCGCCCCCCGGCGCAGCCCCGGTGGGGCCGGCGCTACCCCGGACGGCCGCGGGTGGGCTCGACTCCTGCCAGTGCGACCCAGCGCGCGACCTCCTGCTGGTGCGAGCCGTCCTTCGTCGCCCGGGCGACAGCGGCGGCCTCCGCCTCATCGGCCGAGTTCCCGCGCGTCAACAGGGCCAGTGGCCACCGTGGTTCATCAGGCTCGTCGCCGTCGAAGGGGTGCCAGTCCCACGGGCCGTCGAAGCGCCATGCACGTCCCGCGGCGTCGGCCACCTCGTCACCGGCGACGAGGCAGGCGTAGGGGCGGAACACGAGCTCGAAACCGATCGGGATGCCGTCGTCGGGACAGATGTCGTAACCCTGTTCCTCCGATTCGGGATCGAGCGACCGGCCTGTGCGGAGGACCACCACACGGCGCCCGGGGCGGGGCAGACGTCCGGTCTCCAGCGGCGGATCGAAGTGATCGACGGCCACCACGTGGACGAGCGACGGAGGAATCCCGACGCGGCAGCCGGCCCCGACCGTGAGCTGTTCGGCGGCCGGATCGGTGCGGAACAACTCCTTGTCCCACGCGTACGATTCCGGATCGCCGACGAGCGCCACGTCCCCGTTCCACTCGATCCAGTCGCAGTGCGGATCGGCCGACCACCACGGCCACTTCAGCACCACGTGTTCAAGGGTCTTCCGGGTGACCCGCGCCGGGGTGTAGGGACAGGAGACGATGACGACGTCGCCCACCCGCAGTTCCATTGTCACCTTCAGCCTCCACCAACGACACGACCCGTCGAGACAGTACGGCCGACGGTGCGGCAGGATGCGGGCGGGTGCGGTGCGGCCACGCGGGAGAATGTGTCTCCCCGGCGGTTCCGCGCCGGGGAAAGGCCCCAACCCTGCGCTCGTCGTGGGAGTGTGAGGGCTGCTCAAGCAGGGGACGTCGAGGGGAGAGCGGGACGTGGCCGTCGGCAACGGTGCGCCATTGCGACTGACGCGGATGCACCGGGTGCTCATCGGCGTGGTCGTCACCGGTGCGGTGATCATCGCCGGTATCGGCTTCGCCGGTTCGTACGCCGCCGTCCGCGAGCTCGCGATCAAGAAGGGCTTCGGGAACTTCTCCTACGTCTTCCCGATCGGCATCGACGCCGGCATCTGTGTCCTGCTCGCCCTGGACCTGCTGCTGACCTGGATCAGGATCCCCTTCCCGCTGCTGCGCCAGACGGCATGGCTGCTGACGGCCGCCACCATCGCCTTCAACGGCNGAAGCTGTGGGAGCTGCGCTCCTACGAAGCGGTCATCAAGCTCGAACAGGAACGCCTCGTCTACCAGGCCCGGCTCCGCTCCCGCTTCGGCCGCGCCTGGCGCCGCAAGGCACCCGTCGAATCCCTGATGCCCCTGCGCCTCGCCCGCTACGGCGTCCCCCTCGCCGAGACCGCGCCCTCCGGCCTGGCCGCCGCGGGCATCGAGGAGCCATCGGTCCAGATCACCGGCGAACGCACCCTGGTGCCGAATCAGCGGCGCCACAGCCCCGCACTGGACACGACCCCCGTCCCCGTGGCGGCCGTTCTGCCGCCCGCCGCCGCGCAGCAGTCGCCTCCGGGGCCCGCTGTCCCTGCGCCGTCGTACACCCCGCTTCCGGACCCGGAGCCGGACCACGAGCGGCGGGCCGGCGCCCTCGCCGGTGCGTACGGGGCCTGGCTGTCCGCCTTCGGCACCGAGCCCACGCCCATTCAGTTCGCGATCTGGCTCCGCGACGAGTACGGCATCTCGACCGGGGCCGGAGACCCGCTCTCCGACGAGCAGTTGGAGCCCCTCGTGCGCGTTCTGAAGGAGCGCCACACCTCACGCGACGTGGTGACCGGCGTCGAAGACGCGGAGAACGTGGACGGCGAGCTCTCCTGGAGCGACTACTTCCACAACGCCTGGCTCAGCTTCGCGCGAGAACACGGCGCCTATCCCGACGCCGACGCCCTCGCCGAGTACGTGTACCGGCTCGACGGCATCACCGGAGCCACGGGGCAGCCCGTGACCGGCGCCGATGTGCAGGCCTACGTCATGGAGTTCCAGGAGCGCGAGTACGACGCGAGCGGCCCCGCGCCGGGCAGGGGTGAGCCGGACGGCTCCGCCCCCTCGGATCCTGTCGCGGCACGCGAGGACAGCCCTGCCGCGGACAAGGCCGCCGCGGCCGCGCAACGCGGCGCGAGGGCCGACGGGGACATCGACGGACAGCGTCCACGTGACGGTGCGGCGCAGCGCCCCGAACTCACCGCCGTCGACCGCTACTACCTCGCCTGGACGGAATACCAGGCCCGGCACGGAGCGGAACCCGACCCCGACGAACTGTCCGCCTTCCTCGCCGCCAAGGGCGTGTTCGGCCGCGGAGGAAAGGCTGTCAGCCCGTCCACGCTGCGCCGCTACCCGCTCTGGTTCCGGATCTACGGAGTGTGGGCCGAGCACCGCATGCGCCACGACCGGGTCCCCTCACCGGACGCCGTCGCCCAGGACTGCGCACGCCGCGGGATCACCGGCCAGCACAACAGGCCGATCACCGCCGTGCAGATCGCGGAGCAGTCGCAGGACTTCGAGCGCCGCTGGCAGACCCTGACGCATCTGCACGCCGACACCCCCTAGGCGAGGGAGTCCTCCACGACGGAACCAGGAGACCGAGTCATCGGCTTCCGCTTCCCGGCCGGGATCACGCCGCCCATCCCATGTGGGTGTACGTGTCACCGCGGGCGATGCCGGTGAGTGCGGCGCGGGTGTACTCGACGAGTTGGCCGGGCAGCGCGTCCAACGGCCACCAACGCCACTGCGTGCACCGGTCGGGTTCGAGGACCTGAGGCTCACCCTGCCAGCGGGACGCGGCGAAGAACAGCTGCATCCGCGGGACCGGGCTGCCGGGATCCCGCACATCGACGACGTGCACGAGAGCCAGGTCGCTCGCGTGCACGGTGATGCCGGTCTCCTCGGCCGTTTCCCGGATCAGGCAGGTCAGCGCCGACTCGCCCGCCTCACGGTGTCCGGCGGGCACATGCCAGATCAAGGGGGCGAAGGCACTCTCGGGGGCGCGTTCGCCGAGCAGGACGGCGCCGTCGCGTTCGAGGTAGAGGTGCACGCCTACGATGCTGCGCTCACGTTGAGCGGCGGTCTCCTGGATGCGCAGTGCGGGCGGCCTTCCCGCGGAGTCGAGCCGGGGGCGCGGGTGCTTCCGGTGCTCGTGGACGACGGCCGCGGTGCCGGGGTCCAAGGCCATGTGCACGATCTCGGCGGCGTCGGTCCAGCGCAGTTGGATGCCCTCGTGGAGGGGGATCTCGTGGGCGGGCCGGTTGAGGGTGCCGAGGTACACGATGGTGCGGTACTTCAGCCGACCGTCCGTGTCGACCGTCTCCACGGTGACGAACGGGGTGAGACCGGGGACGGTGAGGCCGGTCTCCTCACGCAGTTCACGGACCATGGCCTCGTCGCAGGTTTCGCCGGGCTCGGTGTTCCCGCCGAGCAGGGACCAGCGGCCGGCCTGCCAGATGGGTTTGTTCGCATCGCGGAGGTGGAGAAGATACCGGCCGTCGTCGTCGACCAGGAGAGCGGCGGTGCCGGGGACTTCCGTGGTGAGGAGCGGCTGCGGTGCCGCGGATTCGATGCTGGTCACGTGAGGTGTCCTTTCGTGCGGTCGGTGCCGGTGCGGGGTGGGATGCCGGATTCGGTGTTCAGCGTTCCTGGGACAGGCGCAGGAGGTCGGCGAAGGTGCCGCCGGCGTGGACGAGGTCGTCGTAGGTGCCCTGCTCGGTGAGGCGGCCCTGCTCCATGAAGACGATGTGGTCGGCGATCCTGGTGAGTCCGTCATCGTCGTCAGCCGTGGGGTGATGCGCCGTTCCGCGTACGCGGCCAGTGCCACGACGAGCCGCGCCACGGCGGTGGCGGCGATACGCCCGAGGACACGGGGGAGTCGGGCGCACAGGGCGCGGAAGCCGACCTCACCGAGCGGGTTCACGGAGTAGTGCCCGGAGTAGGTGATCTCGGCGGGAGGCGGAAGGCGGGAGGCGGGAGGCGGGGGCGGGACGAGACGGGAAGAAGCGGTTAATTGCACATCTCCCTGCGGGATCGGACGGGGGTGAACGCGGCGCCACGGGATTCAACGACAGCGGCGTCGGGTTCGAACACACGTATTTCGGCCGCAACGGATTCCGTGTGTGGCGCGGTCGTGGCGTGGGCCGCTCATGGAGGCACGGGGCAGGGGTGTGGGCACTCCTGGCCGAATCGCCGCTGTTGATACGCCTGTGGCTGCCGAGGTCGACCGGGCCATGGGGAGGGAGGCACTCCGAAGTAAGCGCTTCACGTTCGCCCTCGTGGTCCATGCCGGTGGTGGTGAAGGCCGAGTTCGCGGGATCGGCGCCGACGGGCACTTTCACCACGTAGTACTGAGAAGGGTCGGCAAGACCCTTGCCGGCATGTCGGGTGACCCTTATTGTCTGCCGACGGAAAGCGCTTTCTCGCTTTGCCTCGAGACCCCGCCCAGGGAGCGATCGTCGCGAGGGCCGTCGCGACGTGTGCACGAGCCGCCAGTGATCGAGCAAGGGACGTCCCGCGATGTCCATGTGCCGTGGAACGAGGGCGCGGCAACCCGGTACGCACGCCACGCCCTGACGGAAACCGGCAAAACCGGCAACCGGCAACCGGCAGCCGTCACCGGAACCTCCGCGTCGGACCACGCCGATGCCCACCCGGCAGGTGCCGGTCGGAGGTCCGACGGTCGCCTGCACGAGGCGGACGCACGGCAGCAAGTGCAGGTGCTCGAAGTCCAACGACGAGTCAGGAGACGAGTATGAGAAGACCAGTTGCACTGCGACTCTTAGCGGCGTCGGCCGCGATGGCCATCGCGGCCGCGGTCGGTGCGACCCTGTCGGTGCCCGAGGCGTCGGCGGCGACCGCCGGTGCCACCGGATACGCGACCCAGAACGGCGGGACCACCGGCGGGGCCGGCGGCCAGACCGTCCGAGCCGGCACGGGAACCGCGATCCACGCGGCGCTGTGCGCACGGGCCAGTAGCAGCACCCCGATCACCATCGAGGTCGAGGGGACCATCAACCACGGCAACACCGCCAAGGTCTCGGGCGACAGTTGCAACACGGCTGCCGGCGTCATCGAGCTGAAGCAGATCAGCAACGTCACGATCGTCGGGGTCGGCAGCGGAGCCGTATTCGACCAACTCGGCATCCACATCCGCGAGTCCAGCAACATCATCATCCAGAACGTGACCGTCCGGAACGTGAAGAAGTCGGGATCGCCCACGTCCAACGGCGGCGACGCCATCGGCATGGAGAGCGACGTCCGCAACGTCTGGGTCGATCACGCCACCCTGGAGGCGTCGGGCGGAGAGGCGGAGGGATTCGACGGCCTCTTCGACATGAAGGACAACACGCAGTACGTGACACTCTCGTACAGCATCCTGCGCAACTCCGGCCGGGGCGGCCTCATCGGGTCCAGCGAGAGCGACCTGACGAACGGCTTCGTCACCTTCCACCACAACCTCTACGAGAACATCGACTCCCGTACGCCCCTGCTGCGCGGCGGCACGGCCCACATCTACGACAACCACTACGTGAGCCTCAACGAGTCCGGCATCAACTCCCGCGCCGGCGCCCGCGCCAAGGTGGAGAACAACTACTTCGAGGACTCCAAGGACGTCCTGGGCACCTTCTACACCGACGCCGCGGGCTACTGGCAGGTCGGCGGCAACGTCTTCGACAACGTGACCTGGTCAGCCCGCGGCAGCGAGAACAACCCCGCGGGCCCCGACCCCCAGTCCAACACCACGGTCGGCATTCCCTACTCCTACGCGCTCGACGCCGCGAGCTGCGTGCCGGACATCGTGAGCCGTACGGCAGGTGCCGGTACAGGGCTCCAGGTGTCGAACGGCGACTGCACCGCGCAGACGCCGACCCCCACTCCCACCCCGACCCCGACTCCCACCCCGACCGAGGAGCCGACCCAGCCGGCCGGGACCAACCTCAGCATCGGGGCCGGCTCCGACGGCTCCAGCAAGGCCGACGGCACGAGTTACGGCAACGTCCGCGACGGTGACCTGAGCACGTACTGGTCGCCGGCCGGCTCGACGGGCTCCGTCTCGATCAAGTGGGGTTCCTCCACCGCGGTGTCCGGCATCACGATCCGGGAGGCGTCGGGATCCGTGGGCGCCATCACGTCCTGGAGGGTCCTCGACGCCGACACGGGTGCCGTCCTCACCTCCGGCAGCGGCGCGGGCGTCATCACCTTCGCGCAGACCTCGCTGAAGAAGATCACCTTCGAGATCACCGCATCCACCGGCACCCCCAAGGTCGCCGAGTTCGAGACCTACCGGTAACACCCTTGTGGTCCAGGGCTCTCGGTGCCCGGAACTCCGGCAGGCGGGCTCCGTGCGGACTCACCTGTGCCATGGCACCGGTGACGCCCCGACGTCCGGAGGTGAGCGGTGTCCCACCGCCCGCCTCCGGACGTGTCACGAGATGGCCCGGAGCCGGCCGTGGGAGCGGTGGCAGAGGCCGTCGACGGCCTGGGCCGTCCGTTCGTCCACGGGAAGGAAGACGACCAACTGCTGTGCGTCGGAGGAGAGGTCGAGCGTCTCGCGGTTCAGCCGCAGCTCGGGCCCGTCCGGGTGGTTGAGTCTGAGCTCCCCGCGCCGGGGAACCACGTGACGGTTCAGACGGCGCGTGAACTCGGGCCCGGCGAGCGGAGCGAGCTCCGCGGTGAGCCACTCGGCGTTCTCGACGGAGGGGCCGAGCCACAGGTCGAAGGCCTGCTCGTCCGCGATGTCGCCCCAGTCGGCGAAGAACGACCGGGCGCGAGGATCGGTGAAGACGTAGCGGGTGAGGTTGGGCGGGTCGGCGTCGAGCAGTCCGGTTCCGCTCGTCAGCGCCTCGTAGCCACTGGTGTGGGCGAGGACGTCGCCCAGCCGGTTGGTCACCACGGCGATGGCCGGTTCGAGGAGACGGAGCGTCTCCAGCACGGACGGCCGCACGTCGCGGCGTGCCGGTGCGGGCCTCGTACCGGCGCTGCACGCACCGCCGGTGATCTTCGCCAGGTAGCGCAGATGGTCGCGCTCCGAGCGGTCGAGGCCGAGCGCGTCGGCGAGCGCGTTCAGGACCGGCACCGAGGGATTGCGGTCGCGCCCCTGTTCCATACGGGTCAGGTACTCGACGCTGATGCCGGCCCGTGCGGCGAGATCCAGGCGCCGCAGCCCCGGCGAACGGCGGCGCCCGCGGTCCGGCAGCCCCAGCGACTCCGGCTGGATACCGTCGCGCTTGGCCCGGATGAAATCCCCCAGTGGCGTACCCATGCTGCGAGCATAGGACGCGGTCCGTCGTGCGCGGAGCGCTCAGACTGGCCCTGCGGGGGCCAGCCTGAGCACGGTCTGGCTGCGGCGGGGGCCCGGCGTGATCGTGGTGGGCATGGAGAACAAGCACAAGCTGCTGATCATCGTCGGAAGCGTCCGGGAAGGACGGTTCGGCCCGGTGGTGGCCTCATGGGTCGCCGAACAGGCGGGAGCACACGGCGGGTTCGACGTGGACGTCGTCGATCTCGCCACGATCGACATCCCGTTGGAGCTGCCCGCGGCATCACCGAAGTACGCAGGGGACGACTACCCACGTCCGGTCGGGATGGCGGCCCTGACCTCGGCACTCGAACGCGCCGACGCGTTCATCGTGGTCACGCCGGAGTACAACCACAGCTATCCCGCCTCGTTGAAGGCGGCCATCGACTGGCACTTCACCCAGTGGACGGCCAAGCCCGTCGCCTTCGTCAGCTACGGCGGCGCGGCGGGCGGCCGGCACGCGGTGCTGCACCTGGAGAACGTGCTGACCGAGCTGCACGCCGTGACGATGCGCGACGGTCTCGCCTTCCCGAACTACTTCACCGCGTGGCAGGACGGCCGTCCCCTCGACCCCGACGCCCCCACGTACGCCAAGACGGTGCTCGACCAGCTGGCCTGGTGGACCGGTGCGCTCCGGTCGGCGCGGGACGCCGCCCCTTACCCGGCGTGACAGCGGTGACGAACCAGCGGCCCCGTCGGACCGGGGACGGGTCCGTAGCCCGTGACGGCACACGACGGGCCGTCGGAAGACGGCGGCCTCGTGCGACGCAATGCGTAGCGGCCGGCACGACGGGTGCGTGAGGATGACGGTCATGGGATTGTCGACGGCGTTCACGGAACTGTTCGGTGTGGAGCACCCGATCGCCCTCGCCCCGATGGGCGGTACGGCCGGTGGTGCGCTCGCGGGAGCGGTCTCGCGGGGTGGTGGGTTCGGCCTGCTGGGCAGCGGCAACGGTGACCAGGACTGGCTGGCCCGCGAACTGCCCGTCCTGGCCGAGGAGAGCGACGGGAAGCCGTGGGGCATCGGCTTCCAGACATGGGCGATCGACGCCTCGGTGGTGTCGCGGGCGCTGGAACACCGGCCGGCGGCGGTGATGTTGTCCTTCGGTGACCCGACTTTGTTCGTGGAGCGCGTCCGTGGCGCGGGCACGGCGCTGATCCTCCAGGTCACCGACCTGGAGGAGGCCCGCAGAGCGGTGGATCTGGGCGCCGATGTGATCGTGGCGCAGGGCACCGAGGGCGGCGGGCACGGAGCCCGGCACGGGCGGTCCACGCTGCCGTTCGTGCCCGTGGTGGTGGACCTGGCGGCGCCGGTGCCGGTGCTCGCGGCCGGCGGGATCGCCGACGGGCGTGGCGTGGCTGCGGCACTGGCGCTGGGGGCGTCCGGCGCCCTGCTCGGAACGCGCTTCCAGGCCACGACCGAGTCCCTGGTCGACCCCGCGACGGCCAAAGCGATCGTCGAGGGCCGCGGCGAGGACACCGAGCGCAACAGAGTGCTGGACATCGCGCGCGGCTCGCGATGGCCGTCGCGCTACACGGCGCGTACCCTTGGCCACCCTTTCCTCGACGGCTGGCGGGGCAAGGAGGAGGAACTCGCCGCGGATCCCCGGGCCAGGCAGGCGTACGAGGATGCCGCGGCACGGGGCGAGATCCCTGCGTTGCCGCAATGGGCGAGCGAGGCCGTCGACCTCATCGAGGACCTGCCGTCCGCGGCCGATCTGGTCGGCACCATGGCCCGCCAGGCCGAGGACGCGCTGGCCCGGGCCGGAAGGCACTGACCGCGCCGGCAGCGAGCCGGCCAGGACGAGCAGGCCTCATTGAAACGGCCTCCGGTCCACGACACGTCGATCACTTGATGTGACGTCAGTCAGGCGCTTCGGACGGGGAGTTGTCCACCTGTCCGAGGCGGGGTCGGTGCTGGTCATGGTCCGCCGCACAGGTGGGGGGCCGTCCGCGCACTGGCGCGGCGGCCCCCCTTCTGTCGCTTCGTGACGTTCCCGACCTGTGCCGAGGGAGCGTCAGCTGACGATGATCACCACGGGTGACGAGTTGAAGCCGTACCCGCCGAAGCCGGCGAAGCCACCGAAGCCGCCGTACCCGAACGAGTTGCCGAAGCCGAAGCCGCCGCAGTTCGAGTTGAAGCCCCGGTTGAAGCCGACGCCGAACCCGCACCCGCTGCCCGCCGGGATGTTGGGCGACAGCGAGACGGCCCCGTTCGTGGTCGCGGCCGAGGCCGGGCTTGCGGCCACTCCCATACCCGCGATGACGCCGCCTGTGAGGAGGGCAGCGGCGAGGGTTCGCATGACCGGTTTCCTGCGCATCATTCGGTCTCCTTTCCCCCGAATACCTGCCCCCCTCCGGTTTCTCCCCTCGCACTAGGTAACACCTGTTCGGCGGAACGTACCACCCGAGCGCCGCACGACCCCGCAGTTCCGGGCCGGAGCGCCCGCGCGAACAGCGCTCGAGGCCCGTGCGCTTGGTGGTACGACGAGGGCTCCGCCGACCGGGCGACACACTCCCCGCCGGCCGGACCGCGCGGTTCATCGCAGCGAGGCGGCGGGCGGACGCTCACGCAGGGCGCCGTAGCCGATGAAGTACGCCGGTACGCGCTTGAACCACCGCGAGCCGGTGAGGAGGCCGCTCACCCGTTTGGCCCGCCTGGAGTTGCCGAAGGGTGGATCGCCCGCGAGCACGGGCGCGATGACCCGGGCGTGAGCGAGGCGTTGCAGCGCCTGCGTCAGCGCCGTGGTCGGCCAACGGCGCCGCTGGATGCCGCGTACGTCCCGCAGGCCGACCGCTCCCGTGCGCAGCGGCTCGACGAGGTGGCGGGCGGCGGCCACCGCGTCCTCGACCGCGAGGTTGATGCCGATGCCGAAGACCGGCGACATGGCGTGCGCGGCGTCGCCGATGCACAGCAGTCCCGGACGGTGCCAGCGCCGCAGCCGGTCGAGCCGTACGTCGAGCATCTTCACCTCGTCCCACGACCGCAGCTCGTGCGCCCGGTCCGCGAGCCAGGGCACGGCGTCCGAGAAGTCGGCCATGAACCGTTCCAGACCGGCCGCGCGAAGCTCGGCGTCGGTGCCCTTGGGAATCAGCCCGGCGCACTGCCAGTACTGCCCACGGTCGATGAGCGCGGTCAGGAGACGGTCACCGGCGGCGCCCACGAGGCCGTGCGGGTCTCCGTCCCGCCGGGGCAGCCGGAACCACCAGGCGTCCATGGGGCAGCTGTACCTCCGCAGGCCCAGTTCGGGCCGCGACCGGGCCAGTGAGCCCCGGCCGTCGCAGGCCACCGTGAGCGTGGCCCGCAGTTCGCCGGTACGCCCGTCGGAGGTGCGGTAGCGCACCCCGGTGACCCGCCCGCGCTCCATCAGGAAGGACGTCGCCTCCGTGCTCATCCGCACCGAGAAGGACGGCTCTTTGCGGGCCTCGTCGGCGAGGAGGTCGAGCAGGTCCCACTGCGGCACCATCGCCACGTAGTTGTAGGGCCCCGGCAAGGTGCTGAGGTCGGAGACGGTGACGAGTGAACCGTCGGAGCCGAGCGGCAGCTGCACCGTGGTCACCCGGCGCTGCGGCAGCCGGGCGAAGCGCTCGGCCAGGCCGAGGTCGTCCAGCAGCGCCAGGGTCGAGGGATGCACGGTGTCACCGCGGAAGTCGCGCAGGAAGTCTCCGTGCTTCTCCAGCACCGTGACGTCCACGCCGGCGCGGGCCAGCAGCAGGCCCAGGACCATTCCGGCGGGGCCGCCGCCCACCACGCAGCATGTCGTCCGCTCCATCGCAGGCCTTCCCTTCGGTGACAACCGCAACCTGAGCCAATGGAACATATACCCCCAAACACGGGCGCCGTCGGTGTCCGGCCGACGGGGCCTCCCTGCCGGACTCACCGGACTCAGGCCCCGGTACGACACGCGCCGGGGCCGCCATCCGCAGGAGCGGGACCACGCCGGTCGGCCGCTCTCCCTGTCACCTCATGCGCTTGGCGCGCTGTCCGGGTCCTCGGAGCGACGCGCGAGCAGCGTCGTGCCGGCTCCGGCGAGGGCGCACACCGCGCACACCAGCCAGACCAGTACGTACGCGCCCTCGGCGGGCGTCTCCCGCGCCGTCCCGGGCCGGTGGGCCGATGCGGCCAGGACCGCGGCCATGACACCACCCGCCACCGAACCGCCGAACGACTTCACGTTGTTGTACAGCGCGGTCGCCACGCCACCGCGGTCCCGGTCCGCCGCCTCGACGACCACCGTGGGCATGGCACTCAGGGCGATGCCCAGCCCGATCCCCGCCACGACCTTGGTCGCCACGATCTCCCCCAGGGACACGTGCCGTACGGCCAGAACCGCGAAACCGGCCGCGACGAGCGCGAACGACCAGGCCAGCACACGCCGGTAGCCGATCCGCCGGGCGAGCGGCACGGTGAGCGCCGAACCCACGACGGCAGCCACGATGCCCGGCAGCAGCACCAGGGAGATGCGCGCGGAGGAGAGCGCGAAGCCGTAACCGGCCGAGTCCGGATCGGCGGCCAGGAACGTCGTGTCCGGCGCCTGGGCGGCGAAGAACACCACACCGAAGCAGCAGGCCGCGGCATAGAACGGACCGGTCCTACGGCTGGTCAGTGCCCGTACGTCGACCAGCGGATCGCGGCTGCGCAGCTCGGTCCGCACCCACCACACGAGCAGCAGCACGCCCAGCACCGCGCCCAGCAGCACCCGCAGGCCGACACCCCCGTCGTGTTCGAGCGCGGAGACGCCCAGCAGCAACGCCGTGGCACCGAGCGCGAGCAGGGCGAAACCCGGCCAGTCCATGGCGCCGGCCCCGCGCGCCTCCGACTCGGGGACCGCCACGAAGGACAGCGGCACGCACACCGCCGCGAGCAGCGCCGGTACGAGCAGCGCGGCCCGGACCCCGCCGAGCGTCCCGGCCGCCGCACCCATCGAGGCCGCGCCGAGCAGGCCGCCCACGGTGAGGGCCCCGACCAGCCGGGCGATCGCACGACGGGCGTCGGGCACCGAGAGGCGGCTGCGCACCAGAGCGATCTCCAGCGGCAGCAGGGCCGCGAGGGGTCCCTGAAGCGCCCGCCCGACCCACAGCAGCGCGGGTGTGGGCGCCATGGCGACCAGGAGCGACCCGGCCGCCACACACACCAGGGCGACACGCAGCATGCGCCGGTGGCCGTAAAGATCTCCGAGCCTGCCGAACAGCGGTACGCACACGGTCGCGGCGAGCAGCTGCACCGATCCCACCCAGTTCGCCGCGGAGTCGCCGAGACCGTAGGTGTCGGCGAGGTCGGGCAGCAGGGGTGTGATGCCCATCTGCGTGAAGCCGCTCATCATCTCGAACAGGACGAGCAGCCCCACCACCGTCGTGACGGAGGCGTCGCGGCGGTCCGGGGCGACGTCCGGCGCGGCGGTTCCGGTCACGGCGTCACCGCCCCGGCCGCGGTCGGCAGGTCCCCGGCTGCCGCCGCCTGCTCCAGGCGTCCGGCGGCGAGGCCCGCGAGGAGGACCGCGGCGGCGGGCAGGACGCCGTCGTCGAACGCGGCGCCGGGGGAGTGGTTCATCGGCGCGGTACCGGGGTCGCGGTCGGCGGGGCACGCGCCGATGCCGAGGAACACGCCGGGCACCTCCTGAAGGACGAACGAGAAGTCCTCCGACCCGGAGATGGGTCGTGGCGCGATCAACACCCGCTCCGGACCGAGGAGTTCTCCGGCCACGGCCGTGGCGAACGACGTCTCCGCGCCGTCGTTGACCGTCACCGGGTAGCCGTCCTGGTAGTCGATCTCGGCCGTGACGCCGTGCGCGTCGGCGATGCCACGGACCGTGCGCGCGACGGCGCCGCGGACGAGGGCCCGCGCGGGTTCGGACACGGTGCGCACGGTCGCCCGGAACGTCGCGGTCTCCGGGATGACGTTGCGCGCCTCACCGGCGTGCAGGGAACCGACGGTGAGGACGGCGGGGTCGAAGACGTCGACGGTGCGGGTCACCATCGTCTGCAGCGCGGTGACCATCTCGCAGACGACGGTGATCGGGTCCTGGGCGGTGTGCGGGGAGGAACCGTGGCCACCGCGGCCGGTGACGGTCACGTCGAAGCCGTCGGACGCGGCCAGCACCGTGCCCGGCCGGGTGGCGACGACCCCGGCGGGCAGGGTGTTGGCGAGGACGTGCAACCCATAGGCGGCGACGACCCGTTCGCCCGCCGCGTCGAGGACACCTTCGTCGATCATGAGACGGGCGCCGCCGTGTCCCTCCTCTCCCGGCTGGAACATGAAGACCACGTCGCCGGCGAGTTCCTCCCGCCGGGCCGCGAGCAGCCGCGCCGCACCGACCAGGGCGCTGGTGTGCAGATCGTGACCGCAGGCGTGCATGACACCGGTGCGGCGGGAGGCGTACGGCAGCCCGGTGGTCTCCTGCACCGGCAGCGCGTCCATGTCGGCGCGCAGCAGGACGGCGGGGCCGGGCCGGCCACCGCGCAGGACGGCGGTCACGGAGCTGAGCGCCGTACCGGTGGTGATCTCCAGGGGGAGTCCGCCGAGCGCGGCGAGCACGGTCTGCTGCGTCTGCGGCAGATGCAGGCCGAGTTCGGGATCGCGGTGCAAGGCGCGGCGCAGGTCCCGCAGGTCGTCGGCGAGGGCGGTGGCATCACTGAGCTGGAACATGGCCGGTATCCTGCGGCCGAGAAGCATTCCACCCACCGCAATGCCTGGATCCGCCGATGTTCGACGATCGTATGCCGGAAAACGCCACACTGGACGAGCTGGACCTGAGGCTGGTGACGGTGCTGCAGGGCAGTCCACGCGCCGACTGGCAGCAGATCGGGGCGGCCCTCGGCGTGGATCCCTCCACGGCGGCACGCCGGTGGGCCCGAATGTCGGAGGCGGGCCACGCGTGGTTCAGCTGCTATCCGGTCAGCATCGAGGGCATGCCGCTCATCGTCGCGTTCGTCGAGGTGGACTGCGTGCCCGGGCGGCTGTACGAGGTGGCCGCCGAACTCGCCCGGGACCCGCACGTGTTCACCGTCGAGCATGTGACCGGCGGCCGCGACCTGGTGCTGACCTGTGTCTTCGGCAGCCTGGCCGAGGTCGCCCGGTACACCGGGATGCGCATCGGCGCGCTGCCGGGCGTCGCGGCCAGCCGTACGCAGATCGCCACCGCGCTGCACACCGAGGGCAGTCGGTGGCGCCTGGACAAACCGGCCGGGACCGCCCGGCGAGGTACGGTGCGGGTCGCCGCCGGACCCGAGCCCGGCCGTTCGGCGGTGCGACGCGAGGACCAGGTACTGGTGCAGGCCCTTGCCGACGACGCACGGCAGGGCGTGGCCGAACTGTCCCGCCGCACGGGACTCAGCGCGACCACGGTCCGCCGGCGACTGCGCCGCCTGGAGGCCTCCCGCGCGCTGGTCTTCCGGTGCGAGGTCGCACGCGGCCTGTCCGGATGGCCGGTCAGTGTGAGCCTGTGGTGCGCGGCGCCGCCGGGGGAGACGGCACGGATCACGGCACATGTGTCGGCGATGCGGGAGATCCGCCTGTGCGCCTCGCTCTCCGGCCCGCACAACCTGCTCTTCGCCGCGTGGCTGCGCTCGCTCGACGACATCCACGCCTTCGAGTCCCGCCTGGTGGCAGGCTTCCCCGAACTCACGGTCGCCGACCGCGCGGTGACCCTGTGGCCGGTGAAACTCGCCGGCCACGTGCTCGACCCCTCGGGTCGGCGCCTGGGCTCCGTACCGCTCGGCCGCTGGGACCGGAGCACGGTGGCCACGGCGGAGTCCGCGCTGCTCGCGGGGTTGCCTGTCCAGGGCGGATGACGGGCGGCGCGTGAGGGCTTTCCCGCGCCCGTGGTTCGGACGGCCCACTCGCCGTCGACCCGCCCGACTCGACCGACCCGGCCGGCTCCCGCAACGTGTCCCGCACCCCGCGCTCTGCCATGGCCACACCCGGAAAGCCCGCTTCCCCGGGGTGATCCGGCAGCCCCGAGGACCCCCGGGTGATCCAGCAGCCGTCAGGATCCCCGGGAAGGTCCGGCAGCAGCCGTCAGGGCGCGATCGGCAGCCGGCGCTTGTGGTCGGTGAGGCGGTAGCGGCGGACGATCGTCTCGAAGTCCCTCTCGTCCACCGGCTTTCCCTCCAGGAAGTCGTCGATGACGTCGTAGGTGACTCCGAGAGCGTCCTCGTCGGCCTTGCCCGGGTCGAGGGTCTCCAGGTCGGCCGTCGGCGTCTTCCACACCAGCTCTGCGGGCGCGCCCAGCGCGTCGGCGACGCCGCGGACCCGGCGCTTGGTCAGGCCGGTCAGCGGGACCAGGTCGGCGGCTCCGTCGCCGAACTTGGTGAAGAAGCCCGACACGGCCTCGGCGGCGTGGTCGGTACCGACGACCAGACCGTTGTGCGCGCCGGCCACGGCGTACTGGGCGATCATCCGCTGCCGCGCCTTGATGTTGCCGTGCACGAAGTCCTGGTGGTGGGTGTCGCGGAAGCTGACCCCCGCCGCCAGCGAGGCCTCGAGCGCGGCGTCGCTCGCGGGCTTGATGTCCACGGTCAGCACGTGGTCGGCCCGGATGAAGGAGAGCGCGAGCTGGGCGTCGTGCTCGTCGGCCTGGACGCCGTAGGGCAGCCGCATGGCGTAGAACTGCGCCTCGTGCCCCGCGGCCCGCGCCCGCTCCACCGCGAGCTGGCACAGCCGGCCGGTGGTGGTGGAGTCCACACCGCCGCTGATGCCGAGGACGAGGGAGCGCAGACCGGTGGAGGTGAGCCGCTCGGCGAGGAAGGCCACGCGGCGTTCGATCTCCCGCTCGGCCTCGAAGGTCTCGGAGACCTCGAGTTCCCGGGCGATCTCCTGCTGCAGGGCGATGGACGCCGACTCGCTCACGTCTGCTCCTTGATCCGGTTCGCGAAGTGTTGTCGCGCCCACCCTATCCGGGGTCCCGCACGGGGATCCGCCCACGTGGGACGGTGTGGAACCGGGCGAAGGCCGACCGTCGCGCCTTTGGCGGACCGGCCCAGGTGACGAGGCGGGCGGACGGGCAGGGGCGCCGAGCCGTCATGCGCCCGCCGGGCGGACGGCGGCCGGGCGGACGGCGGCCGGGCGGACGGCGGCCGGGAAAGCACGCACCGGCCGCCGTCCGACGGTCCTGCCCGGAGCGGGGTCAGGCGGCGTGCTCGATCCAGCGGCGCACCGCGATGTTGATGTCGGCGGGCAGGGCGCTGAGCCGGTCGATGGCCTCCCTGTCCTCGGGCAGGGGCGGGATTCCGGCGGCCGTCAGGGCCGCGTGCAGGTCCAGACGCCTGCGGTCACGTGGGTCGATGGCGATGTCGAGCCGTTCGGCGGCGTTGGGCGGCGGCAACAGGTGGTCGCCCTGCTCCTGTTCATCGGGCTGTGCGGCCCGGTCCCACCACGAGAAGCCGGGCTCGTCACAGGCGTAGGGGTCGAAGGAGGACTGCGCCGCACCGGACGCGAAAGCGGGGGTGGTCACGGGAATCTCCCTTGCAGCGGTATCGGTTCTGCATGCCAGGAGGTCTCGCGCCCCGGTGCTGGTTGCGGCATTCGCCACGCTTCATGCGAACGGCGCCATTGGCGGCTCATCGGCCCGTCACACCACCATCTCGGGTCGGTTCGCCTGCGTGTACGACCCCCGTGGTGGGCCGCACCACCTGACCGGCACTCGAAGTGATCCATTGGGCCCGCACCCAGGTACGCGGCCTGCCCCGGCGTGGGGCTCGCGGCGGTCGAGGCCCCGGGCCGCCGGCCCGGGGACCACCGTTTCGCCCGTCGAGTCAGTCCTCCGAGTGGCGCGGTCGTCCGCGCCGGGAAGATCGGGTGACGGCGCCCGTAGCCTGTTCCGGCCGGCATCAGCACGCGGAGGGCATGTTGCCGGCGGCGAAGAGCACATGGTGCGCCAGGACGACGACGCACGTAGGGGATCTTGGTGCGTTCTCCCGATGCACCGCAGCGGCAACCGCCTCATACACCGACGGCCTCATCGAGGACCGCAGCCTGCGCCTGGACCTCGAACAGGGAATCACCGTGCTCCGCCGGGCGGTTCACCGCACCGACGCGCCTCTGGACGACCTGTGCGACGCCCTCATGAGCGCGCGCCCCGCCGACTCGGCGGACGACACCACCCTGCTCGTCACCCGGCTCACGCGGCTCCAGCCGGTCACTGCGACCGGCTCCGAGGCGCAGACGGTCGACTGATCCCGCCCGACGGCCAGCGCTGCACGTGATGAGCCGCCGGTCAGTGCAGGTCCACCTGGAACGCGTGCCGGTGGTCGGCGGGGCAGGTGAAGACGCGCAAGTCTCCCGACCGGCCGACGACGACCTCCGTCTCGGCGTCGCTGGCCACGGTGAACAGGAGTGTCATGGCCGTCCCGCAGTCATCGCAGGCAAAGACTTGAGGGTACGTCAGGTGCCAGGTGGGCCAGCCGCCCAGTTTCCAGCCGGCGAGGCGGGTGACGACGTCACCGCCGTCGCCGGTCTCGCGGACCAACTCCTGGAGTCTCGGGCGGAGTTCTTCCGGAAGTTCCTCACGGAACGGGAAGTCGGTCACACGCTCGGCGGTGATGGCGCACGCCTGCGGCAGGTAGCCGTCCTCCTCATGTCGTGAGGGCGGCGGCGGAGTCGTCAGCCGGTCGGTCACGTCGGCGGCCCGACGCCATCGCATCTCGACCACAGGGCTGACGTCGGCCTGCTGGGCCGGAGGATCCCAGTGTTCGTTGGGACACCACAGGATCTGCAGGAGGTCCATGTCGGCGGGCCACCAGGGTCCCGGCGCATCGCGACGAAAGATCTGTGCGACCGGCACCATGGCCGTGGCGGGCCCGCCGTCAGGGCTGATCACGTCGGGCAAGGAACATGCGGGCCACGGTTCGTCACTGGGCCACAGCAGCGGTCCGCCGAGAGAACTGTCCCGGCAGTCCGGCTCCGCGCGCGTGGGATGAAATATGACCGCGTCGCGCGCGTGGGGAGCGAGTTCGGGCAGCACGGCGAGTATCGCCTCGGGCGTCGGACGGGGGGTGTGGGTCATCGTGCCTTCCGATCAGCTGGTTCCAGATCGCTCGCAGCGTATAGCCCGGCTGTGACCGTCGGGCCCGGTGGCGGATCAAGCCGTTCCGCAGAGCTCGACCAGCTGCCGGGACGTACCGGCGGGATCGACGATCTGGTGCAGGTGCGCGCCCGGCAGATGCGCCACTCGCCAGCCGCGTTCACGCGCGTCGGCTGCGAAGTCGTCGTACGGAGGACCGAACAGCAAGTAGGAGCAGGGGTGATCGTCCCAGCCGCCGGGGACCGGGACGCGCTGCTCGTAGTAGGACAGCGGCAGGGTCGGCTGCTCCTCGACGACGGTCTGCCGGACGGTCGGATCGGTGAACATGGGGGCGACGTCCGCCTCGTCCCACCAGTCGGTCCAGCGGGGAAGCCTGCCGTTCACAGCCAATGGACGGAGGAACTCCAGCAACTCGGGCGGGGCGACGGGGGTGGGACCGGTCCGGGCCGGCAGCGCGGCGTCGACGAAGACCGAGCCGGTCACCGGATGGTCGAGCCCCGAGCGCACCAGCGGGAGGAACAGGCCCGCGTTGCTGTGCGCCACCAGCGTGACGGGACTGTCGACCGGGGCCTGTCGCAGATCGTCACGTACGGCCTCCACGACCCGCGGCCAGAACGGCGGAGCTCCGGCGCCCACGTCCAGCAGGGACGGCACACGCACCCGGTGTCCCGCCGCCCTCAGATGTTCGGCCACGGGCTGCCAGGTCGAGGGACCCACGGACGGACTGTGCACGAGAACGAAGATCGGCTGCATGGGACGATGTTCGCGCCCGTCCCATGGGGCACGCGACCGGCTTGGCTGAGAGCAGAGCAGAGCAGAGCAGGGCAGTCGGGAGGGCGCTCTCTGCGGCCACGTGCGGTAGGCATCCGGGAGCCTGCGGCACCCCTCAGGCCGTGGTGCCCGGTGCGGTCGCTCCGGTGAGAGGCGTCTTCCGGTCCTCACCGCCGAGCAGCAGGCGACCGCTCGCACCGGCTGTCAACAGCCCGGCGACCATGGCGATCAGGCTCAGGCCGGGCCCCGACGACCAGTCCACGTCGGGCGTACGGACGGCCAGGACCAGTGTCATCGTGGCCGCGGCGCCGGTCAGGGCGAGCAGCGCCGGGCGGGTGCGCTCGACGTCGTCCTCGGCGAGAGCGCCCAGCACCCCCGCGCCCAGGGAGAGGGCCCAGACGCCGAGCGCCTGCGCGTCGAGCCTTCCGGTGCGCCAGGGGACGAAGTCCGACCAGAAGGCGGGGCGGACCAGCAGTCCCGTACCGATGCCCAGCCAGGAGGACCCCAGCACGGCGAGCGCAGGCTTCGACCAGGCCGGGAGCGGAAGCCTGCGTGGTGCGGGCGGCCCGGCCGGCGTGAGGAACTGCCAGGCCAGGGCGATGACCGCCCACACGCACAGCAGGCCCAGGACGAGGATCCAGCCGACGCTGAACAGGACGGGGGCGATCGGGCCGCCCTCGGCGACGTACAGTCGGCCGGCGTTCAGGAGGGTCACCGCGAACAGACCGACGAGCACCGCGGCGGTGGGCAGCACCAGTGTCCGGGTCTGCTGCCAGGAGCGGGCGCGGCCCATGGCGAACAGGGCCGGTGCGGTCCCCAGCATGCCCGCGCCGATCAGTCCGGGACTCAGCGACCTGGGTGAGGGCCAGGCGCCGAAGACGTGACCGGTGAGCGCGACGGCCGTCAGGAGCCCCCCGACCAGGAGGTTGATCACGGCCACGGCGATCGCGAGCATCGCCAGGCCGACCGTCAGCGGACGCCCCTGCACGGCACCGGTCCCGGGTGCGGGCACGGTCGGTGCGCTGCCGACGGGTTCGGACGGGTCGGTCGGGTTCGGCATGGTGGTTCGGCCTCCAGAGGGGGCGGCCAGACGATGGCCGGGGCGCGAGCTGACAGGGGCGACGCGGTGTCGGGGTGACCCCGGCCCGGCGCTGACGGAGCCGACGGGCCGGGTGCCGGAACGGTCGTGATCAATACACCTGGGCGGCCGGCGCCGACACACGGGTCGTGGGCGCGGCGGCCGGGACGGCACGCTTGAGCACCTCGCGGGCGTGGACGACGCGCAGGCTCGTCACGAGGGTCGCGGCGAAGGCGAGCATGCCGCAGCCGATGGCCACGGCGGCGGTCAGCGCCGTCAACCGGTCCAGCCCGAGGCTGCGTTCGAACAGCACCACGGAGCCCGCCGAGAGCACCGGCGCCAGGCACAGCGCCGTCAGGTGGATCCGCCACTCCTCCCGCGCCCAGAGGCGTCCGTCCCGTCCGGCCCGGCGCACGCCGACGGCCATGACCCCGTAGGCCACCACAAAAGGCAGCAGGTAGCCGGCCAGCAGGCGCTGCCCGCCGGCGCCGAAGTCGAGGAAGGAGCGCACGATCCACACCAGCGCGGCCGCCCCGGCGAGGTGTGCGGCGACGGTCACCGGCAGCGGCGCCCACGACCCGTGCAGTCCGGCGACCGTGCGTCGCCGGTCGCGTGCCCGGGAGGCGAGCAGCGCGCCCAACACGACCACCGAGCCGAGGTGCATGATGGCCACGCGGTTGATCTCCGTCATCGGAAGTCCGGGCATCACCCACGGCAGGGCACCCCACTCCAGACGCAGCAGCGGAGCGGTCAGCAGGAAGCCGTAGCAGACCAGCATCCACCGCTGGTGCAGGTCGGGGAAGCCGGCGACGGCCGCGAGGATGCCGAAGGTCACGCTCAGCACCGTGCCTACGAGGATGGTGGCGAGGACGATCCAGAAGGCCGGGCCGCTGAAGGCGTCCTCGGGCGCGGTGCGGGCCAGGTACACCGCGGCGCCGGCCATCGACGCGTACACCGTGACCGCGAAGACGACCCCGAGGACACGGTGCAGCCGACGCCGACGGCGTGCGGCCGTGAGCAGCTGGGCGGGCCCGAGCAGCATGAGCAGACCACCCAGCACCGAGTGGACGATCATCGGTACGAGGCTGTGCCGGTAGGGGGCGATACGGGTGGCCAGCGCGTCGGCGACGTAGCGGGGCGAGACCGTGTGGCCCAGCAGCCACTCGCCGAACGCCGGGGCGCCGGGGCGCGCGTACGGCCACAGCTCGGTCATCGCGATCGGCGCGTAGGCCACGCACAGGACCGACACGGTGACCGCGGCGACACGGCGCCACGTGGTGGTCGTTGGAGGACGCACGGCGACTCCCTGCTCACGGGCCTCGGTTCCACGGCACCGCGATAGTCTCTTCTGGACTATCGCGGGTTACCGACGGTAGAGGCGGCCGGGGCCGGGGTCAACGGTCCGTCGTACGTTCGTCCCTGTCGTGCACCCAGTGCCAGAAGTCGACCATCATCCGTTCGTAGCGGATGCCGAACTCCAACGCCTCGCGCTGGCCCGACGTCAGCAACTCGCCGACGCTTCCCGCGAGTTCCTCGTACTCGCTCAGCGTCTTCTCGTGCTCGGAGACCTGAGCCGGTGCGAGCACGTCGGGGCGACCGCCGAACCAGAGCTTGAGAATGCCCCGTTCGCGGGCCTCCACCGGAACGAACGCGGGATCGTCCAGCCAGGTCCGCAGGGCCGTGCGCCCGTCCTCGGTCAGCGTCAGCACGCGCCGGTTGCGTCCGGACTCCTGTCGCACCTGCGCCAACAGCCCCGCTTCCAGGAGCCGTTCGCACTGCGCGTAGACCTGCGCGTGCGGCACGGACCAGAACGGGGCGACGGTGCGGGCCGCCTCCCCCTTCACGTCGTAGGCGCTGGCCTCGCCCAACTTGTCGATGATGCCGAGGACGAGGTACGAGGAGGTCGTCAACCGAGCGTCAGCCATGGGGCGACCGTATCCTCCCCGCGGGGCGCGGGGCGTCGGCCGGGGCGCGAGACCCGACGGCCGCTTCGCCCGGGGAACACCCGGCGCGCGATGCCGCGGGCGTGCGGGCAGGGGAGGGGCTGTGCAGTTGGGGGAGGGACTGTGCGCGTGGGTCGCGGGCAGCCCGTCGTTCTTTTCGAGGGGGTCCGTGGTGGCCGAGTCGGAGTGGTCCGTCGCGGTCGTGTCGAGGCGGTCCGTCGCGGTCGAGCGCCCGGACAGGCGAGGGGGCCCGCCCTGGACGGGCAGACCCCCTCTCCGCGCACACTCAGGTCTGGTCGCGCTTGATCGCGCGCCCGGTCTCCTGGATCCGCTCGCCGGCCTTGGCCTTGGTCTTCTTGGCCTCGCCGCGCGCCTGGTCCAGCTGACCCTCGGCCTGCATCTCGCGGTCGCCGGTGACCTTGCCGGTCATCTCCTTGGCCTTGCCCTTTATCTTGTCCTGACGGCCCTTACCGGCCATGGTTCCTCCTTCAGAGGTGGTGTGGCTTGCCCGCCCAACGTAAGTGGGGTCCTGCGCGATCGCGCGTTGAAGCGTCACGTTGAGTAGCCAAGACCCCGCGGGCCCACCACGGTCACCTCGAGAGTCGGGGCGGCCCGGCCTTCGAACTCGGCACATACGCAGGGGTGTTGGGATCCGAAGGCCTTGGACCGCGACGGCCGCGCTCTGGGTCGGCCCACTCCACCGCCTCCGTACGGTCACCCCTGACGGCGGCGGTACAGGAACCACGCCGCGACTGCGGCGCCGACGCCGGCGAACAACAGCCCGCGGTTGTCCCGGGCGATCTGCGCCCCCTGGGCCGTCCTGGCCTGCAACGGTTCGGGCGCCTTCTCCTCCCACAGCCGACCGGCCTGGACCGCCTTGGTGTGCGCCTGCTCGGTGGCCTGCGCGGCCTTGTCCTTGACGGGGTCGGGCAGCTTGCCCTGGACCCGGGACGCGGCTTCGGTCGCCTTGGCCTTCAGGGCACCCGCCTTGGCGGCGGTCTGGTCCTTGACCTCGGCGACCTTGTCCTGCGTGCGGGCCTTGACATCCGCCTTCGCCGCGAGTGCCTCTACGGTCTCCCCGAGGTCGTGGCGCGTCTGTTCGACCTGTTCGCGCAGCTCCGCCGGGGTTTCGGCCGTCTTCTTGTCGTGGGGCTGCTCGGTCATCGGTGTGCACTCTCCTTGATCTCGGCGATGTCCGCCTTGACGTTCTCGATGGACTGCGTCGGTGCCGGCGGTGCGGCCGAACTGACCTGCCTCTTCCCGGACATCGCCATGACCGTGGCGATCACGCCGAGTACGGCGGTGACCGCGAGCGCGGCGGCCCACACCGGCAGGACGAGCGCCAGCGCGGCGATCACGGTGGCCGCCAGCGCCTGAAGCATCAGAATGCCGACGACACCGGCGCCGCCGAAGAGGCCGCCACCCTTGCCGTAGCGCTTCCCCTTCTCCTTCATCTCCGCCTGCGTCAGGCGGAGTTCCGTTCGCACGAGTTCCGTCAGCTGCTGTGTGGCGCGCTGGACCAGCTCGCCCACCGGCTCCGGACCGGGCGTCTGCTGCCCCGGTCCGTGGCGCGGCTGCGTACTCGACACGACACTCACCTCCCGTCACGTGACTTCCTCCGGACCCGAGGCGCCGCGGCGCACCGGATGTCCGGTGACCCCGCGAGTACCCACAAACAGGCCGTCCACCTGTCCCTTCAACTCCGCGACGCTTGAGGGGAGATGGGCACGGTGACGCCGGAGGCGGGCCGGGCCGGCCAGGTCCGTGAGACGGAACTCCGGGACCGGGGCGTGCGAGTGTCGTCCGCGACGTGGTTGCGCCGGTCATGTCTCCACGGGGTGGCGGGTCACTCCTCGACGGGAGGGTGCGGATGATCCATGCGGGCGAGCCAGGTCCTGAGCAGCGTTTCGAGGGCCTCGGCCTCGTTCGGGGTGAGCTGGTCCAGCAGGTGGCGCTCGTTGCGCATGTGGTCGGTGAACGCCTGGTCGATCAGGTGGCGTCCGGGTTCGGTGAGGGCGACGATCCGGCCCCGCTGGTCGTCGTCGGAACGGCGGCGTGTGACGAGTCCGGCCCGCTCCAGCCGGTCGATCCGCTTGGTCATGGCGCCAGTGGTGACCATGGTGTGCGCGGCGAGCTCGCCGGGCGCCCGTTCATAGGGCTCGCCGGCACGGCGCAGGGCGCACAGGACGTCGAACTCTCCCTCGGTCAGGCCGTAGCGGCCGTACACGAGGCAGAGCTCTTCGGTGAGGCGGTCGGCGAGGCGGTGCAGTCGGCCGATCACTCCCTGCGGGGAGATGTCGACGTCGGGTCGCTCGCGGCGCCAGTCGGCTTGGATGCGGTCCACACGGTCCAGGAGTTGCCGGTCTTTCATGAAAACAATATAGCTTCCAGGGAAGCTATATTGTCTTCCATGGAAGCTAATCTGCGGTGGGTGGCCCTGACCGCGGTCGCCCCGGTGGCGTGGGGGACCAACTACTTCGTCACGCACGAGTTCCTCCCCGCGGACCGCCCGCTGTCGGGGGCCGCCCTGCGGGCGCTGCCCGCCGGTCTCGTCCTGCTGGCAGTGCGCAGGCAGCGGCCACGGGGGGCCTGGTGGTGGCGGTCCGCCGTACTGGGGGTGCTCAACGTGAGCGTCTTCTTCGTCCTCGTCTATGCCGCCTCCCAGTTGCTTCCGGCGAGCGTCGCCTCGACCGTCATGGCGGTGTCCCCGCTGACGATGATGCTCATGGCCTGGCCCCTGGTGGCCGAGCGGCCCCGGCCCTCCCATCTGGCCGGCGCCGCCGTCGGGCTCGCCGGGGTGTGCCTGATGCTGCTCACAGGGGCGGGCGGAGTGGGTGTGCCGGGGGTCCTCGCCTCGGCCGCGGCCGTGCTGGTGTCGTCCTTCGGCCACATCCTGACCAAGCGGTGGACCGCCGATGCCGACGTACTCGCCTCGACCGCATGGCAGCTCACCGCCGGAGGTCTGTTCCTGATCCCGGTCGCCGCCGCCGTGGAGGGTCCCCCTCGCGAACTGTCCGCCCCGGCGCTCCTCGCGTTCGGCTATGTCGCCCTGGTCGCCACCGCGCTGGCGTTCGTCGCCTGGTTCACCGGGCTGCGGCACCTCCCGGCGGGCACGGTCGGGCTGATCGGGCTGCTCAATCCCGTGACGGGTGTGCTGCTCGGCACGGCGCTCGCGGGGGAGACCCTGGCGGTCCAGCAGGTCTGGGGGCTGGTACTGGTCCTGGCCGGGGTCGTGCTGGGCCGGCCCATGAGAGCGGGACGGCGTGGCGCCCGGCGGGCGGTCCCCCGCCCCATGGCCGGCGGATCCTCCGCGCGAGAGCCCGCCGACTGCTCTTCCGGAGGAGCCGGCACCGCGCGGTGAAGGCACTCTCAGCCGTGAGCCGGCCGGTCCGTGAGCCGGCCGGTCCGGGGGCCGCCCGGCGGGTCACTGCTCAGCGAAAGAGTTCGCGGGCTCGGCGGGCCACCTCGTCCGGCGTCAGGTCCTCCAGGTGTGTGAGGAAGACCCAGACATGCCCGAAGGGATCTTTCAGGATCGTCGTGCGATCGCCGTGGAACTGGTCGGCCGGCGGTTGCACGAGGTCCGCACCGGCCGCGGCGGCCCGGTGCGCGAGTGCGTCGACGTCGTCGACGAAGACGTGCAGGCCCACGGTGGTACCGCCGACGGCGGTCGGCGCGCGGAAGAGGGGCCCCTCCGCGTCGCCCAGCATGATCGTGGAGCCCTGGATTCTGACCTCGGCATGCACGATGCGCCCGTCGGGGCCGTCGAGGCGGAACAGCTCTTCGGCGCCGAACGCACGGGTGTAGAAGTCGATCGCGGCGGCGGCGCCGTCGATCATGATGTGGGAGATCACGGCGTTGCGGTAGGGCTCGGGAACGGTGCTCACGGACATGGGAACTGCCTCCTCTTGGCCGGCTGGTGCCGATGCCCCGAAGGTAGGAGCTGAACCAAAGTTGAGGTCAAGCGCGAGTCGGCGGGCCGCGAGCAACGCGGGGGAAGGAGATCCGTCGGACGGACGGAGCCTAGCTCGCCGTCGGCGAGACGGACGGCTTGCGGCCGGCCGTCGTGACCGCCTTGAGCTCGTCCAGTGATTCCCGCATCAAGCGCGCCAGGTCGCCTTCTTCGGCCGCCGCGATCCAGGACTCGAAGGCGATCTTGAAGACGGCCATGCCCGCCTCGGCTGTCAGGCTCGCCGCCGGCTCAGGGACGCCGCGCTCCCGCAGGGTGTCGGCGAGGGCGGCCGACATCGAAGCGAGCTTGATCAGCTCACGCTCCTGGAGTTCCGCGTTCGCCGTGATCACGGCGTGCCGCTTCCTCGCCTGTTCGTGCAGGTCGACGAACGCATGTGAGGCGGCGTCAAGTCCCAGTGCCAGCACGTCGATCGGTGCCGCGGACTCCGGCGCCTGGGCCACCGCCCGCACGAACAGTTCCTGCAGCTCGCCGGATCCGGCGAAGAGCACCTCGCGCTTGTCGGCGTAGTGCCGGAAGAAGGTCCGCTCCGTGAGCCCGGCCCGTTTGGCGATCTCCGCCACGGTCGTCTGCTCGTATCCGCGCTCGCTGTAGAGCTCCAACGCCGCTTCCGCGAGGCGTCCACGCGCGTTCGGCTCCCATCTACCCATGGGCAGATCCTACGTGATGACAGTCCCTGACATCAGGTGTTAGAGTCGATGACAGTCACTGACATCACTGGTTTGGAGTCTTCCCATGCGGTTCTTCGTGACCGGCGCGTCCGGCTGGATCGGATCGGCCGTCGTGCCCGAACTCATCGACGCGGGGCACCAGGTCGTCGGGCTCGCCCGCTCCGACGCCTCCGCCGAGGCGCTCACCGAGGCCGGGGCGGAGGTGGTCCGCGGCACGGTCGACGATCTCGCCGTGCTGCGGGACGCTGCCGTCGCGTCGGACGGGGTGATCCATCTCGCCTTCAAGCACGACATCGCGTTCACCGGCGACTTCCAGGGTGCCGCCGAATCCGATCGACGTGCCGTCGACACCTTCGGCGAGGCCCTCGCCGGCAGCGACCGGCCCTTCGTCCTCGCCTCCGGCGTGGCCGGACTGGCACCCGGACGTGTGGCGACCGAGCGTTCGACGCCCGCGATCGACGGGTCGCCGGTGTCGATGCGGCAGGCCACGGCGAGGAAGGCGCTCGACCTCGCCTCGCGCGGCGTCCGCTCGTCCGTGGTGCGGCTGTCGCCCACCTGCCACGGCGAGGGGGACCAGGGCTTCATGGCGACCCTGGTCGCCATCGCCCGGGCCAAGGGTGTGTCCGGCCACATCGGTGACGGCGCCACCCGCTGGCCTGCCGTCCACCGCCTCGACGCGGCTCGCCTGTTCCGACTGGCGGCCGAGCAGGCCCCGGCGGGAACGGTGCTCCACGGTGTGGCCGAAGAGGGTGTCGCGATCCGTGACATCGCGGAGGTGATCGGCCGTCACCTCGACGTGCCGGTGGTGTCCGTGGCTCCGGATCGGGCGGCCGAGCACTTCGCCTGGCTGGGGGCGTTCCTCGGTCTCGACTCTCCGGTGTCGAACACCCTGACCCGCGAGCTGCTCGGCTGGGAGCCGACCCGGCCCGGCCTTCTCGAGGACCTCGACAAGGGCCACTACTTCCGCATCGCCGACACCGTCGCCTGACCGGTCGCGCGGCGCGAGGGGACACCGGCGGAGCCCTCGGCCTCGCGCTACGCGCTTGCAGACGGGTGTGACTGCTCACCTCGCCCCGTCGAGAGGCTCGCCTGCCACCTGGGTTGCAGGCGGTCCAGGAGGGCGCGGAAGGCCGCGTCGGAGCGGTCCCAGTCGCCGTCCGCCAGAGGCGCGATGAGGAGACCTAGAGTCGCGTCGACCACGAGAGCGGCCTCCGTCCTCGCCCCACCCTCGGTCATGCCCATGTCGCGAAGGACCGAGGCGAGCAGGTCCGTCCACTCGGTGACCAGGTCGCGCAGGAAAGGCCCGTACCGTTCGGGGTGGAGCAGGCTGGCGGCCATGATCTCCAGGTAGAGGGGGAGCGCTTCGCGCAGGCCGGGGGTGTTGAACTGCCGCCAGAGTTCTTCCAGGAGGTGACGCAGCGAGGCCGGGTCCTTGGGTGAGGCGTCGGTGCCGAACAGGGCCCGGGAACGCAGGAGCGGTCGCTGTTTGTCGAGGGCGATCGCCTCGCTGACCATGCGCTCCTTGCTGACGAAGTAATACAGGAGCATGCGGTCGCTGGTGCCCAGAGCCTGGGCCAGCGGGCGGAGGGACAGATCGGCCAGGCCGTTGCGGATCAGGTACGCGCGGACCTTGTCCAGCAGGGCGCTTCGTTTGGCCGGGTCGGGCGGGCGCGGCATGAGAGCTCCCGGTGTGGTCGCGCGGATGCGAGGGCGCGTTCTCGCACGTCAGGGACGGGTCCGGCGCCGTGGCGCGACTTGTCCGCCAAGTCGCTTTTGAGTGGCTATTTACTGTAGCAACCGTTACATGTATATTGTAAGTGTAGCGAGCGCTACGTGTACACCTCCGACATCGAGAAGGGACTGGTTCCCATGGCCCCCCAGGCCATCACCCTCACCGCCACCGCGCGCTGGGGGCGTTTCGCCCGGTTGTGCCGGCGTTGCCTGGGAGACCCGCTCCGCACGACCGCCCCGGACCGTGGTCCGGGCCAGGGGAGCTCCCCGGAGGACGTCCCCGTGTCGCGGGCCGACAAGCGTCGTGCCCTGTGGTCGCGCACGCTGGAACCAGTGCGTCCCCTCGACGCGCCCCGCGCCCGCCCCACCGCGTGGGACGCCTCCTGGCCCCTTCAGCGAGATCCGACATCGGTCCGCCGGGCCCGGAAACTGGTGATCGCCCAGCTGGAGACATGGAACCTGACGGAGCCGGCCGACACCGCCGAACTCCTGGTGAGCGAAGTGGTCACCAACGCCCTGTGCCACACGCGCGGCCCACTGCGGCTCAACCTCCAGGTGCGCGGTTCCCGTCTGCGGTGCGAGGTCGAGGACACCGACCCGGCCGGCCCCGTACGCCGCTTCGTCGACGTCGACGCCGAGGGCGGACGTGGGATCGAGCTGCTCGACCTGCTCACCGACGCCTGGGGGACGAGCGATACGGCGACCGGTAAGACCTTGTGGTTCGAGCTGCGGACACACGCCGAAGCGACGACGCAGACGCCCTCGCGAGAAGGTCCCTCGGCGTCGGGTTGAGGCTCTCCGTACACGAGGGAGTCCGAGCCCGCAGCCGATGGATGCCCGGTCCCCACGGCCCGCGGATGGATACGGCCAGACGCGGGGGCGCGACCGGCGGGAAACTGCTGCCTCCGACGGTGGAGAACGCAGGACGGGCCGTGCCGGACCGGGGCGTGACCGCGTGCACTACAGCTGTCGCGCCAGCAGGTCCGCGGCCAGGTCGGCGAGGGTGTCGGGATCCGGGGTCGCGTCGAGCTCGGCTCCTCGTTCGTCCGGGTCCAGAGGTTCGAGCGCTGCGAGCTGCGAGTCGAGGAGGGAGCCGGGCATGAAGTGGCCGGTGCGCCGGCCGAGACGGTTCGCCAGCAGGTCGCGGTCGGCCGTCAGGTGCAGAAAGAAGGCGTCCGGGCAGGCCGCCCGCAGGATGTCCCGGTAGCGTCGCCTGAGTGCGGAGCACGAGACCACCGCACCGGTGCCCGCCTGGTCACGCTCGCGCAACCAACGACCGATGGATTCCAGCCAGGGCCGGCGGTCGGCGTCGTCGAGCGGCGTTCCGGCCGACATCTTGGCGACGTCGGCCGTGGAGTGGAAGTCGTCTCCGTCCGCCAAGGGCACGCCCAGCCGCTGAGCCAGCAGGCGGGCCACCGTGGTCTTGCCGATCCCTGCGACGCCTGTGACCACGACGCACGGAGACCGACGCTCAGTGGGGTTCATCATCGGCCGGCGTCTCGGGATGCAGCAGGTCGCTGCGCTGCCATCGCTTGCGGCTCCGGTCCGCAGCGCAACACGTTCGGCAGGACCTCTCCTTCGTGGCTGAAAGACAGGTGAGGCACGGAGCGGAAGCGCACCCGGGCGCCACGTGTGGGCGGCGGTACGAGGCACCGACACCGTCACCGTCCGGGACTCTCGACGTGGCCCGTGAGCATGTGGAGCCGGTCGCGTCGGTGCGCTGCGGAGGGCGACGGCCGCGCGATCTGGCCCTGCGCCCCTCCGGCAAGCGCCTGTATGCGGCCAACGAGCACTCGGGCGACGTCACATGGCTCGACGTCGACCTCGCGACCGGCATCCCGCATCGCGCAGGTTCGCCGCCGGTCCCCGCGGCCTCCGGCATCGTCTTCGCCCGACGTGCGCTCACACGGCCCCCGGTCACGCCTTGTTGCGGACGACGGCGACCGGGCAGTGGGCATGGTGCAACAGCGCCTGGCTGACGGACCCCAGGAGCATCCCGGAGAAGCCGCCGCGCCCCCTGGCCCCGACGACCAGCAACTGGGCGTTCCTGCTCGCCTCGATCAGGACGCTGCGGATCTCGCCGCTCAGCACCTCCTGTCTGACCTTGACATCCGGATACCTCTCCCGGCGACCGGCGATGGCCTGGGCCAGCAGGCGCTCCGCGGTCTCCACGCCCGTACCGGCCGGCGCGTGGTCCGGCAGCCAGGCGTGCACGGCGACGATCTCGACTCCACGCAACTCCGCCTCGGCGAGCGCGAAGTCGACCGCCCCGTCCGCCTCGGGGGAGCCGTCGACGGCCAGCACGATCGGCCCGGCGTCAGGTGCTTCCTCGCGGACCACCAGAACCGGACACTCGCTGTGGGCGGCCAAGGAGACCGCGGTGGAGCCCAGGAGCGTGCCGACGAAGCCCCCTGTGCCCCGGCGGCCGACGACCAGGAGGTCGGCGGCTCGCGACTCCGCCACCAGGACCGATGCCGCATCGCCGATGAGCATGCTCTCGGTGACCTCCAGCCCAGGCGCGACATTGCGGGCATGCTGTGCGGCGTCACGCGCCAGACGATTGAGCGGCGACGGGTCCAGCGGCGCGTACATCCCCCCGACCGGCCAGGTGAAGGCATGCACCACATGGAGCCGCGCACGCCGCCGCTCGGCTTCCCGGGCGGCCTGTATCACCGCGACGTCACTCGACGACGAGCCGTCCACGCCCACGACGACCAACCTGCCCATTGCTCCTCCATCATTGCTTCAGCCTTCGCACCCCCATCAACCACTCCAGCTCCAAGCCTTACTCCTGCCAGGCATCGTCGCCAGCCGACCGGGCAGCCGGTGGCGATGACGAATCGCGCGCCGTCCGTTCCGCGCCGCCGCCCCTGAGCCGTCGTCAGGCTCAGGGGCGGCACGGCTGCGTCCCCCGTGTCAGGCGCACGGAGCGCTTCCGTGTGTCGTCAGACCGGCCGCACGCCCGTCAGTGCACCGCTGGGGTCGAGCACATACTTGCGTGCCGCGCCCTGGTCGAACTCGGCGTAGCCGCGCGGCGCGTCCTCAAGGTCGATGACGGTGGCATTGACCGCCTTGGCGATGTGCACCCGCTCGTGCAGGATCGCCATCATCAGGCCTCGGTGGTAGCGCATCACCGGGCACTGGCCCGTGGTGAAACTGAGGCTCTTGGCCCAGCCGAGACCGAGCCGCACCTTCAGGGTGCCGCTTCGGGCGTCGTCGTCGACCCCGCCGGGGTCGTCGGTGACGTACAGGCCCGGGATGCCCAGGGCTCCGCCCGCGCGCGTCAGGCCCATCACCGAGTTGAGCACGGTCGCCGGCGCCTCCCCGGCGTCCGGGCCGTGCGCCCGTGCCTCGAAGCCGACGGCGTCGACCGCGGCGTCCACCTCCGGTACTCCGAGGATCTCCGCGATCTGGTCCTCGACGGGACCGCGCGACACGTCGACGGTCTCGCAGCCGAAGGCCCGTGCCTGGGCGAGGCGTTCGGCGTTCAGGTCGCCGACGATCACCACGGCCGCGCCGAGCAGTTGGGCCGATGCCGCCGCGGCCAGACCCACCGGGCCGGCCCCGGCCACGTAGACGGTCGAGCCGACGCCCGCGCCCGCGGTGACCGCGCCGTGGAAGCCGGTCGGGAAGATGTCCGACAGCATGGTCAGATCGAGCAGCTTCTCCCGCGCCTGATCCGCGTCCGGGAACCTCAGCAGGTTGAAGTCCGCGTAGGGGATCATGACGTACTCGGCCTGTCCGCCGACCCAGCCGCCCATGTCGACATAGCCGTAGGCCGCCCCCGGACGGGCAGGGTTCACGTTCAGACAGATGCCCGTATTGCGCTGCTTGCAGTTGCGGCACCGCCCGCAGGCGATGTTGAACGGTACGGAGACGACGTCGCCGACGTCGATGAACTCGACGTCCGGCCCCCGTTCGACGACCTCTCCGGTGATCTCGTGGCCGAGCACCAGTCCCTCGGGCGCGGTCGTCCGCCCGCGCACCATGTGCTGGTCGCTCCCACAGATGTTGGTGGCGAGCACCTTGAGGATCACCCCGTGCCGGCACTTGCGGCCGACGTTCTGCGGTGCGACCCCAGGCCCGTCCTGGAGTTCGAGCGTCGGGAAGTCGGTGTTCCTGACCTCCACCATGCCCGGCTTGATGTACGCGACTGCCCTGTTGGAGCTCATGCGTGATCGCCGTCCCTTCGGCTCCACGGTTCTGGATGTCAGTGGCTGTGCGCGGGGCAGAGTCTGCTCTCCGCACCGCCCACTGGCCACCCTTCGCGCGAGGAACCGACCCGCAACCGGGAGTGGCCGGGCGGTCACAGGAAAACCCCGCACATCCACGGCGCGGCGCGTGGCTGCCCGGCACCCGACACCGCTGTACGTCAAGTCCCGTACGCCCGTGTCACGCACATCAGGGGCATGACGGGATTCTGCCTGGCGGGCCTAATGGATACGTGGTTGACGAACCCCGAAGGTCACGACACGAAGGCCGTAAGGGGTGCCGACAGAATTTCCGCCTTTCCTCCTTTCCGTCTTTCCTCCTTTCTCAATGGACGTGATTTCAGTGACTCGCCGTTCCTTCACGCGACGCTTTGTGTTCCTCGCCGCTCCGGCCGCCCTCGTCGCCGGTGCCATGGTGGCGCCCACCAGCGCTTTCGCCGCCCCGGCGACCCCCCGTGCGATCACCATGGACGAGCAGGGGGCCGGGCGCGGCGACCGTCATCACCGCGACACCGGCATGTCCGCGACGAAATGGACGCAGACGAAGGATGCTGCCAGTGGTATCGCGGTGAAGCTGCCCGGAAAGCCCATGATGCGGAAAATCCCCACCGAGAGCGCACTCGACTACCAGGGGCGCGTCTACGCCGTGCGCACATCGGACGGCTTCATGTATTTCGCCGTCTTCGACATCGAGGGAGCCGGGCCGGGTGAACTCTCACAACTCGTCGAGGGCACCCGTCAGGGGATGGCCGAGGACTTCGGCGGTGCCGCCATCACCCGGCAGAAGCACCTCACGAGCGACGGTCATGCCGCCGTCGACGCCCGGCTGAACTCCATGAAGGGCAAACCCGTCGTCACCGTCACGCGCCTTGTCGCCGATGACGAGCACGTCGTCCAGGTCGTGACCGTCGGTTCCCAGGCGCACGAGAAGTCGGTGGACAACGCGCAGGCGCAGGCCGTCGCCAGCCTCCGCTTCCCCTGATCTCACCCCGAACCGTCGACCTGGCTTGCGAGACGCGGCCAGGTCACGGTCGTCGTCACCCCGGCGGCCGGACCGTACGGGACGGGCCGCCAGGACGCCGAGTGCCGCTGATCGAAGAGCCGCTCGACTAGTCGAAGAGCTTCTTGACGACCCGCGCGGCCGCCTCGCTCTCGGCGGCCGCGGGTGACAACTCGCTCAGCGTGTCGAGGTCGGTGTCGGCCTTCAGTTCCTCTTCCCAGGCGGCGGCGAGCTTCTCCTGCTCCTCGCGCGGCTGCTTCTGGACGTACTCCCGGGCCTGCGGGGTCAGAGCGTCGAGGAATCTTTCGACGGTGTCGATGGCCATGCTGTCCTCCTTGATCACGGGATGTGCCGGTCCTGCGGACACTGTCCAAGAGTGATCGCCACGGATGCCGCGCGGTCGGCGCCCTGGCCCAGTTGGACCCGAACGGACGCAGCCCGCGCAGAGGCCGGCTGCTCGACGGCCGGTCGCCTCCAGCATGACAGGCGCCTGGTTCGGCGCCTTGGATCACAGGCTGTAGCCGCCCGACACCTCGATGTTCTGGGCGGTCACCCAGTTGCTCTCCTCGGACAGCAGAGTGGCGATCACCTTGCCGATGTCGTCCGGTTCACCGACCCGGCCGAGTGCCGTCTTCGCCGCGAGCGCCGAGGCGACCTCGGGGAACCGGGCGAAGGCGTCGTCGGCGATCCGGGTACGGGTCGAGCCCGGAGACACGGCGTTGACGCGGATGCCGCGCGTGCTGAACTCCTTGGCCATGTAGCGGGTCAGTACGTTCAGGCCGCCCTTCATCGAGGCGTAGGCCGAATAGCCCGGCTCCGGACCCGACATCGTCGCCGAGCTGCTGCTCGTATTGACGATCGCTCCGCCGTTCTCCATGAGCGGCAACAGCTTCTGGGTGAGGAAATACGGTCCCTTGAACAGAACCCGCATCAGCCGGTCGAACACATCCTCCGTGGTGTCCTCGAACAACGCCGTATGGGCGATGCCGGCGTTGTTGACCAGGTAGTCGAATGTGGTGCGGTTCCAAGTGCCCTGGAGTACCTCGACCACGCGGGCGTGAAAGGCCGGGAAGACGCGGGTGTCGCCGACGTCCAGCGGGAGCGCGACGGCCGTTCCGCCCTCCTTCTCGATCGCGGCCGCCGTCTCCAGCCCTCCTTGCGCGTTGTTTCCGTAGGTCAGGATCACTCCGGTTCCGCGCCCGGCGATCTGCATGGCCGCGCTCTGCCCGATGCCCGAGCTGGCGCCGGTGACGATGGCCACCTTCATGATGTTCTCCTTTTCGGCAGGAAGCCTTTCGATGCCCGGATTTCCTTCTCGTGGATTCCGGTGATTCCATTCAAGCGGCCTGACCTGCGGAATCGGTAGAACAAAGCTCGCGACCCCTTGCACGATCCTCTCGCACACAAGAGACCGCGCCGGGGCGTGTGCTGCAATGGGGGCATGCATCTCGACGAGCTCTGCACCCTGCTGGACCGGCATGCGCGGCCCGACTGGACCACCGCCATCGACGGTGTCCTCATCTCCAAGGTGGAGCGGCCCGACCCGCCGTCGCCGTCGATGTCCGGCACGGTGCTGGCGGTCATCGCCCAGGGCGCCAAGCGCCTCGCGCTGGGCGAACGGGTCCATGAGTACGGCGCCGGTCAGTATCTCGTCGCCTCCGTCGACCTGCCCGTCACCGGACACTTCACCGAAGCCGGCCCCGGACATCCGGCGCTGGGGTTCGGGCTCACCCTCGACCCCGCCACCATCGCCGAACTGCTGCTGCAGGCCGGGCCGGGCGACGCCCCCCGCGCCGGGCAGAGCGCACTGCCGGCCATCGCCGTCAGCGACGCCCCGGGAGAACTGCTCGACGCGGTCGTCCGACTGCTGCGCCTGCTCGATCGGCCCCGCGACAGAACGGTGCTCGCCCCACTGATCAAACGCGAGATCGTCTGGCGACTGATCACCGGCGAACAGGGCGCCATCGTGCGCCAACTCGGCCTGGCCGACAGCAGTCTGAGTCACGTGGCGCGAGCGGTGCGGTGGATTCGCGAGCACTACGCGGAGCCGATCCGGGTCCAGGACGTGGCACGGCTGTCCGGCATGAGCGTCTCCGCCTTCCACCGCAACTTCCAGGCGGTCACCGCCATGAGCCCCATCCAGTTCCAGAAACAGATCCGGCTCCAGGAAGCCCGCCTTCTGCTGGCCACCCACTCCGACGACATCACGGGAGTCGGGCACCGCGTCGGGTACGACAGTCCCTCACAGTTCAGCCGGGAGTACCGCCGCCAGTTCGGCGCACCGCCCAGTCAGGACGCCGCGAACCTGCGCCACACCCCGCCGGTCGGCGCGGGCGCCCTTCCCTAGCGCATCGGGAGCTCCGCCTCGTGCGCAGTGATGAGGAAACAGAAAAGGCAAGGAGAACTCCGCTCCTTGCCACTCTCAACTTATAGCGCACTGGGGGGCTTGCGGCAAGGCCCCCGTCGTCCTGCAGAATCGCTGACCTCAGCCAGAACCTGCAGAAAATGGAGATTCACGAATTGCGTGGGCTTTTGTCAGCCAGTGAGGCATGCGGCCGCGAATTGCGGGCGGCGGAATGCACGCCGCGGCCGCGAGCACTCGACACCGTCGTCCCCGAGCGCGCTTCGGCGTACGTCGCGGGCGCCACCACGGAACGGGGCTGATGACGTGAACCCTTTGACCACCAGTGCGTTCGACCTCCCCGAACGTCTCTCCCCGAAGGCCGACCCGGCGTTGATCGGCGGCGACGAACAGCACTTCGCGGCCATCGCGGAGACCCTGGAGCAGACGATCGCCGAACTGTCCGACCGCCTCGACGCCGAGCTCAAGGCACCCGGCGGCATGGGACGGCAGGCGATGGACCGGGACGCGGAGATCCACCGGCTGACCGGTCGGCTGCGCACCCTGCGCCGCTTCGGTCTGGACCTCTGCCTCGGACACGTCGTCCGCGCGGACGACCCCGAGCCCGTGTACATCGGACGGCTCGGTCTCACCGACAGCACGGGTCGCCGGCTGCTGCTCGACTGGCGCTCGCCCGCGGCTGCACCCTTCTTCGCGGCCACCCACGCCAACCCGGCCGGGCTGACGAGCCGCCGCAGGTACCGCTGGACCGACGGCCGGATCAGCGACTACTGGGACGAGGTGTTCACCGCCGAAGGGCTCGAAGGGCATGCCGCGCTCGACGACCAGTCCGCCTTCATCGCCAGTCTGGGCGGCAACCGGTCGTCACGGATGCGGGACGTGCTCGCCACCATCCAGGCCGACCAGGACGCCATCATCCGCGCCGGATCCCGCGGGGCGCTCGTCGTCGACGGCGGTCCGGGCACCGGCAAGACCGTCGTCGCCCTGCACCGCACCGCCCACCTCCTCTACTCCGACCCGCGTCTCGGTCACCGTCGGGGTGGTGTGCTGTTCGTCGGCCCGCACCGGCCCTACCTGGCATACGTCGCCGACGTGCTCCCGAGCCTCGGCGAGGAGGGCGTACAGACCTGCACCCTGCGCGATCTCGTCGCCGAAGGGGCGACAGCCGCGGTGGAGACCGACCCGGAGGCGGCCCGCCTGAAGGCGTCCGCGGACATGGTGAAGGCGATCGAGGCGGCCGTCAGGTTCTACGAGGAGCCGCCCGCCGAGGGGATGACGGTCACGACCGACTGGGCCGACATCCGGCTCGGCGCGGAGGACTGGGCCGAGGCGTTCCGGGCCGCGGGATCGGGCACGCCGCACAACGAAGCGCGCGACCAGATCTGGGAGGAGCTGGTCACCATCCTGCTGGACAAGTTCGACGGCGACGTCCCGCCCGACCGGTTCAGCAGATCGCTGCGGAACGACAAGGACCTGGTCGACACCCTCAACCGCGCCTGGCCGCTGCTCGAAGCGGCCGACCTCGTCGGAGACCTGTGGTCGGTACCCGCCTACCTGCGGATGTGCGCTCCCTGGCTCAGCCCCGAGGACGTACGCGCACTGCGGCGCAAGGAAGCCCCGCAGGCCTGGACCGTGTCCGACCTTCCGCTCCTGGACGCGGCGCGGCAGCGGCTCGGCGACCCGGAGGCGGCACTGCGCAAGCGCCGGCACGAGGCCGTCATGGCCGCCCAGCGCGAGCGCATGACACAGGTCGTCGACAACCTGATCGAGGCCGCGGCCTCCTCCGGTGCCGACGGTGACGACGGCGAAGGCCTGGTGAGGATGTTGCGCGGCCGGGACGCCGAGGTCAGTCTCGTCGACGAGTCCGAACTGCCCACCGCCGACCGGGATCTGCTCGCCGGCCCCTTCGCGCACATCGTCGTGGACGAGGCTCAGGAACTGACCGACGCGGAGTGGCAGATGCTGTTGCTGCGTTGCCCGTCCCGGAGCTTCACGATCGTCGGGGACCGCGCCCAGGCGAGGCACGGGTTCACGGAGTCGTGGCGGGAACGGCTGGAGCGAGCCGGGCTCGAACGGATCACCATGGCCTCCCTGAGCATCAACTACCGCACGCCGGAAGAGATCATGGCGGAGGCCGAACCGGTCATCCGTGCCGTCCTCCCGGACGCCAACGTGCCGACGTCCATCCGCACCGGTGGCGTCCCCGTCGTCCACGGATCCGTTCCGGAACTGGACGCGGTCCTCGACACCTGGCTCTCCGCGCACGCCGACGGGATCGCCTGCGTCATCGGCCATCCCACGTTCCGTGCGACGCCCCGCGTCCAGTCGCTGACCCCCGAGCTGTCGAAGGGGCTCGAGTTCGACCTCGTCGTCCTCATCGATCCGGAGGACTTCGGCGAGGGCGTCGAAGGAGCGGTCGACCACTATGTCGCGATGACCCGAGCGACCCAGCAGCTCGTGATACTCACGAGCTCCTGACGCCTACCGGGTCCCCATGAGCGCAGCCCGTCGCTCATGGGGACGGGGGACCGCCCACGAGGAAGGAGGCGGTCCCCCGTCCCTCGGTCAGGCGTCTCCTGCCCCGAGCCCGAGCCGTCAAGTGCCCTCCGCGCTCTGCCGGTCAGGTCCCTTCCGCACCTCGTCACCCGCCGCTCGCTCCGAGGCGCCACCCACCGCGCCGCTCTCCTCTCCTCCGGGGCTCGCCAAGCGCCGCTCCAGGGGCCGGACCACCACGCTCGCCGCCAGCGCCAGACCGCCCACGACCACCCAGGGCAGTACCCGGTCCACGCCGTACAGGACGCCGAACAGGCCGGGCGTCACCATGTCCGCCGTCGCGAACGAGTACTGGAACGCGGCGAGACAGGTCCCTCGCACCCCCTCGGGCGCCGCCTCCGCCGAGAGGGCGTTCGAGGCCGGTCCGTGCAGCATCTCGGCCGTCGCCCACAGCAGCATCACCATCGCCAGACAGCCGACCTGCAGCGGCCCGCGTGGCAGCAGCACCGCCAGGGCGGCGGCCGCGCACCACGCCGCCCACAGCCTGCCGGCCCAGGCCATCGCCCCGCCCCGGGAGGTGCGCCGCCGGATACGGCGGGTGGCCTCGGCCGTGCATGTCGCCACGACCGCCGTGGTGATCGTGAGGAAGACGCCCACGGCCCAGCCGGGCGCGTGCAGCCCGCGGACCACGTAGACCGGTGTCGCCACGGCTAGGAAGACCGTGCAGATGTTGAACAGGACGTTCACACCGATCAGTTCCAGATACGGCCGGTTGCGCAGCAACTGGCGCACCCCGTCCGGGAATTCACCGCCGCCCTCGGGAGCCGGCCGCCGCGCACCGCGCACGAACAGCCCGACGGTGACCGCCGCGACGACGAAGGAGATCGCGTCCGCGAGCACCATTCCCCGGTACGCGTGCCGCGAGTCGGTCGCGAGCAGGACGCCCGCGAGCACCGTGCCGATACCGGTGCCGGCCGCCCGGATCATCCCGGCCCGGGCGAACCACTGGTCCTTGGCCTCCCCGTCGGCCTGTTCGGCGATCAGCGTGAAGACCGACGACCAGTACACGCGCAGGCCTGCCGACTCGACCAGCGCCGCGAGGAACAGCGACACCGGACCGGTCACCCCCAGGTACATGAAGAACCCGGCGGCCTGCGACAACTGTCCCGCGATCACCACCGGGCGCGGCCCGATACGGTCGACGATCCGCCCGACGAGCAGCGGCAACAGGAGCGAGCAGGCCGTGGCCGCGGTCAACAGCAGACCGACGTCCGCCTCCGACCGGTCCGTGACGGCGAGGAAGTAGACCATGGACAGCGGGAGGAAGAGCCCCGTGCCGACGGCGTCCACGGCCAGCGCCATCGGTATCGCCCAGGCGGCGCCGTCGCGGACGGTGCTCGTGCGCACTGGGCGGGCCTCCTCGTGTCGGATCACCTGGATCTCCCGGAAGCGGCGGCTCCCGCCCGGCAGGGCAGTGGACCGCATTGCCGTGCGCCGAGGTTCCCCTGCCGCGCGATCCGCGAGTTCAACGTTGTAACCGCAGGTGCGCACCGACGTCAACGGAGTTTCGCGCAGCCCCTGTCGGAGACCGACGACAGCAGGCCGCCGAGCGCGCCCGCCTGGCGAGCGGCAGTCGTCGAGCGGCAATGCGTGTGGTCCGGGCGATCGGAATCGCCCGGACCACCGTCACGATGCCGCAGTGCCGTGAGCTACCTGGCGAGGTCGGCCGGCTCGTCCAGCCGCGTCAGCTTCCGCGGGTTTCGCACCACGTAGATCCGGGTGATCCGCCCGTCCTCCACCGCGAGGCTCACCGCGGACGGTTCGCCGTCGAACTCGATACGCCCGGCCGGCGCGCCGTTGAGCCACACGGACGTCGTCGTGAGCGCGTCGACCACCTGGTTGGCGCGGGCCAGCAGCTCGGCGACCGCCGCGACCCCGTGGATCGGGTCGAGGGCGGCGGCCACGACCCCGCCCCCGTCCGCGATCATGACCACGTCCGGTGCCATGACCTCCATCAGCTCCTGCAACTGCCCGGTGCGCAATGCGGCCAGGAACCGATCCACGACCGCCTGCTGCTCCGACCGGTCCACCTGGACCCGGGGCCGCCGGGCCGCCACGTGTTCGCGGGCCCGCCGGGCGATCTGCCGCACGGTGGCGGCGGACTTGCCGATGGCCTCCGCGATCTCGCCGTACGGCATGTCGAAGACCTCGCGGAGCACGAACACCGCGCGCTCAGCCGGACCGAGCGTCTCGAGGACGGTCAGCATCGCGATCGAGACGCTCTCCGCGAGTTCGACATCCTCGGCGACATCCGGGCTGGTCAGCAGCGGTTCCGGCAGCCACTCGCCGACGTAGTCCTCGCGACTGCGTGACAGCGCCCGCAGCCGGTTGAGCGCCTGCCGTGTCACGATCCGGACCAGGTAGGCCCGCGGGTCACGCACCTGCGCGTGGTCGATGTCGGCCCACCGCAGCCAGGACTCCTGCAGCACGTCCTCCGCGTCGGCAGCGGAGCCGAGCATCTCGTAGGCGACCGTGAACAACAGGCTGCGATGGGTGACGTACGGGTCCTCGGTCATGCGGGCGACGCCACGCCGGACTTCGCCGGGCCTGCGGCCAGCGGGATCTCGCAGGCGTCGGAGAAGCCCTGCGACTGGACGCCGTTCGCCACATTGGCCCTCGTCGCCAGGTTGACGAAGGCGATGTGCGCGGTGAGCTCGACCATCGCCGCCGGGCCGAGCCGGCCGAGCAGGCTCGCGTACATCTCGTCGGTGACGGTCGGCGGCGTGTTCGTCATGGCCTCGGCGTACTCCATCACGTCCCGCTCCAGCGGGGCGAACACGTCCGACTCACGCCAGCGAGGCACCTGGCTCGCCTTGGTCAGGTCCAGGTTCTCGTTCTGTGCCTGGAAGTAGCCGACGTCGAGGCACCAACTGCAGCCGACCTGCGCCGCGACGGCCATGTGCGCGAACGACTTGAGGCTCGCGTCGGCCGAGTCCCAGGCGCCCACCTTGCCTCCGAACTCCAAGTTGGCCCGGGCGACTTCGGGGGTGTGCCACAGCACCTCGACGTTCTCGGGCACGGCACCGAACTGCTTGATCATGTTCTCCTTGAGCTCGGCGGGGAGCTCGGCCTTCGGGACGCGTAGCGTCATGGTGTTCTCCTTGTCCGTGTGCCTGTACGCCTGTGTGGCGGTTCGGCATGAAGACACCGCCCGGCCCACGAATGTGACATCGGACAGCCGCGCCTGACCGTGCCCTGGGGGGTGTGTCCGCCCCGCGGCCGACCGGACGCGCGCTCGTGCGGCGCGCGCCCGGTGCCGCGTGAGCGGTGGCGGACCTGGCGTGTGCCCGGTGCGCGGGGCCTCCCTAGAATGCCGCCGACCAGCGGTTCAGGAGGGGGACTGGTGAGGTGCACGCGGTTCGCGGGGGTCTTGGTGGCGCTCGGTCTGGTGGTGGGCTGCGCAAGCCCCGACGGGCCTGATCCAGGGCCGGGCGGATCCTCCGCACGGCCCGTACGGGTCTCGATGACGTCCGTGCCCGCGTACGATCCGGCGGACCCCCGCCCGGTGCTCTCCCTGGACGCGGACAACGACGCCGGACCGCGGACCGGTGTGGTGGTGGAGGTCCGGGTCGGGCGTGCACACCCGGGCGATCGCCTGCCGACCCTGGAGCAGAGATCCGGAGTGTACGACTGGCGGCCGGTTCACCTCACCCCGGACGGACCGGGCGCGACCGGACGCTTCCGCATGGAGGTGCGCTCCGGTTCCACCCTTGCCTTCCTGCGCGTCGATCCCCATGTGCGGGCGCGGGGCCAAGGCGATGCCGTCCCTGTCGACCTCACCATGAAGGACGGTGCGCGTGTACTCGCCCGCAGGCATCTGGCCGCCGCACTGACCACCCTTTCCATCGTCCCGACCGACATGGACGCCCCCGCCCGACTCGTGCGCCGGAACGGCCGGTGGGCCGAGTTCGACTACACGATCACCAATCACTCGCGCAGCGACTATCCCAGGACACAGGTCGAGGCCGACGTCGTCTGCGTCCCTGGCCCCGAGCCCTGCCCTCGGGAAACCGGGAAAGGACGGGAGAGCAAGGGCTTCCGCGCCCAGTGGTACGACGGCACCGGTTGGCGGACGGTCATGCCGGACGGCGACCTGTCCCTCTCCCGCACGCTGACCCTGCCGTTCGTGGCGCTTCCGGCCGGCGCCGCCCGCACGTTCCGGTTCCGGATCGCGGTGGATCCGGGAGAGTTGGACAGTGTGTTCATACGGGAGCTGCAACTCCACGTCGGCGTCGGCGGCACGGCGTCCGGTGCCTCGGAACGCTCCCACGCCACCGCACCGGCCGACAGCTTCTCCCTCCGCTGACGCAGGTGCTGCCGAAGACCTTTGGAAGCGAACGGTGTTGTCGGGCACCGCCCGCTCCCACGCTTCCGGTCGGTCGTGGCGTGCGCGAGGGAGCTATCCCCGTCGGCCGGACGGAGGAGGCTGCGACTCGTGACGTGCGGTCAACTCGTAGTCCTCGTCCCGGCCGGTCGGCCGCTGACGGTCGCGCAGGCCTGGTTCCCTGCTCTCTCGCCGGCCCGCTGCCCGGACTCTCTGCTGTCGTGCGGCCGTGGTGAGGAGCCGATCCGGATCGGGTACCCCCGGCACCGACACCCAGGCGCGTATCCCTTCGTCGGGTGGGCCGTCGACGGTGACTTGGGCGTAGTCGACGGCGGTGGCCGGCTGGAGGACGGAACGGAAGGTGGCGTCCGAGACCAGGAGGGCCAACGGGGACCGGGGCTCGGCACCGAGCGCGTCCGTGAGTACCGGAGCGTCGATCATTCTGGCGACCTGGTTCAGCGCGGCCCCGGTCCATCCCCGGTCGTCGCGCGCCACCGGACCCGTGTGCACCGCTGCCCGCAGCCGCAACTGTCCCTGGGGCGAGGCCAGTCGATTGTGGTGGCGCAGCTCCTCCTGCAAGGCGCGAGGCAGGGTGTCCAGCACTTCTGCCAGGGCGACGGACGGCGGGAAGAGTGCGATCAGGCCGTCGCCACGGTCCTCGACACCGACGCCGTCGGGCTGAATGCCGTACGACCGGACGGCGTTGCCGAAGATCTCGTGCAGCCTTCTCCGCAGGTAGCCCTGCACAGGTGTGCTGGAGCGGGCGAACTGCTCGATGTCCAGCGCCAGGAGCGTGCACCACGTCGGGGGTTCGAGACCTGGCGCGAGGAGCAGCCCGGTGCGCGCCTGACCGCGCGACGGCGGGCGGAATTCGCCTATGGTCCAGGAGCGCCGGCCCGGTGGGGCGGCGCTCTCGAACGCGAGGGCCGGTGTCGCGTCGCCGCCTTCGGCCGCCGCCTGGGCGTCGGCCTCGCGGGACTTGATGACCTGCGCCTGGTGCTGCTCGAAGCGCTGCT